>JAYTTI010000025.1:0-33619 GCA_043745405.1 Ferruginibacter sp. | reverse complement strand
ATAATTAAGATTCCTCGAAAGCGGATCAAGGGACAACGCTTTTTTTATTTCGCTAATTCCCTGCTCTGTACTTTCACCTGTGTATTGCAGCAAGTTTCCGTAAAATAAATGAGCTGTGGGGTAATTGGGATTAAGAGTAATAGCTTTTTGCAATGTGTTTTTCGATTTCACCCAGTCATAATCAAATAAACTTTGAATAGCACCAATTGTTGTAAGAGCTTCGCTGAGCGTATTGTCAAGTGACAAAGCTTTCAAAGCATAATCCCTGGCAAAGGGTATTGCCTCAGTTTGTAATAAACCTTTTTGATTGTATATATAAAGATCAGCAAGGCCGGAATAGGCAAGTGCATAATCAGGGTCAAGTTCAATGGCCTTATTATAATATATTTGTGAACTGTCAAAACTCTCTTTTGTTCGCTGATCCCAAAAAATGCGGCCTTTTCGATAAAACTTATAAGCTTCTATATTATCAGTATAGTGTTTTGTAAGATTCTTTTTTTCTTCCGCTGTCAGGCTTGCTTTCATAGAACTAACTATTTCTCCTGCAATAGTTGACTGAATTGTCAGCAGATCTTTACTGCTATATACTGAATCATAATTCCATAATAGTTTTTTTGTATTTACTTCTGTTAACTCTGCAATTACATGCATCTTGTCAGCATTTTTTTGTATTGACCCTGATATAATAGCTGCTACTCCAAGTTCTTTGGCAATTTCATTCAAAGTTTTGGTTGTTTTCTTAAATGCTCTGACTGAAAACCAGCCAATAACTTTTTGTAATGATGAAATTTTTGACAGGTTACTAATTATGTCTTGAGTAATCCCATCAGAAATATATTCCTCACTATTGTCAGCTCCAGTATTTTCAAATGGTAATACAGCAATGGTTTTTTCCCCTGTAAATCCTGTAGGTTGAGTAAGATTTTTATAAATAAAAAAACCTGCAGCTGGCAAAAGAAAAATTGCAATCGCCGCAAACATTTTTTTCCTTGTTGATTTTTTTTCCATCTCCTTCAATTTTCCACTCATCTCCTCCCGCTTCGGGACTTTCAATCCCTCATTTGCCAATGCAAATATTTCCATTGGCTCATCCACATTTTTAAATTCAAATTGACCGAGAGAAATGGATTTGAATTCAAGTTGATTTTTTATCTTATTAAAAATTTCTTTAGAAAATAAAATAGTGTTGGCCTGACCAAGAGACTGAATGCGGGAAGCGACATTCACACTGTCGCCCATTACTTTACTGCCTTCAAAAAAAACCTCACCTGAGTGCAAGCCTATACGCATCGGTACTTTTGGCTCAGTTTGCAACTGCTGCTGTACGTCAATTGCACAATGCAATGCATTTATTACACTTGGAAAAGTACAAAGGCTCCCATCTCCATAATCATTCAATATTTTCCCATGATTAATTTCAACTGATTTATTTAGAACCGTAAGATAATGCCGGGTAACTGCAAGCGCTTTCTGTTCATCCTGCTGCATCATAGCAGTATAACCAACAATGTCGGTGAAAAGGATAGCGGCGAGCTGACGGTTTTGTTGCTGCATTAGTTACGGGAGCTATGAACGTAACTTCTAATTTAATTCTTTTAAATGAATTAGAGGATTATTCTAAATTCATCCTCTTCATCAAAGCTCTAAATCGTGGCTCGTTTCTGATAGGATCAAAAGTAGGGTCAACATTGATATAATACATAGCAAGGAATCTTACATTATAGGCAATTTCCAGTTGATTTAAAGCCTGATTATAATCTTTAAGCCCTACATAAGCGCGGGCCAAAATATAAGGGTTAAGATTGGTGTTTTCTGCCAGGTTTTTTTGTAATTCTGCTTTCGCCAGAACGGTGTCTCCTGAAAGTGCTTTTGCATAAACAAAATAAGGCCACCGGTAATCAGCTGACGTGCTTATTACAGTTTTTGGGAATTGCATTATCAAATCAAATGCTTCTGAAAATTTTTTTTGAGCCAGAAGCACAAGGGCCAGGGTTCCTTTTGCAAGGCCATTTTTCGGGTCGAGCATAAGTGTTTTTTTAAATTGTACATTGGCCGAATCATATTTACGCGCCAGCCAATAGTTTCTTCCGAGGATCCAGTTTATTTGTACAGAAAGTGGTTCAAGTTCCAGCGCCTTCTTAGTTTCCTGAATACCTTTTTCTTCGCTTTCACCAGTGTATTGAAGCAGGTTTGCATAAAACAAATGTGCAAAGGCATAATTAGGATTGAGGCTGATTGCTTTTTCCAGCGTCTTTTTTGATTTAGCCCAGTCATAATCAAAAGCAGATTGAATGAGACCTAATGAAGTAACTGCTTCACAAAGATTGCTATCCAGTGTCAAAGCTTTCATAGCATAATCGCGGGCAATGGGAATTGCTTCGGTTTGAATTAAACCTTTCTGGTTATAAATATAACAATCGGCAAGGCCTGCGTAAGCCAATGCATAATCAGGATCAATTTCAATGGCCCGTTTGTAATTAGCTTCTGCACTGTCGAATGTTGCTTTAGTTCTTGTGTCCCAGAAGTAACGCCCCTTGCGGTAAAATTTATAAGCTTCTACATTTTCAGTATAATGTTTAGAAAGGCCTTTCTTTTCTTCAGGCGTTAAGTTCGCCCGAAGCGCTTTTACAATTTCGCCTGCTACTATTGTTTGTATGGATAAAAGGTCTCTGCTGTTGTAATCATAATTTTCGCTCCACAATTGTTTGCCGGTGCTTACTTCAAGTAGTTCTGCAATAACATGAATTTTATCACCCTGTCTTTGTATGCTGCCGGTAAGAATTGATGAAACACTTAATTCATCAGCAATTTGTTTTATTGTTTTTGTAGTTTTTTTAAAAGTCTTTACAGAAAACCATCCAATTACTTTTTGCAGCGAAGCAACTTTAGAAAGGTTGTTAATAATATCCTGGGTGATGCCATCCGAAATATATTCTTCACTGTTGTCGGGGCCTGTATTTTCGAATGGTAATACAGCAACAGATTTCTCACCGGTAAATTCCTGAGTGCTGTAAAATTTTTTATAAATAAAATATGCTGCAATTAATAATGCAACTGCAGCAATTGTAATTATCCAGTTTCTTGCGGAAGAATTTTTTTGAATTTCTTTTAGCTTGCCGCTCATTTGTTCTTTAGCCGGAACAATCAACCCCTCATTTGCCAATGCAAATATTTCCATTGGCTCATCCACATTTTTAAATTCAAACTTGCCAAGCGAAATGGATTTGAATTGAGGCTGGTTTTTTATCTTATCAAAAATTTCTTTTGAAAACAAAATTGTATTTGCTTGCCCCAATGACTGGATGCGTGAAGCAACATTCACACCATCGCCCAATACTTTTCCATTTTCAAAAAATATTTCGCCAATGTGCAGGCCAATACGCAGTGGAATTGCTAAGCCTGATTGGAATTGTTGCTGCATGGCCGCAGCGCATTTAATGGCCTGGGTAGCACTTGTAAAACTGCAAAGACTGCCATCACCATAATCATTCAAAATTTCACCGGCATGAGTACCAACTGTTTTTTGCAAAACTTCAATATACCGCTTCACCATTTCAACTGCCTTTCCTTCATCCTGCTGCATCATGGCAGTGTAGCCAACAATGTCGGTGAAAAGAATTGCGGCGAGTTGTCGGTTTTGGTTCGGCATAAATAAAGAGAGAAAAGGAGGAATGAGCTACTAATGTAGAACTATTTTTTTGGAAACATTATTCAAAGTTCATTTTCTTCATCAACGCCTTAAATCTTGGCTCATTTCTGATGGGGTCAAAGACGGGTTCAGTTTTTAGAAAAACCATTCCGAGTGCACGAGCCTTGTATGCATATTCCAGTTGCGTCAGTGCTTTATCAATATCCCCCATGCCAAGGTAAACAGATGACAACCAGTATGGCCATTTCAATCGAAATTCTTCCGGAACTTTCTCCAGTATCGCTTTTGCTGTTGTTAAATCCCCTGTAAACGCATAAGTATAAGACAACATTAAAAGCCCGCTGTTACCCTGGTCATATGAAAGTGGCGGAACTTTCGAAAATGCATCAATGGCCTTAGGGTAAAGTTTCTTTTGCAAAAAAGCGAGGCCTAAGGTCATATTAGCCATTTTGAAATTTGGATTCAATGTTAGGGCCTTTTGAACTTGTAAAATTGCCGAATCATATTCCCGTGCGTAATAATAATTTCTGCCTAATACAGAGTTCACAACAGCGGAAAGCGGATCGAGGCTGAGTGCTTTTTTATTTTCATTAATTCCATCTTTAAAATGTCCTGTATAAAGCAATAGATTTCCATAATATAAATGTGCAATCGGGTAATTTGGATTATCACGGATTATTTTTTGAAAAGCCAGTTTGGCGCCTGAGAAATCGTAATCAAATTGAAAATGTATAAAAGCTACTGTCGTCTGTGCTTCAGTAAGTGTGCTGTCGAGTAATAAGGCCTTCATGGCATATTCTCTTGCAATGGGTATCGCTTCCAGTTGTGACAAACCTTTCTGGTTAAAAGTATAAAGGTCTGCAAGACCAGCATAAGCAAGTGCATAGTCAGGGTCTAATTCGATTGCCTTTTTATAGTACACTTCTGCGCTGTCATAACTTTCCTTGCTTCTTTGATCCCAAAAGAACCGGCCTTTACGGTAGAATTTATAGGCTGCCACATTTTCTGTATAATTTTTTGAAAGACTCTTTTTTTCTTCCGGAGTTAAAGTTGCTTTCATGGCGGTAACTATCTGTGCGGCAACTTCTGATTGAATAGAAAGAAGATCTTTACCGCTGTAATCAAAACTCCGCCCCCAAATTTGTTTATTGGTACCTACCTCCGTCAATGCTACATCTATATGTGATTTTTTCCCTTGATTTTGAATAGTGCCTGAAAGAACAGCAGCGACGCCCAATTCTTCTGCAATTTGTTTGAGAGACTTGGTTGTATTCTTAAAACTCTTTACGGATATCCATCCAATTACCTTTTGAAGTGAAGAAATCTTAGAAAGGTTTTGGATGATTTCCTGCGTAATACCGTCTGAAATATAGTCTTCACTTTTATCTACACCAGTGTTGTCAAAAGGTAAAACTGCAATCGTTTTTTCTCCAGTAAATCCTATAGGGTGAGTAAAATATTTATAAATAAAAAAGCCTACTGCGAGTAAAAGAATAATTGTAATAGCAGCAAATATTTTTTTTCTCGTTGATTTTATTTCTATTTCTTTCAGTTTGCCGCTCATATCTTCCCGCTTGGGTACTTTCAAACCATCAATTGCCAATGCAAAAATCTCCATCGGCTCATCCACATTTTTAAATTCAAATTGACCGAGAGAAATGGATTTGAATTCAGGTTGATTTTTTATCTTATCAAAAATTTCTTTAGAAAATAAAATAGTGTTGGCCTGGCCAAGCGATTGAATGCGGGAAGCAACATTTACACTATCGCCCATAACTTTACTGCCTTCAAAAAAAACCTCACCTGAGTGCAAGCCAATACGTAACGGAACTTTTGGCTCAGTTTGCAACTGCTGCTGTACTTCAATTGCGCAATGCAATGCATTTATTACACTTGGAAAAGTACAAAGGCTCCCATCTCCATAATCATTCAAAATTTGCCCATGATGAATTTCTACAGATCTATTTAAAACTGCAATATAATGCCTGGTAACAGCAAGTGCTTTTTGTTCATCTTGCTGCATCATGGCAGTGTAGCCAACAATGTCGGTGAAAAGAATAGCAGCGAGCTGGCGGTTTTGGCTTGGCATAAATAATAAACTAAAATCGATGAAGAGTAATATACATTAATTTGACCGCTTGTTTGATACCGAAAAAAAATGCATTGACATTCTTATCAATGCATATGAAGGGTTGAAAAAATGTACTATTATTTGTTTATTCTTAAATAGTTTTACCATGATATTAGACTTTTTGCATTTTGCCGAACAAAAATTACATCAGTAAAAGTATGCGACGCAACCGGTGTTGAGATATGAGTTGCAGCCGGGTGAATATCCATTTCTTTGTTAAGAAGGTAAGCCCACCTTTTTAACAAGGTCAATAAAGCGCTTATCGTATCTTACGGAATCCCACCTGGGATCCAACTTGAGCCATACAAGCCAATTGGAACGATCGTGATATGCTTTTTCAAGATACTCAAATACTTTGTCCGTTTCTCCTAAACCTGCATAGACCAATGCAACTCCATAAGGGGTAACATATTTTTGAGACGACATTTCTTTGAGGCTGTCTAATATTTTTTTTGCTTCAATTTTCTGACCTGTTAATCCATAAATATTTCCTATCCCTGCAACTGTGGGTACCCAGTTAGGGGCAATTGTTTGCGCTGTTTGATATTCTTCCAGCGCCTCTTTATACATTTTCATTGCCTGGTATGTGCGGGCGAGCCAGAGGTGGGCCAACAGGAAGTTGGGATTTATTTCCAAAGTTGATTTTAATGATTGAATGGCTTTATCATAATTTTTTTCGTAATATAAATTAAACCCCATATCAGTATTAATAAATGCTGATAAGGGAGCTATTTGCTGCGCTTTTTCAATTACTTTACGGGCATCTTCAAGTCTCCCCATAGCTGTAAGAAAAACACCATACCAGTCATAAGCAATTTCATAATTTGGATTTAGTGCAATAGCTTTTAAAAATTCCTGTTCAGCACCATGCCAATCCCATGAATAATAAAATTTAATGTAACCCAATGACGCATGTGGTTCGGCCAATGTAGAATCAAGCTCAAGCGCTTTCAAAGCTGCTGCCTGGGCTTTTAATGCTGCATCTGAAGGAGCCAAAAAACTTCCATAACCTAAAGATGCATAGCAATCTGCTATTCCGGAATAAGCCTTTGAATACAGTGGGTCAACTGCAATTGCTGAATCGAAATAAGCAATCCCCCTTTTTAACGATGGTGCATTTCTCTGATTCCAGAAATACCGGCCTTTGAGATAAAGATTGTACGCTTCAGGATTAGTAGTAGATTTTTTTTCAATATTATTTTTTTCTTCGCTGGATAAATGGGCATCAAGCTGTTCAGCTATATTCTGTGCTACTTCGCTCTGCATGGAAAATATATCATTCAGATTTTTTTGATCATAATGTTCTGCCCAAATATGCTCCTGGGTGTTGGCGTCAATTAATTGCGCAGTTATTCTTATTTCCTGACCCGATTGTTGCACACTGCCTTCTAATATTGAAGAAACACCCATCTCTTCAGCAATTTCTTTTACAGATTTTTTTGAATTTTTGTACAGCATAGCGGTAGTTCTGGAAATTACTTTCAGGTGTGCAATTTTAGCTAACTGTGTTGTAATTTCTTCTGTAATACCATCGCTGAAATATTCATTATCCTTATTGCCGCTCAGATTCTTGAAAGGAAGTACTGCTATTGATTTGTCTTTGCCTGTAAATTTATTTTTATTAAAATAATTGTAAATAAATATTGAAGCCACCACCAGGAGCACAATACCGGCTGTTAATATTAACTTTCTTACAACAGAAAGATTATTTTTTGATGTTTCATTTTTGAGTTTGCCTTCTACCTGTTCTTTCTTTGGAACAGCAAGGCCGTCGTTAGTGAGAGCAAATACTTCCATGGGCCCGTCCACATTCTTAAAATGAAACTTACCAAGTGAAACAGTTTTAAATTCCTGCTGATTTTTTATCTTACTGTTTATTTCTGCCGAAAAAAGTATTGAATTGGCAATACCAAGCGATTGCACTCTTGATGCTACATTCACGCCATCTCCTAATACTTTGCCATCATCAAAAAAAATTTCTCCAACATGTAACCCTATTCTTAATGGAACTTTTGGCGCTGTTTGTAATTCTTTCTGTATCTCTATTGCACATAGCATAGCCTCTGTACCACTTGAAAAACAACAAAGACTTCCATCGCCGTAATCATTCAGGATTTCACCACCCCGGGATAGAACACATTGCTTCAAAACCGTTACATAGCGTTTATTAACTGATACGGCAGTTTGTTCATCTTTTTGCATTATTGCTGTAGAACCAACAATGTCGGTAAAAAGTATTGCAGCTAAACGGCGTGTTGATTGATGCATAAAAATTGGAAGTGATAACGAATAAATAATTATTTATCCGGGTCTTTTTTTGCACGCGATGATGAATTACACTAAATATTTATCAGCATTTATTTGTAAAAATTTTAGCCAGAGATCAAAGTTGAAATTGGGCGCCTAAAAAAATCTGGTAATCACCTGAACCGCCTGCGCCAACGGTATAAATTCCTGTTCTGCGTTGAACTGCCTTGTCAAGCGAATTTTGTTTTATCTCGTGAGAAAGCACGAAAGGAACATATAAATAAATAGTTGCTTTTTTGAAATTATAAATTATTCCGGGTTCTGCTGACAGAGTATATCCCGCACGGCGAATACCATTGCTTTCTCCAAACAAATCACTAACAGGGGCGCCTTCATCTCTTATACCTGCCGAAAACGCCCAATTCTCTACATTAAAGTTTACACCTGCCCTTATTGAAAATATATCAGGCACACTTATATCGTAAGCCCCCACTGCAATCCCGAGTGGTGTTTGAGGCTTGCCCTGGGTATATTGCGTGCCGTTAATGTCAGTAGGATTTATCAGATAATAAAAATTGCCATATAAGTTGATGGTTTTTTGCGTGTTAATAAAATAGAAAGTATTTATTAGAGTAATGATGCCTGTTCCACCATCACCTAATTGAATAGAGGGGTTAAGTAATGATAATATTCTTGTAGTATCATTTCTGTAAAAGTATCCCTGCTTTTTGAAATCACCCGTGGGGAACTTAATACCTAATCCTAATTGTATATTGCCTTTTTGTGAGGTGGTAGGCTTAAATAACCATTTGTAAGCAGACAATTGAAGATCACCCATTCCAAAAGAACTTGTTGTATGCCTGGTTGTATTTGGACCACCATGTTCCAAGTCTGTATTGCGACTGTTCGCTGAAATAGGAAATCCTATTTCGAGTGACCATCCATTCTTCAATAATCTTGTTACGTCAATATCTGTTGAGAAAGATTTAATAATGCTCTGGTTTGCAGGCGGTGTTTCTTGATCTACTTTCCCCTTATAATCGTGATATGCTTTAAAGTAGCGGTTAGTAACACTTATTTGCCAGCTTGATGTAGAATATGAATTGCTGGTTAGATTGTATTGCCCAAGGCCTGAAATGTTACGAACAATAATGCATCCTTGTGCATTGGCAATATCATTAAAGAACACAAGAACTAAGGCAGATAAAATAAATTTATACATGGTCAATAGTTTTATGACGTAAAAGATACTTTTTTTTCCAATTTTTTCCAATTTTTTGATTGGATTTTTTAATAATTTTTTGCACATCAACAAGTGTTTTCTAAGAAGCTATCTAAAAATAGGATTTTCATTTGTCATCCTGAGGCTGGGTGGGGCGCAACCCGGGCTAACCGCTGTGGCTGCGCCCCACCGGCTATTTCTTAAGTTATAAAGTATTTCGAAAATCGTTTTTAGAAAGTTTCTAAAACAATTTTATTTTTTAACGAAAACCTTATATAATACCAACTCCTGAATTCAATCTAAAACAACCAGACCGCAGGAATTTTTTAGCCTCATTAGCAAGCGGCGCCGTTGCTTTGGGCCTTGCAACCATTGCTCCTGTGCTGCAACTCCAGGCAAATGAAATTCCCAGTTTACCTTTAAATCCCGAAGATAACGATACATGGTTCAACCAGATTAAAGGGAAACACAAAGTAGTATTTGATGCTCCCCACCCTCATGAAGTATTTCCGTTTGCATGGGCCAAAGTTTTTTTATTATCCAATGAAAGTACCGGCACCAAAGCAAATGATTGTAGCGTAGTAGTTGTTTTGCGCCACAATGCAATCCATTATGCTTTTGAAGACAAGCTATGGGTCAAATATACATTCGGAAAATTTTTTAAAGCAGACGATCCCTTAACTAAAACTCCTTCGCTTCGAAATCCATTCTGGAAACCAAAGGCTGGCGATTTTACAATTCCTGGAATAGGGAATGTTGATATTGGAATTAATGAATTAGAGGACAACGGTGTGATGTTTTGTGTATGCTGTACCGCAATTACAGTACATAGTGCAGTGTTGGCTGAGAAAATGAAAATGAAAGCAGATGATTTGAAAAATGAATGGATGTCAGGATTGCTGCCTGGTATGCAGATAGTGTCAAATGGAGTATGGGCATTGGGCAGGGCGCAGGAGCATGGATGTAATTATATTTTTGCAGGGTAAAATAAAATTCAAAACAAGCGATGGGATTTAACGAAGAAGGATAAAACCTTTATGTGTTTATGAGATATAATTTAAGGAGCGACCATGCTTTAATTAAACATAATCACCCCTTTAAAAAATACGCTTTTATCCCTGTTAAAAATATTTTGTAACACCAGGTATGGCAAAAGGATAATATCCATCAGCATTCGGAACTACTGGTGGTGTTGCACTCCAGTCATAAACTTTTGGATGTAAATCCAAACCTGAATTGATTGCTTTATCCCATTCTACCACCTGGCCTGTGTAAGTTGCTAATCTTCCCAAAATAGAAGTCATAGTACTTTTGGCACCGTATTCTGCATTTGCAAATTTGTATTCTCCCTTTGCAATGGCGGCAAATAAGTCATCGTGCTCTGTTTGATAGGGATTGTTTTCTTTTGTTTTATCAAACTGGTATAACAGGTTTCCTTTATTATCTTTAATATTGGCATCATCACAAAATATTTTTCCTTTTGTACCAATCAACAATTCATCCACCTTACTCATGGTACCCGGAATATGCCGGCATTGACTGTTAAGGATGCTTCCATCGGCATAAGTAAACTCTACATAATGATGGTCGAATATTTCACCATTTTCTTTTCCTTTCCTAACTTCTCTGCCACCCATACCCTGTGCCTTTACAGGATAGCCTCCTTTAAACCAGTTAATAACATCTATGTTATGGATGTGCTGTTCGTTGATATGATCGCCGCATAGCCAGTTAAAATAATACCAGTTGCGCATCTGGTATTCCATTTCCGTTTGGCCGGGTTTACGCGGCCTCACCCATACGCCATCATTGTTCCACCAGGCCTGCGCCGAAGTAATATCACCAATCATATCTTTGCGCTGGAATAATTCCAGATAGGAGTTTTGATAGTGCCTTTGCAGACCCACTACGACGTTTAATTTTTTTTGTTTGGCAATTGCTGCCGATGCCAGTACTTTTTGTATGCCGGCAGGATCGGTTGCTACTGGCTTTTCCATAAAAACATGTTTGCCTTGTTTAATGGCTTCTTCAAAATGGATGGGCCTGAATCCAGGGGGTGTCGCCAGCAATACAACATCAGCCAGGGCAATGGCTTTTACATACCCATCAAAACCGGTAAATTTTCTTTCTTCCGGAACATCAATTTTTGCCTTAACAGTTCCCCGCCCGCCCGATGATTCTGCAATATCATCACTCATTAAATTTTTATAACAGGTATCTAAATTATCCCTGAAAGCATCGGCCATTGCTACCAGTTTTACATTTTGTTTACTAAGCAAGGCCTGTGTAGCAGCACCGGTACCACGGCCCCCACAACCCACTAATACTATTTTAATAACATCATCGGCACCCGAAAAATAATTGGCTTTTGATAAAAGCGGCGCAGCAATTAAACCGCCTGCCAATATCGACCCTTGTGTTAAAAATTCTCTCCTGGAATTACCAGTAATTTTTGAAGCATCGTTGTTCATAATTGATTGTTTTATTGTTTTTTAAAATGGCAATGCTATGTTACAAATAAAATGACATATCGATTTGTGAATGTTGAATAGTCAATGGTGAAAAATTGACTATTCACTATTGCCAATTCACACTTAACTTAACACTAATCATTCAAAGCGGAGTAAGCCAGCACCCTGAATTTATCTGCAAGTTCATTATGAGTTGTATTGAGTAATTGCCGGTAAAAAACAATCACCATTTTTTCTTTTGGATCTACCCAGTAAGAAGTTTTAAATGCTCCACCCCAGGCGTATGTCCCTTCCTGGGAAGGGAAGTCTCCTCTACCCTTTTCTGTTACAACAGAAAATCCTAAACCAAACTTATTATTACCCAGCCAGTCAGTGGGGGCGTCGCCAATCTGGTTCATTGTCATAATTCTTACAGTATTTCGGCTTAATAATCTTTTGCCATTGTAAGTACCTCCATTCAGCATCATCTGCAAAAATACCGCATAATCATACGCTGTGGAAGAAAGCCCTGCACCTCCTGAAAAATAACTTTTTTTACGGAGTGGATAATCTATGTGTCCGCCTAGTGCTTCGCCCGTTTGTTTTTGCAATTTGCCGGTTGAATCTTCGCTATACATATTTACCAGACGGCTGGCCTTACTTGCTGGCAAATTAAAATAAGTATCTGTCATGCCCAATGGTTCAAAAATTCTTGTTTTGAAAAAATCTTCCAGGCTCATGCCCGACCATATCTCTACAAGGTCGCCCAATACATCCACATTTAAACCATAAGTCCATTTTTCACCCGCTTGGTGCATTAACGGCAGTGCGCCTAAACGGCTCATAGCATCAGATAATTTATCTCCGCTTACATCTACCCCCGCAGTAATGTTACTTTTTGCATAAATGGCATTGGCTTCTTTACTGCCTATTTGCGCATATCCAATACCGGAAGTATGCGATAACAAGTCACGGATAGTAGCCTGTCTTTTTGCCGGAACAGTTGTATAAGTTGTATCTGCTTCATTAAATTTATCTAGTACTTTTTCATTGGCAAAAGAAGGGATATACGCAGAGATAGGATCATCCAGCAAAAATTTTCCTTCTTCGAATAACATCATCACAGCCACACTGGCAATGGCTTTTGTTTGAGAAGCGATCCTGAAAATATCATCTTTTTTCATTGCCAGTTTAGCAGCTACATCATTATAGCCAGCCGCCTTGTAATACACTATTTTACCATTCCGAATGATTAATCCAACAGCACCATTTACCCAGCCTTTCTTAACCCAGTCATTCATTTGATTATCTATTTTCTTTAAGCGTTCTTCGGAAAAGCCACTCGCAGCAACATTAACGGCCTGTTCAATTTTTTGTGCTGTTACATTGCAGGCAAAGCATACAGCCATCAATAAAAAAAGTGTACTTAATTTCATAAATTTTTTTTGATATTTTTTTTTGAGAAAGAAAATTACCAGGTTTTGCAATTATGATTGGGTGCTGCTGAAAGTCTTTTTTGCAACTTTCAGATAGCGGAAATAAAACTAAGTTATTTTTCTGTTATTTAATTTTTTGTGTTAACAAATCATAACATATTTTGCAATCTGAATAAACAGGTTGCAGTACAGAATTAATTTGGTAAATTTATGTTTTAGAAAACGATTGCAGAAAAGTCAAAAGTACAATTGTAAAGATTCCACGCTGTTCCGCTACCAATGTATTTAAACAACTCTTCTTCTCTTACTAAAAAAAACGATTATGTCATCACGTAGAAAATTTTTACAACAATCCTCCATGGTAGTTGGAGCAGGTGCATTGGCATCTGTATTTGATAACAGGGCTTTCGCTTATTTTAAAAACCGTGTAGCACCCAGCGATCAACTGAATATTGGTGCAATCGGTATCAATGGAATGGGCTGGAGTAATGTAAAGGCTGCTTTAAAAGTGCCCGGGGTAAACCTTATAGCAGTTTGTGATGTAGATAAAAATGTAATTGATACTAGGCTGGCAGAACTGGCTGCTTTAAATGTAGATGCATCAAAAATTAAAAAATACGATGACTATCAAAAGCTATTGGCCCAAAAAGATATTGATGCAGTAATTATCGGTACACCCGATCACTGGCATGCTTTAATAATGATACATGCCTGCGAAGCGGGCAAAGATGTGTACGTAGAAAAACCTGTAGGCAATTCCATAATAGAATGCAATACCATGGTAGCAGCACAACAACGTTACAATAAAATAGTACAGGCCGGCCAATGGCAACGCAGTCAAAAACATTTTCAGGATGCGGTTGATTTTGTGCAAAGCGGGCAGTTAGGAAATATCCGTACTGTAAAAGTATGGTGTTACCAGGGATGGATGAAACCCGGCCCTGTATTGCCCGACAGTACTCCACCTGCCGGAGTGGATTATAAACAATGGTTAGGACCGGCGAGCACAAGACCCTTTAACAGCAGCCGTTTTCATTTTAATTTCAGGTGGTTTTGGGATTATGCCGGTGGCCTAATGACGGATTGGGGAGTGCATTTATTAGACTATGGATTACTTGGAATGAAAGCTGATTTGCCCATTAGTGTTGCAGCGCTTGGAGGAAGATTTGCTTATCCTGATCTGTATGAAGAAACACCTGATACATTGACCACCATTTATGAATTTGAAAAATTTAATATGGTTTGGGACTCTGCGATGGGCATTGATAATGGCTCTTACAACAGGGATCATGGTATAGCTTTTATCGGCAATAATGGAACCCTGATTTTAAACCGCAACGGTTGGGAAGTTATCGAAGAAAAACAAAGCAAAAATAAAGTTATTATGGCCTTTCAAAAACCAAGTAATAATGGACTTGATGCGCATTGGGTAAATTTTGTTAGTGCCGTAAAAAGCCGCAATACTGCCGACCTGCATTGCCCGATACAGGCTGGTGCGCATGTTGCTACCGTGGCACAAATGGGTAATATTGCTTTCCGTAGCGGCCAAAAATTATTTTGGGATAGACAGAAAGGCGGTTTCACTGATGAAGCAATTAATAAACAATACTTGCTAAAAGAATACCACAACGGCTATACGCTTCCAAAAGTGTAGGAGCCGTGCCAATGTATTTTTTAACTTTTAAAAAGGTTAAATAAAATGAGCGATAAAATATTACTAATTTTATCGCTCATTTTATTTAAAAACTGCTGGAGGCATTAACCCTTTCAACCCTTTATTACATTAAAAAATAGTAGAAAATGAGCCTGGAACAAAACAGTCATGTAAAAATTATTGCCAGAGAAATATTATCCAGTAACTGGTACACACTAAGAAAAATAACTTACGAATATTTAAAAAAAGATGGCAGCTGGCAATCGCAAAGCAGGGAAGCTTACGACAGAGGTAATGGCGCCGTTATTATGTTGTACAATGTTTCGCTGAAAACTGTAATTCTTACCAGGCAATTCCGTATGCCTACTTTTATTAATGGCAACAGTAGTGGTATGCTCATTGAAGCCTGTGCCGGTTTGTTAGATAAAGACAATGCAGAAGACTGTATTAAAAGAGAAACCGAAGAAGAGACAGGATATAAAATCAGTGCTGTTAAAAAGGTAATGGAAGTATATATGTCACCCGGCTCTGTAACAGAAATGCTTCATTTTTTTATAGCCGAATATTCGCATGCCATGAAGGTTACAGAAGGGGGCGGTATTGCACATGAACAGGAAGAAATTGAAGTGGTTGAATTACCGATGGAACAAGCCATGCAGATGATTGAAGCCGGCGAAATAAAAGATGCCAAAACAATAATGCTGTTGCAGCATTTACGATTAAAAAGTATATTGTAAGCTAATCCTGCTTTTTAAAAGTGTGATTTTTCAATAATTAATTATAAAAATCAACGATTGCTTTCACGATTATTTTTTGTTTGCTTTTTTGTAACCATTGGCCTGCATGCAAATGCACAACTAAAACGTTATGCTTTTACCGAACCAAAAATGGGTTCGCCCTTTATGATTGTACTTTATGGCAATGACAGCTTGCAGGCGGTGGATCTTGCAAAGCAAAGTTTTAAGCTGGTTGATTCTTTTAATAATATTTTCAGCGACTATTTGAATAGCAGTGAGCTGATGCAATTGAATGCATCAGCAGGAACTCATTCAGTTGTAAAAGTTTCCCTTGCCCTGCTGGATATATTGCTGCTGTCAAAAATTGCTTTCGAAAAAAGTGATGGCGCATTCGACATTACCGTTGGGCCCCTTGTAAAATTATGGCGCAGTGCAAGAAAAACAAACCAGTTTCCTTCTGCAAAAAAAATAGATGCTGCAAAAAATTTAACAGGTTTTAATAAATTAATTATTGACACAGTCAATAAAGAAGTAACGCTTACAGAAACTGGTATGAGCCTTGATTTGGGTGGTATTGCAAAAGGATGGATTGCACAAAAAGTAATTAACTTTTTGGATTCCCAAAATATAACAATTTCCCTGGCAGATGCCGGTGGCGATATTGCCATGAGTGCAGCGCCACCAAACAGCAAAGGTTGGTCAATAGGAGTAAATGTACCTGAGAGTAAAGAGGAATTATTAGAACAATCTCTTTTGATTCAAAATAAATCTGTGGCCACTTCCGGCGATGCTTACCAGTTTATAGAACATGATGGAAAAAGATATTCGCATATCACTGATCCCAAAACTGGCTATGGTGTAACGTTTCAACGCAATGTTACCGTTATTGCAAATGATGGCGCTACAGCAGATTGGCTGGCTACTGCTTGCAGCATATTGCCTGTTAAAAAAGCAAAAAAACTAGCAGCAAAAATGAAGGCAGAAGTTCTGATTGGAGAAAATAAAAATAATCGCCTTGTTTTTTATTCTACCAAAGGTTTTGCGCATTATTGGAAACAGTGAGCGCAATAATATTTGTAGTAGTTTATTCCTTATCTTCCATGTAAAATAATTGCACCAATAGTGAAAAAAGCATTTGTTGTATTATTAAGTGTTTGCTGCTTCAATTTGATAAAAGCACAAGACAGTTCCAAAACATTTTCAGCCTATCAATTTATTGTTCCGGGTTCAGCTATTCAATGCAGCCTTGTCCCCATTAAAGCAGGTAGTTTTTTTATGGGAAGCAGCGACAATGAAAAAAACAGGAACACAGATGAGGGCCCTCAGCGAAAGATTGCAATTGCAGCATTCTGGATCGGTAAATTTGAAGTGAGCAGGGATGAGTTTGATGTTTTTTATAATGATGCAACCACCAGTGAAAGTACAAGCCTTGATGCAATTACCAGGCCCAGCCCGCAATACATTGACTTTAGTTTAGGAATGGGCAAAGAAGGTGGATACCCTGTAAACAGTTTATCGCAGTACGCTGCTTTAATGTATTGCAGGTGGCTGTATAATAAAACGGGAATTTTTTATCGCCTGCCTTCTGAAGCCGAATGGGAATATGCCTGCCGTGCAGGAAGCACCACCAGTTATTATTTTGGCAATGATGAAACACAGCTGGATAAATATGCATGGTATAAAAATAACAGTGATAATAAATTTCAGAAAGCAGGATTAAAATTACCTAATGCATGGGGCCTGTACGATATGCTGGGCAATGTAAGCGAATGGACGCTGGATCATTATGATGAAAAAAGATTGGCCAACTGGCAGGACAGTGCAGGCAATGCTTTTGTTGCGCCTAATAAATCCCATTATCCCAAAGTACTTCGTGGAGGCAGTTTTATGGATAATGCTGCTGGGCTGAGAAGTGCCAAACGTTATAAATCAGATCCATCCTGGAACAGGCGTGATCCACAGATCCCTAAAAGCAAATGGTGGCTAACAGATGCCCCTTCTGTCGGGTTCCGTATTATTCGCCCTTTGGAACAACCCGGTAAAGAAAAGATAGAAGAATTTTATAAACAATATTTGGGGAAATAATAAATGATAACTGATTTTATGCCATATATTTCATGGTGAATTATTAATGACAAATATTTCACGATTGACTATTCTCAATTCACAAATCAATATGTCATTTTATTCTTAACATAGCACTATTATAAATTACAAACGGGGGGATGTTCAATAAGTATTGAACATCCCCCATTAAAATATGTTAAACTATTTTTTAATTATACCTTATCAAAACTTACGCACTCTTTCAATTCTTTTTCTGTGTAGGCAACATTGTATTGTTTTAAAACCTCATCGGGTACACCGTTCCATTGATTGGGTACATTGCCTTTATAGCCCACATCTTTTACTCCTATTTCAGAGGTATAAAAACCAGTACTGGTAAGGTCCCTCATCAGGTTGAAAAAAGAAACGCCTTGCTGCATGCCTGGTTTTACCTTGTTGGGGTAAGCAATATCATCTACAATTTCTATCCGTTGTTTATCACTAATATCATTAAAAGATTTATCAAAACGTTTAAACGATTCCAGTTGCAACCAGCGCAATCCTCCACGCATCGGCGTTTGATGTTCGGGCATATCTTTTACAATAAACTCAATAAAATCAGGCACTTTGGCATCTGTAGCACTGCCACTTACTTCATCTTTCGGAATAATAATATCTGCAAGAATAGTAATAGTGGCCATTTCTTCTTTTGTAAAAAATATTTCCGCTTCCAGCTTTTTAATTACTGCTAATTCTTCCGGCGTGCGACTTGCATCCACGGCAATGGCTTTTTCAGTTGTTGCCGGCACAGCTTTTTTATCGGCGGGGTTACAACTCTCTATCAATACGCCAGTGGCAGCAGTACCCACTAATAAAGCTTTGATCGATTTACGTCTGTCCATACAAATATTTTTATAAATTATGTGATGATGTAGTTATTGTTTTAGTTTAAATATTTTGTTTCTTTAGCTGGTCAACAATATATTCTGATGCACGCATGGATAAAGCCAAAATGGTCCAGGTAATATTTTTATCACCCTGCGAAACAAATTGCCCGCCATCAACATTAAATAAATTTTTACAATCGTGTGCCTGACTCCATTTGTTTAATGCAGAAGTCTTTTTATCATCGCCCATTCGAACAGTACCTGCTTCATGAATAATATTGCCGGGGTTTGCAAGGCCATACTGGTTGTCAGCAGTATCATCCCCCCATGTGATTACTGCGCCCATTTTATGCATTATCTCTCTGAAAGATTCTTTCATGTGCTTAGCCTGGTTAACCTCCTGACTGCTGTATTTGGTATTAAAACGTAATACAGGTATGCCAAATTTATCAACAACGTTAGGGTCAATTTCACAGTAATTGCTTGCCAATGCAAGCGCTTCCCCACGCCCTGCCATACCAATAGATGCACCGTATAAATAACGCTGGTCTTCTTTTAAAGAAGCACCATAACCACCAGCTTCTTTTATTTTGCCGTTAATAGGCACTTTCCCGTTTTGGCCTTGTATACCCATACCAAAACCATATGCAGGCTGATCCATACCTCCTCCGTACTCAATATGATAGCCTCTTGCAAAATCAAGTTTCTTATTATCGCCCCACCATGGAGTGTACACATGCATACCGCCAACTCCATCTTCATTGAATCTTTTACGGCCTAATAACTGGGGGAGGTACCCGCCCATGGCTGCACCGGTAGAATCATGTAAATATTTGCCTACCACATTACTTGAATTACCAATGCCATTAGGGTGTTGCGCCGATTTTGAATTCAACATCAGCCTTGCACTTTCGCAGGCACTCGCCGCCAGTATTACTACCTTGCCCTGTACCTGGTATTCCTGCATGTCTTCTTTAAGCACATAGGAAACACCAGTTGCCAGGCCACTTGCATTGGTCAATACCTCTCTTACCATGGCATTGGTTACCAAGTCTACATTGCCTGTGGCAATGGCTGGTTTTATCAGTACAGACGAAGAAGAAAAATCGCCATATACTTTACAGGAGCGGCCACATTGTGCACAGAAAAAACAAGCGCCCCTTTCTTTATTAATGGGTTTGGTAAGTATAGATAAACGGGATGGAATAACCGGTATGCCAATACTATTACCGGCATTTTTTATAAATATTTCATGAAGCCTTGGTTTGGGTGGTGGCAGAAAAAAACCGTCGGGGTCATTCCGTAATCCTTCATTGGTTCCAAACACACCAATCATCTTATCAATTTTATCATAGTAAGGCTTTACATCATCATAGCTAATTGGCCAGTCATCACCCAGCCCATCAATACTTTTATGTTTAAAATCATCCGGTCCAAAGCGTAAAGAAATCCTTCCCCAGTGGTTGGTACGTCCACCAACCATACGGGCACGCCACCATTCCCACTTATCCCCGGGGGCATGAGTAAAGGGTTCGCCTTCAATATCCCAACCATGATAGCAGCCATCAAAATCACCAAATGGCCTGAACTTGGTGCTGGCACCACGCCTGGGTGATTCCCATGGATTCTTTAGCTGCAAAGAATTAATGGCAGGATCGTAATTGGCTCCTGCCTCTAAAAGGCAAACTTTTAAACCTGCATTGGCCAGTACATATGCTGCCATGCCCCCGCCTGCACCAGATCCTACAATAATAGCATCGTATTGTTTGGCTTGTTTTTTAATTTGCAAACTATCGCCCATAGAAATGTTTTTTTATATATTTAAAATTGATAAAAGATAAAAAGAATTTTGAAGGGAAAAATACAAAAATTTTACAACATAAAATCTAAATGGTTCAATTTTTTAAAACTTATTTACTAAATTATGGATGAAGGGAAAACTCAAATAATCTTTTAAATAAATATTGAATATTAAAAGGGGGTAAGCCTTGGATAAACAATGTAATACTAATATCCAAACCATATAATACTCGGCGGCTATATTGCCTGAATGTTCAGATAATACTTTGCTGACGAATTTAAAAACCAGCCTTTAAAACTTTTTGTAATTATTGGAAACATGAATTAAACGGAACTATTCAATTAACTATATCCATTATGCAGGCTTTATAAAATATCGGACATATCTTATCAAAAGCCAGAAAGCGTTTTGGAAGTTAATTATAATTTCGAAAATAAAGGCTCAGTCAATTAGCCGTATGACGGCTAATCAGGTTTGCATAATTATGCGAATGGATCTATTATTTGGCTTTTGCTTTTTTTAAATCTTCTTTAGCAACAACCGGATTTTGTTTAGCGGTTACATTCGGCTTCTTTTCAGGTTTTTTTGTATGTTTTTTTGAAGATCCTTTTTCAATGCCCGCAGCTAAAAGCTTTGTTGCTTTTTTAATTCTTTTCTCAAATTTTTTATCGCCCAATTGCTCCTTTAGCTTTGATAAAGAACTGACAAACTGCTCTGTAATTGTTTTTAATATTTTTTCTTTACCCGGTGCAGTTTTTTTTAGGGCTGTTTTTTTTGTTGGCATTTTTTGTTGTTTTTGTAAAAATATAACTTAAAATTAATATTGCATGATGTTTCAATGTTAAGCTTTTATAAAGCAAAGCAGAAGCAGCAGGTATAAATTGGTTACCTGGTCTTTAAATAAGTTTACTGCGCACTATTTTTTTGAAAACGTTATCATAAGTCAAAACCGGTATCAAAAAAGAGTTTTTATCAAGTCATTGATCGAATTGCCGCTTTTTAGGAACGTAAAAAACACTTATTTATTTTCGTAAACTTTTTCGCCATTCAAAAATGTTTTGAGTACTTTAATCTGTAATAATTTTTCCGGTGCTTCTTTCATAATATCTGCATCCAGTATAACAAAGTCCGCCAGTTTCCCTTTCTCCAGACTCCCTTTTTCTTTTTCTTCAAAGTTAGCTTTAGCGGCCCAAATGGTCATTCCTCTTATTGTCTCTTCCCTTGTTAAAGCATTTGCTGGCTGGTAACCACCTTCCGGCCAACCCTTAGCATCTTTTCTTACCACGGCAGCATAAAATGTTTTAAAGGTAGAAATATCTTCAAAAGGAAAATCGGTGCCCAACGGTATCCATCCGTTTTGTTGCAATAATTGTTTATACGCATAAGCACCTTTTACTCTTTCACTGCCCAGCCTTTCTGTCACCCAGTGCATATCACTTGTAGCATGCGTAGGTTGTACAGAGGGGATGATTGAATTGGCACCAAATATGTTGAAATCATTTTGATTAATTACCTGGGCATGTTCAATACGCCATCGTAAATCGTTCTTTCCTTTTAAATATTTTGCATAAATCTTCAGGATGATCCTGTTGCCGCTATCCCCAATAGCATGGGTACACATCTGAAAACCTTTTTGTATAATTCTTTTGGCAACAGAATCAAAATGTGCGGGGTTGCTTAATAAAAAACCAGTATAGCCGGGCTTATCGCTGTAGGGTTGCAACAGGCAGGCACCTCTTGAACCTAATGCACCATCAGCATATACCTTTATGCTTCTTACATTTAGCCTGTCCGTTTTTAGAACGCCATTTTTTTCAAGCCAATTAAAATTCTTTTCTTCATCACTCAAAATTACATATAGACGCATTTTTAAATTACCAGCCTCCTGTAATTTTTTTATTCTCTCTACATCAGTATAATTTAATCCGCAATCATCAATGGTTGTTAATCCAACAGCAAAGCAATTTTTTTGAGCCGCCAGCAATACTTTATTAAGTTGTTGTTCTGTAGCGGAAGGGATTTTTGACAAAACTAAATTAAACGCATTGTCAATTAATATGCCAGTTAGTTTAGATGTAAAAGATTTTTTCTCTTTCCATTGCTTTACTTCTATTTCACCACCCGTTAATCTATCACCTGCTTTTATACCGGCAATATCCAACGCCTTTTGATTTGCTATTGCAGCGTGCCCATCTATCCTGGATAAAAGAACAGGCCTGTCGGGAAACAGCTCATTCAGTTTTTTATTTGATGGAAATTTTTTTACTGCCCAGTCATTCTGGTCCCAGCCACCGCCTGTTATCCAGCCCTCTTTATTTTCTGCGGCAAATGTTTTTACTTTCTCAATTATTTCATCCCAGCTACCCGTACCAATAAGATTAACCTGTTGTAACCTCTTGCCATATTCCAAAAAATGTGCATGTGCATCTATAAAACCCGGGTAAATAAATTTTCCCTGCACATCCATTTTTACAGGTAGTTCAAATTTTTTTTCTAGATCAGCCATTTTTCCTACGGCCAATATTTTTCCATCTTTAACTGCCATTGCTTCTGCAGTAGAAAAGGTACTGTCGATAGTATAGATGGTACAATTATATACAAGCAGATCTGCTTTTTCTTTTTTAGCGCAGGAGGCCATATAAAAGCAAACTACAATGATGCACAGCAGTTTTGTTTTATTCACTATGCTAAGCTATTTGAAAATTAAAAATTAAAAATTAAAAAATAAAAGTGCACTAAATCTACCAAAGCCTATAATTATTCCACAACTATTCACTATTCACAACTCATCACTACATGTTCCACCAATAAGTAAACTTTAATACCAAAGCACGGTTACGAATATACAGTGGGGCTGTATAATAATTATCTGTGTACACAATATAGAAATCGCTGGCGGGTTTATACCGCCACTGAAACCTTGTATTGAGATTGATATTTTTTAATTGATTATTATATTGCACAAAAGTGGTGAAAAATAATGTATTGGTAAAGGTAACGTCAATGCGTGGGCCTACGAGCCAGAAATTAGTTGTACCCCAGGGCTGGGGCAGGTCAATATGATTATAGCTTGTGCTTAAGGTTATGTTTACAAAAGGTTGAAAACGATAGCCTAAATCTGCCAATAAAATAAGCCTTGTACCATCGGCATAATAACCACCATACCTTGCAGAAAAGGAATAAGTAAATAATTTTTGCGGCTTTGATGTAAAGCTGGCACCCCATGCATTCCAGGTATGTTTGGTACCTGTTGCCAAAGTGTCTTTTCCTGAATTGGTGGGGTCAAATGGTTTTAGTAATTCTACATAATCATGTGCTATCCATGTATCAAATATTGCCTGGTTACGGAAATTAAACCTATAGTCAAGGTAGGTTTCATTGTCAGTCTGTTTAAAATTTGGAGTAAAAAAATAAGTTGAACTTAACAAAGGACCATGACTTAAAACCGTACCGTATTTAGGGAAAAACAGGTAGCTAATTGTGGGGTTTATTTTTATATAGTCAGTACGTGGCACATAACCTACTTCAGCGGTATAATTTTTACCCACATACTCATGCAGCCAGGAGATGATCCATTTTTTGGTGGTGTATTGCAGCGCACCTGTCTGTACAAAATCGTTAGTGGTTTTATTGGGGCTGAATGATTTTATCAGCATAAATTTTCCTGTCCATTTGTTATTGGCAGATGCAAGATTATATTCTATACCCAGGTTACGGCCATAAAGTGAATATAATGGTTTGCTGGTATCCTTGGCACCTGTGTAATTAAGCGATTGTTTATTTACAAACATTACCCTTATGTTAGAGCGGGCAAATACACGGCGCTGCAAAGCAAACACCGCAAAGTTTTGAGTTGGTAAACCAATATCAGGCACCTGTCTTGTTTGAATATCCATTGCGCCTATACGCCAGTCTTTATTAAGGCTGCCGCTTAAACGGGCACCAAAACTAATAGGTACCCCAAGCCCAATACGGCGTGAGAAAAAGGGCCTGACATTAGCGTTACCAAAATTGGCAAACAGGTCTGCATTCTCTAAAAAAAATTGTCTTTTTTCAGGAAAAAATAATTCATACCGGTCAAGATTTGTTACCTGCCTGTCAACTTCAACTTGCGAAAAATCAGGGTTTACCGTCAAGTCTAAATTAAGCGATGAAGTAACAGCAATCTTTGCATCGCCGCCAATATCTTTCCTGTATACATTGGGTTTATTGTGTTCATAGTCCTTTGTAACCCCGCCAAGTAGATAAGGAATTATGGAAATATTGGGGCCTGCCTGGGGTGGTGGCGCATCCCAAACAAGGTTACCGGTATATGCAAGTGATGCTGTGGGGAACTGTCTTGGAACAGGTGCCCAGCTTGACTTTTCGGCCACCCGTATATCAAGCCTGCTAAAATTGATGCCCCAGTTGGTAATACCTTTTTTATAGCGGATGGTTTTAAAAGGGATCGCTGCTTCAAATATCCATTTATCGGGATAATTTTTTACAACAGATACCCATTTATTATCCCAGCTAAGATCGGCGCTACCACCACTATACAATGAGCCATCCCATTGGGCGCCTGCTGCATTGGCGCCAAAAGTAAAGCCGCTGGTGCGGTCATCAAAGGGGTCAATAAAAAAAATAAAATTATCGTTTTTTCCAAAAGAAAAATCCCTTCTTAAAGATTCAACCATATAAGGGCCGGTTTTTGACAGATAACAAATGGCAATGATGTACATATTTTTTTCATCATACGCCATATGAACAGTGGTTCTTACTTTTGATTTACTGGTATCCATTGGCGTAACCATAAAAAAATTATCAGCCGCATCCGTATCCCGCCAGCCTGCGTCATTCATCTCCCCATCAATTTGTATGGGGGCAGTAATTTTATGAATATGTAATTGGTGTGCACTGTTTATTTTTTGTGCATGGGCAAAAATGCAGGATAAAAAAAACGATGGCAGAAGTAAATATCTCAACAGGTAACAATTTATGTAGTCTATAATAAACACAAGGTAACAATTGTTGTTAAAAGAAGGCTTACCATCTATAAAAAACAGTTCCAGGTATTTGTAAAACAATCTACAACAACTATATTCAATAATTGTAATTAGTTAAAACGATAATTATTTTATTCAACTGGTAAACATTATTATCTTTAATATCCTTCTTCACAGACACAACTTTTTATGAAAATATTTTATGTAACGATTGTTTTGTTTGGCATCAGCTGTTTACCTGCAAAGGCACAAACAGACAGTATTGTCTTTTATAAAAAAACATCCGTAATGATTCCAATGCGTGATGGCGTAAAGTTATACACGGTTATTATTAGCCCCGTAGATGCAAAAATCCCGTCGCCTGTTTTAATAGAGCGCACACCTTATGGCGCAGCTATCCCCATACCCGATGACACCACGTTTAAAGCAAATTTAATGGGCAATACAATGGCCAAAGAGGGTTATATTTTTGTTTACCAGGATATTCGTGGTAAATATAAAAGCGAGGGAGTTATGCAGATACATCAGCCACTTATTCATTCATTAAAGAAAGGTGCAATTGATGAAAGTACAGATACCTGGGATACTGTGGACTGGCTAATAAAAAATGTTTCTAATAACAATGGAAAGGCAGGCATCTATGGTATCTCTTATCCGGGTTGGCTTGCCTTGGTAGGCGCTGTAGATCCGCACCCTGCTCTAAAAGCATCTTCAGAACAAGCCTGCATGGGCGACCTGTTTTTAGGCGACGACTTTCATCACAACGGTGCTTTTAGGTTAAGTTATGGAGTGGAATATAGTTATGAAGTTGAATTTGATAAAAATACCGATAGTAATTTTCCTTTTCCACAATACGACCTGTTTGACTGGTATCTTAATTTAGGTTCATTGAAAAATGTAAACAATAAATATTTTCATAATAAAATACCAACCTGGAACAGTTTTGTGGCACATCCAGACTATGATGCCTACTGGCAAACCAACTCGCCTTTAAATTATGTGCAAACTGCACAGATACCGCAATTGCATGTAGGGGGTTATTACGATCAGGAAGATATTAATGGCCCGCAACTGATGTATAGCCACATGGAAAAAAAAGATACTTTCAACCGCAATTTTATTGTGCTTGGCCCATGGAGCCATGGGCAATGGGGATATGATAAAGCAGATAGCCTGGGAAAAATTTCCTTTGAAAGCCGCACGGGAATTTGGTTTAGAAACTTACAAAAAAAATGGTTTGACTATTGGTTAAAAGGTATTGGAGATGGAAAGTTTGATGAAGCTACCTGCTTTCAAACAGGCAGTAATCAATGGAAAACATATACCACCTGGCCACCAAAAGAAGCTACTATAAAAAAGCTATATGCTGCGGCAAATAATAAAGCCTCCTTTGTAAAACCGGTTGCTGTTGATGCTTTTGAAACCTATACCAGCGACCCCGCCAGACCAGTGCCTTACAGAAGCTTACCAATTGAAGCTACTTATGGGCCAGGCAGCCGGTGGAGATCGTGGCAGGTAGAAGATCAAAGATTTGTGTATACACGGCCGGATGTGCTGAGTTTTATGATGGATTCACTTACAGATAATATCACCGTTACAGGAAAAATAAAGGCACATCTTTTTGCTGCTACAAGTGGCACAGATGCAGATTGGATTGTAAAACTGATTGATGTTTATCCTGCATTTGATCAAAAAGATTTGGGCATGAGTGGTTACCAGTTACCTGTGGCAATGGAAGTTTTTAGGGGGCGTTTTCAAAAAAATTTTTCCAAACCCCAGGCGCTTATTCCCAATAAACCGGCAGAGTTTGTAATTGACCTTCACGATATAAACCATACATTTAAAAAGGGGCATCACATAATGATACAAGTGCAGAGTACCTGGTTTCCTTTGATTGACCGTAATCCTCAAAAATTTATACACAATATTTATGATGCAAAGGAATCGGATTATACCAAGGCAATACAAAGGATTTATTACTCTGCAGCATATCCAACTTATATTGAATTGCCAGTGATGAAAAACTGACCGCGGGTATAGGAAATATTGATTCTTTAATGACGGATAAGCATACCTGTTATAGGGAATTATTTTTCAGGCCATTGCCTGAATAATAAAAATTTATTTTTAATACACTTCAACAATTTTGTGTACATTAGATTTATGCAAATTTTTTCCTGCACATTTATTTACTTTAACAAACCTTGTATGCGCAAACTATTATTTACGAAACCATTTTTAGCGACACTGCTGGTATATTTTTTTTTAAGCAACCAGCTTGCTTTTTGCCAATCTAAAGTTTTTGATAAGGAGCAGTTCTTTAAGGAAGAAACTACTTTTAATGCAACAATAGAAACCTATTGGAATAAGCTCATTAATCAAAAAAGTAAACCGGGCAAAATTTTCCCTGCCCGTTTTAAATGCAAGTTGGGTGACACCGTTACTGTAGATGAACCGGTTAGCATGGTAGTGCGGGGCCATTCCAGACGGGCATATTGTTACTTGCCACCGGTAAAACTAACTTTTACAAAAACCAGTACCTCCATAATGCATCCTTTGAAATCTATCAAACTAGTAAATGCATGTAAACCCAATGGAGCTTATGAGCAATATTTGTATAAAGAATTACTTTGCTATAAGATATATAATCTGCTTACCGATAAAAGTTACCGGGTACGTTTGTTAAATATAGACTACAAGGATAGCAGTAACAATAAAAGTGCTTTTATTGAAAAGGCTTTTTTAACCGAGGATATAAAAGATTTGGCGAAAAGAAACAAATGTATCGAGTGGACAGCAGGCAATCTTTACAACGAGGCTACCAACCGCAAGCAAATGACCTTAGTGCAGGTTTTTGAATATATGATTGGTAATACAGACTGGTCGGTTCCTGCCAATCATAATATTAAACTTATTCAGTTAAAGGAAGACTCTCTTTCAAAACCATATGCAGTACCTTACGATTTTGATTATTCGGGCCTGGTAAGTACAGATTATGCAGTTCCGGATGCAAGTCTAAATACGGAGAGTGTAGAGGAAAGGGTTTACAGGGGATTTCCACGGACCATGGAAGAGTTGAATGAAACATTTGCAATTTTTACAAAGCAAAAAGAAAACATATATGCCCTCATTAATAATTATCCATTACTTACTCCCAAAACAAAAAAATATATGATTGATTACCTGGAAAGTTTTTATGAACAGATTAAAAAACCAGCAACGGTACAACTTATATTTATTGATGGGGCAAGAAAAAATTAAGGCATGATGCGTTTATTTATCTGATATTTTTTTTTACACAAAATATAAAAGCTACTGGCCCGTCTCTTTTTAGAGACGGGCTTTTTTATTCTGTCAGGTTTTTCTCAACAAGCAATAAGTATGTTTAATACGCATATACCCTCCTAAACTACATGTAGTTTTTACTAAAACGTTATTTTTTAGCCTTTCGTCGAAATATGCTGCTGCTTAATCGAAAAATAATAATTACTGCAGTAATTGGTTGCATCTTTACATCAGAAATACAAACAACAAGTTTTAAAATGAAGCATTAAAAATTAAAACCAGGAAGACAATAGAAAGCACTTTGCAGATCCGGTTAACCAATAAAGACAGATTGGAATATTAGAATAAAAATTTATATCAATACGTTTTCAATAAACGGGTTGATAACTTAAACCATAAGTAGAAAAAATTAATTTCACGTTTTCAGGAAATTATTAAATGTCCCTTTTACCGGGGCATTTTTTATTTACCATAACGATGGTTTAGTAAGTTATAGGCATCGTAAGCTTTAAACCACCGCAGCTTGGCTTACTCAATGCAATATTTCTAAAATCGATGATTTTTACCCGTTCGTCGAAATATGCTGCTGCTTAATCGAAAAATAATAATTACTGCAGTAACTGATCGCATCTTTACACCAGAAAGGCAAACAATCCATAAAAACTAAAAATCTAAACAAATTAAATCGACAACCCCGATCATGTTATTAAAAAAAAAATTGAAGAAGACATTAACTTTAAAATGTGTTCTTGCTACACCCACAAGTAGAAAAAATTAATTCCACGTTTTCAGGAAATTTTTAAAGTGTCCCTTACCGGGGACATTTTTATTTACAGTAACTAAGTTTTACTATTTCTTTTGCATATAGCTATTGTACAAAAAATAAATTCCCATATGCATTGAAACTAAAATTTTAATGCAATCTTTAGGTAATAAATCAACATTGAAAAACCTATATCATGTAATCTTCTGTTTACTAAATAAAAAAAGATGGAGAATACTTTCGATGCCATCATAGTTGGCTCTGGAATTAGTGGAGGATGGGCGGCTAAAGAACTTTGCGAAAAAGGTTTAAAAGTATTGCTGCTCGATCGTGGCGAAAATGTCGTTCATCCAGATTATCCAACAGCTACAAAAGATCCGTGGAACTTCCCCCATCATATTAATTTAACACAAGAGGACTTGCAGAATAATTACGTTCAAAGCCGTCATTGGTCGTTCAGGGAAGACAATAAAAATTTTTATATCAACGACAAAGAAAACCCTTATGAAGAAGCTAAACGTTTTGACTGGATAAGGGCCGATGTTGTTGGCGGTCGTTCATTGCTGTGGTCAAGGGCCTGTTACCGTTGGAGCGACCTTGATTTTGAGGCCAATTTAAAAGACGGCATTGCAATAGACTGGCCCATACGGTATGAAGATATTGCCCCATGGTATGACTATGTAGAATCGTTTATTGGTGTAAGCGGTAATACAGATGGCATACCACAATTACCTGACGGAATTTTTCAACCTCCTTTTGAAATGAATGCAGTAGAAAAATTATTTAAAGCAAAGGTGGAAGATAATTATACAGACCGTAAAGTTATCATAGGAAGAACTGCCAATCTTACCCAGCCAGTAAAGGGCAGGGGGCAATGTATGTCAAGAAATCTCTGTGACCGTGGTTGCCCGTTTGGCGCTTATTTTAGTACCAATGCCAGTACCATACCTGCGGCATATGCTACCGGTAATTTAACGGTGATGCCACATTCACTGGTTAATAAAGTTTTGTATGATGAACAAAAGCAAAGAGCAACAGGAGTGGAAATAATTGATACAGAAACAAACCTGACCATCGAATTTTATTCTAAGATTGTTTTTCTGAATGCCTCCACAGTGGCAACCGCTTTTATATTATTAAATTCTACCTCTTCACGTTTTCCTAATGGTATGGGTAATGGCAGCGACCAGGTAGGCCGTAACCTGATGGACCATCACAAGGGACTCAGTGCATCGGCCAGTGTAGAAGGTTTTGATGATATGTATTATTATGGACGAAGGCCAACCAATATTTATATACCGCGGTTTAAAAATATGCAAAAAAAAGAACCGGCTTTTTTGCGGGGCTATCATTTTGGTGGTGGTGCATCAAGGAACAGGCAGCAACCAGAAAATGGTATTGGTGCAGCCTTAAAAGAATCAATGACCGAGCCGGGAGGATGGCAGATGAACTTATATGCATTTGGCGAATGCCTTCCTTATGCAGATAACCGCATTACCCTGAATGCTGATAAAAAAGATAAGTGGGGAAGGCCGGTAATTGTTGTTAATTGCGAATTTAAAGAAAATGAAAAAGTCATGCATGAAGACATCGGTAATACTGCCAGGGAAATACTGCAAACAATTGGCTTTAAAAACATACATGTCAGTAACAAAATTTCTTTCCCTGGAAATTCCAATCATGAAATGGGGACTGCCCGTATGGGCAATGATCCTAAGACTTCTGTATTGAATAGTTTTAACCAAATGCATGAAGTGCCCAATGTTTTTATCACGGATGGTTCCTGCATGGCTTCAGGTTCTTGTGTAAATCCTTCTTTAACTTATATGGCCCTTACAGCGCGGGCCTGCGATTATGCGGTAAAGGAAATGAAACGTTTGAATTTATAGCTGATGGCCCGGTAAAATTTTATGATACTAAAATAATACCCGTTATGAGCGGGCATTATTTAAACAGATATTGCAGGGTTATTATTTTATCAAAACAGCTTGATGGTATATTTCTTTTGAGCCTTTTGTATTTAACTGAACAATTATTAAACCATGAATATGGCCAGGCACTGCAAGGTTAATTTGGTTATAAATTGTTTTTTCTTCTTTTACAAAAATTTTTCTTCCAAGCGGATCAATCAAAGTAACTGTAAACTGTTTGGTTAGTAACCCGGAAGGCAATAAAATATTCATTTTATTTGTAACAGGGTTTGGATATATAAACATGTCTGTTTTACCTGTTGTTGCTTCCCTGTACAACAACGTTTTTGAATAACTGAACTGGCCATCTATATCCATCATTTTTAAGCGGTAAAAAGAAACAGCGGTTGTAATAGCATCAGTATATTGATAATTTTTTAGAGCTTCAGCACCGGTTTGTGCCGCCACAGTTGACAGGTAAGAAAAATTAATACCGTCCACAGATTTTTCTATGATATACTCTTTTACATTTACTTCGTTGGTAGTCTGCCATTGCAATTTTAATGTTTGGTTATTGCGGATATAATTAAACAACAACAATTGTAAAGGCAATGGGACACAAAAATTTATATTTTTCGGAAACTGTGCAAGGGGAACATTTTGAACAGGCGACCCTAAAGTGCCAGTTACTGCGCCATAGTTTATGCCCCCAGCTGTAGTACCGGGGATACCATTGGCTGCACTGGACGCTGCATTTGCCGTTCCATTAACAAAAAAAACACCGCCACCACCACCCGGGCCATGACTGGCGCCACCCCCTGAGTTACTGCCGCCTTTGCCTCCATTAGCATTTATGGTAACGTTATTAAGTCCGCTGCCTGCTACCAACAGTACACTGCCACCGGCACCGCCGCCACCGCTTCCATCGTTGGTAACGGTAGTGTTGCCATTTGCTCCACTTACGTTTATAGTGCCGGCAGAAATAATGTTTTTTATATCTAATATAACAATACCCCCACCAGCTGCACCGCTAGAAGATAAACCACTTCCTGGGATACCTGTTCCATTATTGCTTGTACCACCACCACCACCGCCACCCATTACAACCCTGCTGGCCGATGCCTGTGCAAAAACTGCCGAAGCTACTCCGCCCACCGGTAGGGTAGGTTGGTGCTCCACGAGTTGCCACCCCTGCCGCCGCTACCACCGTTGGCACCACCACTACCTCCGGAATTTTGATTATTTGCGGCTGGGTTTCCATCTGTGCCACCACCTCCTGCATTACCTGGTGCGCCTTGCCCGTGACTGCCACCGGGGTAACCTTCTACACCGTTATCTATTACAGCAGTATAATTATTATTAACGTACCTGGGCGTACCGGCAATACCTTCCCCTTTTGCCCCATTATTATTTAAAGTTGCCAGGCTTGCGTAATCGGTGTTAGCTCCTGCGCCACCACCTAACTGCCTTGTTGCACCACCTCGAAAACCTTTGCCTGCTGCAGTTATGGTAAAGCCTGCAAAGTCAAAATTATTAACTACATGAAAAGCTATTACACCACCCGATACACCGTTCCAGTTTGCGGCAGTAATATTTGCACCCAAAGTAAGGTCAAAGTAAACAGGCACCCTCATTACCTGGCAGGTATATTGGCCAAAGGCACCATAACCGGCATTTTCATAAGTGTTGGTAAGCGGGCTGCTTAAAGTTAAAGTGCCACCACTTACAGGTACACTGCCTGCTGCAATGGCATACTCCATATTGCCCGCAATATTATTGGCATTGTTTAAATATCCACTACCGCCCGCTACCCCGCTTCCATATGTATTGTTGTTTGTACTGTTTATTTCTGCACCCTGCATTTGAATAATTAAAAGAATATCTCCCGCACTGATTGGGTTAGTGCCATACCCGGCGGGCACTGCAGCCAATGTTATAGAAGTAGCACCAGCAGGGACTGTTACCGGCCCCGCCGGAAAATAAGTATTGGGAGGAGTTAAAATTGTGCTGGTGCCGGCAATAGGGCATGTTTGCGATTTTACTAATAAAGCGCAAAATAGAACAGGCCATATCAATAAATATTTTTTCATAAAAATGAAATAAACTTTTTCAAAACAAATATAGCAGATTAATTGAATGCAAGCCTTATACTATGCCCACGGATAAATATTTAGTTATTCAGATGTGTTCATAAACTTTTAAGCAAGGTTAAACTTTCGTTTATTTCAGGCCATTTTATCCTGCTTTTCAGGGGGGCAAACAAATTTTATTTATTTATACTGCGCTTTAAACAGTTTATAAAACTGGCTCCATTAAATTATACCAGTTAGACATTAAAAGTACGCCTTATTGTTTGTTTGTAAAACTGGTTACCGCAAATTGATTTTATTATTTCCGGGTGTGATCAGGTTTGTTA
>JAYTTI010000024.1:0-33627 GCA_043745405.1 Ferruginibacter sp. | reverse complement strand
TCTTTAGCAGGCTTTTTTTAGGACCTTTTTGAAATCGTTTTTAAGGGGGTCAATTTGAAATGGCGAAGGGGGGTCAGTTTAGCCGGAATTTACAGATTAGGTTGTATATTTATTATCTGCTTGTATGAGAAAATTTCACCGCATATTGTTTATAGCCTGTTATCTTATTATAAGCAATTGTTGCTTTGCACAGGAAATACTTTCTCAGCCCGATGCCAAACTGCTTACAAAGTTTCCATTTAAACAATACAGCGGAGGTGTGATGGTTATACAGGCAAGGTTTGGCAATATACCCGACACTTTAAATTTTATTTTAGATACCGGAAGCGGTGGTATTTCTTTAGATTCCACAACCTGTGCCGATTTTAATATTGCACTTACAGCAAGTGATACCACCATTACAGGTATTGGCGGCATCCGCAAAGTACCGTTTGCATTTGATGAAACATTACACCTGCCCAACCTTGAGGTTAAGCACCTTAATTTTCATGTAAATAATTACGAAGTATTAACCAGCGTGTATGGCGAAAAAGTAGATGGTATTATTGGGTATAGTTTTTTCAGCAGGTATATAGTAGGAATTAATTTTGACAGCAATACTATTGAAGTGTACAGCCCCGGAAAAATAAATTATCCCAGGCAGGGCACCACCCTGCATCCCGTTTTTACATCATTACCCATACAGTGGCTGAATATTAAAGACGGGAAAAAGCTGGGATATAATTTTTATTTGGATACCGGTGCAGGCCTTTGCTTTTTAATGAGTGAACAGTTTGCAGAAGACAGCAGTGTTTTGCACAGCCGCCGCAGGCCGGTATTAACACAGGCGCAGGGCATGGCAGGCAAATTGCAAATGCGGCTTACTGTGGTAAAAGAAGTTAAGGTTGGCCCTTACCGGTTCAGGCAGGTACCTACGTATTTGTATCAGGATGATTTTAATGTTACCTCGTATCCTTTTACCGGGGGACTGCTGGGCAATGATTTACTGCGTCGGTTTAATATGATATTCAATTACCCCAAAAGAGAAATTCATTTATTACCCAACAGCCACTTTAACGAGCCTTTTGATTATGCCTATACGGGGTTGGGAGTGTATTATATTGATGGAAAAATAATTATTGAAGATGTTATAGAGGGTTCGCCTGCGGCAAAAGCAGGATTTAAAGCGGGCGATGAAATATTTGCGGTAAACACCAATTTTTCCCATAGCATACAGGCATATAAAAATATTTTACAGACACCCGGCGAAATTATAAAAGTAATAATAAACCGGGGCCAGCGGGTTGTTATGCTTTATTTGCATACCATAAGCATCAGATAAACCATCGTTAACAAACTTACTCAATCCTTACCTTTGCAGCATGATTCAGTTTGAAAGATTTATTTTACCCAACGGATTAAAAGTATTGGTGCATGAAGATAAAAGCACTCCAATGGCAGTGGTAAATGTTTTGTATGATGTGGGAGCCAGGGATGAAAGCCCACAAAAAACAGGCTTTGCACATTTGTTTGAGCATTTGATGTTTGGCGGCAGCAAAAATATTCCTGTGTATGATGAGCCATTACAGGTGGCTGGCGGAGAAAACAATGCCTTTACCACCAACGACCTTACCAATTATTATTGCCAGTTACCGGCGGAGAATATTGAAACGGCTTTTTGGCTGGAAAGCGACAGGATGCTGTCCCTGGCATTTGGTAAAAAAAGTTTAGATATCCAGCGCAAAGTGGTATGTGAAGAATTTAAAGAGCATTATATTAACAAACCTTATGGCGATGTTTGGAAAAAAATAAGGGAGTTGGCATATACCACACATCCATACCAGTGGATGACAATCGGCAAAGAATTAAGTCATATTGAAAATGCCACACTGGAAGATGTAAAAGCATTTTTCTTTAAACACTATACACCAAGTAATGCTATTTTGGTTGTTGCAGGTAATGTTACAGGTGAACAGGTGAAAGCATTGGCAGAAAAATGGTTTGCGCTAATTCCATCAGGAGAAAAATATGAACGTAACCTGCCACAGGAACCAAAACAAACAGCACCACGTACAGCAGAACTTAAGGCAGACGTTCCTTTAGATGCGTTGTATAAGAACTGGCATATTTATTCCCGTACAGATATGCGGTATTATACTGTAGATCTGATTGGTGAAATTTTAGGTGGCGGCGCTTCATCCAGATTATACCAAGCCCTGGTAAAGGAAAAACAACTCTTTAGTAATATTGAGTGTTACCATATGGGCAGTACAGATACCGGATTACTAACCATTGAAGGAAAATTGGTAAAAGGCGGAAGTATGGAAGCAGCGGAAGCGGCAATTAATGAAGAAATAAATCTTTTTATAAAAGAGGGCATTACCACCAGGGAGCTGGAAAAGGTAAAGAACAAAACAGAAAGTATGATGGCCTTTGAAGACATGAGTGTAATGAACCGTGCCACCAGCATAGCCATGTATGAATTACTGGGCGATGCCGATTTAATTAATAAAGAGCTGCAGCGATATCAGGATGTAAGTGCTGAACAACTTATTGAAGAAAGCAGGATAATTTTTAATGAAAATAACTGTAATACACTTTACTACCTGGCTAAATAATTTTTACAATATCAATACAAGAAATAAAGATCACTATAAATGCTGAACAGAACCATTGCGCCCCCGATAAAAGATGCTGTTGAATTTAACCTGCAATTAAAACCGTACGAATACTTTACGCTGGATAACGGCGTGCCGGTTTATACTGTTGATGCCGGTACACAGGAAGTACTGCAAATGGAGATGGTATTTTATGCAGGCAATTGGTTTGAACAACAAAAAGTGGTAGCAAGTACCACCAATTACCTGTTGAAGAATGGTACCGGTACAAAAACAGCTTTTCAGATAAATGAAGAATTTGAATATTACGGTGCCTACTGTAAACGGGCCTGCCTTAATGAAACAGCGGTTATCAATTTATCTGCATTAAGTAAACATTTAGACAAACTATTGCCGGTGATTAAGGACATGATCACAGATTCAGTTTTCTCTGAAGAGGAACTGAATATTTATAAACAGAATACCAAACAACGACTGAGTGTACAATTAAAAAAGAGTGACTTTGTAGCGGCCCGTTTAATAGATGCGTATGTTTATGGAGAACAGCATCCCTACGGTACTTATACCAACATAGAAGATATTGATGCATTAACTACAGCACAGCTAAAAGAATTTTACAAAAAGTATTATGTAAACGGGCAATGTGTAATTTTTGTAAGTGGAAAGATGCCGGTGGATTTGCAGCAGCAATTAAATAATGCTTTTGGAAAATTATCCATCAGCAAACCAACATTTGCAGTTAATGCAATTGAAACAAATCCTGCTACAGAAAAAAAATACCGCATTACAAATGATGTGAATGGTGTACAGGGTGCTATAAGGATTGCAAGGGATTTCCCTAACCGCCATCACCCCGATTTTATGAAAGTGATGGTGCTAAATACTTTGTTTGGCGGATATTTCGGCAGCAGGTTAATGAGCAATATACGGGAAGATAAGGGTTACACTTACGGCATACACAGTCATGTACAAAACCATTTACAGCAAAGCGCATGGATGATAAGTACCGATGCAGGTAAAGATGTAAGCGAAGCCACTATTGAAGAAGTATACAAAGAAATGAAACTCTTACGGGAAGAATTGATGGATGAAGAAGAACTGCTGCTGGTACGTAATTATTTAATTGGCACAATATTGGGTGACCTTGACGGGCCATTTCAGATTATGGGCCGCTGGAAAAATTTAATACTGAATAATCTCGATGAGAAATATTTTTATGATTCAGTACAAACCATTAAAACCATTAGTGCAGAAGAATTAAGAGAGCTGGCAAAAAAATATTTAAATCCTGAAGATTTTTACGAACTAATTGTAACTTAGGTTATGCAAAAATGGTTAATTAAAATAATGGTGTGTGCGGTAAATGTTTTTATACTGGCATATATTTTACCTGGTATAGAAATTAAAGATATGCTTACCGCCTTACTGGTTGCAGCGGTTTTATCATTGCTGGATGCTGTTGTAAAACCTTTATTGATTTTATTAACCCTGCCTGCAACCATACTTACGCTGGGTTTATTTTTATTTGTAATTAATGCCTGCATTATTTTAATAGATGCTCATTTTGTAGGAGGCTTTAAAGTAGAAAGTTTCTGGCATGCTTTATTATTTAGTGTATTACTTTCCTTCTTTAATTCCTTTGTACATAAAAAAGCATTTCCAGAAGAACAAAAAAAATCAAGCGGTATTGACAGATAAATAAAAAAGAGCTGGGTTTTCCAACTCTTTTAAACTATCAGTTTCCGGGTATTAATTCTATCTCTGCTTCTCTGCACCTCTGCGTGCCAATTCTCTTTACTCTATTTTCATATTGTATTTCCTCGCCTGCGCTTTAATAATTTTTTCTACTTCAGTTTCTAAGGTTTGTTCATTTTTATTATTGGCTCTTTTTGCTTTTTCGGCAGCAATATAAACATCCCGCTGTTTGCTGAGTGTTGCTATTTCCTGCTGTACACCGGCTCTTTGTTTACTCTTTTCTTCCACTATCTTTTTTATTTCGTCTTTTGTTTTATTTTTTAAATTATCCGGCAATTGTTCTTTGCTCATATTAATAAAGCCGATGCTATCATACGTAGCTTTATCTACCAAATCCCACTCGCCATTTTTATACACCTGGCTGTTGCTTTTTGCCGCAGCCCTTTTTATACCAGCCGATTTACTCATTGAAGAATTTAACCCATCCATCTTAACCTGTTTCATAGAATACGAATATCCTGCTGTGCCATAAGCAAGATAAGTGCCGTTCAATTTATCATTCATTACATAGATCATACTGTCATACGGTGTAGGTATTTCCTCCATTTTCGAATCTTGGTTAATATTGGTATAGCTGCCACTTCCACATTCCGCATTCAGGTTCCAGTGTTCCCTTATGCCCTGCATTTTATCACCACAGTAAATGGTATTTACAATCACACCTTTTTGTTTGGCTTCGTTACAGGCTTTTATGTATTGCACATCACCCTGTAAAAAATCTTCGTTGCCGGCAATAAAAATTACTTTATAGTTTTCAGGTCCAGCATCCCATTTCAATTCGTTTATAGAGCTGTAAATAACATGGCCGCAATATTCATCGCCGCCATTGGTGGTTAAATTAAACAGGTTTTCAGAAAGGGAATCGAGATTGGTAATAAAACTGTTGATTTGTTTTACATAACCCTGTTTTACATCATTGCTGCTTCGGCCATATTCATACAAAGCAATTTCAATTTGTGGCGACACATCGCCATCGCATTTTGCTTTACCCATGGTACTCACCATATTCCACAATTGTGCTTTGGCCTGCTCAATAAGCCTGTCCATGCTATTGCTTACATCTAATAAAATAGCTGTCTGTATTTTAGGCGTGGCTTTGAAAATAATTTTTTTAGCCGGCCTGGTTAAAGCCATAATTGCGGCGGTACTGATAAATAAGAAGATGGTGGCTGGTTTAAAAAGCAGTTTCATAATTAATAGTTTGTTTCAAGATGCAAAGCCACGGGCAATTACACAAGCCTTTTGTGTTAAAACAAATTGGGTTTTAAATTATTTAACAATTTTATGATGCGGTTAACTTTTATTAAAGTGGTTTGCCTGCTCAATAACATCCGTTAACTTCACAGTCCCAAACAGTACCGAAAAAGGATTTTATGCAGTTCAACCGGAAAGATTTATCTAATGATGCTTTAATTAATCTCTACAAAAGCATTTTATTGCCGCGGATGATAGAGGAAAAAATGCTGCTATTACTCCGCCAGGGAAAAATATCAAAATGGTTTAGCGGTATTGGGCAGGAAGCGATTGCTGTTGGTGTTACACAAGCCTTGCAACAGGATGAATGGATAATGCCGCTGCACAGGAACCTGGGTGTATTTACAGGGCGCAATATGCCGCTGCATAAATTATTTATGCAATGGCAGGGTAATAAAGAAGGATACAGCAAAGGACGTGAAAGAAGTTTTCATTTCGGCAGCAGGGAACATCATATCTGTGGAATGATCTCTCACCTTGGTCCACAATTAGCAATTGCAGATGGGGTGGCATTAGCACATAAATTAAAAAATGAAAACAAGGTTTCTGTTGCTTTCAGTGGCGAAGGAGGCACCAGCGAAGGCGATTTTCACGAAGCATTAAATGTAGCTGCAGTATGGGACCTGCCCGTAATTTTTATTATAGAAAATAACGGTTACGGATTAAGTACACCGGTAAGTGAACAATACCGTTGCTTTAGCTTGGTAGATAAAGCCAAAGGCTATGGTATGGAAGGCATACGCATTGATGGTAATAATTTACTGGAAGTATATGATACCATAAAAGGGGTAAGGGAATATTGCATACAAAATCAAAAACCATATTTGATTGAATGCACCACATTCAGGATGCGTGGGCACGAAGAAGCCAGTGGTGTAAAATATGTTCCACCGGAATTATTTGAACTATGGGCAAAGAAAGATCCTGTTAAAAACTACGAGCAATATCTTGTTGGTGAAAATATTGTAACTGCACAGCAGATTGAAACAATAAAAAACGAAACAAAAGAGCATATTGAAAGTGAATTGCAAATATCGTATGGTGCAAAGCCAATGGTGGTAAGTACTACAGCAGAGCTGTTGGATGTTTATGCTGCAAGAGTGAATGGTAAAATTACTTCATCATCATCTTCGCTAAGCTCTACCAGATTTCCTCCCCCATCGGGGGAGATAGAGGGGGCTGGTCCGGAAAAACGTTTTATTGATGGTATTAAAGAAGCCCTCCATCAATCCATGCAGCAACACCCCAATTTAATTTTAATGGGGCAGGACATTGCAGAATATGGCGGCGCTTTTAAAATTACCGAAGGGTTTGTACAGGAGTTTGGAAAAGACAGGATCCGTAATACACCTATTTGTGAAAGCGCAATTGTTGGCGCCGCATTAGGATTAAGTTTAGAAGGTTACAAGGCAATAATGGAAATGCAGTTTGCCGATTTTGTTACAGTAGGCTTTAACCAGATCATTAACAACCTTGCAAAAATTCATTACCGCTGGGGACAAAATGCAGATGTGGTTATTCGCATGCCCACAGGCGGTGGTGTGGGTGCAGGACCTTTTCACTCTCAAAGTAACGAAGCATGGTTTGTACATACACCCGGATTAAAAGTGGTGTACCCATCAACACCAGAAGATGCAAAAGGATTATTGATTGCGGCCATCAACGACCCCAACCCGGTTTTATATTTCGAACACAAAGCTTTGTATAGAAGTATCAGCGGCCCTGTACCTGAAGCATATTATGAAACCGAAATTGGTAAAGCAAGAATTGTAGATGAAGGTGATGATATTACCATTATTACTTACGGTGCCGGTGTCCACTGGGCAATGGACTATGCAAAAAATCATCAGGACATATCTGTTTATATTTTAGATTTAAGAACACTGCTGCCCCTGGATTATGATGCAATCGAAGAAGCCGTTGCCGCTACAGGAAAAGTTTTGTTACTGCATGAAGACACTTTGATTGGCGGCATTGGTGGAGAAATAGCAGCATGGATTGCCGAACATTGTTTTAGTTATTTAGATGCACCGGTAATGCGCTGTGCTTCTCTTGATACACCAATACCTTTTAACCTGGAGCTGGAGAAAAATTTTATGGCGTACAGCAGGCTGGATGAAATGGTGGAAAAATTGATGAATTATTAAAGAACCTGTTAAAAGCAAAAACTCCATATTCAATTTTTATACAGAATTCAAACGTTACTTTATGAAATTTTTTAAATGAAAATTCTTATTGTAGAAGACGAGAAGGAATTAAGTAAAAGTATTATTGCCTACTTAAAGGCAGAAAACTATTCCTGTGAATTGGTGAACGATGTAAGAACCGCTATTGAAAAAACTGAAGTATATGATTATGATTGCATATTGCTTGATATAAGCTTGCCGGACGGTAATGGATTAACCATTTTAAAGGAATTAAAAGCGAATAAAAAATCCGACGGTGTTATAATCATATCTGCAAAAAACTCTATCGACGATAAGATTGCCGGTTTAAACCTTGGGGCCGACGATTATTTACCCAAACCATTTCACCTTTCTGAATTAAGTGCAAGAATCGCCGCAGTTATCCGCCGCCGCCGGTTTGATGGTAAAAAAGTATTAATGCTGAATGAAATTTCTATTGATACACTTGCTAAAACAATACAGGTAAATAATAAATCCGTTGATGTAACCCGTAAGGAATATGACTTGCTGTTATATCTTGCAGCCAATAAAAACCGGGTAATTTCTAAAAATGCCATTGCAGAACATTTGAGTGGCGAAGAAGCAGAAACCTTTGACAGCTTTGATTTTATTTATGCCCACATAAAAAACTTAAAGAAAAAAATGGCACAGGCTGGTTGTGCCGACTATATTAAGTCTATTTACGGTATGGGCTATAAATTTGAAATTTAATACAATGAAACTACTCAGTAAATCTATCAGCTTATATATTTTATATGCAGCAGCTTTATTATTAATAGCCATCCCTGTTTTATATTTTGCTATTCAAAACAGTGTGGCAGAAGAGGTGGATGAAAGCTTGGCAGAACAAAAAGATAAAATCATTAACAGGCTGCAAAAAACAGACACCCTAAACCTTGCATACTGGCTTCAAAATACAGAGCCATCAATTACCCTTACCCCATTAACAAAAGAGAGTAACAAGCCAGACAAATTTTATACAATAATCAGCTTTGACAAAATTGCTAAAGAAAAAAGCCCATATCGTATTTTAGAAACCAACATCAACCTGCAGGGAAAACCCTATACCTTAATAATAAAAAACTCTTTACTGGATAGTGAAGACCTGATTGAAAGTATTGTAAAAATTACGGCTCTTTTATTAATACTGATAATTGTCGGGCTGGTATTAATTAACCAGGTGCTTTCAAAAAAATTATGGAAACCATTTTATAGCACCATTAATAAACTGAATGATTTTAAAATTGAGGCAAATGAAAATATTCAGTTTGATAAAACAGAAATAAAAGAGTTTACCGATTTAAACAATGCCATTACCGCACTAACCACCCGCAATAAGGAAGTGTATCAATCTCAAAAAGAATTTACAGAAAATGCCTCGCATGAAATGCAAACCCCGCTGGCTGTTTTACAGGGCAAGCTGGATTTGTTGATGCAAACCAATCCGCTGAGCCGGGAGCAATCTGAATTAATTACTGACCTTGTTGGTGTAAACCACCGTATGAACAGGTTGAATAAAACATTGCTGCTGCTATCTAAAATTGAAAATAACCAGTTCACCGAAATTGAGACATTATCTTTAAAACAGGTGCTGGAAAAACTAATTGAACAATATCATTTTCAGGCAGAGCAAAAAAAAATTACTGTTACAAACAATTTTATAAACGATATATCCATTACTGCTAACAGAATGCTTATAGAAATAATGCTGGGCAATTTTTTAAGTAATGCCATTAAGCATAATACTTTAAACGGCACTATTATTATCACTGGAAGTGGAAGTGAAATTTGTTTTCAAAATACAGGCGTTGCGTATGAACTGGATAAGGGTAAGATTTTTCAACGTTTTCAAAAGCAAACAGCAAGTAATAACAGTACAGGGCTTGGTTTACCTATTGCAACAAAAATAGCAGCACTTTATCATTGTAGGGTACAGTATAAATATACAAATGCCCTTCACCAGTTTACATTCATTTTATATTGACCTATGCGGTTCAGTATTCCTTCAGATTTGGCAAATAGTTTTGCTTACCAAAAAAATAACTGTATGCCCCTTAAAGTTTTTTTTGCCTTTTTAATTTCACTTTTTTTTTCTTCTGCAATTTTTGCACAATCAAATGGAACTATTGTTTCTGGAGTAATAATAGATAAATCAACAAAGCAGCACATTGAATTTGCTACTATCCAATTGCTAAAAGTTGCAGATAGCAGCATTTCAACATCAACTATATCCGGTAAGAAAGGAAAATTTAATTTTGAGAATATTGCCGGCAACAGTTATATATTGCAATGCACTTTTATAGGTTATTCAACTGTCAGCCGCTCACTCAATATAAGCAATCAGCAAAAAATAAATTTAGGTAATATTGAAATTTCTTCTTCAGCCGGCAATATGAATGAAGTGGTGGTGGTTACTAAAAAATTATTGCTTAATACATCCATCGATAGAAAGGTGTACAGCGTAAGCCAGGATATTATGGCGCAGAGCGGTACTGCCAGCGATGTACTTAAAAATATACCATCGGTAGAAGTTGATATTGATGGTAATGTAAGTTTAAGAGGCTCAACAGCAGTAATGATACTTATTAATGGCAGGCCATCGCCACTGATGGGCAAAACAAGGGCAGAAGTATTACAACAGTTTCCGGCCAATTCTATTGAAAGGATAGAAGTAATTACAAATCCTTCGGCAAGATATAAACCTGACGGCACTTCGGGAATCATCAATATTGTATTGAAAAAAAATATAAAAGCCGGGTGGAATGGTTCGGCTATTGTTAATGCAGGCAATAAAAACCGCTACAATGGCAGTGTAGGAATAAATTATAAACCCGGAAAATTAAATGTATTTGGCAATTATAGTTTGCGCCAGGATAGCCGCATACGCAGTAATAATATTAACAGAGAGTATTTAGATTCCACAGGAAAGATCTCAAATTATTATACCGAAGATAATCAATCTCCTGCCCGTCCGCTATCGCACCTTGCCACATTGGGTGCCGATTATCAATTGAACAGTCACAACAGTTTTGGTATATCGGCTAATTACCAGCAGCGTAAACAGGTAAAGAATGATATTGTGAAAAAATATTTTTATGATAAAAATTATTTACCAACCCAAAGTTATAACCGCTTACGGTACGATCCCGAATATGAAAATGAAACAGATGCCACTGTTTACTGGCAACATAATTTTGTTAAGGAAGATCATGAGTTACGTATTGAATTTAATACCTCAGGTTCAGATGAACAGGAAGACAATCATTATAGCAATGTATATTATTTTCCTGCTGTAACTCCTTCTTCATTTGATAATACAGTGATAAGCCAAAAAAATAACCAGCAACAGCTGAGCATTGATTATACTAATCCCCTCTCAGACAACTTAAAACTGGAAGCCGGTTATTCCGGTTCGTTTACACAATTAAATATGAATTTTTTTGGAGAGTATTATGACACTGCCCAACATAAGTTTGTAAAAGATATTATAAAGAGTAACCAGTTTTTATACAATGAAAACATTCATGCATTTTATGCTACGTATCAATATAGCTACTCCAAATTTGGGTATGCAGCCGGGTTAAGAGCCGAGCCGGTCTCTCTTCGCAGTAATTTGGTTACAAAAGATTCATTGATCAGAAATAACTACTTTAAAATTTTTCCAACACTGCACCTTTCTTATAAACTAAAGAACAGTGAGCTGCAATTAAATTATAGTAAAAGAGTGCACAGAGCCGAAGGCGATGATTTGAACCCTTTTCCTGAATACCGTGACCCAAGAAACCTGAGGGCGGGTAATCCCAAATTGTTACCTGAAATAATTCACTCGGTGGAATTTGGGTATAAATGGCAGAACAAAACTTTCTCTTTTGTGCCAAGCCTTTATTACAGGTATAAACAAAATGGATTTACAACAGTAACCATACCCATCAATGATTCTACCCTGTTAACAACGCAACAAAATTTATCTAACGATAAATCACTTGGGTTAGAATTGATTTTTTCTGCCAAAGCAGGAAAAATTTTCTCTGCCAACCTCAGTTCTAACTTTTTTTATAATACCATAGATGCTTCATCGCTGGGGTATAGTGATAATAAATCCATTGTTTCTATGAGTACAAATTTAAACAGCACATTTGTTATCACTAATAAAACAATGTTACAGCTAAGCTGCAATTACCGCTCTGCAAGATTAACGCCGCAAGGGAAAACCTTTGCAACTTTTGTAATGAATGCCGGTATGCGGCAGGACCTGTTCAAAAAGAAAATGTCTGTTATTTTTACGGCTTCAGATATTTTTAAAACACTAAAACAAAAAACCAATTTAAATACCCCTTATTTAAATGAAGTAACTGTCGGCAGAAGAGATGCACAAATTATTTACCTCGGCATCAGCTATCGGTTTGGAAAAATTATTAAAAAGCAGGGAGAAGAAAAGTTGCAGTTTGATAATAATCTGTAGTTGGCGCAGTTAACACCAACTTAACCATACACTACAGTTTTTCTTCAGAATTTGATTTTAGGTTTATATTTCATTTAAAAAATAATCTCATGAAAAAATTATTAATGGTGGCTACACTGGCTACTTCCATTTCCCTTATTGCCTGTGCTCAAAAATTAGATGCATCAAAAGTTCCCGCTGCTGTAAAAGGCGCATTTACAAAACAATATCCCGGCGTAACTGCCAAGTGGGAAAAAGAAGATGGTAAATATGAAGCCGGTTTTAAGCAGGGTGGAAATACAATGTCAGCTACTTTTGAAGCCGGCGGGGCCTTTACAGAAAGTGAAATGGATATTAAGGTAGCCGGGTTGCCAGCAGAAGCCTCATCTTATATAAAAGAACATTATAAAGGTAAAAGTATTAAGGAAGCGGCCAAAATTACACTTGCCAATGGCGCAGTTAATTACGAAGCTGAAGTAGATGGCAAGGATGTGATGTTTGATGCCAACGGAAAATTTTTGAAAGAAATAAAAAACTAACATAAAACATGATGGTATCATCAGCATCCTGTAACTTTATCTGAACTAAATAAATACAATGAAAAAAATAACTCTTGTTTTTTTTGCAGTTGTTGCAACGTTATCGTTTACAAATGCACAAACCAGCGGTCTTCACATCATCAATACTTTTCACATTACCAGTACCGGAGGTTGGGATTATTTGGAAGTAGGCCCCGTGAATGACTGGCTTTATGTAAGTCATGGTACGCAGGTAAATATATTGAATAAAAAAACCGGCGATTCTGTAGGGGTAATTGAAAACACCGCCGGAGTTCATGGAATTGCATTTGATGCAGCTAATGGCAAAGGCTACACCAGCAACGGCAGGTTGAATAATGTTTATGTATTTGATATGAACACAAACAAGGTATTAGCTACCATTCCAACCGGGCAAAACCCCGATGCCATTATGTATGAACCTTTTTCTAAAAAAATAATAACCTGTAACGGACGCAGTAAGAATTTAAGCATCATTGATCCTGCACAAAACAAAGTAATTGACAGTGTTGATGTTGGTGGTAAACCCGAAACTGCTGTAAGTGATGGCGCAGGTAAAATATTTGTAAACGTAGAAGATAAAAATGAAATTGTTGCAATAGATGCCAAAACATTTAAAGTATTGAATCATTGGAGTATTGCACCGGCGGATGGTCCTACCGGTTTGGCATTTGATAAGGTTACAAAAAGACTGTTTGCAGGTTGCGATAAAATGTTGGCAGTAATAGATGCCACTACCGGTAAAGTAATTGCAACGCCTGTTATTGGGGATGGTTGTGATGGTGTGGCATTTGACACAGGAACAAAAAATATTTATACATCAAATGGCAATGGCACCATTACTGTTATTCATGAAGAGAGTACAGATAAGTTTACAGTGGTGGAAAATATTGTTACTAAAAGAGGAGCAAGAACAATTACTATAGACAAAACTACAGGGCTGCTATATTTGCCTGCAGCCGAATTTGATGCAAAAGAAGTAGATCAGCGGGGAAGGCCAAAAATGATGCCCGGGACTTTTCAGGTTTTGGTAGTAGGTAAATAAAAGGCCGGTCAGAAATGGTAAAAAAAATTTTCTTATTAAGTTCATTTATTATTTTGTGTGGTTTGTGCTTTGCGCAAACCACATCTTTACAATATTACATTGATAATGGTTTACAAAACAGCCCTTTGATAAAAGACTTTCTAAACCAGGTTGAGTTAAGCAGGTATGATAGTTTGTTAATCAGGGCGGCAGGCAAACCGCAGGTTACCGGAAGCACATTTAATTCTTATGCACCGGTAGTTAAAGGGTTTGGTTATGATGGGGCGATAACCAACGGCGGAAATTTTATAACAGTAATTGGTGTAAATAAACCCCTGCCCAATAAAAAAAATCTAGCTGCACAATTTGAAACCCTGCAATTACAAAACCAGGAACATATCACTACTTCTAAAATAACAGAGCAGGATTTAAAACGGGCTATCGTTGCACAATACATCACTGCATACGGGAGCCTTCAACAACTCAGCTTTAACAAAGAAATCAATACACTTCTTGCCAGGGAAGAAACTATTTTAAAAAAACTCACACAGGGCAATGTATATAAGCAAAGCGATTACCTGGCTTTTTTAGTTACAATGCAGCAGCAGGCATTATTGATTAAACAGTCTGCCATTCAGTTTAAAAATGACTATGCCACACTAAATTATTTAAGCGGTATAAATGATACAGTAACTGTTGATTTACAAAAACCAGATATCAGTTTAAAGCCACTGCCGGCTACTACATCATCAGTTTTTTTCAGGCGATTTGAAATTGACAGTTTAAAACTGATCAACAGTAAAACTTTGGTGGATGTAAGTTATAAACCTAAAATCAATCTCTTTGCCGATGCAGGATATAATTCTTCGCTTGCTTACCAGGCATATAAAAATTTTGGAACCAGTTTTGGAATAAGTGCATCGATACCTATTTATGATGGTAAGCAAAAGAAACTGCAATACAGCAAGATCAATATTGCTGAAAAAACAAGAAAAAATTACCAATCATTTTTTACAAACCAGTACCGGCAGCAAATAGCACAACTTACACAGCAGCTTAATGCTACCGACGATTTAATTAACGATATCAACAACCAGTTAAAATATACACAAAGCCTTATTGATGTAAATGGGAAATTACTGGAAGCAGGGGAAGCAAGAATTACAGATTATGTATTGGCGCTGAATAATTATATCAATGCAAAAAATTTAATCACACAAAATAATATTGCCCGTTTACAGATGATTAATCAAATTAATTACTGGAACAGGTAAACACTTATGCAAAAATTATTTACATATTTTCTGTTACTTATTGTATTTGCTTCCTGCGGCAATAAACAAACAAAAAATGATGAGGAAGTTGTGGAAGCTAAAACACCGGTTACCGTTGCCGGTACAAGTAATGAACCAATGGAAGAGTATGTGGAGTTGAATGCCACTTCTTCTTTTTTACAAAAATGGATAGTAAGGGCCAATGCAACAGGTTATTTACAATCTGCCAGTGTGCTGTTGAATAAACAGGTAAGCAGCGGGCAAACTTTATATAGCGTAAAAACAAAAGAAGCGAAAAGCATTGGTAACGCCATTAATATTTTAGACTCCACATTTAAGTTTACAGGGATAAACAGTATAAAGGCAAATGGCAGTGGTTTTATTTCTCTCATCAATCATCAAAATGGCGATTATGTACAGGATGGGGATCAGTTAGCTGTAATAACAGATACTAAAAGCTTTGTTTTTTTATTGGATATGCCTTATGAACTGCGCCCTTTTGTAATGAATAAAAAAAATCTGGAGATGGTTTTGCCGGATGGTGAAAAATTAATTGGAACTATTACGGGTAATATGCCCACAATGGATGCTACCTCACAAACTCAAGGCATTATTTTAAAAGTAAGCCCCAATCACGCTTTACCCGAAAACCTGATTGCTAAAGTAAAAGTGGTAAAATCCTTTAAAGGTAATACCAACTCCTTACCCAAAGCCGCAGTATTAACTGATGAAACCCAAAGCGAATTTTGGGTAATGAAAATGGTTAATGATTCTATAGCTGCAAAAGTTGTTGTAAAAAAAGGGATTGAAACAGGAAACAGGATTGAAATTATATCGCCTGTATTTTCTGCAGCAGATAAAATTTTAATTACAGGCAATTATGGATTAGGCGATACGGCAAAAGTTCAAATAGTTAAAGAGTAGCCGATGCATAAATTTTTTCTCTCCCATAAAAATCCCCTTACGGTTGTGCTGGTACTCATTATTATGGGTGGATTTTTTGCATACAGTAAAATGCAGTCGTCCTTATTTCCTGAGATCACTTTCCCTAAAATAAAAATAATTGCAGATGGCGGATTGCAACCGGTAAATAAGATGATGGTAAGTGTAACGAGGCCATTGGAAAATGCCATCAAACAAATACCTGACCTTAAATCAATACGCAGTACCACCAGCAGGGGCAGTTGCGAAATTTCTGCTTATATAGACTGGAAAGCGGATGTGGATTTAAGCCAGCAGCGAATTGAAGCAAAGATCAGTGAGATACGGAACACATTACCACCCGATGTTGCTATTACAGTTGAAAAAATGAATCCTTCTATTTTGCCCGTAATGGGATATACTTTGGAAAGCCATGATAAATCCCCCATAGAATTAAAACAATTAGCAGTTTACACCATTAAGCCTTTTTTAAGCCAGGTGGATGGCGTTGCCGAAGTACGCATTATTGGCGGTAAAACAAAAGAGTACTGGTTGCAATTGAACCCACAAAAAATGAGTTCGCTTTCTGTTACACCTGAAGCAATAACCAGTGCATTAAATGCAACAAATTTTATAAAGAGTAACGGATACCTTTCTGATTACAGGTATTTATATTTAACTGTTACAGACGCCTCTGTTCATTCAACAAGTGATCTGCAAAGTATTGTTATCAGTAATAACGGCAAGCGGATCATTTATTTAAAAGATATTGCTACGGTTGAAATAAGAGAAGCAATAGAATACACTAAAATAAATGCCAATGGGCATGATGGAATTTTGGTGGCGGTTATAAAACAACCCAACGCCAACCTGCTGGCTGTTTCTGCAAGCATGGAAGAAAAAGTAAAAGAACTAAAAACAATTCTTCCTAAAGGAGTAACCATTCAACCATATTATATACAGGCAGATTTTGTAAAAGAGTCTGTTAAAAGTGTGAGCGACAGTTTATGGGTTGGATTATTATTGGCAATAATTGTAGCGGTCATATTTCTCCGTTCGCTAAAAGCAAGTGCTACCATACTCATTATTATTCCGGTAACATTAGGGCTTACATTAATTGTGTTATATGCTATTGGCTACACTTTTAATATAATGACATTGGGTGCCGTTGCTGCCGCCATTGGATTAATAATAGATGATGCCATTGTGGTGGTGGAGCAAATTCACCGTACACATGAAGAACATCCGGAAGAAACAAACTCAACTGTTGTACGTAAAGCCATTCATTACTTATTTCCGGCAATGGTGGGTTCTTCCATCAGCACCATTGTTATTTTTATTCCGTTTATTTTAATGAGTGGCGTGGCAGGCGCCTATTTTAAAGTAATGACAGATACCATGATCATTACCTTAGTGTGCTCTTTTTTTGTTACATGGATTGGTTTGCCGGTTGTGTACCTGTTATTAAGCAAACATAAAAGACATCCTAAAAAAACAGCAAGACTTCAGTTAAGACTATTAAAGACAGGGAATACACATGCCCTAAAAAACCAGCGCTGGGTTGCTTTTTTTATTCGCAAACCTTATTTAAGTTTTATCATCATCGCAATACTGGCCTGGTCAGTTTATTTTATTTTGCCAAAATTAGAAACAGGTTTTTTGCCCGAGATGGATGAAGGTAGTATTGTACTGGATTATAATTCACCACCAGGTACTTCATTAGAAGAAACAGACCGGATGCTGAGAGAAGCCGAAAAATTGATTACAGCTGTTCCGGAAGTGGAAACTTACAGCAGAAGAACAGGAACTCAAATGGGTTTTTTTATTACCGAACCCAACCGGGGAGATTATTTAATACAATTAAAAAAGACCAGAAAAAAAACGACCGAGGAAATTATCAATGATATCCGCAAAAAGGTTGAAGCTACACAACCTGCTTTGCGGATAGAATTCGGGCAGGTAATTGGCGATATGCTGGGAGATCTGACAAGCTCGGTAGAACCGGTTGAAATAAAAGTTTTTGGTGATGACAATAAAAAGTTGCAGGAACTATCGAAACAGGTAGGTGATGTAATCAATAATGTAAAGGGAACCGTTGATGTATTTGATGGTGTTGTAATTGCAGGGCCATCCATCAGTATTGAACCCGATTATACAAAGCTGGCACAGTTTGGTATAACACCGGCAAACCTGCAGTACCAGTTACAAACATCGCTGGAAGGAAATGTAGCCGGAAATATTTTTGAAAAAGAACAGGTAAATATTATTCGTATGGTTTACCCGGGCAGCAGAAAAATAAGTGTGGCTGATCTGAGTAAACTGCAAATATTTTTACCTAATGGAAAATTAAAGCCTATCACGGAATTAGCTACTGTAAAAGTAAATGCAGGTGATGCCGAAATACAAAGGCAAAACCTGCAATCAATGGGTGTGATAACTGCCCGGTTAGATAACAGGGATTTGGGTAGCGCCATGAAAGATATCCAGGCAGCAATACAATCAAAAATTACTTTACCGCAAGGATATCATATTGAATACGGCGGGGCTTATGCCGATCAGCAACAATCTTTTAAAGAATTATTGATGATACTGGTAGCGGCAAGCATGCTGGTATTTGGGGTTATACTTTTCCTGTTTAAAGATTTTAAAGTTGCCATTACCATTTTGTTTATTGCTGTGCTTGGCATATCAGGAAGTTACCTTGCATTGTATTTTACCGGTACCGCATTAAATGTAGGCAGCTATACCGGTTTAATTATGATCGTAGGTATTATTGGCGAGAATGCCATTTTTACTTTCCTGCAATTCAAAGAATCATTGCTGCAAAAATCAGTTGATGAATCTATCATCTATGCTATCTCTACCAGGTTGCGCCCAAAACTGATGACAGCCCTGGGTGCTATTATTGCCTTAACGCCATTGGCATTGGGCATTGGTACAGGTGCACAATTACATCAACCTTTGGCCATTGCGGTTATTGGTGGCTTTATTATTGCGTTACCCTTATTACTTATTGTTTTGCCAAGCATGTTAAGGTTATTGTATAAAAATTATAAGATTGATGAAAAGGAAGAGCAATTGTTGAATAACTAAATAATTAAAATTTATGTGGTGGATATATGCCTTACTTTCTGCTTTGTTTGCATCGCTTACTGCAATTTTTGCAAAAGTGGGTATCACAGGTGTTAATTCAAACCTGGCAACAGCTATCCGTACCATAATAATTTTAATGGTAGCATGGGGTATTGTACTGGCAAGAGATGAGGCGAAAGGAATAGCAACATTATCCAGGCAAAATATCATCTTCTTAATTATATCAGGTATTGCTACAGGCTTGTCCTGGATATTTTATTTTAAAGCTTTGCAAATTGGCAAAGTATCCCAGGTGGCACCGGTAGATAAACTAAGTGTGGCATTAACTATTATTTTATCTATAGTATTTCTGGGAGAAGCGCTTACCTAGAAAGCCGCTATTGGTGCTTTGTTGATTATTGCCGGAACAATTGTGATGATTTTATAATTTTTTTATAACCAATACCCTTTTCAAATTATTTTTTTAAGCTTAATAAAAACAACAGTGAAATATATTTTTATTCTTGCCCTTCTTTTTATTTCCCTTTTTGCGGCAGCACAAAATAATTTCAATTGTTTTGTAAAAGATGCTGTAACCAAAGAAAATTTATATGGAGTAACTGCAGCTGTTGTTGGAACCAAAAGAGCAACTTCATCTGACAGCACCGGAAGAATTTTTTTTAGCCCGGTTGCTGCAGGTACAATAAAAATTATTTTTTCTTCTGTAGGATATAAAGATCAAACTGTAAGTTTTCTGATTCCGGATCTTCGTTATACATCACCTGTAATTTATTTAGAAAAAGACGCAGCAAAAAGTGAGGCCGAAGTAATTGTAACATCATCACGTACCAACAGCCGTATTGAAGACCTGCCTACAAAAGTGGAGGTATTAGGCAGTGAAGAAATGGGTGAAGAAAATGGCATAAAGCCGGGTAATATTACCAGTCTTTTAGGCGATGTGGCAGGCATACAGATACAACAAACCTCTGCCACCACAGGTAATGCTGATGCAAGGATACAGGGATTGCCCGGAAAATATGCTCAGATATTAAGAGATGGCCTGCCATTGTTTGGTGGCTATAGTGGCAGTTTTAGTATTTTACAAATACCACCTTTAGACTTAAAGCAAATTGAAATTGTAAAAGGCGCCAGCTCTACATTGTATGGCGGCGGCGCTATTGCAGGTATGTTGAACTTAGTTTCCAAAACGCCACAACTCAACAAGCCAGAAAGAAGTATCACTATCAATCAATCTACTTTAAAAGAAACCAACGCCAATATTTTTTTAAGTAAGAGAAATAAAAAAACAGGCTATACATTTTTTGCAGGCGGCACTTACCAGCGTGCTGTGGATGTAAACAAAGACGGTTATAGTGATGTGCCTGATGTAAAGTCCGTTTTCGTTCACCCTAAATTATTTTTTTATCCCAACAAGTTTCAAACTATTACTGTTGGGTATAACGTTACTTACGAAGACAAAAACGGAGGCGATATGCAGGTGTTGCATAAAACAGCGGATGCACAACACCGGTTTTTTATTCAAAATAAATCATTAAGGAATACAGTAGATGCAGTAATAGAAACGAGATTAAATACTGATGACAGGCTTACAGTAAAAGGGACAGGTAGTTTTTTTAAGCGTGCCGTTAGCACCAATGTTTTGGGTATGAAGGCGAATGAAACCACTTATTTTTCTGAAATAAGTTATTTCAAAAAGTTACTGCATCATAATATTGTGGGAGGGATAAACCTTAATGGAGAATATTTTACCAAGAAGTATCCAGACTCCACCTTGTTTACCAATTATACTTTCCGGACCGCAGGATTTTTTTTACAAGACGATTGGAAGATTACTAAACAATTTACTACACAGGCTGGCATAAGATGGGATAATCATAATGCTTACGGCAATTTTGTTTTGCCCCGGCTTTCGTTGTTATATAAGATCACCAATCACCTTACTACACGCCTGGGTGGAGGTTACGGTTATAAAATACCTTCGCAGTTTGCCAGCGAAATTGATGAAAGAGATTATCCTGAATATTATCCCAATACCAATATTACCGCAGAAGAATCAGTTGGTGCAAACTGGGATATCAACTATAAAAACAAGATTGATGATTGGCATATCACACTAAATCAAATGTTTTATGTTACTGAAATAAAACACCCGCTGGGATTTTATACACTCCCTAACGGTATAATATACCAATCCAATGCGCTTAAGCCCATTAACACCAAAGGCTTTGAAACTTATATTGCAGCCACAGAAGATGAGCTGGAAATTTATTTAGGCTATACATACACAATAGCCAAAAAATTATACGATCCCATACATCCCAATGTAAGCCTTAGCGCAAGAAATAAATTGGCCACACTAATTTCTTATGAACTGGCAGATCAGTTCAGGGTGGGATGGGAAACTGCTTATACCGGCAAACAATATTTGGATAATGGCAACACCACACCCGGTTATATTTTTGCCGCTGCAATGGTACGTTACGACATAAAAAAATTATCGCTGGTATTAAACTGCGAAAACATTTTTGATTACCGGCAAACAAAAAAGGAAATCATTTTTACTGGTCCGGTAACCAATCCAGTTTTTAAACAGATATGGGCGCCGCTTGATGGCAGGGTGATTAATTTATCGGCAAAGATCAGTTGGTGATCATAACATAGAAAAAAGTACAACTCTTAACCTGATTTTATTCTTTACAAACCAACTCCCGGCCCATACAATGCCCTGCCACTTTTTACCCCGGTATGCTTCGTATTTTCAACAACTAATTTTCCGTTTACCAAAACAAATTTAAACCCAACTGAATATTGATGGGGATTTTCAAAAGTGGCTTTATCGCTTACTTCGTTTTCATCAAAGATTACAATATCTGCATTCATCCCTTCTTTTAATAAACCAATATTCTTTAATTGAAATTTTTGTGCCGGTAAAGAGGTCATTCTTCTTATGGCTTCTTCTAAAGAAATAATTTTTTGTTCCCGTACATATTTACCCAGCACCCTTGCATTGGTGCCATAGCCACGGGGATGTGGTGCACCCTGCCCGAATGCCCTTATGCTTGCATCACTGGCAAACATGTTGAAAGGGTATTGCATAATGTGTTGCACATCCGGTTCGCTCATGCCATGAAAAACCATGCTGGCGCCTCCCTGCATCATCATTTCCATTACAGTAATTGCTTCTTCACTTATTTTATGTTTTCTGCCTTTTAATAAATTGATGGCTTCAATACTTTTTCCATTTAGTGTAGTATCGGTTTTATAATATGCCACCACGGCATAACTGTAATGCTTTAGTTTACGGTTCTTTAATTTTTTTATCATGTAAGCCGTCACTTCTTTATTAATTTCCGGCCTGCTTAATCTTGCTACAATAGAATCCTGGCCATCGGCTAAAATTTCATCGGGCAATAAAGTACTTAAAGAAGTGCTGCTGGCAGTGTAAGGATATTGATCAATGGTAACATCAAGCCCTTCTTTTCTTGCAGCAATTATCATGGGGATTGTTTGATTACTTCTTCCCCAGTTTTGCTGACCGCTTAATTTAAAATGAGAGATCTCTACCGGAATTTTTGCTTCCCTGCCAATGGTTAATGCTTCTTCAATTGCCTGTGTTACGCTATCGCCTTCATCTCTCATATGGCTTGCATAAACCCCGTTATATTTTGCAGCAACTTTTGCCAAACGCACTATCTCGAGTGTTTTAGTATAAGTACCGGGAATATAAATTAACCCGGTAGATAAACCAACGGCACCATCCTTCATTGCTTCACCAACAATATTTTCCATCTGCAATAATTCGGTTTCAGTAGCATCACGGTTGGCACGGCCCATTACTGCTTTGCGTACATCGTTATGGCCAATTAAAGTAGCTACGTTTATAGAAAGCTGTAATGAATCTATCCAGTGTAAATATTTACCGATGTCGGTATTGGATGCACCGCAATTGCCCGCAATAACCGTGGTAACACCATCATAAATAAAATTATCTGCCGTAGGTGTTTTGGCTTCGTCACCTTCAATATGTGTATGTACATCAATAAAACCCGGCGCAATAATCAATCCTTTAGCATCGATTATTTTTGTGGCAGTAAGCGTAATATTTTTTTTTATGGCAATGATCTTTCCATTTGTAACAGCAATATCTGCATAATACCAGCCGTTGCCGGTGCCATCAATTATCTTTCCGTTTTTAATCAGTACATCGCAGCTTTGCTGGGCAAAACAATGTTGTGCAAATAGAAAGAGCAGCAGTAATATTTTTTTCATGCAAAGTTTTTACTTTAATCGAGAAAAGATTTAATAAATGTTGGCGCTGTTCTTTTTTTAGCTACCTGCTCATATGCATACGCAATGCTTAACAATTGCGGTTCGGTATAAGCACTGCCAAAAAAAGAAATGCCTACGGGTAAACGGTGCACCATACCGCAGGGTAATGAAATATGTGGGTAGCCTGCCATAGCTGCCGGTTGTGTGAGAAAGTCATCGCCCCATCTATCGCCATACATTACATCAATGCTGCAGGCGGGGCCCATGGTAATACCGGCAATGGCATCTAATTTATGTTCGGTAATAACAGTATCTATAATTTTTCTTGCTGCATCACGGCCTTTGCTCAATGCTTCCAGGTATGCTTTACTTTGTAATCCTGTTTTTTTTTCAGACAGCTCCAGTTGCTCCTGCTTAAAGTACGGCATGGCTTTATCTTCATTGGCCTTGTTAAATTCAATAACATCCTTTACTGTTTTTATTTTTATGTTACTGCCTGCAAGATATTTATTCACGCCCTCTTTAAATTCGCATTGTAAAATTTCGGTTTCGTATTTACCTAAAGGATTTATTTTTCCCAGGTAATCAATTTCAATAATATTGGCGCCTTGTTGTTTCATTAATGCTATGGTCTCGTCCAGTAATTTATTTAAGTTTTGATTGGTGCTTTTCTTTTTTCTGTCCACACCAATATTTTTTCCTTTCAATCCATCAGCAATTAAATACTTTGTGTAATCAGACTGGGATTTACCTTTACTGTTTGCAGTTACAATATCGTTATCATCAATACCAGCTAATGCACTTAATAAAATGGCGGCATCTTTTACTGTTCTTGCCAGGGGTCCGGCAGTATCCTGTGTTGATGAAATAGGGATGATACCCGAACGGCTTAATAAACCAACCGTTGGTTTAATGCCCACTAAATTATTGATTGATGCAGGGCATGTTATTGAACCATCCGTTTCGGAGCCAATGGCTACTGCACAAAGATTGGCGGCAACTGCAACACCCGAACCGGAACTTGAACCACAGGGATTATGATCGAGTATATAGGGGTTTTTGGTTTGCCCGCCACGACTGCTCCAACCGGAGCAAGAGCTGGTAGAGCGGAAATTAGCCCACTCACTCAGGTTTGTTTTTCCTAACAACACAGCACCGGCTTCTCTTAATTTAGCAATGATGAAGGCATCTTTTTTTGCAATATTTCCTTCCAGCGCCAATGCACCTGCGGTGGTTTGCATTTTATCGGCGGTATCAATATTATCTTTTATTAAAACAGGAATGCCATGTAGCGGCCCTCTTATTTTTCCATTCTTTCTTTCTGCATCCATGGCATCGGCAATGGTTAATGCATCGGGATTTAATTCAATAACGGCATTCAATTTGGGGCCTGCCTTATCAATTTGATCAATGCGGTCTAAATACAATTGTGTTATTGCATGCGAACTCAATTCACCCGCCTGCATTTTTTGCTGCAGTGCATCAATGGTAATTTCATTCAATACAAAACTATCAACAGTAACATTGGCAGCAGAATTGCCGATAGTTTCTTTTTTTTCTTCTTTAGAAGATGGTTGATTGCAGCCAGCAAATGAAAGCGCTGTTACAGACAGCCCGGCAACAGAACTGTTCTTTATAAAGTTTCTTCTGTTCATAATGCAGTTTTTATGTTAGACAAACGAAAGATGAAAATGTTCTGTCCCTTAGTTTATTCTCCGGGATGATAATTTTTTTCTGCATGCTTCAATACATCTTCTTTATAAAACAACACATCTTTAAATTTTCCTTGGGTGTACATTTCCAATTGGTCGTTAAAGTGTTTGGAAGCCGGATTTCCACTTTCGCCGCCAGCCAGTAAAGATTTTGCTTTTACTTTTTTACCAAACTCAACAGCGCAAATAAAACTGTTGCCACTTACCCCATACCTTTTTTTAATGCCTGGATAATAGCGGCTGTTGTATGCAGGCAACATGCCCCAGGTAGAAGATGCAAAAGGAACAGGTAAACTTTCTGCATCGTCTTTGTATTGTTGATTAATGTCACCTGAAATTCTTTGAAAACGGTTGATATCTCCCCAGGCAATTTGCCAGTTACCAAATTTATTATTCAGCTCATTAATGGTGGCAGCCAGTGGCAGCAGCAATTCATTTACCGTTGCAGTTGCTGCAAATTTTTTTGTTACTGTAACCTGGTCTTCTTCTCCTTCATCTATATAAGCCCTGCGGATGGCTTCATTTAATTTTTGTGCCCACTCAACAGCCAATGTGGTGGCTACCGAATTTGCTGCACAACGGTAATCCCATTTTCTTAAAATATTTATGGGCACTATCAATTGAAAATATAATGAATCGGCAGCCATCATATTTTTATCAAAAGCATTTATCAATGCAGGTATCAATATTTCAAATGCAGATAGTTTGGTATCGTAGCCGGCGGCAATTACTTTATCAAGTGTAAAGTTTTTTTCTGCACTTAATAATCTTGCGGCATTAATGCCCCGGAAGTTTTCGCCATCAGGCGCCATATATGCCCGGTATTTTTCTCCGCCGGATTCTGTGAATTTTTTAGGACTGCTGCTGCCACTTACAGTAAAAGGTGTGGAATTACAATTTTGTATCCATCCGCTTATGGGGTTATATACATGTACAATTTCATCCAGTGTGTGCAGGCCTTTCCATGCGGTGGCACTTGTTGAACCATCAACAGCTTTACCCCAATTATAGCCGGCATCTCTTTTAGGAACATAATTGCCATGCCAATATGCAATGTAGCCCCGGTTATCGGCAAACACCGTATTGTTACTGGTATTGCCACGTAGTTCCATTATTTTTTTATACTCGTCGAAACCCTTTGCTTTGGTACGTTGCCAGCATTGTATTAAACCGGTTAAGGAACGGTTATTGCTTTTTACACTTATCCATTGCTCATTTCTTTTTGCCATTACCGGGCCATGTAATGTATGATAAGTAACTATATTTTTTGTTGCAACAGCATCGCCCTTTTTATAATGAAGCGGTATAAGCTTTGATTTTACCGGCAATGATTTTTTATCATATTCATAAAACTGCTGATTGTTTTGCCTGCCGGTTTTTTCAATGTACATATCGGCAACATCCACATTGCTTGATGTATGCATCCAGCCGCAATATTCATTAAAACCCTGGTAAATAAAAAATTGCCCCCAGGTTACGGCGCCATACACATTTAATCCTTCTTCACTAACCATATGCACTTCGGGACGAAAATAAAAAGTAACATGTGGATTGATGTATAAAATAGCTGTGCCGTTTTCCGTTCTTGATGGCCCAAGGGCAAAACCATTGGAGCCGGTGGTTTTATCTTCTTCCGGCATGGGTATTTTTGCTACAGATGGTATTTCGGGTAAATAAAAAAATTTAACATCATCCGGTGTTACATCTCCGGTGCTTATGGCGCCAATGCTGCCATCTGTCCATAACAACGGGTACCAGGGTTGAAAGCGGTTTAATAAAACCGGTTTTACTGTAGGGTGTTTGTACAAATAAAAGTTAATACCATCTGCATAGGCATTTAATAATTTTTTTAACCAGTCGGGAGATCTTTTATAATCGGCAACGGCTTCAGCAGAATCTATAATCAGTTTTATGTACAGGTCGTTTTGTAATTCACGCTCACCTTTTACTTCGGCCATACGGCCCAATTTTTCAATATAGTTCATCTCCACCCGTTTAAAATCATCTTCGCACTGGGCGTACAGTAAACCAAAAACCGCATCGGCATCTGTTTTGCCGTAAATATGTGGTATGCCCCAGTTATCACGGATGATGGTAACTTTTTGAGATTGATTTTGCCAGCGGGAAATTTCGGGGGCAGAAAAATTTTGTGCAAAAAGCTGGAGTGGAAAAATCAGAAAGAAGATAATTTTTTTCATAACTAAGATGCATTAGAATGAGATTTATTTTGCAAAACTGCAAAAACATAAACAGTAGGCTAAATGTAGTAAAACTTATTGTTAATTCGGTTATTACAGAAGTGCTTTAAAAGGGAAGATATACTACATTTGGAGGGTGGAATATCTGGCAAAAATAAAAAAGCGTTATTATCCGTTCGGGTTAACAATGCAAGGCATATCAAGTAAGGCCGCAGGTTCATTAGCTAACAAAGATTTATATAACGGAAAGGAATTAAATAACAAAGAGTTTAGTGATGGAAGCGGTTTGGAACTTTATGATTATGGTGCAAGAATGTATGACCAACAAATAGGCAGATGGGGAACAATAGACCCTAAAGCAGACCAATTTAGAAGATGGAGTCCTTATAATTATTGCGTAGATAATCCACTCCTATTTATTGACCCTGATGGAATGAAGGTAATTGATTGGTATAAAGATAAAAAAGGTAATTATGAATGGTTTAATAGTACTGTATCTATAGCAGGATATGAACACAAGGGAAGCAGTTTGACTATAAATTCAGTTACAGAGTACAATAACAATAAAGAAATAACGACAAGTTATTCACTTAATCAAAATGGTTCAGTAACATCCGAAGGCAAGATTTATGGTGGAGGCGAAGTAGTGAATACAAAAGGGGGCATACTATAACAACAGGGGTTGGAACTTTTACTACTTCTTGGTTTTCAAACGCTCCATCAATTTCCGCTGGTGCTACTGTTGGCGCAGTCGGACAAGGTGAGGTGGGGCCATTCAATATTGCCGCTGGAAGTGGAGTAGATGTTGGACTAAAAGATCAATCATTGGCATTTGACAAAAGTAGTTTCTTTTTTATGGGCGTAAATCCTAAAGATAATAGTTGGACTAAAAGAGATTTTTTTGAAGTAGGTGCAGGTGTTGCGTCTTTCGGTACAGAAACTGCAACAGTTACGAATTCTAATGGCTCATCATCGACGATTTCAAATAGTAAAGTCGGGCTTCTATTTTTTTCCATGGAGGGTAGTACTAACTCTGCAACTTCAGAAACAACATCAACGTTTAGCTTAGACGTTTCATTGCCTAAAATTAATTTGTTAGGGATTACTTTAAATATTGGATTTAAATACCCAATAGTTGTTGAAATGTAAATCCCAGCTAAACTGACCCCCTTGCGCCATTTCAAATTGACCCCCTAAAAAACGATTTCAAAAAGATCCTAAAAAAAGCCTGCTGAAGAGGACTAAAAAGTAGATAAAGAACTGTTGTTTGGTAAAGCAAAAATAGTGATTAATTTTTGCCCATTGATTTTATAAAAATGATTCCATTGTGGAGGTTTCTCCTTTCTGTTTTTTTCTTAAAGATTCACCATAAAGCTCTATCCGTATGGATTGATGAACGATCCTGTCCAGTATAGCGTCGGCAAGTGTTTTTTCACCGATCACTTCATGCCATTTTTTTACGGGTACCTGTGCCGTTATGATGGTGGATCTTTTACCATGCCGGTCTTCGATGATATCTAAAAGTAAAGCCCTGCTTCCTGCATCGAAGGGTTGTACGCCAAAGTCATCAAGTATCAGCGCATCCTGCTTTTCTATTTTAGAGAGTTCTTTTAAGTGAGCGCCATCGGCCTTGGCCATTTTTAAGTGAGACATCAGTTTTGCAGTGTTGGTATATAAAACTTTATAACCTAACAGGCAGGCCTGCTGGCCGAGGGCGGATGCCAAAAAACTTTTACCCGTTCCGGTACTGCCGGTAATAAAAAGGTCTTCGCCTTTTTTAATGAACTCACCCGTTGATAAACGCTGCACCATATTCTTATCCAGTCCACGCTGGCCGGTATAATCCAACTGCTCAATACTGGCACTGTAGCGGAAGTTGGCGTTCTTAAGCCCTCTTTGCACACTGCGGTGCTGGCGGTCATCCCATTCACTCATGACTAAGTGGTGTACCAGTTCATCATTGGTAAAGTCCTGCGTTTGTCCGTCAGGTGCGATGCTGGCCTTGAAGGCCTGGTGCATGCCGAGCAGCCGCATGCGTGTCATCTTTTCTAAGCTTTCTGTGTTCATTGTTTTGATTTATGTGATTAATAATGGTTGCTGCTTTATTGATAATAATCTTCTCCCCGGATATTGTCATGCTGTGGCATACTGTTATCTGTACCCGATGTTTTGAGTTCATCTTCGAGAGGAATAAAATCTGCTTTTGATTTTAATATGCGTTCGATGATGCCAAAGTTGTACACGTTAAAACTGTCAGCCCGTTTGCAGGCGTTGATGAGCCTGAGGTCTCCTACACGTTTTTTATAATTGATGATCCCCTGGCAGGCCCTGTAATTTTTTTCAGGATACTCGTTGCGGGACAATACCTTTTTGATGTAGGCTGCAACCGCTTCTCCGATAAGGGCTGCGTCGGCAATAAATTTTTCAGGGTTCCATTCTGTCGGGTATTTATGCCATGAAGCAAGGTGGTCTTCGTTCTGTATGTATTTGTCTTTACCAAAACTGCGTACATGAACAGCGATGAGTTCATGCTCACTAAAAGCCTCTACCTTTGTACGGTTGTACATCAGCTGTATCTTTTTACCAATAAATTTATAAGGGATACTATAGTAACGGTGATCTACAGTGACAAAACCTGTCTTGCCTACTGTTGCCGTTTTGGTGGCCATCGGGTCATAGGGATATTTGTTCAGCGGCTTCAATACACTTTTCTCCAGTGTATCAAACTGCTGCTGCCTGCTGTAATCGCAGCCGGTAAGCAAAGTATTGTTATGATCTTTTAAATAAAAGAGGATATCGGCGTTGAGTTCCGCCAGGCTGCTGTAAACCTTCTCATCTATTTTAGTGAAGATGCTGGTGTAGATGATTTTTACAGCACCTTCCACCAGCGCCTTGTCTTTAGGCTTGTATACCCCTTGCCGGAAAAACATAGGTGTTGTAATGGGCTGCAAATGCAGCAAAACTGTCATTGAGCTGCGATTCATAACGGCCAGCTTTCTTTACCGCTGATTTTAAATTATCGGGAATAATCACTTCAGGTACGCCGCCATAAAAATGTAATGCATTTTCACAGGCCAGTATAAAATCCTCCTTTTTTTGCGAAGCAACCGCTGTTACATACGTAAGCTGGCTGCAACCAAGGATCGCTACAAAGACCTCCACATCCTGCACTTCACCCGTTGCGGTATCCACTGTCTGCAACCGCTTGCCTGTAAAATCAATGAAGAGCTTATCACCCACCTTATGCGGCACACGCATGGAAGGCTTACTCATACCCATATACGCATTTAACCGTATCAGGAAGGCAGAGTGCTTATACCCTGCAGGGCATTGGCTGATGTAATCAGCATATACCATTTGCTTGGTTACGCCACGCTTCCTCAGCCGTACTGCCAGTTCGGGAAGCAAGGCCTCTAAGTCCATTACACGGCTGCTTATTGTTTTTGGCTTCTGAATAAAAAAAGCCTTGGCCAGTTGCCCGTCACTCATCGAGTCCACCTGTGCTATGGTAATGCGCAGCTCAATGAACTGCAACAGGTATTTCTTCACCGTATTGCGTGCAACGCCTGTTGTTTTGCTGATAAATTTACTGCCCCGCCCATCTGAATAAAGCCGTAATACCTGTCTGATCTTAAACATGTCAATTGTTTTGTTGGACATAAATTATCTGGTTTGTTTTGTTTAAAACAACCGATAATTACCTTACAAAAACAACTGTTCTTTTAATACACTTTTCAGGGGGTCAGTTTAAGCCGGTATCAGGGGGTCAATTTGAAATGGCGCAAGGGGGTTAGTTTGTTTTGGCCGAAGGGGGGCAATTTGCGTGGATTTTCCAGTTATTGCCATAAGTTTGATTTAAGACGATATTACCATCTTCAGCCATTATTTCACTGGCAATATTTTTTGAAAGATTCTTTGAGTATGTTTGATTTTCCTCATCTACAAGTATTGCTACTTTTGCCTTACCGCCGATTTTATTAAAAATAAATCTCTTAATAATTAATGCTTGATTTTGATTATCCGGAACCATCCTTAGAATAGATTTATAATTTTCGGAAAAAGACTTAGAGATTATTCCGTCAGCTGTTGCAATCGGTAATATAAAAGCTGGACGTATTCCATCATAGTCTAAAATTGAGTTTAATGTAACCTCACTTAATTCGCTATTAGAATTTCCAATTATCATAATACAATTTTCATCCTTAACCAGTTTTTCAGCTACAATTTTTGCTTGTTCTTTAGAATATTGGTCATCTTTTTTTTCAATACTTACGATTTGCCCTTTTGAGGCGATGATTTTAGCTTCGTCACCGAAGCCCTGTTTAAACTCCTTTGGTATTGTAAAAGTCTTATCTGTACTAGACATTACAACGGCTATATATTTCGTGTCTGTAAAATCTCGTTTTCGAAATACGTCAATTTTATCTTTAATAAAGTATCCTATTACAGATGATAGAATTAATAAGGAAATCCAAGTAACAGGCTTTTTTAAAATATTTTTAAACTTCCTACCAAAAGTTTCTTTTGGTTCAGTCGTTTTAGTAGCCGGAGTTTCATCAGTTTGTTCCATTTTTATTTTTTTGGTTAAATAGAAAAAAAGACAATGGTTTGCATAGAATACTGTTGCGAAAAAATTGCAGGCAACGTTCAGGGCTTTATGCTGTTGGGATATTACCTTGCGTCTGCCCGTAACCGCTGGTAAATTTATAATTAAATGTTCATTGTTTTTACAAAGGTTCAATGATGCTGGTCAAGCCGAAACTGTTGCCTGGCTTTGCTATTAGCTGATGTTTGTTGGTCAGGCCCCAATAGTATAAAACCCAATGTTGTGCGTTCGGCTTTTGTCACGCCGCTGGCATTAGTTCATTATTATTAGCAATTAGCCTTGTAATCTTAGGCTGCAGTATCCAAACTCCAACAAATGAAAACAACATTAATAAAAAAGTTGAAAAATAATCATTAAATGTCACTTCTCTTTTTAGGTCAAGTGATACTAATGTTTTACAAGCCAAAATGATTACTTGAAAAAAAGAAAACATAAAATAAAAACTGATTAAAATTAAAAAAATTGTCAGCATATTTAATTTGTCTGAAGGTTTGTCTGGCGCAATTATGTAAATCAAAATTATTAAAATTGGAACTACGATAATATTGATTTTAAAGAGTGTCAAATTAAGAGTTGGAAGTCCTAATTCTCTAATTTTTTCCTGTCCATAAATACAGATGGCGTAAATCCAAATCGTGAAAGTTATCAATGAGATTGAATTGATGATTTCTTTCAGTGGACTTGGTGAAGTCCAAGCGGCTGCGATAGGAATTAATAAAAAAAGTTGCCAATGTTTAAACGATAAAATCTGTCTCATATTTATGTGGTTTAATTTAAAAATTAAGTCAAGCTGACGTACAACGTTCAGGGCTTGCCGCAGGGCTGGGATTTGAAAAACGTCAGACCGTAACAAAAGCTGATAAAAGTTGTTTGAAGATGAAGGTAACATAATAATGCTTAACAGGATTACTGTCAAGCTGGAACAAAAAGATAACCAATGCTGAAAAATGCACAAGTTAACTTGCGTCCGCCAGACTTGTGGCAAACCTAATGTTGGCTGTATGTACCACGTCTACGCTAAGGATATTTTTTGGTCTACATTTTTAATTACCAGACTTGTGAAAAACAGGTCAGTATGCGTTTATGGATGTTAAAGGTTTTTAAATGGGCTAAAGGAGTTTGGTTAGCTATATTAGGGAGACAGCAATTTTATACAGATAAGGAAACACCTTACTGTAATCCGCAATACGGAGAGTCTGATTAGAAATATTATATTATTTCTTGCAAAATAAAAGTCCTGCCTGCTGATTCAGTTACCAATATCCAATAACCCTTGTTGGTAGATTTAGCCGCTGTTTCTGCTTTACTAAAAACTTGTGGCCTTAATTCAGTGCCATCAAAATTGTATTCAGCAGTAGGCATTTTATAAGCCTTACCGTCCGCCAGTTTTATGGTTCTTGTGAAACCTTGTTTCTCCATTGCTGCATGAAGGATTTCATAGTCTGATTCAACAGCTTTGTGCAATTCAATTCTTGTAGTAAATGTAGGCATATTAAATATTTTTATTATTATACAATAAGCCGCCATTATTCTTAATGGTGGCTATTACAAAGATAATAATAAAAACTAATTTATTTAGGATAAAATAACTAAATGTTTTAGTTTACATAAATTGGAGTAATCAACTAATAAGTGTTATGTAGTGGAAAACCCACGCAAATTGACCCCCTCCCGCCATTTCAAACTGACCCCCGTCGGCCATTTCAATTTGACCCCCTGATTCCGGCTCAAATTGACCCC
>JAYTTI010000023.1:0-9578 GCA_043745405.1 Ferruginibacter sp. | reverse complement strand
CAGTTAAATCAAGCCTTCACAAGGATTGAATCATCTAATAAAATAACAGACCCTCTGAAACAGTTGATTTTGTTCGATTCATAGTTGGACAGTAGTGTTTGCATATATATAACTATTGCCGTTAAAAACAATATGTTTCCTTACCCATAATACTGTACATGTTGTTTGTATAATACAAAATATAGCCTTAGTTTTAACAGCTAACATTCAATAGATAATAAAACTGCCAGAACCAACATTGCAACAATACATCGGAGAGTATGAAATAGGCTCCGATCTGCATGTAATCATGAGTATTAAAAATAGCGAACTGGTAGCAGCGCCAACGGGGCAACCCGAATCTATAATTTATGCAACAAAAGGAGATTTTTTCTTTTTAAAGGAACAGGATATACAAATTGAGTTTACCCGCAATGAAAAAAAGACGTGACGGGTTTTATTTTATATCAGGGTGGTGCAAAAATTATCTGTAAGAAAATAAAATAATTATCTCACTATTGTAATTGTATGATCAGGGAATAAAAATTACTCCTGGTTTTCTTGGTTCATTCTTATTAAATAAGTTAGATTTATACTCACAAATTTCGTTGCTATGCCAAATATTAATTGGCCTGATGCTATCAAGCCTTTATTAAAAAAATACAAGGGTAAAAAACATCCACTGGATTATAAAAATGTATACCAGCTATTGGTGATGGTAATATTATCTGCACAGGATTCTGATAAGCACATAAACCAGATAGCACCAAAATTCTTTTATGCATTTCCCAATATGGATGCGCTATCGAATGCCACCCCAGAAGCTATACAGGAACAGATTGGTGATGTAAGAAACTTTGGCAATAAATCAAAGTGGCTGAGTGAACTGTCGAAAAAGTTAAAGAAGGATAAAAATATTCCGCTTACACTCGATGCACTTACAGAGTTACCCGGCATTGGGCGCAAATCGGCCAATGTTATCAAACAGGAAGCTGGTGCAGAAGCTGAAGGTATCATTGTTGACCTGCATGTGGTACGTGTAGCTCCAAGGCTGGGTATTGCTACGGGTGCCGACCCAAAGAAAATTGAAAAGCAAATGATGGATATATTACTACCAAAACAATGGGATGCAGGTATGGCTATATCTTTCCTTGGCAGAGAGATATGCCGGCCAACGGCCCCTAAGTGTGAAATATGTTTAATGAAAACTGTTTGCGCCTATTACAATGTCAATAAATAAACCGTCAAATTCTTCATTTATTTAAACAATCAAATTATTTTCCGGCCATGTATTTAATTTTTGTAGTAATACCTTCCCAGTTATCTGTACGAAAGGGTGCCGCAGGAAACAGCTCTTTATTAAAAAGGTTGCCGGCAGAGGCATCATTGGCCCAGTTATAACGTACCGCCACCGGCTGAAAAATGCCCTCAAAAGAAACAACTACCTTATCGCCTGAAATGACAGCATTTGCAGCATGAAATTTTTTGTCGCTGCCTGCAATTTCAAAACCATCCAGTTTGGCTGATTTATCTTTTATCAACAAGCCACTGCCTGTATGCGTAAACGTTAGTATTATTTTATTGCCTTCTGTTTTCATTGATTTATACATAGGGCCGATGTATTCACCTGCTTTTTTATAAACATCATGCAGGGCTATATCTGCAAGCCGTATACCAACATCCTGTTTGTTTTTTGGATGTATATCTGCCGGGTTGCCAATATCGGTTGTTACCGCCATACCTGTATTGGGCAGGCTCAAAGTCATTGCCTGGGCTTCTCTTAATTCGGCCCAGTCGCTGCCATTGTTACTGTTGGCAGTTGCAGAACCGAAAGTGGATAACTGTACAAATAGAAATGGAAAATCACCCTGTGTAAAATGTTGGCGCCAGTCGTTGATCATTAAAGGAAAGGCAGTGCGGTACTGATAAGCTCTGCCGGCATTGGTTTCGCCCTGGTACCAAATAGCACCTCTGATTGTGCAGGATACCAGTGGATACAACATGGCGTTGAATAATAAGCTTGGGTAATCGTTTGGCCCTATATTGGTGGAACCGGCCTTCAGTTGTGCAACCCTGAATGCCCAATCACCAGCCAGTGATTGTATGGTATTGCCGATGGTTAATTTTAAATCTGCAGCAAGGCCATAAATGCCACCGCCACCACCAGTATCGCCCACTTTTACGGCAATGGTATTTTTACCTGTCTTCAATATTCCTGCGGCAATAGTATATTTTCTTGGCGTGTTATATCTATCGGTGCTTCCAACTTTTTCGCCGTTTACATATGTTTCATCATTATCGTCAATCATTGATAGTTCCAGTACGCAAGGCTTTGCGGCATCAGTATCGCTTATGATAATACTTTTTCTAAACCAAACAGTGCCATCCAAATCAGGGAGCCCCTGGCTTTCCCATAGGCCGGGTAATTTCATCACCGGCCATTTGCTGTCATCAAAACCGTTGTTTTTCCATTCGGCAGTATTGGCATCATTATTAAAGCTACTCTGTATTTTTTCTATATTTTTTAATACTGTTTCGCCACGGTTTTTCATCAATTTTTCTATATCATTATTTTTCATGGCATCTGCAACATATTTCATTTGGACGTTTTGTTCAAAAGCATATTCACTGGTCCAAGCTTCTGATTGGGTACCGCCCCAGGAAGTATTGATTAAACCAATTGGCACTTTTAATTTATTATACAACTCCCTTGCAAAAAAATAAGCAGTAGCAGAAAAATCACTGGCCGTAGCAGGGCTGCATACTTTCCAGTCGCCACCTGCAATATCATCTTTTAAAGTAGTGCTTATGGTATTGGGTACCTTAAAATGCCTTATCTCCGGATAATTGGCAGCAGCTATTTCCTGCTGATAATTATTTATTTTGCCCCAGCCTTCAATCGGCATTTCCATATTTGACTGGCCGCTACATATCCACACTTCACCTACCAATATATTTTGAATATTTATCTGGTTGTTTCCTTTTATGCTTAACTGAAAAGGACCTCCTGGATTTTCGGGCGATAGCATTACCTGCCACTTGCCTTTGTTATCGGCTTTGGTATTTTTTGTTTGTGTATTAAATTGAACAGTTATATTTTCGCCTGCTGCTGCCCAACCCCAAATGCTGATAGGTTTATTACGTTGCAATACCATGTTATCGCCAAATATTTTTGGCATGGTAATATTGGCAAAGCAAACAATAGTAAAAATGATAGAGGCAAATAATAAAGCGATCGTTTTTTTCATGATGAAAGAATTGTATAATGGCGTAATTTTTTACTTTGCTAAAGTAGGTAAAAACATGGAAGCTGGTGAATAAAAATAAAATTATAAAAGGATGGCCTTATAATGCTGCAGCAATAGTTTGTACTGATGCCTTGCGGTCGAAGGCCTTTATAAATTTTCCGTTTTTATCGTATAAAAATACAGAAGGCAAGCCCTCCATATTAAAGAATGAGCCCAAAAGGTAACGGTAATCCATGCCCATGATAATGTTGGGGTATTTTGCCATTTCAAACTCTTTATAAAACACTTTTATATACCGGTAACCAAGGTTGGATATCATTACTATCTGCACATTTTTGAACAACTTGATATTTGCCTTTATCTTCTTTATTTCATGCTGGCAGTGCTCACAATCGGGGCTGAATACCACTATCATTACGGCTTTGTTTTTTTGCAGGTTAGCCATTTCAAAGCGGGTACTATCGGGTACTTTAATAATGGTAAATGGTGGCAGGGTAGAAGACCGGGGATATAATAAGGAATTGGCCGACTGTGCAACACCGATGTTTGTGGATACAAGCAAAAGAAAATATAAAGCGGTTTTTTTCATCAATATTAGTTTTGATAAAGCTAAGAGAAATTTGTATAATAATGCGTTAATAAACTTTTGCAAACATATAATTGTGAATGGTGAATGGTGAAGGTCAATAATTCACACAATTACTATTACCAATAACAATAGTTTATTGCTTATGAATTGAAACAAAATTTTTCAGTGTAAAAATTTTTCGCCCATTTTAAAATCATCACGTATTTTTGGTTATCAAAGGAAATGGTGTCTTCCTACTTAACCGTCTTTTCAATAAAGGCTAATGGCGCCTACAAATGGTAATTATTTTATTACAGGTAAACTATTTGTAGGATGAATACAACAAAAAAATTTGCAGAACAATTTAGTATTGCCAAACAATTGCTTCGCTGGACGGTAATAATTTTTCCGGTTTCTATTTCAGTAGGGTTATTAGTGGCCTTCTTTTTATGGCTATTGGATATTGCTACCGTTATGCGTTGGCAGCATTTATGGGTTATTTTTTTATTGCCGGTGGCAGGTATTTTTATTTGGTGGGTGTACCACAAATTTGGTAAAAATAGTTTGGCAGGTACTAATTTAATAATGGATGAGGTACATCAGCCAGGTGGGGTTATCCCGGCCCGGATGACACCGCTTATCTTGTTCACAACAGTTATCACACATTTATTTGGGGGCTCGGCTGGCAGGGAAGGTACAGCCGTGCAAATGGGCGGCAGCATGGCAGCTCAATTTGCACGGCTGTTTAAATTGCACAAACAACAACAACAGATTTTATTGATGTGTGGTATGTCGGCTGGGTTTGCTGCAGTGTTTGGAACACCTGTTGCCGGAGCTGTTTTCGCATTAGAAGTGCTGTACATCGGAAGGATAAAGTATGATGCCCTGATACCTTGTTTGATTGCGGGCATCATTGCACATATTACCTGTGTATCCTGCGGTATTCAGCATACACAATATAGTATTGCCTACACTGCTAAGGCAGGATCTTTTGTTCCGCATATTTCTTTCGACCTGTTATTATTACTGAAAGTAATTGTTGCCGGTATATTGTTTGGGCTTGCAGGATTTTCCTTTTCGCAACTATCTCATTTTATAAAAAACAAAACGAATCAGCTTGTTAAAATAAAATGGCTGATACCTGTTATTGGCGCTGTACTGATTATAGTGATAAGTTATTTGCTCGGCAGTTTTGATTATTTGGGATTGGGCGTAACAAACCCAAACACAGGCGGGGTAAGTATTTTGTCGGCATTTAATAAAGGTGGTGCAGGTTATTTTAGCTGGTTCTGGAAATTATTATTAACGGCCATTACCCTGGGCATGGGCTTTAAAGGAGGAGAAGTAACACCCTTATTTTTTATTGGCGCAACCTTGGGCAATGTGCTGGCCACTATCAGTGGTGTACCTGTTGACCTGCTGGCAGGTCTTGGTTTTATTGCAGTATTCGCAGGCGCCACAAATACACCATTGGCATGCACTTTAATGGGTATTGAATTGTTTGGTTCAGAAAATATAATCTACTATGCAGTGGCTTGTTTTACTGCTTATTATTTTAGCGGGCATTCGGGTATTTATCAGTCGCAACGATTAGCTGTTTCTAAATTACATTCTATTAATAAGGATAACAAAAAAAATCAGGATTGGAATCCTGATGTATAATTTTTATAAAAGCAGTAAAAGAATTATTAAAGAATCCTTGCATCAAAACATTTCTTCTAAAAGATTAGTGAGCCTTCTCTGCCATATCCGGAATATCCACCGCTTTATATAGCCCGGCATCTAATTTTTTCTTGGTGGCTTCAAACGCTTTTAAGGTTATTTCAATATCCTCATCGGTATGTACACTAGTAGGGATAAGCCGGTAAATGATATCGCCTTTTGGTATAACCGGGTACACCACAATAGAACAAAAAATATGATAATTTTCCCGAAGATCCATCACCATTTGTGTGGCTTCAGGTACATCGCCTTTCATAAAAACAGGCGTAACCGGCGAGTTGGTATGGCCAATATCAAACCCACGTTCTTTTAAACCGGTTTGTAAACGGTCAACATTATACCATAGTTTGGTTCTTAATTCCGGCATTGTTTTTACCATTTCCATCCGTTTCAACATTCCTTCAACAATCATCAGGGGCAAGCTTTTTGCAAATATCTGCGAACGGGTATTATAGCGTAAATATTTCATTATGGCTTTTGGTCCGCTGATAAAAGCGCCAATACTACCCATGCTTTTTACAAAAGTGCTAAAGTATAAATCAATACCATCCTGGCAACCCTGCGCCTCATCTGCACCGGCACCTGTTGGACCCATATAACCAAAACCATGTGCATCATCAATTAAAATCCTAAACCCGTATTTATTTTTTAAGGCAACAATTTCTTTTAAAATTCCCTGCTCCCCATCCATGCCAAATACACCTTCCGTAATTACCAAAATACCACCTCCCTGTTTATCGGCCATTTCAGTTGCTCTTTGTAATTGTTTTTCGCAATCCTCAATATCGTTGTGTTTAAAAGCATAGCGGTGACCCATGTGCAGCCTTACACCATCTACGATACAGGCATGCGCTTCTGCATCATACACAATAACATCCCTTCTGTTTACCAATGCATCTATACAGCTCATTATGCCCTGGTAACCAAAATTCAGCAACATGGTGTCTTCCCTGCTCACAAAATTGCTGATCACTTTTTCCAGCTCTTCATGTTGTGCGGTATTGCCACTCATCATTCTTGCACCCATGGGGTTTCCCATTCCATATTTGGCAGCAGCATCAGCATCCACTTTTCTTACTTCAGGATGATTTACCAGCCCTAAATAATTATTGAGGCTCCAAACAATCTTTTCTTTTCCGCGAAACTGCATTCTTGGCCCCAGTTCACCCTCCAGTTTAGGAAAGAAAAAATAACCATGTCCCCTGTCCTTATGTTGGCCTAGTGGGCCGCCATCCTTTACTAATTTTTCAAATATATCTACCATAATTAAGCGCTTGTTTTAATATTCTTCGCCGGCTTCACTTTTCAGGTTAAGCATTGTTGCAACTTGTCCGCCGCAATGGATTCCCCTTGTACTATATACCAATATCAGCGGGTTTTCAGTATACAATACCCTTATATATAAAATAAAATGTTATAAAGTGAAGTTTGGCTACAAATCTAAGGCATTGCCGTCAAAAATATATAACCAAGGCACAACATGCCAAATCATTTTTTTGCAACAGTTAAAAGTATCTTTACAAAAAGCAATTGTATGATCAGGAATTTTTTTCTTCTTTTTTCTCTACTATTAATAATGTGCATTTCGGTAAATGCACAATCAGCAAAAACACCTGTTGCAAATACGGCAACCAAACAAACACTGCCAAAACCAAAATTGGTGGTAGGTATTGTAATGGACCAAATGCGGTGGGATTATTTATACCGCTTTAACAATTTATATACGGCTAATGGATTTAAACGCTTAATTGCAGAGGGCTTTAGTTGCGATAATACATTTACTCCATATACACCTACTTATACTGCACCCGGTCACAGCTGTATATACACAGGAAGCGTACCGGCCATAACGGGTATTGTAGGAAATTACTGGTTTGATAAAACACTCGATGCAAATGTGTACTGTACAGACGATAGTACCGTAAATACAGTTGGCAATAAAAGTGATGCCGGTAAAATGAGCCCCGAAAATATGTGGACTACTACCATCACTGATGAGCTAAGATTGAGTAACAATTTTAAAAGTAATGTAATTGGGATTGCTATAAAAGACCGGGGAGCCATATTACCTGCCGGGCATAGTGCCAATGCTGCTTACTGGTATGATGATTTGGGTGGTAAATGGATAAGCAGTACTTATTATATGAAAGATCTTCCGGTATGGGTAAAAGATTTTAATGCAAAAGATATGGTTGGTACTTATATGAGTAAGGACTGGAACACCCTATTACCAATTGAGCAATACGACCTTAGTACTGGAGATAACATGCCTTATGAGGCCAGTATCATGGGCGAAAAAACTGTTACTTTTCCGCATAAATTATCTGCCATTGGTGAAAGTAAATATGCTTCTTTTAGAACCACTCCTTATGGCAGCACTTTCACCTTTGATTTTGCAAAAAAGGCCATTGAAAATGAAAAACTTGGCAGCAATACGGTTACTGATTTTTTAACGCTCAGCCTTTCTTCGCCTGATTATATAGGGCATACTTTTGGCCCTAATTCAATTGAAATGCAAGATACTTATTTGAGGCTTGACAGGGATATAGCAGATTTTTTGCAATGGCTCGACCAAACACTTGGAAAAGGAAATTACATTGCTTTTTTAACCGCCGATCACGGTGTTGCACATGTGCCTGCTTTTTTAGCTGCGCATAAAATACCCGGTGGTAATTTTAGTAATACCGATATTGCAAAGGAAATTAACCAGTTGATTGAAACAAAATTTGGTGTAAAAAATGGGGCACAGTCTGTACAAAATTACCAGGTGTATTTAAACTTTACCGAGATAGAAAAACAGGGAAAAGACAGGACTGAAATTGTAAATGAAGTGATAAAACTATTGAAGCAAAAACCTTATATCCTGAATGCATTTGAAACAGAAAAACTGATGCTGGCCAACATTCCTGAACCACAAAAAACAATGATGGCAAATGGGTACAATCCAAAACGGAGTGGCGATATACAGTTTACATTTAAACCAGGATATTTTGATGGATTTTCCAAAGGTACTACTCATGGTTTATGGAACCCTTATGATTCGCATATTCCTTTGTTGTTTTTTGGATGGGGCATACAACATGGCAGCACCAGCCGTGAAATCTATATGACAGATATTGCGGCAACACTTGCGGCTATTTTAAAAATTCAAATGCCCAATGGTTGTGTGGGCAAGGTTATTACAGAGGTTGCAAAATAAAGCTGCTGTTAAAATTAATTTCACACAAATTTAGCAACGAAAAAAAAAGTCCACAACGATGTAATCTTTGTATCCATTGTTTTGTGTAAAAAAAACAACCTTTTCTGCATTCAAACAAAAAAAACATGCCGCAGCAATTTGATACACTCATCGACAGTTTTATAGATAACAATGTGGGTATCGCCAATAATTTTTTATCTCAAAATTTATCGTATAACCTTCAACAGAACATTCACGAATTGCAGGAAGGGGAACAAATGAAATATGCAGGCATTGGCAATGATGCAATCCCTAATGCTGCCCAACAAATGCGTGGTGATAAAATATACTGGATCGATAGAAAGAACAATAATATTAAAGAACAGGAATTTTTATCCAGGGTAGAAGATTTTATTGATCACCTGAACAGGGCCTGTTACACCGGTATAAATGATTATGAATTTCATTATGCAGTTTATGCGCAGGGCAGTGCCTATAAAAAACATAAGGATCAGTTTAAAACAGATAATAACAGAAAGTTTTCGCTTATTTGTTATTTAAATGATGATTGGGTAGCAGCCGATGGCGGGCAACTGGTAGTATATCAAAATGGAGAAGCCCAAATCATTTCGCCCAATGCACAAAAAGCTGTGCTTTTTAAAAGTGATGAAATGGAGCATGAAGTATTATTGGCCAATAAACCACGAATGAGCATTACGGGATGGTTGAAGAGGATATGACTGAATTAAAAATGAAGAATGCGTAATTGATAACAACTCATAACATATCACTACTGTCCAACTATGAATCGAACAAAATCAACTGTTTCAGAGGGTCTGTTATTTTATTAGATGATTCAATCCTTGTGAAGGCTTGATTTAAC
>JAYTTI010000022.1:0-85705 GCA_043745405.1 Ferruginibacter sp. | reverse complement strand
ACGCAAGCAGCAATAAGGGTGTTATTTTTTTTAAACGGATCATTTTTATTTTATTTAGGATAGAATATCTTTCTTTTTAGAAACCATTACCGAAGCAGTTACCAATATAAAAATATGTGCTATTAAAATCAATAAACTTTTCCTGATGGCAGGCCAGTTTTCCAGGCTTCCTTTAATTGTTTTTCCATCCACATCAGTACCAATATAAAAAAAACCTTTCCACCCGACCAGGTAAGAAGTAAACAGAAAAGGTTTAACATTTTTATCAATAATGGGTACATTGATATTGCTGATAATGGTACACACAATCACAATGCAAACCGTGGCAATGATGGGCCCAATTGAATTTTCTGCAAAAATAGAAAGCAATAAAGATAAAGCGGCAATTACTGTAAGTGCAACAGTTGCATAAGCAAAAGCCGCATAATAGCGCCACATTATATCATCACGTGTAATTAATAATATCTGTGACTCATCGCCCTTTGTTCTGAATACAAGCATATCGCCGGGGCCAAAAATAAATAAGCTTACAAACAGTGCCGTTATTGCCATCCATAAAAGTAAAAAAATGGTAAACACTGTTGCTGCAGCAAATTTTACCAATATAATTTGTGTACGGCTTACAGGTTTTGAAATAAGCAATCTCAGTGTTCCCATATTGGCTTCTCCTGAAATAGAATCCGCCGCAATCAATGCTATTAATATCGGTACTTGAATCAGCAGCGTATTTAAAATAATGTAACACATAAAATAGCCGTTGATAGCCTGCACTCTATCAAACGTAAAAGTGTCTTTTACGTTTTGGAGCATAAGATTCATATAGCTTTGCCCATCTACCTTAAAAGCAAATTGAAAAATAGATACAATAGCAGCAACCGCTATAAAGGCAATATATGTTCTTGGTCTTTTGGATATTTTAAACAGCTCAATTTGCAAAAGCGTCAACATGTGCGGATTGGGTTGTAAGTGATAAAAAATAATTTTCAAGCGAATGGCTTGAGTTTACGGACAGTATTTGCACCCCCATTGCTACAAGGTAATTTATAAGTAAAGGCACTTCTGTTTTATTCATCATTAATTGCACCCCTTTATGCTGTTGCATAAAAACAGCCCATTTACTCTGCATCAATAATTGTTTTGCATGAGCATTGTCAAGAGTATCAATTTCTATAAATGTATGAGCCGGGTCTAGTAGTTCAGCAACATTTCCTTCTACTATTTTTTTGCCTTTATGAATAATTATCATTCGGTTGGCGATTAGTTCTATTTCACTTAATATATGAGAAGATATCAAAACTGTTTTGCCCATTTCCCTGCTAAGCCTTAAAATAAGATTACGCATATCAGCTATACCCTGCGGATCCAGGCCATTGGTTGGTTCATCTAAAATAATCAATGCAGGGTTGTGTACCAATGCTACGGCTATTCCCAGGCGTTGCTTCATGCCTTGACTAAAAGTTCTTACATAATCTTTTGCACGTTCCTTCAGCCCTACCATTTGCAATTGATCCATTAGTAACTGTTTAGTTACTTTAATACCACTCATTTTTGCAAAGATGGAAAGGTTATCATAGGCAGATAAATATTTATATAAATCTGGTTTTTCAATTATAGCACCTATTTGTTGCAGAATTTCCGACTTGTGAGTGGAAAGTTTTTTTTCGAATAAATTAATCTCACCACTGGTAGGTTGTATAAGGGTAAGCAACATTCTTATTGTAGTTGATTTACCTGCGCCATTTTGTCCAAGAAAACCATATATATCACCCTGATTAACAGTAAATGAAAGGTTATTTACTGCGTAAATATCATTAAATTTTTTTGAGAGATGATTAACCTCAATAATTAATGCCATACGTAAATATTAGCGCCAAAGTTAGAACGGATAGCCGAACTAATTGTTCATTAAAATTAAATGCTATTGAAAATTTTATTCAAAAAAAGTTGGTTTTATAAAATAAAGTATTACTTTTGTTCTAAGAAAGTTGTTTACCGCACTATCTTACTATAACCACGAACATCTCTACAAGTTTTTATTTTTCCCAATCCTACAGAATCACATATTCAGTCCAATTTGCTGTGTATTAATCTAATTCAGTTAGTTTACTACTTATCTCAAAATACACACAAGATGAAAAAGATTCTTACATTTTTAATTGCATCACTTGCAATAATTTCCGTGAAAGCACAAAAAAATGCTGATGTTGCTATTCAACAAGGTACAGTAACTAATACTTACAAAACAAACAGTCTGGTTACTGAACCAACTGCAACATTTGTATCAGATAATAAATTGCAGGGTACTGCTAAAAAAGGGTTTTCTATAATGCCTAACGCTGCTACACAGGATATAAAAATTATATTTTCTACATACCAGGCAATTGATGCAAAAATTGAAGTAATTGCTGAAAACGGAAAGAAAGTTTTAGCTCAATCTGCTACATTAATTGCCGGAAGTAACAGTATTAATATTGATAATTTCCATTCTTTAAATGAAGGAACTTATACCATAGAATTAATCAGTAGTAACGAAACACATACTTCCAAATTTTTATATTGGAAATAAATTATAGATAACCAAGCACAAACAAAATGCTCTTCTTTAACTGGGAGGGCTTTTTTATTGCCCGTTATTGTCAGTGGGGTTCATGTATGTCTGTAATGCCTTAACATATATTTCAAAAGCCTCAATACCTTGCTTAGTAATTTTACAAATTGTTTGCGGGTAGTTATTGCTGAATTGTTTTTTTACCTCAATATAACCCGCCTCTTTTAATTTATTTATTTGCACACTAAGATTACCGGAAGTGGCATTTGTTTTTTCTTTTAAATAGATAAACTCCGCCTCCTTAACACTAATGAGCAGGCTCATTACCGCTAACCGCAACTGTGAGTGTAAAATTGGATCTAGCTCTTTAAACATTGGCTTTTTTATTTTGGCATTGATTCCATAAAATAAGTTCCGGGAAGCTGTAAAATTTATTAACGATTTTTTCCGTAAAGTTATTTAGCAACAGTTTTTTTATATTTTATGCGAAGCAAATATCCTGGAATGATATAACTTATTAAAATAGCCAATGCAGATATTAAAATATCGGTATCATAATCTAAGTATGCAGAAACAACAGCCAATAGCCATGCGCCAATGCCGCCCCATACAAGTGGAGAAAATTTTATTAGCCGCCCTGTTACAAAACAGCCAATAGCGTATAATAATATATAAAACGTAAATGCATTTTGATACCTAATTTTTATAAAAATAAAAGCCAATGCAAAATAAGTTATACCAATACTTATCCATAACTGTTCAATACTTTCTCCTATATACGTTTTTACTTTTATTGCTTTACCTTTTTGAACACCTAAATAAACAGAACCTGCAATACCAATTAAAATCAAAACCCAGGCATAATAATGATACTGATAATGTACTACGTTTTTTAAAATATATTGCAGTATGCAGGCAGCAAAAACTACCCATCCCCATAACAGAAAAAAAACGCTGCTGTCGGCAACAGCGTTTTTTGTTTTGTTTATCATTCCTTGAATTAAGTCAATACTCTCTTTAGGTGAAAAATTTTCAGTTTGCATAAAAATATTTTTAATTATTTATTGACAGCTCTTTAATAAATTTTCTACCTGCGGTTTTCCCCAGTTGGGGGTTATATCACTTGCAGGTTTAAATCTGCTATATTTTTCCATGGCTGTCTCTAATATTGGTTTTGCAGTTTTGCAACCGCCGCCAAATTGTTCGGGTGTATATACCAGACCCTGTCCTTTTAAATAAAATGGCCGTGGGTTAGCAGGGTCCTGTTGCATGGCAGCTTCAGTATTACTTGTGCTCGCCGGGCCATATTCCTGCCATCTTTGTTGGGGGTTCACCATCATATAGCAACTGGCAATCATACTTTTAATACAGGAGATTTCTGAATTATTTGGTGATAGGGAATCTGCTTTAGCTATCAGTACAGCGGCCCTATCTGCAAAACCATCTATCTTATCTTTATCCCGTATTATAAAACCATAATTTACCTGGCAAAAAGCCGCATAATAATAGGGCAGCCATTGTGTTTTTTCTGCGGCGCCAATGCGTTCAAAATTATTGGATAACGTTATCAGGTCAGCAGGGTTTTTAAAACTCGAATCAATTGCGGTTAAATTTTTTTTCATTGCAGCAATATATTTTTCGCTTTGAGCAGATGCAATTACAGCAATGAATAACACCATTGTTGATAGAAATAATTTTTTCATTTTTTTAAGTTTGTAGAATGATGAATTGGTTTATTTTTTGTTTTTTACTTTTTGATATTCCCTTTGCCTTCCGGAGCCGGTTGTTGATAATGTGACATAATAAATTGTTTTAAAAGTTTATTTGTTCATGATATTCTTTATCATTTATAATAATATTTGTTTGTATTAAAGATTATTATTTATTGCATCCTGTGTTCTGTCGATACCAAAACTTAAAAAGCATCCGATAAAAACAAATCGGCTGGCTGGTGGTGCTATTGCTTCTTTTCTGGTTCCATCATAACTGTAATTATAACTGTAAACCTGTTTTTGACCCAAAACATTATTAATGCCTAAAACCCATACAACAAATGCCTTTGGATTTGTTTTGCCAAGATTTGGCAGGTAGTTTACACTAAAACTCATCAAATTGTAATTGATTGTTCTTCCCTGGTCGGCTATGCGGTATTTTGCCTGGGTAATATCATAAGCGATATTGTAATATGGCCTGCCTGTTGCAAAATTGTAACTTAAATTAAATCCTGTTTTCCAGGGTAATACAAATCTTTTAAATACAAAAGCTGCGGTATGATTAGCTGCAAAAGAAGGCTCAATTTCACCAGGATAATTCAGGTAATTTCTTTTTGTATCCAGGTACGAATAGGAGAACCAGTAATCAACATTTTTGATGGTCTTTTTATCTCTCCAAAAAAATTCAATGCCCTGCGCTTTGCCATACCCGTTATTATTAACAGCTATTTCTCTGCCACCAATGCCGGGAGCTGTTTTATACAGGTCATCATATTTTTTATAAAACAATTCTGTCCTTAAGGTATAGTTTTGTGTTTGTACGGTATATTGAAAAATATAGTGTGTTGCTTTTGAATAATCGATATTGGCAAACGTGGGTAATATTTTTCTTTCGGGGTTTTGATAAAAAATACCATAAGCAAAAGATGCCTGGCTGTTATTTGAAACTTTGTATGCCAGTGAAAGTCTTGGTGCTACATTCCATTTATTGATAAGTGCAGAATGTTCCAGGCGGCCGCCAATTTTTGCAGCCAAACTATTGGTTACATAAATATCTGTTTCTGCAAATGCTGCATAAATTTTATCAGTAACTTTTTCAGATAACTTAGCTCCGTTAAATAAAGTATAGGTGGTCTTTTCGTTGCTGTAAAAATAATCGCTACCGAAGCGAATGGCAGTTAAGCCTTTTAATTTTTTCTCAAACACAAATCTTGCCTGCGCATAACTCGCTGTATTTATGAGTGAATAATTTTTGTAGGCATAAAATACCGGGTTAGTAATAATTACTTTATTATTATCGGCATCCTGCAATTCATTAGTAATGTCATCTTTATTGGTACTAAAACTAATACCCGTATATATTCTCCAGCCATTTCCAAGCCATTTCTTCCAGTTGATATTTTGGTAGGTGTTTACATTTTGTAAGGCAAAGGCATTCTTCAAAACTACTGAATCTATATCGGGGTTTCTAAAACCAACTTTATTGGTACTCAGGTAGCCATAATATTTTAATAAGCCGCCGTTTTTAGTTCTTATTCTAAAATTGGCATCTGCCTGGTGTGCTAACGGCACTTGGAAATAATCTTGCTTTTGTTTAATAACATTAAATGCCAGCCATAAATTAGCATAATTATAAGAAACACCCCATGATGATTTTTTATCTTTCGACAAATACTGAATACCACCACCAAGGCCAATTACAGAAACACTTAAATCTGCCTCAGTTCTGTCAGGGAAGTCATTACTCTCTAATACCAGGGCAGCTGAAAGTGCCTGACCATATAAAGCAGAATACCCACCAGTACTAAATACAGTTCCTTTAAATAAGAAGGGATTAAAGCGACCCCTTGTAGCAATGCCTGGTGTGCTGCTGTAAAAAAAATTATTTACCAAAAACCCATCCATATAAATTTTACTTTCAGTAGCCGTACCTCCCCGCACAAACAAACCTTCAGATTCACCTACCTGCTGAGTGCCAGGCAACGATTTAAATGCACTGGTAACATCGCCATTTGCACTTGGTGTAGTAACAATGTCAAGAGAACTTAACACTGCTCCTTTATTTTTATCGCTGGCTTCAAAAGAACCCGCAGAAATTACTACCGCCTTTAATTCGGTAATAAGTTCCTTCAAAGAGATATTTGGAACAATTGAGTCAGAACCTATAAATAATTTTTGATATACTATATTAAAACCTGAAATTGTTACTTCCAGCTGCCTTTCTCCCTTTTCAGTTGTTGTAAACCTATAATTACCCAAAGAGTCAGTTGTTGCTCCATCATAAGAATTTAATAACGATATACTTACACCATATAATGGCCTATTTTTATCAGTTGTTATATGCCCCGAAATAGTAGTTTGTGCCGAAACAATTCTAAAAAAGCCCAGAAGTATGATAATTAGATATGATTTTTTCATTGCTTATAATTACATCACAAATGTAAAGTAGTTTATTTTATAAATAAATTTATTTTTATAATTAATTATATTTTTCGGCTATGGATAAGGGTTAGTAATTTTAAAATAAACCCTCGTAAAATTTTGATTATCAATATATTAATATTATTTATTTAATAGCTAAAAACGCTATTGAAGCACTAAAAACTTATTAACATCTTAAAAGATTTATTTTTTTATCTGTAGGCAAATTGTAATTTAGCAATAGAATTTAATGGGTTAGTAAGTACAAAGGGTTAGCAGAAATGCTAATCCTTTTACTTTTGAGTAACTATGTATAATTTTCTTTCCCTGTTTTATCAGCATCATTTTTTTGTACAACTTGTACAAAAAAAACTACGCTAAATATGTAGCTGATCTTAATTGAAAAAAGGACTAACTCAAATTCTGTGATACACAATAAAATAAATTGTACTAAAATTTTACTTTTTACTTTTACAACATGAGTAAAACCAAGTCGGCTTTTTTTTGTCAAAGTTGCGGATATGAAAGCACCAAGTGGGTGGGTAAATGCCCGTCGTGTAATAACTGGAATACATTTGTAGAAGAAATAATTATTAAAGGAAATGATAAAAAAGAAAATAACGAATGGAAAGAATACAATGGTACAGGAAAATTAAAAACAATATCCATTAATGATGTAAGCAGTGCAGAAGAAAAAAGAATTATTACTACAGACGCAGAAGTAAACCGTGTGTTGGGTGGAGGAATTGTTTTGGGAAGTATTGTGCTGGTTGCAGGCGAACCGGGTATTGGTAAATCTACCTTGTTTTTACAAATTGGTTTACAACTAAAAGATGTAGTTACCCTGTATATAAGTGGGGAAGAAAGTGAACAGCAAATAAAAATGCGTGCCGACCGTGTGGGCATTAAGAGCGATAATTTTTATTTGCTTACTGAAACGAATACACAAACCATCTTCCAGGAAATAAAAAAATTAAAACCGCAGTTGGTGATTATTGACAGCATACAAACATTGCAATCCCCTTTTGTAGAAAGCGGCCCGGGCAGTGTAAGCCAGATACGGGAATGTGCCGCAGAGCTACAACGTTTTGCAAAAGAAACCAACACGCCTGTTTTTTTAATTGGCCATATCACCAAAGATGGCAATATAGCAGGACCAAAAATATTAGAGCACATGGTAGATACTGTTTTACAGTTTGAAGGAGATCGCCATTATGCTTATCGTATTTTAAGAACATTGAAAAACCGTTTCGGATCTACAGCAGAACTGGGTATTTATGAAATGACAGGTGAAGGGATGAGAGCTGTAAGCAACCCATCCGAAATTTTAATCACACAAAAAGAGGAACAGCTAAGTGGCATTGCCATTGCAGCAACTATCGAAGGCATACGTCCACTTTTAATAGAAGGCCAGGCACTGGTAACGCAAAGTGTGTATGGCACACCTCAGAGAACAGTTAGCGGATTTGATTTACGCCGTTTGCAATTATTGTTAGCCGTACTTGAAAAACGTGGCGGCTTCCATTTTGGCGTTAAGGATGTATTTGTAAATATTGCCGGAGGTATAAAAGTAGAGGATCCTTCCATTGACCTGGCAATAGTTTGCGCCTTATTGAGCAGTTATGAAGATGTACCTATTAACCAGCATTACTGTTTTGCCGGCGAAGTTGGCTTAAGTGGTGAAATAAGGGCTGTTAACAGGATTGAACAACGGATTGCAGAAGCTGAAAAACTTGGTTTCGAAAAAATAATTGTGAGCAAGTACAATGCAAAATCTTTAGGCAAAATAAAATCAGGGCAATCGGGTATTGAAGTTGTGCCCTTGGCAAAAGTGGAAGAACTATATCAGTATTTATTTTAAAAAGGAGCTGATGTAATACTTAAACCTGGTTATAGTATGCAATCATTAAAAAATATATTTAACGACACACTCCTTCTTTTTTATCCGCATATTTGTACCGGCTGCGGCAGCGATTTACTGGATGAGCACAACATGCTTTGTTTACATTGCATCAGTAATTTACCCCATACAAATTTTGAACAGCAAACCAATAATCCGATTGAAAAAATATTTTGGGGACGCATCTCTTTGATATCGGCACACAGCGAATTCTATTTCTCGAAAGAATCATTAATACAACAATTAATACACCAGCTAAAATATAAAGGCAATATAGCTATCGGCCTTTATTTAGGCGAGCTGATGGGAAAGAGTTTATTAACCAGCGAGCGTTTTAAAAATATAGACGCACTAATTCCATTACCATTATACACGGATAAAGAACACAAACGGGGTTATAACCAGGCTGCAATTATCTGCGATGGAATATCTGCTGTAATGAATGTGCCAGTTATTAAAAACAATGTAGTCCGTCAAAGGTATACTGATACACAAACTAAAAAACATCGCACTGAAAGATGGCAAAATGTAGCAGGTAGTTTTGTTGTAAAAGATGAAAGAAAGTTAAGCGGTAAAAATTTATTATTGGTAGATGATGTAGTAACTACAGGTGCAACTCTGGAGGCATGTGGTACTGTAATTGCAGCTATTGAATCGGTAAAATTGAGCATTGCAACATTGGCTCATGCGCCAAAATGACATCTCTAAAATGCAATTGAATAAATATGTATTTTTGAACAATGAAGACTGATCTATCAAACTTTTACAGATTGCCTGTCTGTTATTGCTTCATAATTACAATATTTTGCCTTACATTCTTTTCCTGCCAAAAAGATTCATTTATTACAAGCGGCAATGCAAAAATTTCCATCAGTGTAGATAGCATTAAATACGATACGGTTTTTACCAGCACTGGGTCGGTTACCCAGTCATTTAAAATAAACAACCTTAATAATCAGAAACTTCTTTTAAGTACTGTTAAGCTTGTAAACGGACCAACTTCTGCTTTTAAAATAAATATCAATGGCATTGCTGCCAGTGAAGCAACAAATATAGAAGTAGCAGCCAATGACAGCATTTATATTTTTGTTTCTGTAACTATTAATCCCAATACTGCCAACCTGCCCTTTATTGTTACCGATAGTGTTATGATAGAGTATAATGGTAATACACAATTTGTTAAATTGGAAGCTTATGGACAAAATGCCAATTTCCTTCGTAACAGGGTAATTACCGGCAATATAACCTGGACAAATAATTTACCTTACGTAATATTAGGAGGTTTACGAATTGATACAACAGCTTCGCTAACTATTGAGCCTGGGTGTAAAATTTATTCGCATGCAGATGCTCCTTTTATTGTTGATGGCACACTTATTATAAACGGCACCAAAGAAGCTTCTGTTGTTTTTAATGGCGACAGGTTGGATGCCGATTATAAAGATTACCCTGCAAGCTGGCCAGGTATTTATTTTAGGGCCAAAAGTAAAAACAGTGTATTGCAATATACGCTTGTAAAAAATGCTTTCGAGGCTGTGGTGGTAGAAAAACCATCTATAAACACTAATCCAAAACTAATCCTGCATCAATGTACCATTGATAATGCGTTTGATGCCGGGTTGCTCTGCGTTAACTCAAGTGTTAATGCAGACAATAGTTTGGTTACGAATTGTGGGTCAAACATAATCCTAACCTATGGAGGAAAGTACAATCTTACAAATTGCACTGTTGCTGCTTATTCCAATAGTTATATTGTACATAAAAATCCAGTATTGCTGGCAAATAATTTTGCATCAATTGATGGTGGCACATTCACCGCAGACCTGAACATCGTTTTTACCAATTGCATTTTTTGGGGAGATAATAGCGCCGTAGAGAATGAAGTGGAAGTTGACAAACAAGGCAGCAATGTATTTACTGTTATATTTACTCACTGTTTATACAAAACAAAGGATGATCCTATGAATACCATTATCATTGAGAGTATAAAAAATCAGGACCCATTATTTGATAGCGTTGATGTAAACAAAAAAATATATAATTTGCATATTAATAGGGATGATGCTCCCGGAATCAATAAAGGAATAATTGGCACTGGTTTTGCCCGGGATTTAGATAATAACAACCGTGCTGTTGGACTACCTGATATTGGCTGTTACGAAAAACAATAAAAATTAAACAAACCTTCATTTTATACGTTATAAACTAAAATAATTTTTATGATTAAATTACTTGCTTTAGGCATTGCAATGTTATCAAACACAGCAATCACAAATACTTCATTGACTAATGAGGTTCCGGTTTCAGCAAATGCAAAAACCATTTACGATTTTAAAGTAGAAGCTTTAAGCGGCGGCACAATTGATTTTGCCAAATTTAAAGGCAAAAAAATACTAATTGTAAATACGGCTTCTAAATGTGGTTTTACTCCACAGTATGATGGACTGGAAGAATTGTATAAGAAATACCAGGATAAGCTCGTTATAGTGGGTTTTCCTGCCAATAATTTCGGCGGACAGGAACCTGGCACCAACGGCGAGATAGTAGAATTTTGTAAAAAGAATTATGGTGTTACATTTCCGATGGCTGGAAAGGTTTCAGTAAAGGGTGATGATGCGGCGGCTATCTACAAATGGCTTTGCAATAAAAGCGAGAATGGGGTTATGGATGCAACCATTACCTGGAATTTTAATAAATTTTTATTAGACGAAAACGGAATTATCATTGCAAAATTTGATAGCAAGGTAACTCCAATGAGCGATGAGCTGACAAGTAAATTATAAGAAAATAGTAAAACTCTTTAAGCGGCTCACAATTGAGCCGCTTTTTTTATTGCTTTGTTTTGCTGAGTAATTTCAATAACCTACTTAAAACTATATTTGCACCTCATGCAATTCGAAAATATAATTGGCCAAAAACAAACGAAGGGACACCTTGTGCAAATGGTGCAACACAACCGCTTGAGCCATGCATTGTTATTTTTAGGCAAGGAAGGAAGTGGTGCTCTATCGCTCGCTATGGCATTTGCACAATACATTGTTTGTGAAAAAGCAAATGGAAAAAAAACGACTGAAGCAACACCCTCATTATTTTTTGAGGAAATGTCGGCTATTAATCCGATTTCTGAAGGTAATGATTCCTGTGGCATTTGTTCTGGCTGTATAAAGGCTAAACAACTGATGCACCCCGATATTCATTACAGTTATCCCGTAATATCAAAAAAAGCCGGTGAAAAACCTGTCAGTACCGACTTTATTGCTGAATGGAGAGATTTTTTTTCTTTACATCCATATGGTAATGTTTACGATTGGCTACAATTTATTAATGCAGAAAATAAACAGGGGAATATTACAGCAGAGGAATGCAATGATATTAACCGAAAAATAAATTTAAAAAGTTTTGAGAGTGAATATAAAATACAGATAATATGGATGCCCGAATACCTTACTAAGAATGGTAACAAACTATTAAAACTGATTGAAGAACCCCCGCCAGATACTTTATTTATATTAGTAGCAGAAAATGAAGGCGCTATTTTACCCACTATTTTATCAAGAACACAATTAGTAAAGATTCCTTTATTAACCAATATAGAAATTGAAGTAGCCTTAGAGTTAAAAAATGGAGTCGCCATTGAAAAAGCGCAACAAATAGCTGCCTTAAGCGAAGGGAATTATAGGGAAGCATTACAATTACTTCAGCATGTTGAAGATGATTGGCAGGCTATTTTAAGAGAATGGCTTAACCTTATTGTTAAAAAAAACCTTGCAGGACAGGTTAAATGGATTGATGAAATGAGCAAGAAAGGCAGGGAAAAACAAAAGCAATTTCTTAAATATTTTACTCATTTGCTTGAACAGGCCATTCGTTTAAACAGTATTCTTTCACTTATAAACAATACAGAAACTAGTAATAACGAACAGGATTTTGCACTTAAGCTTAATAAATTATGCAGCATAGCTCAACAGGAAGCCATCATTAATGAACTGGACAAAGCAAACTACCATATAGAACGAAACGCCAACGGCAAAATGCTGTTTCATGCCTTATCTATTAAGTTGTATCATATAATTAGTAACAATTCGTTAATTTTGGTTAGTTGAAGAAAAGGCCTGAGGTGTAGGAGTTTGGAGCCAGATTGTTATATAGTAAAAATCTTTCTCCGTTATAGTTTGTATTGTTTGTCGGTTCCCAAGCGTTTTTGGGATTTTTTTTAGTTATAGGAAATCTAAAAGTGCTGATGCACTAATCCTTTTAAAGGTTACAGAAATTGTTCAATATATAACAGCTGTAAAAGAACCAATAGCTATCTTTTTGCGACGCAATGAAGCGTATAAATATTCTCCTGCCTTGGTAATAAAAAAATCTTCTTTGTAACATTATTCATTTTTAATTACTCATTATATGGGATGTGGAAGTTGTGGAACAGGTAAAGGTGGAGCCCCGGGCGGATGTCAAAGCCATGGTAGCTGTAGCAGCGGCGGCTGTAATCGGATGAATGTGCATGACTGGCTGGCCAATCTGCCCTTTAGTGATCCGGAAAGCGGTTGCAGAATTGTTGAAATAAGTTTCAATAACGGCAGCCGTAAAGATTACTTCAAAAATACAACGAATCACTTTTTTGAAAAAGGGGATATGGTCGCCTTAGAGGGCATTAATGGTTTTGATATTGGAAGTGTGAATCTTACCGGCGAATTAGTAAGGTTACAGTTAAAGAAAAATAATATTAAAGAGGATAGTCCCGATATTAAGAAAATTTTGCGGCGGGCCAATGAAACAGACCTGAATAAATGCAGGGAAACAAAGGCTAAAGAAAAAGAAGTGATGATACGTAGCCGTGCGATAGCCAGGCAGTTAAACCTTGAAATGAAAGTAGCCGAGGTGGAAATACAGGCTGATGGCCGAAAAGCAACATTTTTTTATATAGCAGATGACAGGGTAGATTTTAGGGAATTGATAAAAATATATGCTGGCGAGTTTAAGGTAAAGGTAGAAATGAAGCAAATTGGCGCCAGGCAGGAAGCTGGTAAAGTGGGTGGCATAGGTAGTTGCGGGCGGGAATTATGCTGCAGTACCTGGTTAACCGATTTTAAAAGTGTTAATACCAATGCAGCACGGTATCAAAATTTAAGCATCAATCAAACAAAATTAAGCGGGCAATGTGGCCGCTTAAAGTGTTGTTTAAATTATGAGCTGGATACTTACCTGGATGCATTGCAGAATTTTCCGGAAGACTGCGATATGATTGAAGTTGCAAGGAGCCGGGCTTTTTTGGTAAAAAAAGATATTTTCAGGAACCTGATGTGGTACACCATGCCCGATAGCAACAAGCAGTATCCCTTAACTATTGAAAGAGTACAAAAAATTAAAGCACTAAACAAGCAGGGTATAAGGCCTGAAGAACTGGAAACAGTAGAAGTTGTAAGTAAAAAACCAATAGAAGTAGAACCCACCTATGCGGATGTAGTAGGACAAATCAGTTTAAAAAGTTTAGAAAAAACAAGCCGCAAAAGAAGGGATATGGAAAGGGGCCCGCAACAACAAAGGCCGCAACAAAACAGACCCAATCAAAATCAACAGGAAGGAAACAGGCCTAACCAGCAGCAAAGGCCACAACAACAAAACCGTGATGGTGGCGAGGGGCGGGGGCAATCAAGGCCACCGCAAAACAGGGGCAACCAAAATCAACAAGGCAGGGAAGGAAACAGGCAGCCGCAACAGCGCAATAACCAGCAACAAAGACTACAACAAAATAGAAATAATCAAAATCAGCCGAAGCCGGGCCAATCACCAGGAAATAATGAAGAAAAAATAATTAATTAATAATACCGGTTTAAATAATTGGGTTTTATCTTAGTACAATAAATTTTTACATGTCCATTAAGATTAGCAATCTTTCAAAAAATTACGGCAGTCAAAAAGCTGTCAACAATATTTCTTTTAGCATTAGCAAAGGAGAAGTTGTTGGTTTTTTAGGCCCCAATGGTGCTGGCAAAAGCACCACTATGAAGATTATTACAGGTTACCTGGCAGGTGATGGTGGTGAAGTGGAAGTATGCAATGAAAAAGTAAATACCAATTCTTTATTAACAAAAAAGAAAATTGGTTACCTGCCTGAAGCCAATCCTCTGTATTTTGATATGTATGTAAGAGAATACCTGGAATTTGTTGCAGGCGTTCATCAAATACAGCAGCCAAAAAATAAAATTGAAGAAGCTATTAGAACAGTTGGGCTTACAATAGAAGCCAATAAAAAAATAGGGCAGCTTAGCAAAGGGTACAAACAAAGAGTAGGCCTTGCTGCTGCACTGATACACGATCCGGAAGTATTGATACTGGATGAACCTACATCAGGTCTTGATCCCAACCAGATTGTAGAAATCAGGGAAGTAATTAAGACCCTTGGGCAAAATAAAACAGTATTATTTTCTTCTCATATTTTGCAGGAAGTTCAGGCAATTTGCGACAGAGTAATCATTATCAATAAAGGAAATATTGTAGCAGACGATACTTTAAGTAACCTCCAAAGAGAAAAGAATGGTGAACATATTGTACTGATACGATTTAAAGAAAGTGTTTCTAAAGAAACCTTGCAGCAACTTACAGATGTTACTTTGGTTGAAGAAGCAGAAGGAACTAATTATAAATTGCATACATCAAATCCTGAAAGCGTAAGAAAACAGTTGGTAGAATTGAGTTTGAAAAATAACCTTAACATTGTTTCTTTGCAAAGTGAAAGCAATAGCCTGGAGGAGGTATTTAGAAGTTTAACATCATCAAAATAATTAATAATAAACAAACCAATAAAGATTATGAGTTACATCGCAAGTATTTACGCCCGCCAAATTTTAGACAGCCGTGGCAATCCTACTATTGAAGTAGATGTATTAACAGAAAATGAAAAATTAGGCAGGGCCGCAGTGCCAAGTGGAGCCAGTACTGGTATTCATGAAGCTGTTGAACTGAGAGATAATAATAAGAAGCTGTACGGTGGAAAAGGGGTATTGAAAGCTGTAAAAAATGTAAACACTACCATTGCTGAAAATTTATTAGGCTGGGATATTGCTGACCAAACCGGCATTGATGCAGCAATGATAGCCTTAGATGGTACAGCAAATAAAGGAAAATTAGGTGCCAATGCCATACTTGCAGTTAGCATGGCTGTTGCAAAGGCCGCCGCCCTAGAAGCCAATCTTCCACTATACCGTTACATTGGTGGTACCAATGCAAAAATTTTACCAATACCCATGATGAACATCTTAAATGGTGGTGCACATGCGGATAATAAAATAGACTTTCAGGAATTTATGGTAATGCCAGTGGGTGCAACTTCGTTTAGTGAAGGTTTGCAATGGGGCGTTGATATATTTCATGCATTAAAACAAGTATTAAAGAAAAAGGGGTTTAGTACCAATGTGGGTGATGAAGGTGGTTTTGCGCCAAATATTCAAAGTAATGAAGAAGCAATTGAAACAGTATTAACAGCTATACAGGCAGCAGGTTTTAAAACAGGCAGCCAGGTTATGATTGCTATGGATGCTGCCAACAGCGAATTGTGGAATGCTAAAGAAAAGAAATATATATTTCATAAAAGCGACGGTAAAAAAATGACAAGTGAGCAATTAGTTGCTTATTGGGCAAGCTGGGTAAAGCAATACCCTATTTTGTCTATTGAAGATGGGATGGCAGAAGATGACTGGAAAGGATGGAAAATGCTTACAGAAGCAGTAGGTGATAAATGTCAATTAGTAGGGGATGATCTTTTTGTAACCAATGTTACCCGTTTAGAAAGAGGTATTAATGAAAAAATTGCTAATGCTTTATTGGTAAAAGTAAATCAAATTGGAACCATTACCGAAACTATCAATGCAGTAAGTATGGCTCAACAAGCAGGATACAATACTATTATGAGTCATCGTAGTGGAGAAACAGAAGATACTACCATTGCTGATCTTGCAGTAGCTTTAAATTGTGGCCAAATTAAAACGGGCTCTGCCAGCAGAAGTGATCGTATGGCTAAATACAACCAGTTGATCCGCATTGAAGAAATGTTGGCTGATACTGCTATTTATCCAAATGGAAAGATTAAATTTGGTAAATCCATATAAGTTTCCCGAAAGAGAAATATTTTGACAGTTTAAAATGGAAAATAATTTTAATGATATAAACTCTTCCAACGCTCCCCAAAAACTTGGGGGCTTTGGAAAGTTTTCGTGGTTAAAAAACAAATACCTGCTTGCAGGAAGCTTCTTTATTGTGTGGATGTTTTTTTTTGATCCCAAGGATTGGGGAGTGGCATTTGAAAAAAATGCCAAATTAAAAGAACTCCAAAACAGTGAACTACATCTTAGTAACACTATTCAGGAAACTAAGGACGAGTTGAGCCAATTGAAAAATAATGCTCAAACTATCGAAAAATATGCAAGGGAAAAGTACCTTATGAAAAAGGATAATGAAGATCTTTTTATTGTTTCTTCACCAACTATCGCTAAATAATCAGTACCTCTATACAATAATGAATGAAAATGATCGTTTATTATAGCGGATATTGATAATTAATTTTTAAACAGCATTTTAACTTTGCCTATGCACAGCTTTACACCTGATGATCTCATTCAGTACGTTTACAATGAGACCTCATCGCAAAAAACAGCAGCCATAAAAGCTGCACTTCAGACTGACTGGAGTCTTCGTGAAAAATACGACGAAATAATATCTGCTCAAAATTGCCTGGAGAAAGTAAGTTTTTCTCCCCGCAAGAATGTAGTAGATAAAATTTTAGACTATGCCGAAAAATCGGTCATTCACCAAATTACAGAGGTTTAAAATATACCCCTGCTTTTTTAACATAATTTTGTCCCGTTAAATACGGGACTTTTTTATGACCAAACAGCAACGATACCAGTTTTTTATTGATTATTTTGTTACCCATGCACCCAATGCAGAAACTGAACTGATATACGATAATCCATTTCATTTATTAGTAGCTGTAATTCTTTCAGCTCAATGTACTGATAAGCGGGTAAATAGCACAACCCCTGCTATTTTTCACCGTTACCCTACTGCGGAGGCACTTTCTAAGGCCACATTTGATGATCTTTTTCCGTTTATAAAAAGTATCTCCTATCCAAATAATAAAACAAAACACCTGATAGGGATGGCCACAATGCTAGTAGGAAAATTTTCGGGCAAAGTACCAATGACGGTAGATGAATTAATATTGTTGCCCGGAGTTGGCAGAAAAACAGCCAATGTTATCACTTCGGTGATTGATGATCAGCCAAACATGGCTGTAGATACACATGTTTTTAGAGTAAGTGCAAGGCTTGGCTTAACTGTTAAGGCTACAACCCCTCTTGCAGCTGAGAAACAACTGGTAAAGAATATTCCAAAACAATTTATTTACAAGGCACACCACTGGTTAATACTTCATGGCAGATATATATGTGTTGCCAGAAATCCTAAATGCAATATTTGTGGTCTAAAAACGATATGTAAATATTATAACCATTAAACCATAAAATAAATTCAAAAATATAATTGAATAATTACCGTTTATGATAATTATCATTTATATTGTATATACTTAAAGTAATATAACCCGTTGTGCGATTAGATTAGATGTTAATATGTTGAAAAGAGATTGTACATGAAAGCCAATACATCATTGTATTTGCTTAAGAAAAAGTGCTTAAAATTTTCAAATGCACAATCTCAAAACAAATTTCGATAAGATTTATCGAATCGTCAAAAGTTCTTTGTCAGATAAATTGGATACCAATGATAATCTTCAATTTTATCCTCGTTTACCCAAGATTAATGATTGCAGTATCATTTCGTTTTCTATCTGTTGTGAGTCATTAGGAATTGATTCAGAAAATTATTTGTGGAGCAAATTACGCAACGATTATAGTGCCGATTTCCCCATGCTTATTGACAGGAGTAATTTTAACAGAAGGCGGCGAAGATTACGAATGTTTGTGCATGAAGTAACGAGGGTATTGTCCGAAAATCTTATCCCGGGCGAGGATGTCTTTATCATTGATTCCATCCCTGTTCCGATATGCAAAATTGCCAGGGAGAAGCGTTGTAAGTTTGGAAGAGAAATCTTTGAAGCAGCACCAGATAAGGGTTATAGCGCAGTTAGCAAGAGTTATTTTTATGGATATAAATTACATTTAGTAACTTCAGTAACAGGCGTTTTTTACAGCATGGATTTGACAAAGGCAAGTATACACGATATATCATATTTAAAGGAAGTAAAAGCAAGTAAAATGAAAAATGCCACTCTGATAGGTGATAAGGGATACATATCAAAGCAGGTTCAGTTAGATATGTTTCATTGCAGTAATATAAGATTAGAAACTCCCAAACGCAGTAACCAAAAAGAAGAAAAAAACTGGCATCCGGTATTTAGAAAATCCAGAAAGAGAATCGAAACACTATTTTCTCAATTATGCGATCAAATGATGCTGAAAAGAAATTATGCAAAAATAATCACTGAGTTAAATACAAGACTGATTAGTAAAATTGCAGCCGTAACAATACTGCAATACATTAATCATCAAAATAATAAACCTATTAATCACTTAAACATGCCATTGCTGCTTAATCGCACAACGGGTTAATATATTATTATTTAGTAATTTTACTAATAAAGGACACTATAGCTGAATGAGAAAAACGATACTTTTAATAACTACCCTAATAATATTTATTGCTCCTTTACAAAAGGTAATTGCACAATATTATTTTTATGATAATAACACTTATTATACACCTTTTATGTACGAAATCGGTGCTTCATCAGGTGTTATGAATTGTCTAACTGATCTTGGAGGAACCAAAGGATTGGGAGCACCTTTTATTAAAGACCTTAATATTGGTAATACACAGTTTAATGGAGGAGCATATTTGAGTGTAACTTATAAAGAGGCTGTTGCGATTACTGTACAAGGCACTTTTGGCAAGGTGCAAGCCTATGACAGCATTTTGAAATCTGTTAAATCTACAACTCCCAGATACAATAGAAATCTTAGTTTTACCAGCAAAATATCTGAATATTCTATTGTAGCAGAATTTTATCCTGTTTTTATATTTGTTAATTGGGCAGCAAGAGAAGATTATCCACCAAATTTTTCTCCCTATCTTCTAGCTGGTATAGGGGTCTTTTCCTTTAATCCCCAAACTGTATTAAATGGAAGAACTGTTGATTTACATCCACTACATACAGAAGGCCAAGGCTTCGCGGAATACCCGGACAGAAAACCTTATAAATTAAAGCAAATAAATTACCCAATTGGCGTTGGTGTAAAATATATATTATCTACTAATTTTAATGCCCGTGCTGAATTTATATATCGTTTTTTGTCTACTGATTATTTGGATGATTTAAGCACCAAGTATATAAAACCTACAGTATTTGCCAATTATTTAAGCGGTACACAATTAGCTGATGCGATTGCGTTAAACGATAGAAGGGATAAGAATGATCCCGAATACCCTATTAATCCAGACGGCGGACAAATACGGGGCAAACCCACTAACAACGACGCCTATTTTACTTTTAATATTAAAATAGGTTTTAGTTTTGGCAGACAAAAGATTAAGCATTAGTTACAGAAAGTTTTTCTATATAATTGTTTAAAAAATTACCCCCGTCAACTCTATTTATATATCCGCTCAATAGCACTTTTGTATTTTTCCATAATAACTTTGCGCTTAAGCTTTAGGGTTGGCGTAAGTTCACCGCTGTCAATGGTCCACTCATAAGGTAACAGTTCAAATCTTTTAACCTGTTCTACATGATTAAAAAATTCATTAAAACTATCAATAAGTCTTCGGTATAATTCCAGTACTTTGGGATGATGAATAACCTCCTCATTTGTGGTAAAGCTAATATGCTCCTGCCGCATCCATTCTTTTAAATTGGCCATTGAAGGTACAATCAATGCCCCGACAAATTTTTGTTCTGCTCCAACAATCATTATCTGCTCAACAAAGGGCGATTCCTTCATTTTATTTTCGATGGGCTGCGGTGCTACGTATTTTCCACCACTGGTTTTAAAAAGCTCCTTTTTTCTATCGGTAATTTTTAAAAATTTACCCTCCTCAAATATGCCGATATCACCCGTATGAAGCCATCCATCAACAATAGTTTCCGCCGTTAAATCAGGCCGTTTATAATATCCAATCATTACGCTTGGCCCTTTTACACATATCTCTCCATCAGCCTCCAGCCTAACCTCCTGCCCTTCCAATACGGGGCCTACTGTGCCAAATTTGCACCCATCATTATCTTTACAGTTTACACTTATTACAGGACTGTTTTCGGTAGGTCCATATCCTTCATAAATTGGAATTTTTGCAGCGGTAAAAATTTTTATTAATCTTACCTGGCAGGCTGCGCCACCCGTAACAATAAAATCAATATTATTACCAAGGCCTTCTCTCCATTTACTAAATACCAATTTATTGGCAATAGCTAATTGCATATTATACAAAATTCCGTTGCCTTTTCTGTTATCATATTCATTACCAAGTGCAACAGCCCAATTAAATAATTTTCTTTTTATGCCTTTAAGTTCGGCCCCTTTTGCCATTATTTTCTCGTACACTTTTTCTAACAAACGGGGAACAGTGCAAAATAAATTTGGTTTAACCTCTTTTAGGTTGTCGGCAATAGTATCAAGGCTTTCAGCATAATAAATAGCAATACCGCTTGCTATGTAGATATAAGATACCATTCTTTCAAAAATATGATTAAGGGGTAAAAAGCTTAATGCCCTTGCGGTAATATTATCTTCAAAAGGAAAAGTTTTTTTTGAATTTATTACATTATTCACAATATTACCATGGCTTAACATAACACCCTTAGGTGTACCTGTTGTACCTGAAGTATAAATAATAGTAGCACAATGTTCGGGTAAAACAGATTGTTTTATTTTCTCTAGTGCTGAATTACTAACTGCTTCAGGTGAGACTAATATTTTTTCCCAGTAATCAATATCCGAAAGATTATCAAAGCTGTAAATATTTTGTAAAGTTGGAATCTTGTTACTAATACTTTTAACCCTCTCCAAAATATCTTCGCCACTTATAAAAGCCAGTTTTACTGAAGCATCGTTAAAAATAAATTCAAGTTCATTAATATTAGTAGTTGGGTAAACTGGGCAAAGCAAAACCCCAATCTGCTGGCAAGCCATATCCAGTATCAGCCATTCGGGCCGGTTTTTACTAATTAGTGCAATTTTGTCCTGGTTCTCTACCTTCAGGTTATTTCCACTAATTCCAAGATTAAGTAACCCAACACTTAACTGGTCAACCAATGTTTTTACCTTAGCAGTGCTATATAATTTCCATTCAATATTCTCTTTACTTGCAAGCATATCAGCCTTAGGAAATTTATCCAGCTGAACTTGAAGAAAATCAAATAGACGTGAAGGTTGGTTCATACAGGCAATCGTTAACTATACAAAATATTCAGTTCTTATTTTTCAGCTTCTCATATTCCTTTTCTACAAGGTCTTGTTTACCGCCACCGTAAGCATTCAGGTATTGAAAAAATAATTCTATACCCCAACCAAGCATCCTCCATACCGGCCAGGGCATTTCCCCGTTAATCCCCTTCTGTCCGCAGTAAACCACCATATAAACCACAAAAAAATATTTACTACAAAATAAGAAACAAGGCTACGATGAAATCCTGCCCTTTTCTTTGCTTTTTGCCAAAGTTCTTCATCCCATTGCTCTTCCATGAACGTAATTTTAATATTAACCTAAGGTAAATAAAATAAATCATCCATACACTTTTTGTATATTAAATACAAAAGCTGCTACTATTTTAAATCTTTATAAAAGTTTGCTGAAATGACTATAAACTAAATCTTAATATCTGTAATATTCTCCAGGAGCCAATTTAAATATACGGCCCTTTTGAAAACGGCTAAACTCGTTATAATCTGTTGAGTGAGTAATTGTCCAATTCTGATAAGCAGGCAGGTTTTGGACCGAACCAAATATCCACTGGTTGTAAGCATCAAATACCCCTTCCTGCAATAATTGTTTCTGCAAATCAAATAATCTAAAGGGAAATTTAGATGCATAATCTTTATGCCAATCCAAAATAAAACGAGTGCGTATCATGGTAAGCGATTCGGCATTGATACCAGTTGCTGCTTGTGAACTCTGCTTATTCATTGTTTCTATAAACGCAGTAGCAAATTTACTTTTGTCCTTGTTTTCTTTAGTAATATCTGCATCAGCAAAAAGCTGTTTATAATTTTCCAGCAGTATAGATTTTATTTCCGTTGTATGAGTATTTAATGGGTCCAGGTTTACAAATATTTCGCCATATAAAATACTCCATATTTTATCCCTGGTAAAATTATAATACCTGCTGGCATTATAATAATTTTTAGAATAATTAGGGTCAGTTTCAATTCCTTTTTCCCATTGCTTTATAGCACTGTAGTCTTTTTGCTCCCATAACAATACACCCAAATCATTATATAATGCGCCACTTTCAGGAAACTTCTTAATGCCGCTTCTATATAATTTATCACATTCGGCTGTTAATCCCAATTGCAAATAAATGTTGCCTGCAATCTGGTAGCACTGATCATCTGCTTCATCTTTGTCAAGTACCGGTTTAATTATTTCAAGTGCTTTGGTATTATCTCTTTGCATATAATAACTCAACGAAAGGTCTTTACTGATTTCAATATTTTGTGGCTCCATTTGCGTCGCCCTGTTCAATACCACTATGGCATTAGCATAATCATTCTGTTGCATAAATGAATGGGCAGTAGCCTGTAATTCAGCAGCGGTTTGAGCAAACCCATTTTGCAATGAAAGAAAAAATATTATTGTTAAGAAGATTGCTTTTATTGGTTTCATCTTTTAAAAATACAATGAAAAATTAAGATTAAACGTTAATCTCCCAAAGGAAAATTAGGGGCTTAAAACTGTTTCAACAAATGGATCAATGTTGGGTTAATGATTGAAATAGAATTAGAAAAGATATATCCTCATTATTACTTAATCATTTATCAGGTGTGTGAGCAAGCCATCTCTAAGTTTTGGCTCAAACCAGGTACTTTTAGGTGGCATAACATTTCCACTATCAGCAATGTCAAATAGTTGTTGAATGCTTACGGGGTGCAGACTAATAGCTATAGCCATCTCACCACTATCCACTCTTTTTTCAAGTTCGCCCAGGCCCCGTATACCTCCAACAAAATCAATTCGCTGATCTGTGCGTTGGTTTTTAATATTTAAAATAGGATCAAGGAAATTATTCTGTAAAATGCTTACATCTAAAATTCCTATTGGGTCTGTTGTGTAAGTATTTTCTTTTGCAGTTAATTGATACCATTGCTTATCAGTATACAAACCAAACTGGTGCAATGCAGCTGGTGAAAAAGCTTCTGGCACTTTTTCTATTATAAAGTATTTAGCTGCTTCTGCTAATAATGTTTCTACTGTTAAGCCATTTAAATCTTTTATTACGCGGTTATAATCCATTATCAGCAATTGATTAGATGGAAATAAAGTGGTCAAGAATATATCTGCTCCTACTGGTGCATTTTTGCCAAAAGCAGTGCGCACTTTTGCTGCAGAAGCAGCCCTGTGGTGCCCATCTGCAATGTATGTACAAGGTACTTGTGTTTTAAAAATAGCAGATATTTTATTGATGGTATTATCGTCATTAATAATCCAGATGGTATGCTGTATACGATCATCTGCTATTAAATCGTATACCGGGTTCTTTTCCTTTTTCCAGTCGGTAATAATTTCATCAAGGCCATCTACATTTTTATAGGCTAAAAAAACATTCCCTGTTTGGGCGCCTGTTGTTTTAATATGATTAATCCTGTCCTGCTCTTTTTCGGGCCTTGTAAATTCATGTTTTTTTATAAGGCCTCTTTCGTAATCATCTACACTGCTGCCACAAACTAACCCTGTTTGGCTTTTGCCATTCATTATTAACTGGTAAATATAATAACAGGGTTTACTTTCTTTAAATAAAATATTTCTGCTGATGAATGCGTCAAGATTATCTTTGGCCCTGTCATACACCTGTTGCGAATGGCTATCCGTTTTTTCCGGCAAATCAATTTCACTTTTCGTAATATGTAAAAAACTACTGGGATTTCCCTGTGCTTCTATTTTTGCTTCCTTGCTATTTAAAACATCGTATGGGCGGCTGGCCACTTGTTTTGCATGCTGAGCTTCGGGTCGTAAAGCTTTAAAGGGCTTGATTGTAATCATATTCAGTTATTATCTTGGTAAATGTAAAGCAAAAATTTTATGCATTAGCGAATGCAAATTCTTTCATTGTCTGCACCAGCACTTCAACACTGCTAATGGGTAATGCATTATATAAAGATGCCCTAAAACCGCCTACCAGTCTATGTCCGTTAATTCCCACAATTTCTTTCTGCCTTGCAACAGATAAAAAGGCTTCTTCTAAAACAGAGTTTTCCATTACAAAACAAACATTCATTTTGCTTCTGTCTTCTTTAGCAACCGTTCCTGTAAATAAAGGATTTCTGTCAATTTCTCGGTATAGTAATGCGGCTTTGGCATTATTCAATTTTTCTATTGCTGCTACACCACCAAGCGCTTTTAACCAGCGAAGCGTAAGCATACACACAAAAACTGCAAATACAGGTGGCGTATTTAACATGCTACCCTCTTTAATATGATTGCGGTAATCCATTATAGTAGGGATAGTTCTTTTTACTTTTCCCAAAATATTTTTGTTAACTACCAATAAATTTACTCCTGCAGGACCCATATTTTTTTGTGCCCCAGCATAAATAAGGTCAAATGAATTAAAATCAATTGCCCTGCTAAAAATATCACTGCTCATATCACCCACCAATGGAATACTTGTTTTTGGAATTTTCTGCCACTGGCTTCCATAAATTGTATTGTTAGTAGTAATGTGAAAATATTTAGCGTCATTTGGCACAGCAAAATCTTTTGGTATATTTGTATAATTACTTTCTTTACCGCTGCAAACCACTTCTACCTTACCAAATAATTTTGCTTCCTTAATTGCTTTAATTCCCCATACTCCTGTATCTGCATAAGCGGCCATTTCTTTATCATCCAATAAATTCATAGGCACCTGCATAAATTGAGTGGATGCACCTCCATGCAAAAAAAGTACTTCCCTATCGGCATCCAGTTGCATCAATTCTTTTACAAGTGCCCTTGCTTCATCCATTATTGCCTGAAACATTGAAGTGCGGTGGCCAATTTCTAAAATAGATAAACCACTATTATTATAATTGAATACTGCTTCAGAAGCCTGTTTAAAAACTTCTTTTGGTAATATAGATGGACCTGCATTAAAATTATGAACCACTACGATAATTATTAAAATGAAAAAGAAGTTGCAAAAGTAACTTTTTGAAAGGGATTTTACACAACTAATTCAGGAAATATAGCTTGCCATTAAAAGTAAAAAGTTACGATGACAAAATCAAAACGTAACCAACAATTACAGGTTTATGCATAATTACAATTGCAAGTAATAAATTTTTTATTATAAATCGATGCTACTCACATAAAATATCTGGGCATTTACCATATTTATTTCTTTTTGGTATAGAAATAAATTGCAGCAATTTATTTTTTAAATAACTCACCGGAGATCTAACGCTGTCTGTAGTAAAAACTGCACTTAAATTATTAGTCCACTGCATAAATTAATGTGCAAATCAAAAACTGTCAATAGTAAGCGCAATACCAATAAGAACCTCGCTATGATAATTATTACAAATGGCAGCTTTTACCTTGTAGATTATTAATTTCGTTCCTATAGCAAATTTGCCTTTGCTTCATCTTTTAAGCCATTCATTTTTATTATTGCTTTTTCGTTAAATTCATCTACAACCCGAATTCCTTTTTTGGAGGCCTTTTTAAGCTCATCCGCAAAATCGTCATAGAAGGTATCTAAAGAATCAGAAATATTTTCTACCTTACGACTCATTTTTTTTCTTATTTTAAATCCTTTATCTGGTGCAAGTAAAATACCTGCTAAATCACCTGCCACTGTTGCAACTGCAACAAAACCTAAAACTGTTTTTTTATTACTCATAAAAAAATTATTAAAAAAATTTAAAGTGTGTGTCAAATTAAGAAGCATTTCGCTTAAAGAAAAGTGACAATAAAAACAAAATAATAAAAACGACGAACAAAATTTTTGCAAAAAATGCTGCACTGGCCGCAAAACCACCAAAGCCGAAAATGGCAGCTATAATTGCAATAATAAAAAAAGTGGCTGACCAACGTAGCATAAAATATAAATTAAACGATTTTGAATTTGTTTTTATACATTATTAGTATTAAAAAACAATATTGTGCCAATCAAGATTATAGCTGAATTTATTTTTTAAACTCAATCTGCGTGAATATTTATGCCCACATAGAGGAAAGGGGATAAAAGTTGTGGCATGTTTTTTATACTATTTAATAAATGCCTTTGACACATAAGTACCGCAAGCATCTTAAACTAAGTGTGAATGAAGAAAGTTTTTGAAAAAGTAAAAGCAGACAGACGCATTATTATTGGTTACAGTGCTTCGATGATTTTATTACTGATTACTTATATTGTAACATTAGTAGCAAACAATAATTTAAAAGAAAGAACAGTAATGGTAGACCGTACCGTTAATGTAATCTTTAACCTGGAACTGTTGCTTTCAACCATCAAGGATGCAGAAACCGGCGCCAGGGGATATGCTTTAACAAGGGATATTAGCTTTCTTGACCCGTTTGTTAACAGTAAGGAAAAAGCCGACTCGCTACAAAAATGCCTGGTGGTTCTTACGAAAGACAATATGGTACAGCAAGACAGGCTTACAAAATTAAAAGCATTAACAAAAGAAAGGTTTGACATATTCAGGGAAGCTATTGATTACTATAAAAATGGTTCACCCGACAGCACTTTTAAAGTAACTGAGGCACAATACAAATCAAAGCAATTAATGGACAAGATAAGGCTGACTGTTTCGATAATGCAAAATGAAGAAAGGCATTTGCTTGTTCAGCGGGATAATGCACTGAAATTAAGTTTTTCTTCCATCAAAACTATCACTATTATTTCTTTACTGATGACATTGTTATTGGTGGTAATTGGATTTGTTACTTACACAAGGGAAAACAAGGGCCGTAAAAGAGCTATGCAAAATATCACAGAATATCAACAGCAGTTGAGCAACCGTATTGATGAATTAGACACTGCCAATGCACAACTTCTACAAATGCGAAGCATGGAAAAATTTACTGCCACCGGTCGTATTGCAAGAACAATAGCCCACGAAGTAAGAAACCCCTTAACTAATATCAACCTTGCTTCCAGTCAGTTAAAAACAGATATTACCGATATAGATGAAAACTCATTATCTCTTTTTGACATTATTGAACGCAACAGTAACCGAATCAATAAACTTATATCTGATTTGTTAAACACAACCAAATTTTCTGAACTGAATTTTACCAATATTTCGGTAAACGATGTTTTAGATGAAGCACTTATAATGGCGCAGGACAGGATTGGATTACACCAGATAACCGTCGAAAAAACCTATGGAGCAACCTGCCATATTATTGTTGATACTGAAAAAATAAAAGTTGCCTTTTTAAATATCATCATCAATGCTATAGAAGCCATGGAGCCGGGCAAGGGTATTTTACATATAGATACTAAAACTGAAAAAGGGAAATGTTTTGTAACCATCACCGACAATGGAACGGGTATGGATGAAATTGCCTTAAGTAAATTATTTGAGCCCTATTTTACCAATAAGCCAAATGGCAACGGATTGGGGCTTGCCAATACTCAAAACATCATCTTTAATCATAAAGGAACTGTACATGTATCTAGTATAATAGGCAAAGGAACTATTTTTAATATAGCACTGGATACTGTATAAAAAATCCGCTGAAAAATATTAATTCAAAGGAAACTGTGAAAAACAGCGCAACAATTCCCCCAATTGTAGAATTTTTTCTACAATTCATTTATGCAATCGCATATACTTTTTGGATAGCATTTTTTATTTCGGCAGCAGAGAATGGTTTTGCAATAAAAAAATCTGCGCCTTTCAGCAAAGCCTTTTTTCTGTCTTCAGGTGAATCATGTGCTGTTACCATTATAATTTTTGTATCAGGATATTCCTTTTTTACATAACTTATAAAGTCAATACCATAGCCATCTGGCAAATGATTATCTAAAAAAAGCAGTTCAGGCTTTACCCTATCCAGGTACAACTTCCCTTCGCTAATTGAGTTTACAAATTTCACATTCAGTCTATTATTGCGCAATATATTGCTAAGCAAAAAGCAAATATCACTCTCATCATCTATAATTAAAGCCGTCTGGGATTCTTTCATTTCAGGTTGATAATCCATAGTTTAAAAAGTCTATTCTCATATAAGTCATCAAATAGTTCGCCATTTTAGTGAATATGGTTCATTAAAACACCAAATTTGCAATATACTTTGTTGAACTAAATACTTTGTTGATCATTTGGCATTATTTTTTGTTAAACAGATAGATAAAGAACAGAATCCAGTTTACCTAAGCCCTGTGCAAATTTTAATTTCTTAACCAATAAGTACATTCTGATAAGTTATGAAAAAGATATTAATAATAGATGATGATATAGATATGTGCCAGTTGTTGGCGAGGTTTTTACAGAGAAAAGGTTTTGAAACAGATTTTGCTACCAGCGGAAATAAAGGTATAGCGGCTTTTAAAGAAAAACATTTTGACCTGGTACTTTGCGATTTCAGGCTGGGTGACAAGGAAGGCGCAGAAGTGTTGAAAGAAATAAAACTGATTAATCATGATACAGCAGTAATTATTATAACAGGCTATTCGGATATTAAAGTGGCGGTTGAAGTAATTAAACAAGGTGCCTATGACTACATCACGAAGCCATTGGTGCCCGATGAAGTATTGAACCTTATCAACAGGGCTTTAGACTCCAGTATTTCACAAAGCAATGCTAATGCTGTTACAAATAAAAATGCGACAAAAAATACGTTTGATGCCAAAGAAAATAATGCACAATTCCTGGTTGGGAAATCAAAAGCCATACAGGAAGTATATGAGCAAATAAAAACAATAGCACCCACCAATTACAGTGTTATAATTTACGGCGAAAGTGGTACCGGCAAAGAAGTGGTGGCAAAAGAAATACATGCCAGCAGTGATAGAAAGAATAAACCTTTTATTGCACTGGATTGTGGTACACTTTCCAAAGAGCTGGCTGCAAGTGAATTGTTCGGGCATGTAAAGGGTTCTTTTACCGGTGCGCTAAATGATAAAGACGGCATGTTTGAAACCGCCAATGGAGGTACCCTATTTTTGGATGAAGTGGCGAACCTGCCATTAGATGTACAGGTTGCCCTGTTGAGGGTAATACAGGAAAGAAAATTTAAACGGGTAGGCGGCACCAAAGAATCCGTAGCAGATGTAAGATTAATTGTTGCCTCAAATGAAAATTTAAAAGATGCCTACTGCAATGGAAGATTTAGAGAAGATCTGTATCACAGGTTCAATGAGTTTTCAATCCACATACCACCGCTGCGAAACCGTACAGAAGATATTCCGCTCTTTGCTAAATTCTTTTTGGAACAAACAGCAAAAGAACTTAATAAAAAAATAGAGGGGTTTGAAGAAGAGGCTATGCAATTATTTATTGAATATAATTGGCCAGGTAATTTACGCGAATGTAGAAATGTAATAAGAAGGGCGGGCCTGTTGACTACGGGTGGTTTTATAAGTAAAAATGTATTACCCTGGGAAATTGTGAGCGGGCCTATTGCACCGGCTGTACCTTCAACACTTATAAATACTGAAAAAAGTACCACACCTGTTGCTGCGCTTAAAGATGCTGCAGCTTTTGCAGAATACGAAACAATTATGACTGTGTTAAAGCAGGTAAAATTTAATAAAACAAAAGCTGCAGATATTTTGCAAATTGACAGGAAAACATTGTATAATAAAATAAAAAACTTTGAAGAAACTAATCACCAATAATTAAGTATTTCAATCAGCAAAACAATAGTTGTACAAAAAGCTCTCCGTATTGTGAGCTTTTTTTTTGTGCCTCCACACCAACCTTTCTCAATATGTAGAATAAAATGCACAGAGAAATATTTTGGCATATTCAAAACTATTGGCATTTCAATTGCAATGCTACCTGTGAAAGTATATGCAAAGAATAGCAATACCCCCAAAAAAAATTCATTGATGCAAGTTGAAATTATTTGAGGACAATTTTTAAAATCGTATGCATTTTTATTTTATTAATTTTTAAAAAATAATTTATGATAAGAAATCAAATGAGCACACTTAGCCAGGTTTTGGAAAAGCTACGTGTCAAGCGCCAAGATAATGAATTTACGATGGATGGAGAATTTTTTACCACCACAAATGGCAATAAATACACCCCGGACAATTTAACTATTATTAAAACATTTCGTTTTGAAGGCGAGTCTGACCCATCTGATTCTTCTATACTATATGTGATAGAAGCCAACGATGGCCTTATTGGATATAGTATTGATGCATATGGGGTGTATACTAACCATGACGCAGCCTATGATGACTTTGTAAGAAAAATACAGGTAATGGATAGAGATGAGCAATTGATATTTAGCCTTGAGTAAATATTATTTAATGTAATTTTATGCTCTGCCTATCTTTTTATTCAGCAAGTTGTTTATTCGTAAATAAAATACGGGGTACCATTTAATATGGAATCCCGCATAAACTAAAATCAGTTTGTTGTTATTTGTAAAAAGACCCTTTTAGCATTTTAAATTGAAGAAAAGAACAAAGCATTTCATTGAGTTGATGCCTCATAATACCCCTAAGGTCCTTCAAAATAAAAGATTGGTGTAAAATTTCCCTATATACGCTGAGTACCCTTTGCTCACAATTACAGCAATATTCCAATATCTCTTTCGAATTATGCAATACTAAATTTTCATTGCCTTTATTTTCTGGCAATATAGTGTCATGTATTTCGATACCTCCACTCAGGCTTGCAATCTGGTATTTTAATTCGTTGGCATACTGCTTACTACATTGAACAAATTGAAGTAACGTATTTTTCAACTGCCTGTCATCAGTACTGCTTACGGCGCGTTGAAAATTTATATTTTCGCCAACCAGTACTGAAAATAATTTTCGCAAACTTTCTAAAACTTCAGCAGGAGCTTTATAAATAAAATTAGTAGTATACATAGGCTTGTATTTTTGCAATTGTAGTGAAACGATAAGGGCTCAAGTATTATGCCATTCCGGATTATGTGAAAAACAGGTTTTGTTAAATAACATTAAATAAAAAATGTTGTACAAAAATATTTTTCGTTAATTCATAATACTTATTCTTCCTCCCGTCCAATAATTTTTTCCTGAGTTTTCCAGCTTGTATTTAATTTATCAAATTCTTTTACATCTTCCTCTGAAAACTGCTGATTAACTAAATTTTTAAGATCTGGCTGGCCGGCATTTACCCAGGCTGTATACCAAAAAGAGGCCACGGCAAAAATGGATTGCCTCATTCGCCTTTCTACCATACCGTTTAATTTTTTATTATAGGCAATGGTAAATGCAGCAGCATATTGCCTTATCACTACACCATTGCGATTCTCGAAAGCATATTTTTGATCTGCTGGAAATTGCCTGGTAAGTTCTTTTTCAAATTGTAAAACACTGTCGGCAGCTTTGGCACTTTCCAATATTCTTAACCATATAAAATTTAAAGGATTTTGGATATATGCTGCTTTCCCAATAAAAAAATCGAATTCTTTTTCAGCTAATAATTCAGGAACCCTGCTTTCCCAGAAAGCATGTATCCCTTTTTGATTAGTGTACTGCCCATTGTGATTGGTGTTAGCGTGAAGGGGTACATGGGCATCTGCAATATAATGACCAATCTCACAACTGTTCTTCATTATTTTTGTGAAATTTTTTTCTTTAAAAGCAGCCGTTAGCCTGTTTAACATTATTTGTATATGCCATGGAACAATGCCGTATTGTTTTAATGAATCTTCCCCAAATTTGTCTACTGCATCTTTCCATTTGTGGGGTAAGGCTCCGTATGGATATACACCGTAATGATCAATATCTAAATAATGCCTTGGCCCTTCATCTGCCACCACATACCGGCGTTTGTCCGGATCTACAGCATGTTCACTAATAAAAGCAATATTTGGTTTGTATAACACTATCATTTGGGGCGGCAATAAAAAAACAGCACAGTAATTAATTTTGTGATGAGCATAAAATCCCCAACAAAAACAATCAATTGTAATTAAGCAAAAGGTTACTATTATTGAGGCTCTCTTCAATTTATGCAGATTAAAAAAGTACTACAAAATAGACAGCAATTATATTAGGCCATTCATATAGTGATATTGTTTACCCTCTTTAGCTAAGGTAAAGGCTCTATTACATCTGTAACACCTCCACTTACAGCAAACTTCATCGTTTGTGCTGCACTGATATTGGTTATAGGTTTTACCCTTGTTTTTGGAATAATATAAACATTGCCTGCAACAGAATACGACATTGGAACATATACAGCTACGTAATCCTTAAAACCAAATTCTTCCATATCATCCTTTGTTATAAAACCAATACGCCAAACGTTATTGTCATCTACATTGGCCAACACATTATTGGTGAACTTTTTTTTCTCCCCTGCAAAGGCTTCAAAGAAATCTTTTAAAGTAGAATAAATGAATTTTATGCCCGGTGTTTTTTCCAATACTTTATCAAAGCCCTCTACAATTTTTGTAAAAATAAAAGAAGAAGAAACATATCCTACCAATAATACCAGCGAAATAACAAGCACAAAGCCCAGGCCGGGCATACTTTTTATTTTACCCTGCCCATCTTCCACCAGTGAAGGAAAAATACTATGGACAAGGTTGGGCAAAATACCATCGATAAAACCAAATGCAGCGGCAATGGCCCAAAAGGTAATGGCAATAGGTGCTAAAATCAATACCCCCTGCAAAAAATATTGCAGCAGTCTCTTATAAGTAAATTGTTGTTGCATAAAATAGTATTTATACAATCAAAGATACTTTATTGAGAAAGATTCTACATTTCATTGTTAAACATTACCTGCTTACCCATATTGCCATCAAAAGCAACAAAACGCAATCAATGGATTGTAAAACAATTTTAACCTTATGGTTTGCTATTTCTTAATACCGTCAAATTGTTATGAATGGCAAAAAAGAATGATGGAAACTTTGGTTACATTAAAAGTTTCCATAGTTTTGCACTTAGTTATGACAGACTTAGATACAGGTATAAGAATTAAGCAAAAAGCGCATTCGCTTTTCTGGCAATATGGGTTACGCAGTGTAAGTATGGATGATATTGCCACTAGTATGGGCATCAGTAAAAAAACAATTTATCTCTATTTTGCTGATAAGGATGAACTGGTAGATGCAGTTGTGGAAAGCGAATTCAAAAAGAATGAGAGTATTTGTGAGCATGACAAAATAAATTCTAAAAATGCCATACACGAAATATTTTTAGCTATGGACCAGGTGGTAGAAATGTTTTCCACCATGAACCCTTCACTGGTCTTTGACATGCATAAATATTACCCAAAAGCTTTTCAAAAATTTCATACTTACAAAAACGATTACCTGTACAATGTAATAAAGGACAATATCATAAGAGGGATAAATGAAGAACTTTACCGTGCAGAAATAAAGATAGATATTATAGCAAACTTTAGGGTAGAAAGCATTATGATACCATTTAACCCTGAGTTTTTCACAAAATTAAAGTACAGTCTTTCGGAGATAGAAGAAGAATTCATCATTCATTTTCTTTTTGGAATAGCTTCTCCAAAAGGGTATAAAATGATTTTAAAATATCAAGAACAGAGAATAAATAAAAAGTAAAGATGGAAAGATTTAAATTGAAAAAAGGAACCTTAGTTGTTGCTGCCTTGTTTTTATTGACAAGTGGCACTATAGCGCAACAAGTAAATAGCCTAAGTGCAAAACAGGCTGTAGAATATGCATTAAAAAATTCTGTAGATGTAAAAAATTCTTTACTCGATATTCAGATACAGCAACAAACCAATAGAGAATTTACAGCAACTGCCTATCCGCAGATAAACGGTAAAATTGGCGCAAATTATTTTCCGAATATAGGTGTAACCGCGCTGCCCAATTTTATTAGCCCGGCTACTTATGCTGTGCTGGTGCAAAATGGTGTAAAGGATGGCAATGGCAACCCGATTGTTTCTCCGCCGTTAAGCGATTTTGGCTTTATAAATGCACAGTTTGGAACCAAGTATAATGCACAATATGGCGTCGAGATATCTCAGATATTATTTGATGGGCAGGTTTTTGTTGGCTTACAGGCAAGAAACGCCTTAATGGATTTTGCAACCAAAAAAACAGCTGTTACGGAAGAAGCTATAAAAGTAAATGTTTTAAAAATTTATTACCAGTTAGTAGTGGGTGCTCAGCAAATAACCACACTTGATGCTAATATAGAGCGCTTTGAAAAACTGCTGCATGAAACCAAAGAAATATATAAGAATGGCTTTGCAGAAAAATTGGATGTAGATAAAGTAAATGTTCAATTAAGCAATCTTCATACGGAAAAATTAAGGGTACAAAGCACTTTAGATGCAGGCAATGCCAGTCTTAAGTTTTTGATGAATATGCCACAAAAAGATTCTTTGATATTAACAGATGTACTAACTGATGATATTTTAAAGTCAAACTTATTAGATACAAGTTATAATTATACCGATCGAAAAGATTTTCAAACGTTAAAAGTAGGAAAGCAATTAAAAGAGTTTAATATAAGGCGTTATAAATTGAGCTACCTGCCGTCTGTTTCATTGCGTGGCAATTATTATAGAAATGCACAACGTAATGAATTTAGCTTTTTTGGTAAAAGTCCTTCCGGGCAGCCATGGTTTGCCAGTTCATTGGTAGGATTAAGTATTAATGTTCCCATTTTTGACGGCTTCGCAAAAGCAGCGCAAATTTCTAAAGCCAAGCTTGAACTTGAGCAAACAAATAATAGTATTGAACAATTAAAAGCTTCTATTGACAATAGTGTAGTACAGGCCAGCATAGCATTAAGCGCTTCGCTTATTACTATGGATAACCAACGGAATAATATGAAACTGGCAGAAGAAGTACTTAATACTACCAATAAAAAATACGCCCAGGGCCTTGGAAGTAACCAGGAAATTTATGCGGCACAAACAGAATTAAAAACTGCTCAAAATAATTACTATGGTTCATTGTACGATGCTGTAATAGCAAAAATTGACTTTTTAAGAGCAAGAGGAAAATTGTAATAACATAAATAAATAACCAATAAAAACTAACAACTTGTTTAAATCAATTAATTATAGAACTATGAAAAAATATGTAGTAATAAGTGCTACGGCTTTGGTGTTTTTATCTTCATGTGGCGATAGTAAAAAAGAAGGCAGTGCAGCGTTAAATGATAAAAAAGCTCAGCTTGAAAAACTAAAAGCTGATAAAGATAAATTAGACAAGAGCATTGCCAACCTGGAAACTGAAATTGGTAAAATTGATACCAGCGCAGCCGCCACCCAAAAAACAAAGCTGGTTGCTGTACAAACCTTAGCTACCACACAATTCGACCATTTTATTGAGTTGCAGGGAGGGGTGGATGCAGAAAACACCAGCTTTATTACACCTCGTGGCGGGCCTGGTCAAGTAAAGGCCATTTATGTAAAACAGGGACAACTGGTAAAAAAGAGCCAGTTATTATTAAAATTGGATGATGCTGTTATTCAGCAAAACATAGTGGCGGCCAGGCAAGGATTGGAAAGCATTAAAACACAATTATCGTATGCAAAAAATATTTATGAACGGCAGAAAAATTTATGGGATCAAAGCATTGGTACCGAAGTACAACTGATTACTGCAAAAAACAATGTAGCTACTTTAGAAAATCAACTGGAAACCAGCAAAGAAAATGTAAAGGCCATACAAGAGCAATCTAAAATGGCAATGGTATATAGCGATGTAGATGGAATTGCTGATGTAGTAACTGTAAAGCTAGGCGAATCTTTTGGTGGTGCAGGCAGTGGGGTTATCAAAATAGTAAATAATAGTTTATTAAAAGTTACCAGTAATATCCCTGAAAATTACTTGGGTACGGTGAGTAAAGGAACAAGTGTAATTATTTTTCTGCCAGACATAAATAAAACAATCAATACTTCATTAAGTTTTGTAGGTGCTTCCATTGATATCATCAACAGGGGGTTTGTGGTAGAAGCAAAGCTGCCAACCAACCCGGCTTTAAAGCCTAACCAGATAGCCTTGATAAAGATTAAAGATTATACAGCCGCCAATACCATTACAATTCCATTAAACACATTACAGAATGATGAAAAAGGAAAATTTGTGATGGTGTCCAGCGCTGAAAATGGTAAACTGATTGCCCGGAAAAGGTCTGTAAATATTGGCTTATTAAATGGTAACCTTTTAGAAATAAAAACTGGTTTAAAAGCAGGGGATGTGTTGATTACAGAAGGGTTTGGAAGTTTGTACGAAGGGCAGTTGCTTACTTTGAAATAGTGAATAGTTGAACTTGTATAAATTACGTTTATCGGATAACGCATAATAGAGAGTTATTCTGCAAATACGGTAGCAAATTTAAAAGGAGTACCACAGAGATAAAATGTACACGGGTGCGACGCCTATACAGTTGCACAGTGCTGCAGTATTTGTTGAGGCAATAATTGATAATAAAATACTTATGAGTGTAGTTGAAAACATTAAAGAAAAGTTTAAGGAATTTAAACCAACTTCCTGGAGCATTACCAATAAAACCTCTATATACCTGGTGATGTTATTTATATCAGTGGTTGGTATCTATCAATTTGCAACACTGCCTAAAGAGCAGTTTCCGGATATTGTGATACCTACCATTTATGTGCAAACCATTTATGTAGGTAACTCACCAAAAGATATAGAGAACCTTGTTACAAGGCCTATTGAAAAACAGATTAAAGGTATTACCGGTGCAAAAATCAGTAAACTAACCAGCACGTCGCAACAGGATTATTCTGCCATTACCGTTGAGTTTGATACAAAAGTAAAAACAGAAGTGGCCCTTCAAAAAGTAAAGGATGCTATTGACAAAGCCAAACAAGACCTGCCAACTGATCTTACACAAGTACCAACGGCGCTGGAAGTAAATTTAAGTGATCAGCCGATCATGTATGTAAACTTAAGCGGTGACTATGATATGGTACGTTTGAAAAAATTTGCAGACGACCTGAAGGATAAATTAGAAGAGCTGCCACAAATAAACCGCATTGATATTGTAGGTGCACCGGAAAGAGAGTTCCAGATAAATGTAGATAACTTTCGTATGCAGACGGCTGGCGTTACGTTTGATGATATTACCAATGCAGTACAGCGTGAAAACATGGATATATCCGGAGGCTTGCTGGATGTGGGTTCAATGAAACGTAACCTGCAGCTAAAGGGGCAATTTAAAACTGCTTATGATATTGAAAAAGTATTGGTTCGCAATACTGGTGGTTTTCCTATTTACTTAAAAGATATTGCTACCATAAAGGATACTACAAAAAACGCTGAAAGCTATGCCCGCCTTGATGGAAAAAATGTGGTTACACTCAACATTATTAAACGCAGTGGTGAAAACCTGATTGAAACAAGTGAAGGTATCAGAAAAGCTGTAGCAGATGCAAAAGGTGATATTTATCCTGATAACTTAAAAACAGTTATCACCGGCGATCAGAGTATCAGAACAAAAACATCTTTTAATGATTTGGTAAACTCTATCATCATTGGTTTTATTTTGGTGCTGATAGTACTGATGTTTTTTATGGGTGTTACCAATGCTTTTTTTGTAGCACTTTCTGTACCCCTTAGTATGTTTGTTGCATTTGTATTTTTACCTGGTGCCGATTTGATTGTTGGCACACATGTTACGCTAAATTTTATTGTGCTTTTTGCCTTGTTATTTGGGTTAGGCATTATCGTGGATGATGCCATAGTTGTAATAGAAAATACGCACCGCATATTCACAGAGTTTAAAGGAAAAATGTCTGTTTTTTCTGCCGCTAAAATGGCGGCCGGGGAAGTGTTTATACCGGTTTTAGCAGGTACACTCACTACACTGGCTCCTTTCTTTCCATTGCTGTTTTGGCCGGGGCTTATTGGGCGTTTTATGGTGTATTTACCCATTATGCTTATTTTTACTTTGGCGGCGTCTTTATTGGTAGCGTTTTTTATGAACCCTGTTTTTGCTGTTGATTTTATGAATCATCCAGAAGGGGAATCCAAGGAAGCAAAATCTGCCATCTTTAAAAAACCAATTTTCTGGATCGTTATAGCCGCCGGTATTGCCCTGGATATTTTTGGCGCTACATTTATGGGTAACCTGCTTCTTTTTTTTATGATACTTGTTGCATTAAACAGGTACTTTTTTACTGATGCCATACATTATTTTCAAAACCATGCTTTACCATGGATCATGGGTCATTACGAAAATTTGCTTCGCTGGGCATTAAAAGGCTGGAGGCCGGTGCATCTTTTGCTTGGTATTATTGCCTTATTGATTATTTCGGTATTTATATTTATTGGCTCCGTAAAAAGTGGTCGGGTGGGGATAGTATTTTTTCCACAAGGCGACCCTAACCAGGTGTATGTATATGTTAAACTACCCGTGGGTACCAGTGTTGAATATACTGATTCTGTAATACAGGTTTTAGAAAAAAGGGTTAATAAAGTACTGGGTATTGATGCTGCCGCCGGTAAGCAAAACCCTGTTGTGGAAAGTGTTATCAGTAATGTTGCTATCGGCGCAAGCGACCCTACCAGCGGCGACAGAAGTACCAGAAGCGAACTGGGAAGGATACAGGTATCTTTTGTAGAATTCGAAAAAAGACATGGCGTATCTACACGGCCTTATCTTGACCAGGTACGTGCTGAAATGAAAGGTATTCCTGGAGCAGAAATAAGTGTTACACAAGAGAGCAGCGGCCCGCCAACAGAGCCGCCAGTGAATATAGAAATTGCCAGTGAAGATTTTGATGGGTTGGTAAAAACTGCTGTTAACCTTAAAAATTATTTAGACTCGATACAGGTGCCTGGTGTAGAAGAATTAAAAATGGATGTAGACCTTAACAATCCTGAAATTACTTTAACGGTTGACAGGGAACGTGCTTTGATACAAGGTGTATCTTCTGCACAGATAGGGCAGGCAATACGTACCGGTTTATTTGGTAAGGAAATATCAAAAATTAAAGAAGGAAAAGATGAATATAAAATTCAATTGCGCAATGATGAAATGCAGCGGAAAGACCTTAGTAACCTGCTGAACATGCGGGTATCTTTTCGGGATATGGCTGTAGGTGGCGCAGTAAAAAATATTCCTATTAGCGCCTTGGTTAAGGTAGAACCAACAAGTACATTTGGTAGTGTAAAACGTAAGGATCAAAAACGCATGATTACGCTTCGCTCCAATATATTAACCACCAAAGGTTATAATGCTACAGGAGTAAACCAGGAAATCAGTAAATACATAGACGCTTTTAAAGGAAAGTCAGAGGGTGTTACCATTAAGCAAACAGGCGAAGGCGAACAACAGTTAGAAACAGTACAGTTTTTATTTAAAGCACTTATAATTGCTTTAATGATAATTTTATTTGTACTGGTAATACAATTCAACAGTATAAGTAAACCTATCATCATCCTTACTGAAATTATCTTTAGCGTAATAGGTGTACTGCTTGGTTTCTCTATTACCGGTATGGAAGTATCCGGCCTAATGACGGGACTCGGTATTGTTGGCCTGGCAGGTATCGTGGTAAAAAATGGTATCCTTGTTATTGAATTTGCAGATGAATTAAGGAGCCGCGGCATCAAAACAAGGGAAGCCGTTATACAGGCTGGTAAAACCCGTATTATCCCGGTATTACTTACGGCACTGGCAGCCATCCTGGCTTTCATTCCCATTGCGGTTGGTTTCAACATTAACTTTGTTACTTTATTCTCCGAATTAAACCCACATATTTTCTTTGGTGGCGATAGTAATGCATTTTGGAAACCCTTGAGCTGGACAATTATTTTTGGTTTGGCGTTTGCATTTTTTATGACCCTTATTATTGTACCAGCCATGTACCTGATAGCTGAAAGATTAAAGCGCCCGATGCGGAATATGTTTGGTGGAAAATGGATTAGCTTTATAGGCATACCCCCATTAATCTTCTTGTTTATGCCGCTGATGATTGCTGCGGCAATACGCCACAACATAGATGTTAAACGCAGAAAAATAAAATTGAAAGACGACCCCGCCGCCAATGAAAGTTGGTACGGAAGCTGGTTGTAAAAAAATATAAAGTGCCTTCATTGAATGAAGGCACTTTTGTTTCCATTCATCCTTATTTTGCTTACGGTGTTTTGATTGGTTATTACCTTCGCAAAAAATTAAAGACCATGTTACAAAATCACGAAATAGATTATAAAATTTATGGAGAAGAACTTCAATTTGTAGAAATTGAATTAGACCCTTACGAAACAGCGGTTGCTGAAAGCGGTGCATTTATGATGATGGATAATGGTATCGAAATGCAAACCATTTTTGGAGATGGAAGCCAGCAGCATGACAATAGCCTGTTGGGGAAACTCTTTAGTGCCGGAAAGCGTTTACTCGTGGGAGAAAGTTTATTTATGACCGCCTTTACCAATACAGGCATGGAGAAAAAGAAGGTAAGTTTTGCAGCGCCATACACCGGCAAAATAATAGTTTTCGACCTTAAGGTATTAGGGGGAAAAATTATTGCCCAAAAAGATGCTTTTTTATGTGCAGCAAAAGGGGTGAGCATTGGCATTGAGTTTCAGAAAAAATTAGGTACCGGTATTTTTGGCGGTGAAGGCTTTATTATGGAAAAGCTTGAAGGAGACGGTTTGGCCTTTGCACATGCTGGTGGTTATGTGATGGAAAAAGAATTGAAGGCTGGTGAAATTTTTAAGGTAGATACCGGTTGTATAGTAGCATATACTGCCGGAGTAGATTTTGATATTGAATTTATAAAGGGTGTTAAAAACTGGATGTTTGGTGGAGAGGGTTTATACTTTGCCATATTAACAGGCCCAGGAAAAATATGGATACAATCTTTACCTATTAGCAGGCTGGCAGGAAGGATAATCCGCTATGCCCCGCAAACCGGCAGCCGTAAAGAAGAGGGAAGTATTTTAGGGGGCCTTGGTAATTTATTTATGGGGGGTATTTATAAATATTAATAGTTGTATTAAAAAAATGTGCGAAAATTGCACAAGTGAAAAGCAATACTGTTAAGGGTTACAGCGTGTTTATTGCCTTTAAAAACGCCGGTTAATGGTTACGGGTTAAATATTAACTTGGTTTAACTAGGTTCAAATTTGGTTTGTTTTTAGAGGGATAAGGAGTGTTTAAAGACGGTTCAAGTTTAATTCAATACCCAATTCAGGCCTATAGCTTACATTGATTACTACAGCATATCCTCAAAGTCCTCGTCTAAACCAATTTCATTCTTAATCTCTGCCAGTTCTTCTATAAAAACGTTGCCTGCACTAATAAATTTGTGCAAGATTTCTTTATACGGAATAAGTTCTCTATAAGCCTGTATCCCACTATCAATATACTCTTTAAGAGTTTGGTTGCTACTAAAAACACCAATTCCGATATGGTGATTTCGTATTAGCTTAGTTTCCTCTAATAAGTCAATTAAATTTCTAATTTTATCAAGTTGTTGTAAATAGTCTTGTAAGAACCACAGCTCTGGGTATTTATTTTCAAGTAAATCTCGCATTTTAAGATAATATTGAAAAGGAATAACTGAGTTCCGTTCTTTTCGCCCCACTCGTATTAAAAAATCCTTGTTTCCCTGTTTACCCCCTGTTTCATTACCCTGTTTTAAATTGTCAATTGCAGTCATTTTTTGCTCATTAAAATACCCTGCTTCAATGTCAAAAATTGTTAAAATTTTTGACATTAATTTTTTACTTATACCGGTACTACCTCTTTCAATGTCTGCAATTAAACTTCTTGAAACACCCAAATTTGTAGCTAATTCAAGCTGGGAGAGGTTTTTATCTTTTCGTAATTTCTTAAACTTTACATTAGGCTCCATAAAAAAAATTGAAAATTTAGTGAAAATATTTTTGAAAGTGTCAAAAATCTGTTGTAACATTGTCAAAATATTGATTAAAGTTATGCAAAAAAGTAGAATAAATACAGCAGGCGTAAAAAAGCTATTACCCTATGGGGCTATCAAAGAGATAGCTAACAGATCGAATAGAAGCATATTCACCGTATCAAGAGTGCTTTCAGGGGGGTCAAAAAACCCAATAGTATTAAAAACTATTAAAGATTACCTGGAAGAAATGCAAACAACCAGTAATCAAATTAATGCACTTGTAGCCGAATCGGAAATAGCTTGTTAATGAAAAAATCAATCCATATAGAGGGTAATGACTTGTACTTATCAAAGAAGTATTTACAGGGTTATGGCAGCATTAAAACTATTGAATGCTGGAATGAAGAAACTGGCATAGTGAAGATTAAAATAGACGCTGAAACCTTTATACTTTACAAGTCCGTTCCTTTCCGCACAAGAAAAAAATTGCCTGCACCGGATAAGATTATTTCACAGGAAAAAAAACAAACATCGCACTCAAAAGTAAGTGAATTATTACACCACGCTTTTTACTACAAATACACATCTTTTAAATGCATCTACGAAAAAGAAAACGCTTTTACAACAGAACAAATAACGAGGTTTTCAAAATTGCATTCCGTTTTTCAAACCATTATTGATTTAAAAGAAAAGGAATCCTTCAGACATTTAACAATTCTACATAACGCATTTAATGACCTATTCCCAGGCAAGTATAAAACCAAACAAGCATTTAGCCAGGTGATATTAAAAGCTTGTGTAGATGGCATTATGAGTGTGGCTATGGACAAACGTGTATTTGGCAATAACGACAGAAGTAAAAGAATAACAACCCCACAAATAGATTATATAATGCAGGGTTTAGTTGCATGTAACGGCAAGTTTACAAATGCCGTTATGCTAGAAAAAGTAAACGCCTATTCTAAACAAATCGGGGGTGTTGAATATAGTTTGTCATGGGTTAAAAAGCACCGGAGGGAATGGCTTAAAAATCCTGAAATATACAAAAGCCGATATGGTGCAACGGAAGCACAAAAGCAGTTGCCCTATGCCTCTTTAAAGAATGCCAATTATGCACATGTTCAATGGCAATCCGATGGCGTTGAAATCCCTTTTTGGGAGGATGGTTTTCATAAAAGCGTATTGGTATTTGTGATTGACAATTGCAGCAAAAAAATAATTGGGTATGCAATAGGCAACACTGAAAAAAGTGATGTAATAAAACAGGCAATTCGTAATGCTGTTATAAATACGGGTGTGTTGCCCTTTGAAATAGTGATGGATAAACACGCATTTACTCAAACACAGGCTGCATTTAACTTTGAAAATCTTTTAAAAAAAGTTGGCGGTATTCTTACAACCACATCAAATCCACGCCAAAAAGTAATTGTAGAAAGATATATTCAAAACCTTAACAGTCTGTTCAAAAATTATGAAGGTTATTTAGGTAAATCCATTAGAAGTAAAAGTATAGAAGCGATTACAAGCAATGAACAAAAGAGCGAATTTGCAAAAAAGTTCAAAACAAAAAACGAAGTAATTGCTATTGTTACCCAGGTAGTAGAAGAATATAATAATAAGGAGCAAAGAGGCAAAACACCTAACCAAGCATTTCTAGATAATCCACACCCACACCCAATTATTTTAAATCAGTTTCACCATGCAGAATTATTGCCGGTTCAAATATTAAAGCAGATAAAAAGTGGACAGATAACAATTATGCGAGGGGTGGAAAAATTTGAATATCAATTACCAGCACATCTTTACCAGCAATGGAATAATGAAATTGTTGTAGTAACCCACGATAGCCTAAATGATGGTATTTACCTGTTTAACAAAGCTAATGGTGAGGGCATTATTTGTTTGCAATTAAAGCAAAAAATTAATAATTCAAAAGCCCTGCAAACACCTGAAGATATACAAGGACTTTACAATAACAAAGGCCGTTTAAAAGGCATTCAAACACAGGCAAGGAAACAATTAGAAGAAACGAAGGATAAAGCCTTGAACATTGACCCTGAAGCTTACGAAGGGTTGAACGCACTAATTACCCCAAAAAATGTATTGAAAGAATTGGAGCAGAACGCAAATATAAAAATGTTAGCAGAGGCTAATGGTGTTATCATAAATGAACTGCCTTCAGCAGATGAAAACTTTGATATACCGGCTGCATTAAAGCCAAAGAAAAAAGAAAGCAATCCATTTGGTACAACTAATAATAAAATTGAATTAATTGACCCATTAACAGAATTAGATAATGATTAACCAGGGGCATAAAACATACCATTTAGAGGCCCGAAAATCGCAGTTTATGTCCTTAATCATCGCTAAAACGCTATTTAAAACACCAAAATGAAGCGAATAAAAGCATAGATAATGCCCCTTTTGTTAGCTTAAAAAAGTGGTAATAATCAATGCAGGCATAGCTTTTAGGTAACATAAGGGCTAAATCCATACAAATGAATATTAAATCTTTAAATAAAAAAACTTCACCTGGCAGGGTGAAGCTTATTAATCACTCTTTAAAATGATTTAAAACATGACAAATTTACCAGAAAAAGAACAAATCCGCAATGCAATAAATAATTATTGCTCTGCGAAGGGATTAAGTAAAAATGAACTTGCAACCCAGGCAGGTGTAAGCAGTGCTACACTTAGCCACGTTGAAAATAAAAAGTGGGATAATATTGATGAAAGGCTTTGGCGAAAGTTATGGAATAAAGTGAGTGACCCTAATGCAATTACATTGGTTAAAACGGCTGATTATACTACATGTATAAAAGTCTGTTCCTATGCCCAAAAAAATCATTTTATGATTGGTTTAACTGCTGATACCGGAATGGGCAAAACCATAGCCCTTGCGGCTTATGCATTACGCAAAAACGTTTTTTATGTTACTTATGAAAAAAGTATGTCGCCCAAACACTTTTTTATTGCATTGCTTAAAGAGATGGCAATAAATTTTGAGGGTAATATCCATGCCATGATAAACCAAATTGCAGATGAATTAAATACAATTGGCAACCCCATATTAATTATTGATGAAGCCGGAAAACTTAACCATACTATGATTTTGTACCTGCATGTTTTAAGGGATAAGACTCTTAAAAATTGTGGGATTGTTTTGGCTGGTATGCCTTACTTCAAAAATAACCTGGTAAAGTTCAGCAATAAGCAAAAAGAAGGCTATGCAGAATTTTACCGGCGTATACAATTATGGCAATCGTTAACCGGCCTTAGTCGTTCAGAGGTTGCTTTTATCTGCAATAGTTACGGAATTACAGATATTGATACTATAAAAGAAATGCAGGGTAAAAAACGCTTTGGTGACCTGCACAACGAAATCCTATTACATCAAATTCAAAACGAAGAAGAATGAACATGATAAATAAACAACAGCTAACAAAAATTCATGTGCTGCTTAATCAATTTGGCATTATGGATGACAAAGCGGAATTGGTGAACCAATTTACCAACGGAAGGGAAACCAGTAGCAAACAAATGACATTTAACGAAGCCCGGAACTTTTTAACGCATTTAAGCAAATTTGACCCATTGGATAAAATGCGAAGAAAAGTTTTTGCCCTGGCATATTCTGCCAACATTATTTACGGTGATTCAAAAGAGGACAGGCAAATGAATATTGCAAAGCTTAATATGTTTTTAAGAGAAAAGGGAGCCGTTAAAAAAGAACTCAATAAAATGAATAAAGATGAATTGGTAAAGGTTGTGAACCAGTTTAGCCAAATCATTAAGCACAAAGAAGAAAGCACGGCATCAAAAAACACAAAAAGCATGTTGGATGAAATTGGCATTTCTACAACAAAATAAACGATTTACATTTTTGTTTAAATACAATTTAAAAACCATTTAAAAATTTAATTATGATTAAAATTACAAAAGACAGTTTGATTATAGAGATCAATACTAAAAACCAATCCCCTTTATTAAGGTTACAACAAATTAAAGCAGGCTTAATTGATGTACTTGGTATTTGCGCAGTGGCTAGCGAAGCACCTCCAATTTTTCTTACAAATACTTTACAACAAATTCACCTGCTGCTTTCTGAAATGAGTTTTAATGAAACGCAAATGGAAGCCATAAATGAAAGCATTAGCAAAACCCCATTATTAAGAGATGTATTTAACTAAAACTATTAAAATGCAAAAAAATAACAGAATAGAAATGGCAAGCAAAAAACGAGAAGCTGCCCATTTATTTATTGTAAAAGGGTTATCCCAAAAGGAAATAGCAAAAATCATTGGAGTTTCAGAAGTAACCATGATAGCCTGGAAAAGAAAATATAAATGGGATGACAAGGTTATAGGGGATTTAAATATTCAAGGCGGCGTTTCTGCTTTAATGAACAGATTTTTTGATTATGTGCAATCAACAAAACCTGTTGCATTAGGAGGTTTTAAAAATCTTTGGAGTGGATTTTTAAAATTTGAAGAAAACCATTTTAGTTAACCATTAAAAATATAAACATGAATTACCCACACGTAATAAAAAAAGCCGGTGAAGTTTCAGAAAGCGGCATGCTGATTCAAAATATTGTAATTAGACCTGTACATCGCATTAAATTAGATATACAGGCCTGGAGAAACAGTTGCCAACAGGCAGAAGGAATAAATGGCAACAGGGTTCCTTTGTATGATTTATATGAGGATGCTTTGTTAGATGCATTTTTGTACAGGATGGTGCAAAAAAGAGTATTGGCTGTTTTAAAGCACAAACTCCATTATATAAATGCTAAAAAAATAGAAATTAAAGAAGCAAACTCACTCATTGATTCTTTACAATTCAGGAATTTGCGGGAATGCATTCAATTACAAAAAGCCTGGGGTATTGCTGTTATTGAATTAATGAACGATAATGGCAAATTGAAAATATTTGATGTGCCTAAAAAGCACATACGGCCACAAGATGGACTAATTGTAAATGAACAATACAGCTATGAAGGCATTAATTACCGTGAACCACCGTATAATAAAACCGTTGTTGAAATAGGCCATTATAACGATTTGGGCTACCTGCTGCAGGCCGGTTGTTATGCTATTTATAAGCGTGGTTCAATTGCAGATTGGGCCAACTATGCGCAAATATTCGGTATGCCCTTTAGAGAGGCCAGGTACGATGGTTCTAACGAAGTGGTAAGGCTTCAGTTAGAAAGAGCACTGGAAGCTGCTGCAAGTGCAGCGTGGGCAGTTTTGCCAAAGGATGCAGAACTTACCATACACGAAGCCATGAGCGGTGCTAACAGCAGCGAACTGTACAATACTATCCGAACGGCAATGAATGAAGAAATAATGGTACTTATTATTGGTGCAACCGAAACAACTACCAGTAGCCAAAGCAGTGGTTATGCCCAAAGCCAAACTCATCATAAATCAATAACGGAATTGGCACAAGATGATAAGATTAAAGAGTTGTGCATATTAAATGAAATTGTTTTACCGGTATTAGTAAACTTAGGGCTATTACCACAAGGTGGCCAATTTGCAAATGAAGACCCTTTTGATTTAGATATTGCTAAAATTAGAATTAATAATGCACTGCAAATTAAACAAATGGGGTTCCCTGTTGATGCAAATAATATTTACGAAATAAGCGGCCTAAAAAAACCGCCTAATTACGATAAGCTAAAGTAATATGGGGTTGAATGAGTCTGCTGTATAACACATTTAAGAAGTATAGTGAATAAGCAAACTTTGTTATCTATGAGCGAAGGATAAGCCGCCTGTGTCTACAGGGGGCTTTTTTATTTTGCTTTTTGCAATTGGTAGTTTACAAACTATTGCTTGTGTGGAAACCAGTATTTTTCAGGAATCAAAAAAATGTATAGTTTTGAAATTCCTTCACTAAGCTGATAAATTCAGCATTTTACAAGTACTGATTATAAAGAAACAAATTCACCTATAATAGGATGTAAATAAAATTGCCTGCGAACTGAAAGAGAAATATTTAATGTTAAGTAGCCAAAACTAAAAGAGTTTTATCCAATCGTTTGGCCGCCTGTTTCTACAGGTGGCATTTTTTTATTTTGCTTTTGCAATTGATATATTACAAACTGTTACCTGTGTGGAAACCGTTATTTTTTTGGAATCAAAAAAAGGTATAGTTTTGAAACTCCTTCACTAAGCTGATAAATACAGCATTATAACCATCACTACTTTTAATAAAAAAAACAGCCCTGTAATGGAGCCGTATATAAAACTGTTTGTGAATTGATAGTAAAATTTAAACTGAATAGAAATTAAAAATTATGCATAAATGAAAATGGAAATAAAAAACACAAATCAATATTTAAGCAATTTCGGGGGCAGGGTTATAAATAAGTCTTTCAACGAAGTATTCCCAGGTGGTTTAACAGTTGATGTAAGGAATTTGCTCATTACTCATTTTAATAAAAGTAATGCCACTACCGATAAAGAATTATTGATAATGTTAGAAGACCTTGTTAACAATAACAATAGTCTTTTAAATGAGCAAAAAAGTTTAAAAAAAGAGATGGCTACATTGTCTGTTGACAGGTTTATACAATCTGGTATGCTTGATGTTAAAAAAAGGCAGCAATATATAACCATTGCTACCATTGATTTAGAAATTGCAAAAGAGCAAATCGTTAAAGACTATACACGTAAAATTGAAATGGAAAGTTTGCTTAAAATGAGTAATGACGAATTGTACTTTTCCGATAAATTGGAATTATTAAAAGAGGTTGATTTTGCCAGTTTTAAAGTAAAACACAAACAAATATTTAATGTAGAGTATTCAGGTAATTAAAAAATATAGCAATGCAAAAAATATCAAAAGAAAGCCTAATCGAAAATTTAAAAAAGGAGTTTGTTAAAAGAGGCATAAGTGAAGTTGATTTTTCAATGTTTATAAGTAAAGGGAGAACGGTAATTTTTGAACTTCTTAATTATGAAGAACTGGAAAAAATTAAAGAGACACTTACAACTTTTAATGATGACACTCTTTTAGATGGGTTATATAGTATTGCAACAGAATTAAATATAATCACAAAAGAAGATGATAATAAAAGGGATAAAATGATTTTTGATTATCTAAAGAAAAATGGGGTTATTAATGGTTTAAATGAAATGAAAGTTATTAACCACCATAAAAGTAAAATTAAAATACAGGTACCTTTTACAAAATTGAACTATACCGAAAAGTATATTGTGGTAAAACTATTCAGTGATTTGTACATGCATAAACTTTCTGCCTTAAACTGATTTTAAACAATGTTTAAAATTGTATAAAAATGACGAATTATAACCTCTATCAGTTAAACAATAATTTAGAAAACCACACTTAAAATATTTAATCCCATGTCAAATTATTTAACTTTTATCCTTAAGCTTCAAGACATGCTTACGCCGGAAATGCGCCGTGCCGCCAGTGTAAGTGAAAGTTCAGCCAACAAAATTACGAGCCAGTTTACAGGTGTACAATATGCAGGTAAAAAAATGGCGCACAGCGTGTACGAACTGCGATCTGCTTTAGAGCAAATGAACACCATCCGGTTTGGTACCCACATAAAAGGAGAATTTGAAGCTGCAACCGCAGGAGCAAGAAAGCTGGAAAAGCAGATAGAAAAATTAGAAAATAAAGGAAGTAAAAAAAGCGGTAGTGGCGTGCTTGGTATGGGCGGGTTGATTAAAGGTAACCTGATAACTGGTGCAATTACACAAGGCATAAGTATGGCAAAAGATTTGGGAGTAGATGTTTACGAAACCTCTTTAAAAAATTCCAGCTTAAAAACAGCCATTAATTCAACCACCGGTGGCCAGGGCCAAAAGGCTATTGCAATGACCAGCAATATAGCTGATAAGTACGGGCTTAACTACGAAGCAAGCCTGGAAGGCGTGAAAACACTTACAGGGGGTTTAAAAGGTATGAACATGCCATTGGAGGAGCAAATGAAAATATTTGAAGGCGTAAGCACCGGTGTGGCTGCGATGAAACTTGGGGCAGAAGAAAGCAAGGGCGCAATGTTGGCATTAGGACAGATGGCGAGTAAAGGCACCGTAAGTGCAGAAGAATTGAGAGGCCAGCTGGGAGAGCGGATACCAGGTGCATTTCACATTGCCGCAGATGCAATGGGAGTTACTGAAAAAGAATTGGGCAAAATGATGAAAAAAGGCGACATAGCGGCTAAAGATTTTTTACCCCGCTTTGCCACTGAAATGCAAAAAGCATTTGGAGCTGATGCCCTGGCTGCTGCCAATGGGCCACAAGCTATTCAAGAACGATTTAACAATGCTATTTTTAAAATGAAGGCAAGTGTTGGCGATGGCCTTATGCCTATCATCACACCATTGATACAAAAATTTACAGAATTGGCCGTTACAGTAATGCCTTACATACAAACGGGTATTGAGTTTCTCCGAACCACTATAAATGACATTTGGACTTATATTAAAGGAATATGGCAAGGCACAGGCGATTGGGGGAGTTATTTGGCTACGGCAAAAGATATAGTACTTCACATGTGGAATGCAATGAAATCTATTGCAGGTAATGTATGGCATATTTTAGGCGGCATAATTCAGTGGATAAGTAAGAGTGAATTAATGAAAGATTTGTTTAAGGTAATTGGAAAAATTGCCGGTTTTCTATATGATACTGTAGCATGGATTGGCGATAAAATCCAATGGATGTGGGATAACATTATAAAACCCATACTTGATAAAGTAGAATGGGTTTACAGCCACATAAAGGGCTTTTTTGGCGGTGGCAAAACTACTATTGAGGTTGTAGATGGCACGGTTTCGCAAAAGGCTTTTTCTGCAATACCTGGCATGGGTGGTGGTGGTGCCTACCCCTTATATCAACCGGCAGCAGCTGCGGCAGTATCGGTAAACCCTATATTGCTTAATACCGACAAGGGGAATAAGCCGAACGCTAAAGATATTTTGGGTAATGAAATAAAAGAAAAAAGCAGCAGCATCAACAGCGGTGGGCAGCGAAGCATAATTATAAATATTGGTAAACAAATTGAAAAGCTGGAAGTACATGTAATGGATGCAAAGGAGGGAGTTAATGAAATCGAAAACATGGTAAGGGAATCAATGAGGCGTCTTATGTATTCTTTGAATGGTGTAGCAACAAGCTAAGAAAGTTAATGCAAGGGTGAATTTAAAACCAACAATGTAATTGCAGAATGCCAAAAGGGAGCCGTTTATTTTATAAACTAACAACCGTCAATGAGGAAAATTCAAAGAGAACCTTTAAGAAGGGGAGAAATGATAACCTAATTGCTGATAGAAACGAATGCCTGATTTACCGATATTATTATTATGCAAAAGTTCAAAGATTAAGGTATTCCGATGTACTTGAAAAAATGTGTAAAGAATTTTATTTATGCGAAAGAACAGTAATAGATATTACACAAACAAAAATTGAACTAATGAATAATGTGTTTAGCGAAAAACCGCAATTAAAAATTTTAAAAACAAAATACAATCATTTAAACTGGACAAGTAAAAATTTATTATGAAAAAAGTAAAATTATCATTTAAACAAAAGGAATTCAACCAGGACATAGAAAGTCATTCTATCCTGTTGCCGTTTTTTAATGAAGTGTTTCAATCGTACCAGGCAATGAAGTTGCCAGAGTTAACACTAAATGAATTCAGAGAGTTAATTAATAAGCCTGAAGCCGTTGTTTTTGAGAAAATGACACAAGGCAAGGTAATGGAAATGAATGGCTTTAAAATAGCCTCTGAAAAGGCGTTTAATATGATTGAAAAGCCTGAAGGTTATGAAAAATTAATTGCCTCAATAAATGCTGTTAAGGCGGGCCTTAATTTTGATTGGTTTTTAAACAACGTTTCTATTGAAAATGGAGAGGTCATTTTAAATTCAGAGTTAATTAATCAAATAACTGAACGCAATACCGTTTATGCCAGGACAGAACAGCAATTAAAGGCGTATGAGTTTACAAAGACAGTTATTGAAAAAGCGGTTGAATGTTTTGGAGATGGCACGCAGGATATTTCTTTTTTGTTGGCAGGGTTTATATATCCTCTCAATCATGCGGCCTTAAATCGTGAGTATAGAATGAATTTTGAAAAGATATTGGCTTTTTTAGAGCCTATGTAGATTGTTTGAAGTAGGTATACATCTTCTTTAAAATAAAAATGGATTTGGCGAGTTCACACCGATATACAAGTCGGCGGTTCTATCCAAATCCATTTTTATTAGTTGTTGCAAAGTGTGCTTTAGAACTGTTTACTACAAATGTACAAATATTTATAAATAACAAAACCTTGCTTTTAAAGCTGCTTAAATGATATTTAAAATAGGCTTAAAATAAAAACAGCGAAGTAGTGATACTTCGCCTGGCACGGCAGGACTGGTATTTAACCCTTCCCCCCGAGCCACAAACATAAACTTTTTTTATGAGTTATGAAATAAGCAACTAAGGAAATAAAAGAATAAGGGAAATTAAAGCCATCATTCAGCATGCCCTAAGGGCTGTTGGCAGTATTGCGGATACCCACTTTAAGGGCAATTACCTTGTACAGCGTTTTGATGGTGTTGGGTGGAAAAACTGGTAAACAGCTGTGGTAAAAAAAATGGAATTGGCGATTGCAACCCAATATACATGTCGGGCGTTCTATCCAAATCCATTTTTTAGTTGTGGCAAAGTGTGCAGTAGTGTTCTGTATTATAAATGTACAATTATTATAAATATTAAAACTGTTGCTAAGCCATCCCTGTTGATTAAAGCAGTCTAAAAAATATTTAACAACATTGTTGACGACTTAATATAAAAATAGGAATTAAACCATTTCCGGGGATATGCAATCCCCGGCTGTATCTAATACCCAAGACACAAATATACAAAACAAATGAGGTGGTAAAAACAAAAATGGATTTGGCGAGTTCACGCCGATTTACAAGTCGGCGGTTCTATCCAAATCCATTTTTAAACTTAATACTGACTGACGGTGTAGCAATAATCAGTTAATTTGTTGGTTCGCATTGCAAATATACGAAAAAATCGGTGGCAAAAAAATGCCTGCAAAGTGGATTTTAAAAGGTGTGACTTTTGTTAATTTTATACTTTTATTTAGGCTTATTTTTATGTCTTTTGTTTAAACGTATACTAACTAAAATTGTTAATATTTAACCGTAACTCTAAATGATTATTTTGCAGTCTTAAACGTTAATATCTAAGCCATAACCAAATTAATATTTAAAAATGTCCGTCATATATTGGATGGTAGGGAATGATAAATAAAGAACCTCAATCTAAATGTTCAGGTAATAAAATTCAACTCTTCCCTCTAATGGCTACCAGGTATTGAACAATCTCTTTAGCAGAGGAATCCGGAATTGGCGCCCCGAAAGTTTTTTGCATTTTTGTTACCAGGGCCATCCAGGTTTTTTCGGAAAGGTTCGGTTGCATTTGTACATACCGGGCCGAGTGGCAACTAACGCAGTTGTTTTTAAACGCTGCATAGCCTGGCGCTTCAGGTAGCTTTGTAACTATACTGTTAAGGTCCGTCAGTTCAGAAATGGTGCTGACCTGCTTTTTATTATTTGTTTCGTTGCATGAAATAATAAAACATACACACAAAGAAAATAACAGCTTATTTTTTAACCGCACATGCTTCATAGTTATTTCGCTTTTAATTGCAACGTTTCAATTTGGTTGCGCATATACCCGCTATGGTTCCACTGGTGTATTGGTTGCGTTTGTCCTTTTACGTTAGTTGCTTTCACCTGCAGCGTATAATCTCCTTTTTGTAAGGGTGTAAAATTATAGTGCCAGCGTCGCCACGAATATTTACCCAAATCAGCTTCCAGTTTTGCGGGCAACCAGGTTTTACCATTATCGGACGACAACTCAACTGTTGTAATACCATATCCTGCATCAAAAGCAAGACCTTGTATATCTTTTTGCCGGCCAACTGTAATTACCTCATTTGGTTCCGGTGATACAAACAGCGACCTGATATTCATTTCACTAATTGGCTCCACATTAGTCGCAATAGAGTCAGGGCTCTCATTTCCATTCGGTTCATCCTTGGGAACCATATATGCTTTCTTCATCCAAAATCCTTCAAAGGGTGTTGAGTGTACCTGAATACTGCTTAACATGCCCACCCAGTAGGTAGCATACCATCCTGGCACAACTAATTTTAGAGGGAAGCCGTTTAAAACCGGCAATGGTTCACCATTCATTTCATAAGCAATCATCACTTCGCCATCCACCGCATGATCATATTGGAGCGATTTTACAAAGTCGGGTGTAGTTGACATTGGTGGCATATCCAGGCCATTAAAGCTCACTTCTATAGAAGTGTTTTTGGCACCGGCCATCTGCAATATGTCTTTCAATTTTACGCCAGTCCATTTAGCATTACCCATTGACCCGTTTTTCCACTGGCCACCCGGTACACGGGGATCAAAAAAACTCCTTGAATTGCCCGAGCATTGGCATAAGGCTGTTATCGTAAAAGCGGTAAATTTTGTTTTAAGATCATTCATAGATAAAGCTATCTCTTTAGAAACATTGCCGATTACACGTAAACGAAATGTATCCGTATTAACAGCAGTGGGCAACCCCGCAAGGTGCCAGCGCACAAAAAACACTTTGTTGGGTGTATAGTCCTCCAAAAAATATTTTAAAGGAGTTTCCAGGTTGGGCGGTCTGTCTGTAAGTAACAAAAGACTGTCTTTGCCATCTGCCTTTACCCATTCATCTTTCGGGGCAGCAGTATTGGCTGATTCAGATTTAGGATTGTTATTACAAGAAGCAATAACCAACAAAAGCAAAATATTAAATAAAACAATTTTCAACTTAAAATAATTTTATTTGTGGCAACAATAATATATCTCACTAAAGGTAATGCTAATTATTTTTTTAATCGTATTCACATTTCTGTGTGCAATTCAAAATGCCTCAGCAATACGTGGCTGGTGTCCACCATCCACGGCTCAGGGACCTGACTGCAAAAATGAGTTCGTAAAAAATAAATTGAAGCGCCAAAGATGTTGGTTCAACAAAAAATACCTGCAATAAAAAACCGCACTTTTACCAGTGAGGTTTTTTATATTAAGAGGAACTCATTTATTTTCTATCACTCAATTTCCCCAATAACCTGATTATTTCAAGGTACAACCATACAATGGTTACCATCAATCCAAAAGCGCCGTACCACTCCATGTATTTAGGCGCTCCTGCCGCTGCACCCTGTTCTATCATATCAAAATCTAAAATAAGGTTTAAAGCTGCAATGGTTACCACCACTAAAGAAAAGCCAATACCCATTAAAGATCCTTCGTGTAAAAAAGCCATATCTACACCAAATAAGCGAACCACCATCGCAATTAAATAAAATATCGCAATACCTGCAGTAGCAGTAAAAATAACAGCCTTAAATTTTTCTGAAGCCTTAATTATTTTAAAAGTGTATAATAAATACATGGCAATGGCGGTTCCAAAAGTTAAGCCAACAGCATTCATAACAATATTGGGAGCCTTTGCTGCAAAAGCATCATTATACATTGCAGAGATAGCGCCTAAAAAAAGGCCTTCCAATAATGCATATAATGGAGCAAGATAACCTGCCCACTCTTTTTTAAACATTATCACCAATGCAATTACAAAACCTCCAATAAGGCCTGTCCACATCAATGGCTGCACATTTCCACCGCCTGCAAACTCCTTCCATGAATAATAGGCGGTACCCATTAACATGATAAGCATAAAACCAAACTTATTTAATGTTCCCCGTAAGGTCATGGTTTCGCTGCCACTGCCAACAAATACAGATTGAAAATTTTTTTCTGATAAGGTGGGGTTACCTGATTTAAATAAAGCCATAATTGATATTTTTTCGGTGTAAAATTAATTCATTTTGTAACAGTTGCTACAAAATTATTTATTGTGCGTTGTTAATTTTTTATAAACTATTGCTTCAAATTACAGACATAAATGTTTTAATTACCTTGTTATTGATTGTTATACTAAAACATATAAAATAACTCTATGTTGTACAATAAAACTACCAGTATATTGGTTTTATCTTTTCTTTTGTTACAGAAAAATAAAAGCTGTTAAAGCTGGGCACAAAAAATAAAAATCATTGTAACTTGCAGCAATTCAAAAATTATGAGCATATCAGAACAGGTACTTCCCGAAGTAGTAATAAAATTTGCAGGCGATAGCGGTGATGGCATGCAGCTGACCGGCAGCCAGTTTACCAATAATACAGCTTTGCTGGGTATAGACCTGGCAACATTCCCGGATTTTCCGGCCGAAATAAGGGCCCCCATAGGTACGCTTCCGGGTGTTAGCGGTTACCAGTTGCGGTTTAGCAGCGACAGGATATTTACGCCTGGCGATATATGCGATGTGCTGGTAGCAATGAATGCAGCCGCCTTAAAAGTAAATTTAAAAGCATTAAAACCCGGGGGAATCATTATAGCTAATATAGAAGGTTTTGACAGTAAGAACCTGAGGCTGGCCAATTATGCAGAAGGCATCAGTCCGCTGGAAGACCATAGCCTTGACAGCTACGAGCTGATAAAAATTGATGTTACCAAAATGACCCGGGAAGCATTAAAAGATTTTACCATGGGCATTAAGGAAAAAGACCGTGCAAAAAATATGTTTGTGCTTGGTTTTTTATACTGGATGTATAACCGTGATATGGATAATACCATTGCATTTATAAAAGAAAAATTTGCAAAGAAACAAGAGATATTTGAAAGCAATATAAAAGCATTACAGGCCGGTTATAATTTTGGCGATACTACAGAAACTTTTACTACACGATATACCGTAGAAAAAGCAAAAATGGAAACCGGCAGCTATCGCTCCATCATGGGTAACCAGGCATTATCCTATGGGCTGATAGCGGCTTCACAAAAAAGCGGCCTCCCCTTGTTTTTAGGCAGCTACCCCATTACACCTGCCAGTGATATTTTACATGAACTAAGCAAGTATAAAAATTTTGGAATAAAAACTTTCCAGGCCGAAGATGAAATAGCTGCCATTACTTCGAGTATTGGTGCCAGTTATGGTGGCAGTTTAGCTGTAACTACAACCAGTGGCCCTGGTATGGCTTTAAAGGCTGAAGCAATGGGTTTGGCAGTAATGCTTGAAATACCTTTAATTATTATAAATGTTCAGCGTGGCGGACCAAGCACCGGTTTACCAACTAAAACAGAACAGAGCGATTTGATGCAGGCTTATTATGGAAGAAACGGCGAGTGCCCAATGCCGATAGTATCTGCCAGTACACCCAGCGATTGTTTTAGTGCGGTGTATGAAGCAGTAAGGATAAGTGTACAGCACATGACGCCAGTAATATTTCTCAGCGATGGTTATATTGCCAATGGAGCCGAGCCGTGGAAATATCCTTTATCTGCCGACCTGCAGGAAATAAAAGTATCCTTTGCTTCGCAAAACTTTGCATCAGATCTCGATGACAATGGGAAGTTTCAGCCTTATAAAAGAGATGAAAAACTAGTACGCCCCTGGGCTATACCTGGCACAGCCGGTTTGGAACACAGGGTGGGTGGTTTGGAAAAACAGGATGTAACCGGCAATATCAGTTACGAACCGGAGAACCACCAGCACATGGTAAAAACAAGGCAGGCAAAGGTTGACATGATTGCCAATTATATTCCTGAACAAAAATTAGACAGTGGTACAGAGAAAGGAAAAGTGTTGGTTTTAGGTTGGGGAAGTACTTATGGTACCATTAAAAGTGCCTGTAAAGAATTACAAAATGAAGGCTTTGCTGTTTCGCATGCGCATTTGCGTTATGTACGCCCTTTTCCTAAAAACTTAGGTGACATACTTAAAAACTTTGATCATGTATTGATACCGGAAATTAATAACGGCCAATTAATAAGAATTATCAGGGATGTATATTTTATAGATGCAAAGGGATATAATAAAATAATGGGTATCCCAATTACCAAGGGTGAGCTTGTGGAAGAAATTAAAAAATTGTTGGTTTAGAAAATTTATTGCTGGTTTCAACCATACCTAGTTTATTATCGTTTAATAAAGGGCTGTTATCTTTTTTAAACACCCAATACTTTTGCAACAGAAAATTAAACCCAAGCGAAACAAATATATCTGTAATGATACGGCTGATTTTATAATCGATATTTAGCCAATTGGTAAATAAATAGGTGCCGCGGGATTTTAAAAGAATACTTCCAATAACCACCAAAATAAATTTTACTATTTGGCCTCCAACAGCATTGTTGAATTGGTAAGTCCAGTATTTATTAATTGAAAAGTTTACAAATGCCCCGATAATTCCGCCGATAACAATTGAAACTGTATAGTGTATATGGAGTAATTCCGTAAAAGCAATCATTACCACGTAGTCAACCAAACCGCCAATAAAAGCAGAAGCCTGCGCTTTGGCAAATATTTTAATTGGTTCCTTATATTTCATCAATCAACTGCTTCTTTGATGCTTTATCGGCTTTATCGCGTAGATTGCCAGCATCCAATAATTTATTGGTATCTATCACATTTATAATAAACAATGTAATGCATATAGCAACAATACAATATTGAATTGAACCAGGAATTAATACTTCTAATAAAAAAATAAGTGAAATAATAACCTTTAGCTCTGCAGGGCCTACCATTCCTGAATCGATCGTAAATTTATCTGTTATTTTATACCTTATCAGTGAGACTATCATTGCCCAGCCATATAAAACAACAAATGTAAAAGCAAGCAGCTCATACATTTCTTTGGCATATATAATATAACCAAAGCCAATTAAAACTACACTTATCCAATCCATTACCATGTCTAATGCCCAACCATACCATTTGCGTGGTATATTACGGTAATAAGCCAGCCTGCCATCGAGAGAATCTCCAAACCAGTTAATTGCAATACCAGCAATACCTAACAGCATATAATTGCTGTTGATATAGGAAGCCAATATAAAAGCCAATAATACCAGAAAAGAACCAACCATACCTATACCCGTAAGCATGTTAGGTGTTACAAATGCAGGTATCCTTTTAACAAGAAAATACACAGCAATCCTTTCAGCACTTCGTAAAATATTTGTTCGCTCCCTATCCTGAAAGATATTTTTAGGCTTAATGATATCTTCATTAAGAATTAATTTATTTTGTAATGTTTTGGGCATTTGCATCTTATAATTTTTCAAACATTTGCTTTACAAAAGTAGTTTATTAACCCTATTGAAACATAATAAATAAGGCACTTCAGTATCGTTAGAATAATGGTTCAATTTAATTGTTTAAATGAGCCTTTTGTTTTTCAATAATTTTTTTTGGTTGTTTTTCAAATCCTGATCTTAAAATAATATCCCATAAAGAACTGCTTACACCGAAGCCCCTGTCAGGTTCATTGTAATGATGCAGCATGTGGTGGTGCTTAACTTTTTTCATAATACCGCTCTTAAAGTTATAGTGATGCATTGCATAATGCAACATGTCGTAAATTAAGTACCCCAATAAAAATCCCGGAAAAAATGCGAATAATAATTGAGAAGACAAAAAAGTAGCAAACAAAAAATAGAAACCGCTTGCCAGTGGTATGCTAACTGACGGCGGTAATACAAGGCGCTTTTTATCCCGGGGATAATCATGATGTACACCATGGAAAATAAAATGCATTTTTTTCCCAAATTCCGAGGTTGGATGATAATGAAAAATAAACCTATGCATGATGTATTCGGTAATTGTCCATACGGCCAGACCTATCAAAAAATATAATCCAAAATTTAAAATACTGATGCCTGCTGCAAAAGCTTTATAAATAAAAATTAAAATAGCAGGTACAAAAATAAATAAAGGGACCGCAAAATGTATTTTGGAAAGGCTCTCCATAAAGCCGCCCTTAAACATTCGAATAGACCCTTCAGAATTTGATATATAATTCTTTTTCATTATTACAATTTTAAATAGTGTTGTGTTTAAATTTTAAACTGTTCTTTTACAAGAATATAGTCTAATGGGTTAATACCTCAAACTTTAATAAATTCAACGTGGGGCGGCCAAAATGTACCTCCCTTTATTTCAATATATAGTTGCTGATCAGCCCACTGCATCAAATAGATTTTATATTTTTAAAATGATAAAAAATTCAGATCATATTTGTTTGCAGCAATTCCCATTGCTTGCATTTCCCAACTGTACAGGAAAAGTATTAACAAGCACCACTGCAAAGTTAAATACAACAAAATGAATGTTCATTAATGTTATAAATAATAATTGTGGCAGATTCATTGATTTATTAGTTTTCAGCATTCTTTGCTGGTACAATTTTTTAATTAGTGTTATTAACTATTTCCAAAACATACTTGTCAATCACTCTTCCAATTTTAATAATCAACCCTTATTCTAACTCTTAGCCCCAAGGTAGAAATATTAGGATGATTTAAATAAGTAAATCTTTTAACCAGATCGAGCCTTACTACTTTAAAGATATTGGCAACACCAACACTAGCTTCAAAATAGGGTGTTTTGGTAATTGCAAAAGTAGATGGAAGATTTTCTCCATTAACATACCTGGTTGGGAAAAGAAATGTATTTGAATTATAATCGGGATTGTTTTCGTTCCTTAAACTACCTTTTACAATTTTAAAATCAGCCACTTCCCTGAGCTTCAATTTTTTTAACAAGGGTATTTTATTTAAAATAAAACCATTAAAATAGAAATCTGAAGTAACAGCCGCATAGTTATCGGTAACAAACTCAAGATAATTCATCAGGTTATATGCATTTAACTGAAAGGCATAGCTTTGGTTACCCCTAAGGATGTTAAGTAAAGGAAAAGGAACCTGCCCGAAAATATGCCCGCCTTCAACAGTTACATCTACATATCCTAACTGAGATAAGTAACATCTTTTCAAAATTCCTAGTGTCAACTGCAGATAATTATACTTGCCTTTAAATAATCCTTTTATTCCTTCCTGTACTCTAAGGAGGTAAATGGGATAACGATTTTTAATAAGGGTTCGATAATTTTGCCCTTGGTAAAACTGTTCGTGGGGTGCCCACCTTAGCTCCCCTAATATTTCGGATGTGATAATATTGGGTATATTAACTTTTCCACCTGGAACTGCTTTTTCGTACACCAAGGAATCTGCAGGAGTTTGTTTTAAATAGGTATAAGTCATCCTGTATGCAAAATTTTTACCGAATTCTTTTAAGTATTGTAACTTATACGTGTCGTTGTATAGATATTGGTCGTTGACTCCTCTTTTAAAAGATAGAAAAAAATTATTTTCCGATTCAAAAACCAATTCTGTGCCAGGCAAACTAACATCATATTGTCTGGTAAATTTTAGATAATTAAGCGGGTAGGCATAAATTGATACCCCATTAAATGAATAAGCAGCTGTCAACTGGTATTTATATTTTTCATCTTTAAAGCCATAGGCACCATAAGCACCCAAATAAATATGTTTATTAAATTGTGTGGTAGTGCGACCGCCGACTTTTAGTCTAAATCCCTCCAGATTATTAAAGCTATAAAAAGTATTGGTGTTACCTATTTCGATACTGCCAAATTTTATATATCCTGCAAAAAGGAGTGTGCCTATTTTCATAGTAGTGTTAAACGATTTCATGTTGCGTAAACTATCGATATTGGCATACACTTTTGATTCTACAGGAGACAACTGCTGATGCCTGTTTGATACCCAAAAACTATCAGCATTGCTTCCGGGTTGCATTTGGGCCACGTGGCCCTTGCCATCGTAAATACTATCTTCAGCCGGCACATCGATAATAAAGTCTTTATACGATACCGTTCTTTCACCAAGTACGCCGCCAGCAGAAGTTTGCCGAAGTGCAAACTCTGCCTTCATACTGCTTTTTATTACATGGTATCTTCCATCAATTGGTGATTTTTCAAAATCCTGGTATATTTTTAGTTCTTTTGCCCAGTTTAAATTGGCTTTTTTACTAACAGATAAATTAATTTTCTGCACACTATAATTTCCATCTAATGTTACATACATAATGCCACTAAATAAAAGGTCGCTGGTATTGCGGGGCATAAAATTTAATTTAACCAATTTAATTCCATCATTCTCTATTGTATCAGTAATAAAAAATCTATAAAAAGTGGGAGCCAAATCAGCAATAGGGCTCAAAAATTGCGTAGTAAGCACTATAATATTATTATCATAAATATTAATATCAGCATACAGCCTTTTTAAATAAAATGTTATCCCCTTATCATCAATAAAGTCTCCATAGTTTACTTTTTTCTCCGCAATACTGTACGACTGATTTTTTAGTGGTTTTTTTCTATAATAATTTTGAGAAAGTTTTTCTTCCAGATATATAGGCACGAGTGCCTGCCCCTTTATGGAAGTGGTATCCATATTTTCAAGGATAAATTTATAATTTTTAAATAAATGGGTATTAGTAAATTTTTGAGGTTTATTGGCTACTGAAAGCTCCAGCTTTTCATATGCTTCGTATTGAACAAAATCGTAGCTGGTAATCTTGTTCTTACTTTTATTGGCAATAACCTTATCAATCAATTCTACTGCAGGATTGTCTTTATTTTTGTATTTGCCCCGTTTTGCTTTTATTATTACAGACTTTAATGAATCATTAACTTCTAAATCTACATTGAGTATTTGGGTTGTTTGGGCAATAATTTTTTTTACTACTTTTTTATAGCCTGAATAAGAAAATACAACTGTTGTATATTTAGGATTATTTGTTTCAATAGTGTAACTGCCATCGTTATTAGTGACAATACCTTTACCACCCTGGAAAAAAATACTTACAAGGCCCAATGGCTGTTCCGTTGCAGCATCCCTTACAATTCCTTTAACAACTGTTTGTCCATTTGCTTTAACTGCAGAAAATATTATAGTAAATAAAAATAAAACCCGCAATATTATCAACCTGATTTTCATTGTCAACTACTTATTATTAATTGTCCTCTTCCCACTATTACATCTCAACTTATTACGCCCAAAATGCCCATATTAATTATAAAAAAAGTTACTATCACCCGCCCAAAATATTTAAACAGCCGGCAGGCAATAATAACCATGTGATACAATGCAAAAAAAACCTAATAACTATCATACCCGAAATTAGTATGTCTTATTCTTCATTCTTACATACCGTCAAACAATAACTTATTATTATGTGTTTGGACTTATAATAATTTATAATCCCTATACCACTGTATACTATCTTTTAACCCATTCTCTAAATTAAATTTTGGTAAAAAATTTAATTCATTTCTTGCTTTACTGATATCGCAGGCCCAGTTTTTGGCTGCCAGTTCATGTAATTTTTCTCTATTAATTAAAGCTGGTTTATTTACCCAACCATTAACTGCTTCCAAAAAATAAGCCAATACTTTTATTAAAGGCATTGGTATGTGAATTCTAATTGAATTTTTTCTCAGTATCCTTTTTGCTATATCGGCAAACTGATACCTGCTATAATTGTTACCATCCGAAATGGTATAAATACCTGTATTGTTTGCAAACAAAGCCTGTACTGCTACATCTGCTACATCTTTTGCATGCACAAAACTTAATTGCTGTACAAATTTGCCCATATAGGGATCAAAACCTCTGTTAATTGTTTTAATGATGATAAAAATGTCTTTATCCCTTGGGCCATAAATAGCTGTGGGACGCAGGATGGTAAGTGGTATTTTAACGGTGCGTAATTCTTTTTCAGCTAATAATTTGCTTTTACCATAAGCTGTAACAGGCCTGGGGAGGGTTTGTTCGTTTATTACAGTAACATCATCAATTGACGGGCCTACTGCTGCTAAACTGCTGATAAAAACCATTTTTTTAAATCTGCCATCATCAACATTCACTGCTTTTGCAAGATTTACAGAATAAGTTGCATTTACATAGTCATATTCCTGCTGCTTTACAGCTTTAGTTACACCTGCAGCGTGAATGATGTAATTAATTTTATTATCTGCAAGTACTTTGTTTAATGCACTAATATCTTCATAATTAAGCAAAACAAACTTAATGGGCAGGTCTTTTAAATGCTCTATCCTGCTACTGCCTCTAACTGCTGCAAATACTTCCAGTTTTTTTTCTAAAGCTGCTATAATCAGGTGGTACCCTAAAAATCCACTTGCGCCTGTTATTAATACCCTTTCGCTCATATTGCTTTTTCAAAAATCCTATAACGCTTATATACTTTAGCATTCATCTTTATCAACCCTTTATTCATCATTTCGTTATCCTCCAAAATCCAGGAGGCCTCTCCTCCCTTCATTTTTTTATCAATTGCCTTTTGAATTATTTCTGCATAAAAAAAAGCTTCGATACCTGCTTGTCTGTATTCTTTATTTACGCCCAAAGCCAGTACACGCACATAATTAATTTTCTTTTTGCCCAGTAATAATTTAAAAATACCGGTGGGTAGTAAACGTCCTTTTTTTATTCTTATAAGTGTCTGGTTAATATCTGGAATCACCAATGCAAAACCAACTATTTTCCCTTCATGCTCGGCTACAAAGGCAAAATCTTTATCCAGTATCATTTTAAGGTCTTTAGCCGTATGTTTAAATTCATCATCAGTCATGGGTACAAAACCGGTATTGTCTTTCCATGCCGCATTGTAAACCTTCAGTATTTTTTTTGTCTCGTTGGCAAAATCTTTAAGATTTACATTTCTGATAATAATATTTCTGTCAGCTAATCTCTTGCTCAACAGTTCTTTTAGTTTAACTGATTTTTTATCTACGACGTTTGTGGGCAGATCATATGCTAAGAGGTCAACATTTTTTGTAAACCCTTCTGCAGTTAATAAATCGAGGTAATAAGGTTTATTGTACGTCATCATGGTAACAGGAGGAGAATCAAAACCCTCTACCAATAAACCAGCAGTTTCGTTGGTGGAAGGGTTTACCGGCCCAATCATTTTAGTGGCACCATTGCCAAGCAGCCATTTTTCTGCTTCGTTCAATAACTTTTTTGATACTTCCTGGTCGTTATATAAATCGTAAAAGCCAAAAAAACCTTCCGATACATTTTTAAAATTATTGTGGTTATTATTTAAAATAGCAGCAATCCTTCCTTTTATCGTTCCATCTTCATAAGCCAGAAAAAGCTGCATGGTTGAATGATCGTGAAAGGGATGTTTGCCAGGTGTAAGAATATCCCGTTGAGCTATATATAATTCAGGAACATAATTAATATCGCCCTCATATAGCGTGTGTGGAAAATCTATAAAAGCAGCCAATTGCTTTTTGTTTTCTACCTTTTTTATTTCAATCATGCTCTTCTAACTTTTAACAAAGGCACTTTTAATTTGTAGGAAACTTTTTTTATTTTTTCTACTGCATAATCTATTTGCTTAAAGGAATGAGTAGCCATTAAAGAGAACCGGATCATCGATGAATCACTGCTTACTGCAGGAGAAACTACCGGGTTTACAAATATCCCTTCGTCCATCAGCATTTTTGCCATTAAAAATGTTTTTTCGTTGTCTCTAACAAAAATGGGGATAATGGGAGATTCAGACAAACCAATATCAAAACCAGCTCTCTTAAAAGCTTCTAATGCATAATTGGTATTGGTCCATAATTTTTCTACTCTTTGCGGTTCATTTTTTAATACATTCAGCGCAGCTAAAGCACTGGCAGTTGCTGCAGGAGAAATACTTGCACTAAACATTAATGAACGGGCATTATGTTTTAAATATTCAATAATTACTTTATCGGCAGCAATAAAACCACCAATTGATGCAAGTGATTTACTGAAAGTACCCATTATTAAATCTATTTTATGGGTATTATTAAAATAAGAAGCGGTACCCTGACCAGCAGGCCCAAGCACTCCAAGAGAGTGTGCATCATCTACAAAAACCGCAGCGTTGTATTTTTTGGCCAATACGGTTATTTCATCCAGTTTGGAAATATCGCCTTCCATACTAAAAATACCATCTGTAGCAATTATTTTAAATGCCTCGTATGGTACATTGCTCAGCAATTTTTCCAAATGCGCCATATCCGAATGGCCATATTTATATAATTTAGAAAAAGATAAACGGGCACCGTCAATGATACATGCATGGTTCAGTTCATCAGAAAATATAAAATCTGTTCTTCCACCCAATGCAGATAGTACCCCTACATTTACCTGGTAACCCGTGCTAAAAACTAAAGAGGCTTCTTTACCAACAAATTGTGCCAATGCTTCTTCCAGTTCAAGATGAAGGTCAAGCGTACCATTTAAAAACCTGGAACCAGCACAACCACTGCCATACTTATCAATGGCCCTTTTACCGGCTTCTTTTACTTCAGGATGATTGGTTAAACCAAGATAACTGTTTGAACCAAACATCAAAACCCGTTTACCGGCAATTATCACTTCTGTATCCTGGTCACTTTCTAATGGCCTGAAAAAAGGATAGATGTCGGCTGATTTTAAATCCTCAGCAGTTTTAAATGCAGATACTTTGTCTAGTAAGGTTTTATTTGTCATTGCAATGTTTTAAATGTTTCCTCAAGATATTGTTACAAAAAATAAACTATTAATTCAAAAAAGTGATATCATAATCAGCATTAAAAGCTGGCATCATTTTATTTGCATTTTTTCTGTATCCTGTTTAATACATTGATACAGGTTTCGATGTCTTGTTCGTTAATGCCTTCTTTCAAAATTCCATCATGCCCTAAAAATTTAGTATGCATCGTATCAATAATAGATTTACCTGTTCCGGTTAACTCTATTACATTTTTCCTTCTGTCGCCTTTTACAGGCAGCCTTTTTACAAAACCTTTTTCTTCCAAAATATCAATTGATCTTAGAATAGCCGATTTTGTTTTATCCATGACAGCCGCAATATCCTGCTGTATCATTTCCTTGGTTTTATTACGGGAAATATAGTATAGAACACCCAATTGCTCAAAAGTTATATCCCTGGTAATGCCCGAAAATGTACCATTGATTGTTTTCAACAGTAGTTTTCCTGTATGAACAATCATAAAACCAAGTGTATCCGGCATCTCTTTACTGTACATATATCAATAGTTGCATATTAAACAGTTGCAAAACTAAAAATATATTTCGGTAATAAAAAAATAATACATTTCAAAAAATATAATATTTGTTATTTTTTTAACTAGTTAACTATTGATTATTAATAAAAACAGGCATTTTATTTAACAAAAAAAAATTCCAAACTTAGTTTTATACTTGATTCCTATTAAGGAAAGAAAATTATTCAAAAAAATGTCTCCTTTTTCATTAACAAGTTAGCGCAATTGTAAGAACTATTTCAGAAATTGTTAATTTTTGAAACACGTTAAAACGATTTTGGGTACTGTAAAAAACAGACATTGCTCAACTGTCTGTAAAATGCAAAATTACTGCAGTAGTTTTTGAACTAGTAATGGCATTACTAACTACTAGAAAAAGCTTCCTATTATTTTGGTATTATTGATTCGTCGCTAAAATTTTTTCAATTGCGTCCAGTTCTTCTTTGTCAAATTTGAGATTGTTTAATGTACTTAGGTTATTATGCAATTGTTCCACACTACTAACACCTATCAAAACGGTAGTAATCCTTTTATCTTTTAGAATCCATGACAAAGCCATTTGTGCCAGCGATTGCCCTCTTTTTTTTGCTATTTCATTTAATGCAGTTATTTGAGCTAACACTTCCGGCGTAATAGCGCTGGATTGTAAAGCACCGTGTTCTTTGGCAGCTCTTGATTGTTGTGGAATATTACCATGTAAATATTTATCCGTTAATAGACCCTGCGCCAATGGAGAAAAAGGTATACAGCCAACGCCATTCTTTTCCAACACATCTAACAATCCATCTTCTACCCATCGTTCGAACATGGAATATTTTGGCTGATGGATAAGGCATGGTGTTCCCAGGTTTTTTAAAATTTCAATAGCTTGTTTTGCTTCGGCCTGGTGATAGTTGGATAAGCCGACATATAGAGCCTTGCCGCTTTTTACAATATCGTGCAAAGCCTGCATAGTTTCTTCTAATGGAGTATTAGGGTCAGGCCGGTGACTATAAAAAATATCAACGTAATCTAATTGTAACCTTTGCAGGCTTTGGTTAAGACTGCTGACTAAATATTTTCTCGATCCCCATTCACCATAAGGGCCAGGCCACATATTATATCCAGCCTTGCTGGATATAATAAGTTCATCACGTAAAAAACCAGTAAAGTCCTTCTTTAAAATGGCGCCGAAATTTTCCTCTGCAGATCCTGGAGGAGGGCCATAATTATTGGCAAGATCAATATGTGTTATCCCATTGTCAAATGCTGAGCGTATAATTTGCCTGCCATTTTCAAAAACATCTACCCCACCGAAATTATGCCACAATCCTAATGAAATAGCAGGCAACTGTAAACCGCTTTTACCACAACGGTTGTAGAGCATATTATCATACCTTGTTGATGATGTTGTATAATTCATTTTGATTATTATTGATTAATAAGTTGAAGGTGTAACATTGCGAGTCTTTTAACCGTATATAAATTGGCACTATTAGAGATGGCTGTATAGAATCCTATACAACCATCCTGCGAAAATATTTAAGTCCCCTTATTATTTAAGAAGATTTGTCTTCATATAATCTGCACTAAACTTAATGCCCTCAAATACCGGGTTTCTGTATTGTTCCTGTTCTACAAAAGCATAGTCAAGTCCTGCCATTTTTTTTGATTTGAAAAGTGTTTTCCAGTCAATTATTCCTTTACCTACTTCGCAGGTTTGCCCTTTAGGAGCTGCTGCTGTAGCCGCTTCCATATCTTTTATATGCCACAAAGGAAAACGCTGGGGATATTTTTGAAACCATTCAACCGGATCCTGACCGGCATAATACATCCAATACATATCCATTTCAAATTTCACCAGTTTGGGGTCAGTACTCTTTAAAAGCATTTCATAATAAGTAGTACCATCATCCATTTTTGTAAACTCAAAATCATGGTTGTGATATACAGTAGTAATACCAGCTTTCTTGCTTAACTCTCCCCCTTTATTCAATCGCTCGGCAATCAGTTTAAAATTATCTGCCGTTCTGTACTTTGGCTCAACCCATGGAAGAGCTACATATTTTTGTCCTAAAATGGTGGCATCTTCCATTAAGTATTTCCAGCTGTCCCAATTATATTCCTTTTGGTACATCATATCTGCCAGGCCATAATGACCACTTACTGTTTTAAGGTTATTTTGTTTTAGCAATTCAGCCATTTGCTGTACAGTATTACCAAAAAACATCCGGTTATTATAGCCATACATTTCAAGTATTGTGTAGCCGGCTTCATAAACCTTGTGCAATGTATTGCTAAGGTCTCTTATTTCATTTCTTACAGTGTATAACTGTAAACCAAGTTCTTTATGCAGTTTAAATAACGATGTTTTATCTACCATCATCGTAGCAGCAAGAACAGAACTCTGCTGAATAAATTTTCTTCGTGTAACCATGACTGATATTTTTATATTTTAAATAAATGATTCGATAATAAATTATAATAACAATGGTTACCTGGGAAGCCATCCATGATTTTGCATCCAGTTTTTACAGCGGTCCATCCATTGTTCATTTACATTTTTTAAATTCATTCCAAAACCGTGCCCACCACTTTCGTATAAATGCATTTCGGCCGGAACATGGTTTTTTATCAACGCTATATAAAATGCAACACTATTTTGAGGTTTAACAGCAGCATCATCGCTTGCATGTACTAAAAAAGTGGGTGGCGTATTGCTGGTTACCTGCAACTCATTTGAATACTCTATAATTTTTTGTACGGATGGATTTTTACCTAACAGGTTATCCCGTGAACCGAGGTGCCCAATACTGTCAGAAAAACTAATAACAGGATATATCAACAGCATAAAATCGGGGCGCAAACTGGTATTATTGGGATTTGAAATAACAGCCTTTTCAAAATGTGTTCCCTCTGTTGATGCTAAATGCCCTCCGGCCGAAAAACCCATTATGCCAATCCTTGCCGGAATAATATTCCATTCTTTAGCCCCTTCCCTCACTATTTTCATAGCCTGTTGTGCATCCTGAAGGGGGCCGATTTCAGGATTTACCATTGTTGCAATATTCGGTATACGGTATTTTACTACAAAGGCCGCCACGCCCATCTCCACAAACTTTTTTGCGATATCTGCACCTTCGTGACCGGCAGCTACTATTCCATATCCGCCTCCGGGGCAGATTACTACTGCAGTACCTGTTGCCTTTTCTTTTGACGGAAGATAAATGCTGAGGGTAGGTTTCGAAACCTTACTTATAATCAATATGCCATTCGACTGTTCCGATTTTTCCTCATCCTTTGAAGGTTTGCTGTTGGGAATACTGTCTTTATATAATGGTATAATTGTCTGCGACATCATTAACAATGGTGTAAAATAAAGAAGAGATATTAATGTCACAATTTTTTTCATAATAATCATACCCAATTCTACAACATAGCCCATCAGGCAGAAGCAGTTTGATTTGCTTTAGCATTAATAAATACACATTTTGTTTTCAGTTCAATACTAAGTTGCCCAGGCCTTGTCGCCTTTTTTATATGGGTACGCCCCATCATATCTTCCCGGCACAGCAATATACCGCAAGGCCTCAGTAGCACCTGGTTTAGATGTAAAGAACCCGAATAAAGTCAGCTGTTTCATCATCGTAAAATAATGAGACGGATCTTCCGGCTTTTTATTTTTCTGGTAGTCTTTGGCTTCTTTATCAAGCGCAGTAAGCAGGGCGGTTCTTTGTTCCGGCGTAGCCTCTAAAAAAGATTTACCATTTGCTTTTTTACTGGCTTCATCTAATTTACCGATACCGGCATGAAATATTACCTGGTCCTTATCTTCATAACAATCGTTAACCATCACCACCATAAACTCGCCTACTTTGGCCGCTTTGGCCCCCGGAGTTTTTGTAGCTGGCAAAATCGTTTCTGCTACTTCATCCAAAAATGCGGTGTCTGCCTGACTGAATTTTTGGCCGCCGATATCAGGACCGCTTTTGCAGCTGTTGAGTAATTCGCCGCCAATAAATACACCGCCGGTTAATGCCGCAATCATTTTTAAGAGTTCTCTTCTTTCCATATTGATAGTTTTATATGATTATTATATATTTCCTTTTTTCAATTCGCTTATAGCATGATCTGCAGCCCTTGCAGTAAATGCCATATAAGTAAGCGATGGATTTACACAAGAGGCAGAAGTCATAAATGAACCGTCTGTTACAAAAACATTAGGTGCATCCCACATTTGGTTGAAGCTATTGAGCACTGATGTTTTGGCATCTTTACCCATACGTGCCGAACCCATTTCATGAATACCTCTTCCCAAAGTTCCATCGCCATCACGTCCTTTTACATTTTTTACACCTGCTGCTTCAAGCATTTCGATGGCATCGGCAAGCATATCTTTACGCATCTTTTTTTCATTCTCTTTATATTCAATATCCATCGATAAAACATTCAGTCCCCATTTATCTTTTTTAGTTTTATCAAGGGTTACAAAGTTTTCATGGTAAGGAAGTGTTTCGCCAAAACCACCAATATTCATTGTCCATGACCCTGGTTCTGACAAAGCTTCTTTTAAATCAACGCCTATAGATATTTCTTCTGCAGAGCGACTATACCCTTGCCTGGTACCACCACCCTGGTAACCATAGCCACGCAGGTAATCACGTTTGTCGCCAAATAAATTCTGGTATCTTGGAATATAAATGCCATTGGCCCTGCGGCCAAATATATATTTATCTTCATAACCATCTACCTGTCCGCCAGCACCAACACCAAGGTGATGATCCATTATGTTATGGCCTAATTCTCCGCTGCTGCTTCCCAGCCCTCCCTGCCAAACATCGGTAGCAGAATTCATCAACACCCATGCACTGTTTAAAGTAGAGGCATTCAGGAAAATTATTTTTGCATTGTAAGTGTATGTTTTATTGTTTTCTCCATCCAGTACCTCAACACCTGTAGCTCTTTGTTTATCTTTATCGTATAAAATTTTTGTAACAATACTCCATGGCCTTACAGTAAGGTTCCCTGTTTTTTTTGCTGCCGGAAGTGTAGAAGACTGAGTGCTGAAATAAGCACCAAACGGGCAACCCAGCCAGCATTTATTCCTGTACTGGCAGCTGGTTCTTTCCTGTATTGGTTCGGTTATATTAGCCGTACGGCCAATGATCATTGACCTTGTGCCTTTATAATGTTCTTTAATTCTTGCCGCTACATCTTTTTCTACAATGGTCATTTCCATTGCTGGCATAAACTGCCCATCCGGTAACTGCGCCAGGCCATCTCTCGATCCACTGATTCCTGCAAATTTTTCAACATAATCGTACCAGGGAGCAATGTCTTTATATCTTACCGGCCAGTCTATGGCAACGCCATCTTTAAGATTTGCCTCAAAATCAAAATCGCTCAGGCGGTAACTTTGCCTGCCCCACATCAATGAACGGCCACCCATATGGTAACCACGAAACCAGTCAAAACGCTTTACTTCTGTGTAAGGGCTGTCTTTATCACTTGCCCAATAATCAAGATTGCTTTCATTTAAAGGATAGTCTCTTTTTAACACAGGATAGTCCTTTATCATTTCCTGTGTACGCCTGCCCCGGTGGGGATAATCCCATGATTCCTTATTGGCATTTACATAGTCTTTAACATGTTCAATATCACGTCCACGTTCAAGCATTAAAACTTTCAATCCTTTTTCAGTCAATTCTTTTGCAGCCCAGCCTCCACTAATACCGGAGCCAACAACAATGGCGTCATAAGTATTTTGAGTAACTGCTTTGTTGTTTACACTTGTTGAATCCTGCGGCATTTTTTACATTTTTTTGATTACACTAATTTTTACTGATGTCACTAATTGCTTCTTCCCCTTGTAACACGTATGATGGTAAACCTATCACTCATCATTTATAAATCATTACAGGTTCATTTTCTTTAATTCACTCACAGCATGATCTGCAGCCCTGGCGGTAAAAGCCATATAGGTTAAGGATGGATTTTGACAGGCGGCTGATGTCATAAAAGAACCATCTGTAACAAACACATTTGGCGCATCCCAAACCTGGTTAAAGCTATTGAGTACCGATGTTTTGGCATCTCTTCCCATGCGTGCTGAACCCATTTCGTGTATACCACGGCCCAGGGTTCCATCCCCCATAAAACTTTGCACATTTTTAACGCCTGCAACGGTGAGCATTTCTTCTGCATCTTTCTGCATGTCAATGCGCATCTTTTTTTCATTCTCCTTATACTCAATATCCATTGCAAGAATATTTAAACCCCATTTATCTTTTTTGGTTTTATCAAGGGTTATTTTGTTTTCGTGATAAGGCAGTGTTTCACCAAAGCCACCAATACCCATTGACCATGCACCAGGCTCTGTTAAAGCTTCTTTAAAATCTGCGCCAATATTGAATTCAGGAATGTTTCTGCTCCACCCATCGCGGCTGGCGCCACCCTGGTAACCAAAGCCACGCAGGTAATCTCTTTTGTCACCAAACAAGTTACGGTAACGCGGAATATAAATACCGTTGGCTCGGCGGCCAAAAGTAGTTTTATCTTCAAAGCCTTCCACCATACCGCTTGCATAAACACCAAGGTGATGATCCATAACATTATGGCCCAACTCACCGCTGCCGCTTCCCAACCCACCCTCCCAAACATTGGTAGCAGAATTCATTAATATCCAGGCACTATTTAAAGTAGAAGCGTTTAGAAAAATAATTTTTGCACTATAAGTATAGGTCTTATTGTCTTCGGCATCCAGCACTTCTACTCCGGTTGCTCTTTTTTTATCCTTATCATATAAAATTTTGGTAACAATACTCCATGGCCTTAAGGTGAGGTTACCTGTAGCACGGGCAGCTGGTAATGTAGAAGACTGCGTGCTGAAGTAGGCTCCAAAAGGGCATCCCAGCCAGCATTTATCCCTGTATTGGCAATTGGTTCGGCCAGGCAATTTTTCGGTAATATTAGCCGTACGGCCAATGATCATTTTACGATTGCTGTTGTAATGTTTGTTCATCCGGTCGGCCACATCCTTCTCTACGATATTCATATCCATCGCCGGCATAAACTGGCCGTCTGGTAATTGCGGCAGTCCGTCACGTGATCCGCTAATGCCTGCAAATTTTTCTACATAGTCATACCATGGAGCAATATCTTTATATCGTACCGGCCAGTCTACAGCAACGCCTTCTTTAAGGTTACCCTCAAAATCAAAGTCGCTCCACCGGTAACTTTGCCGGCCCCACATCAGTGATCTTCCGCCAACATGGTAGCCCCTGAACCAATCAAAACGCTTTATTTCAGTATAAGGGCTGTCTTTATCACTCGCCCAATAATCGAGGTTGGTTTCATTTAAAGGATAATCTCTTTTTAAAACCGGATAATTTTTTATCATTTGTTGCGTACGCTCGCCCCGGTGCGGATAATCCCATGCTTCTTTATTAGCATTTACGTAATCTTTAACATGTTCAATATCACGCCCACGTTCAAGCATCAGCACTTTTAACCCCTTTTCGGTAAGCTCCTTAGCAGCCCATCCCCCACTTATTCCTGAGCCAATCACAATGGCATCGTATATATCGTTCGGCATAAAAATATTTTAATGTTGTTGAATTTTTTACAATTATTGCAATGATAAGTTCGATGCTACAGAATATTCTTAAAAGGAATATTTATTAATCTTTATACATCACAAATAATAACGGCTTTTTTTAAAGCATCCAGTTTGCTTTTATTGTCTTTACCTGTTGGTATAAATTCCTGTGCTACATATCCCTTGTAGCCAGTGGCTATAATTGCTTTCATAATTGCAGGATAATATAATTCCTGTGTTTCGTTAATTTCGTGGCGCCCCGGAACCCCGCCTGTATGGTAATGACCAAAATACTGGTGGTTGTCCTGTATGGTACGAATAACATCCCCCTCATCAATCTGCATATGGTAAATATCGTACAACAATTTAAAATTTTGAGAACCAAGCCTCTTGCACAATTCAACACCCCAGGGTGTTCTATCACACATATAATCTTTATGATCTACTTTGCTATTGAGTAATTCCATATGCACGGTAATACCATTTTTTTCTGCCAGCGATACTATTGGCTTAAGGCCCTCCACGCAGTTTTTAAGTCCCGTTTCGTCATCCATACCTCTGCGGCTTCCGCTAAAACAAATTACATCCTTATAACCTGCTTTTACCATCTGGGGAATAACAGCTGTATAATCTTTAATCAACTGTTCATGAAAGGTTTTAGTATTAAACCCATCTGTTAAACTAACGTTACCTGCATGGTAACACATAGAACTGTATAAACCATATTTCTGTAACATGGGCCAGTCTTTTGGCGCAATTAAATCAATAGCACTGAATCCTATTTCCTTAACTGCAATGCATAACTCCTCCAGGGGTACAGAACCATAGCACCATTGGCAAACAGAATGATTGATATTACCTTTCAATGTAAAATTATTTTCTTTTGAATTTTCTGTTGTGTTAAAGCATGATAAAATACTTGTAGGTCCCAGGGTTGCTGAACCAAGGAGCATACTCTTTATAGCATTTCGCCTGTTTTTATTTTGGGGCATAGTATAAATTTTTAATCTATTGAATTAGAAAATGAAAAAGAGTGTGACTGTTTTCTTGACCTCATGTAAAAAAATAAACCTGCAAAAACAGCAATTAAAAAGATAGGTATCAGAAGGGTTGCATTGATAATTTCCGGGCCGGCCGCTTTTTTTGCTTCTCCATATAAACCGGCCATTTCTGAACCGGCTACAGCATTGGCATATTCTTTTAAATCTGCTCCAGAAGGTAGTTTGGCTACCACCAGGCGATCGTAATACCCGCCCATAAACATCATGTAAACAGATACGGCAAACATACCGGCACCGCCCATAAGGTTTAATCCAACAGCACCTGTTTTTGGCAGGTTTTCTGCTACAAAACCAATCATGGTTGGCCAAAAATAACATACGCCCATACCGAATACTATTGCACCCACAAACAACATACTGCCTGATGAATGACCAAATATATATAAGCCAACTGCAGACAAAATAGCAGAAATAAGCAACACTCCCTGTGGCGAGAATTTATGCACAACCGGGCCAGCAAAACCCCGGCCCACAACCATTACTCCTGTTTCAAGCGTTAATAATAATAATGCATTGTCTGTAACATTTTTTAATAATACATCGATCCATTGGCCGGTAAACAATTCAGTAATTGCTGTACCAAACATTAAAATGATCATTATAATAAACAAGGGGTTCAATAGGGAGGCATACATCTCTGAAGTACTAACGCCACTTGATACTCTTTCTGTAACAGGAAACTCCAATTTGCTGAAAAGATAACCATATAAAAAGGTAGGTATAAGCATTAAGCCAACCTGTATTTGCCAGCCTACACCCATTTTACTCAAGAAAAATACAATTAATGTTCCGATAAAAATACCACCGGGAAACCACAAATGAAAATGATTAAGTTTTGTAGTTTTATCATCAGGGTATAATGATGTTACCAAAGGGTTACAGGCAGCTTCAATTGTACCGTTGGCAATACCAATTAAAAGTGTAGAGAAAAATAAAGTCCAGTACCCTGTTGCAAAAATGGTCAATAAGATACCGGCAAGGTGAAATATAAAAGCCATTACTAATAGCTTTTTCATCCCAATTATATCCACTACAAAACCACCAATAATTACAGCCAGCGGAAATCCCCAAAAAGCGGTGGCAGCAATAGTTGCTAACTGTGACGCATTTAAATTAAATTGAGTTCCTTGTACACTTAAAACACCGGCGCGTATACCGAATGAAAGAGAGGTTACTAATAATCCGAGGCAACTGGCCACAAAAAGTTTATTCCGTTGAATATTGGCAGACATAATCGTTAAGGTTTTTTTAAGCAATGAAGTAACAAGGTAAGTATTTATGCAAATAAAACATCGAATCTATAATAAAAATATATCAACAACACGGATTATCGTTTTTTTCTAAAAAAAATTTAGTGGTTTATAAAAAAAAATTTACTTATTTTTTTCGGTTGGAAGAATATTATTTTTAATTTGCCGGTTTAGGCATCTGTTAAAATAAAAATGATAATTTTAGCATCCTGAATAGACGGGATGCGAAATGCTTTATGGAAAAACATCAACATCTTTATAGCTTGCCAGGTTTTTTTTATCAAAAATTGCTGTATAAAATTCAACCACTTTTAATAATAATTATATGAACAGAAAATTACGGATGGGAATGATCGGCGGTGGTAAAGACGCATTTATTGGCGCCATACACCGCCTTGCATCAAACATGGATGGATTGATAGAGCTGGCTGCCGGAGCGCTTAGTATTAACCCCGACATTGCCCGTGAATCGGGCGAAATGCTTTTTTTGCCAAAGGAACGCACGTATCTTACATACGACGAACTGATAACAAAAGAAAGCCAGTTGCCTGCTGATAAAAGAATTGATTTTGTAACCATTGTTACACCCAATTTTGCCCACTTTGCACCGGCAATGATGGCGATGGATAATGGTTTTCATGTGGTGGTAGAAAAACCAATCGGCTTTACTTTGTCTGAAGCAAAACAATTAAAAGCCAAGGTAGAAGAAACCGGTTTGATACTTTGTTTGACACATACTTACTCTGGTTACCCAATGGTAAAGCAGGCAAGGGCCATGTGTGCAGAAGGGGCATTGGGTAAAATAAGAAAAATATGGGTAGAATACCCACAGGGATGGTTGAGTAAATTAAGTGAAAGAGAAGGTAATGCCCAAGCCGCCTGGAGAACAGACCCTACAAAAAGTGGCAAAAGCGGCGCCATGGGCGATATTGGTACGCATGCTGCCCACCTTGCAGAATATGTTAGTGGTTTGCAAATAACGCAAATGTGTGCTGCTTTAAATATTCTGGTAGATGGCAGGGCCCTGGATGATGATGGCAATGTATTGTTGAAATTTAATAACGGCGCAGCCGGCGTTTTAATGGCTTCGCAGGTTGCGGCAGGCGAAGAGAACGCTTTAAGAATAAGAGTTTACGGTGAAAAAGGCGGTATTGAATGGGCACAGCATGAGCCTAATACCCTGCTGGTAAAATGGCTCGATCAACCTGCACAAATATTAAGAGCAGGGGCTAATTATCCCGGACTGTCAAACTTTGCAAGAAATAGTTGCCGTACACCAGGCGGGCACCCGGAAGGTTACCTGGAAGCCTTTGGAAATATTTATAGAAATTTTGCACAAACTTTATCTGCAAGGATTGATGGAACAACACCTTCTAAAGAAGCACTTGATTTTCCTTCAGTTGAAGATGGAATAAGAGGCATGGCATTTATTGATAATGTAGTAGCAAGCAGTCAGAGTGATAAAAAATGGTTCGATCATACTGTGTAAATAGTTAACGCTGTTTTTTGTGACAATGGACAGAAAGTGAAATAAAAAATTAATACTAAATTATGACAACAGTAAAAGGACCTGGAATTTTTCTTGCTCAATTTATGGGAGATACTGCTCCCTTTAATTCGTTGGAAAGCATTTGCAAATGGGCCAAAAGTATCGGGTTTGTTGGCGTACAAATTCCCAGCTGGGATGGCCGCCTGATAGACCTGCAAAAAGCTGCTGAAAGCAAAACTTATTGCGATGAATTGAAAGGGATTGTAAACAGCTGCGGATTAGAAATAACAGAACTGTCTACCCATTTACAGGGCCAATTGATAGCAGTAAACCCTGCCTATGATGCCTTGTTTGATGGCTTTGCACCAGAAGCTTTTCGCAACAACCCTATAGCAAGAACACAATGGGCGATACAACAATTAAAGTACGCTGCTATAGCGTCAAAAAACCTAGGACTGAGCGCACACGCCACTTTTAGTGGTGCCTTATTATGGCATACAGTATACCCATGGCCACAACGGCCGGCTGGTTTGGTGGAAACTGGCTTTACTGAATTAGCAAAAAGATGGCTGCCCATATTAAATCATTTTGATGAACAGGGTGTTGATCTGTGTTATGAAATTCATCCCGGAGAAGATCTTCATGATGGTGTTAGCTACGAAATGTTTCTTGAAAAAGTAAACAACCATCCGAGGGCCTGTTTATTATACGACCCTTCGCATTTTGTATTGCAATGCCTCGATTACCTAACTTACATAGATCATTACCATGAACGTATTAAAATGTTTCATGTTAAAGATGCTGAATTTAATCCAACAGGTAAACAGGGTGTGTATGGCGGTTATCAAAACTGGGTAGACCGTGCAGGGCGTTTTCGTTCGCTGGGTGATGGCCAGGTTGATTTTAAGGCTATTTTTAGTAAACTGGCTGCCTACGATTATAAGGGGTGGGCCGTAATGGAATGGGAATGTGCCATCAAACATCCGGAAGATGGTGCCAAACAAGGTTCAGTATTTATAAAGGACCATATTATTCGGGTAACAGAAAAAGCATTTGACGATTTTGCTGCTACTGGCAGCAATGAAAAATTTAACTGTAGTGTTTTGGGATTAGATTAGTAATTTTATCAACCAATAATTTTAAAATAAAAAAATAACTGACATGAAAAAAATCATCACCATCTGTTTATTAACTGCCGGCATGTTTGCATGTAACAATGGCGCAAATGAAGCGAAAACAGAAGCCAAAGCCGAAGAAAAAACGGAAGCCAAACCAGAAGTTAAAGAAACCGCAAAGGTAGACCCAACAGATAACCCTGACTTTCAAAAAGGGCTGGAAGTAATGAAAAATTCAGATTGTAATACCTGTCATAAAGTTGATGAAAAAGTTATTGGTCCTCCTTTTCGTGAAATTGCCAATAAGTACCCTAACAATGCTGCTACTTTAGACACTTTAGCACATAAGATCATTAATGGCGGAAGTGGCAATTGGGGAAGCATTCCGATGGCAGCACATAAAGATTTATCGGTTGAAGATGCTACAGCCGTTGCCAAATATGTTTTACTCCTAAAAAACAATTAAAATTTATTTACATGAAAATTCTGTCGATAGCCTTGATGTTTCTTTCCTTTACCGGATGTAAATCAAGTAAAACAAACAGCTCAAAAATGGATGCTGCTCAAACTAAAGCAACTATACCAGTAATGCAAGATGGCTGGCAAATATTGTTTGATGGAAAAACAACAAATGGCTGGCATACCTATGGCAAAACTGCCGTGAATGAAAGATGGAAAATTGCGGATGGCGCTTTGTATATTGACAACACCGTTAAGGAAGGCGGGGATATAGTGACGGATGAAGAATTTGATAATTATGATTTGAAACTGGAATGGAAGATTTCTAAAAATGGCAATAGCGGCATCATCATAAACATCAATGAAGACACTGCAAAATTTAAAGAAACCTATAGATCCGGGCCTGAAGTTCAGGTGCTGGACAATGATGGCCATCCTGATGGAAAAATTATCAAGCATCGTGCAGGTGATTTATACGATTTGATAAAAAGTTCTTCAGAGCCTGTAAAAGCTGTAGGCGAATGGAATGCCGTAGAAATTATAAGTGACAAGGGTAGTTTAAAAATATTTATGAACGGTACCAACGTGGTTACAACCACCATGTGGGACGATAACTGGAAACAACTGATAGCCGGAAGTAAATTTAAAGATATGCCCGGTTTTGGAACTTTTAAAAAGGGAAAGATAGCTTTACAAGACCATGGAAATGCGGTTTGGTACCGTGATATCAAAATTAAAAAATTATAAAAAATAAATATGATGCAGGCTATTTCATTTTCGAAAACTATATTGTTAGCAGTATTTTTAATTGCGGCTGTTTCTTTTACAGGCAACCACAAAGAAGCAACACAGTTTGAAAAAAACAAAGTACTTATTTTTTCAAAAACAAATGGGTACCGGCATCAAAGTATTGAAGTGGGTATTGCTGCAATAAAAAAATTAGGCGCCGAAAATAATTTTGATGTTGATGCAACCGAAGACTCCCTTTATTTGACGGACGCAAATTTTAAAAAATATACAACCGTTATTTTTTTAAGTACAACGGGAACAATTTTAGGTAAAGATCAGGAGCTGGCACTGCAGAATTTTATACACAATGGTGGTGGCTTGGTAGGTATACATGCTGCAACAGATTGCGAATACCAATGGAACTGGTATGTAAAAATGATAGGGGGAAATTTTTTATCTCACCCACAGCAACAGGAAGCCAAATTAATTATCGTTGATAATACCCATCCATCAACCAAACACCTGCCTGCTACCTGGCAAAGAAAAGATGAGTGGTATAATTTTAAGAACCTTAATCCCGATGTGAAAGTTTTAATAAAGATTGATGAAACATCGTATACCGGTGGGGTAAATGGCGACAATCACCCGATGGCATGGTACCACAGTTATGAAGGTGGAAAGATATTTTATACAGAATTGGGCCACACAAATGAATCTTACAGCGACCCGCTTTTTTTACAACATGTGCTGGGAGGCATTCAATATACAATGGGCACAAAATAATGCAAAGTAATTTCACGCAACGAAACTAAGGATACAAAGTTGACAAAGGATATTATCTGCTGCTACCTTTTCGCAACATCCTACAAATCAAAATTGACACAAACAAGAATTATAGTAAAGACATTTGACACGCCATTAGAAAGCGTCAATCGGCTTGGGTGCCGAGTGGACGTTTTTCAAATTCCATGCCTGCACAAAGCCCTAAACGATGGATGCATAATTTAGGGCTTGTGATCTTTGTTTACGTTGTGTACTTTGTGTGAAATGGATTGTAATATTTACAATTCCCTTATCCAGATATTGCGGTAACTGATGGGTTCACTTTTATCGCCATGTGCCTGTAATTTAATTGGAGCCGGACCATGCATTTTATAAGCCGGTGCGCCGATATAGGCTGTTGTGCCTTTTACTTCATAATTGTTTTGTACCAATACGCCATTTTGAAAAGCTGTAACCCGGGCTGGAGTTTTTATAGTACCATCGGCATTAAAACGTGGAGCCGTCCACACAATATCATAAGCCTGCCATTCACCGGGTTTTTTACAGGCATTTGCCAATGGTATTGATTGTTTGTAGATACTGCCTGCCTGCCCGTTTACATAAGTTGAGTTATTGTAATTATCCAATACCTGGATTTCGTAACCTGTATCACCTGGACCCGTGCCTGCTAAAAAAATACCGCTGTTGCCACGGGCTTGTCCTTCGCCTGTAATATTAGATGGTATGCGCCATTCAATATGCAATTGATAATCTGTAAATGACTTTTTAGTTTGAATATTACCGACAGCTTTATTTACAATAATTTCATCCTTCTCTACTTTCCATTCAGCAGGTTTTAAGGTATCAGCGGTCGACACCCATTCATCCAGGTTTTTACCGCCAAATAAAATGATAGCGTCAGAAGGCGCATCTGAATTTACTTTTCCGGGTGTTACTACTTTTGGAACTGGCGTATACACTTCAGTTAATTTGGGGTCGCCCTGTTGTGCGAATGTAGTTGTAGCAATCATACATGTTACTAAAACGAGCGAAATTTGTTTAATGTTCATGTGGCAATTTTTTTATACCGGTTGATGATTTTTTTTAAAGAAATGTAAATTAATTATTTTTTATTACCGAGCTCTATTTATTTATCAATTTAGCTATATATTTTACCCACTGGATGCTACTGGGTTTTTCTTCAAATACATTAAGCCGCCTGTTTTTAAAAAGTTAGCTTTATTAATAATCCGAATAATCAGTGGGCCTCAAAAAATAAATGTCTGCCTTGGAAACAGTGTTTTGGTATTGGGGTAATGCAGATAGTCTTTTCCAGGTACTGTCAGCTCCAAAATTTTTCCAGTGCTCATCACGTGAAGCTTTATTATCAAAAGTGGTCATGTACATAAGGTTAGGCATATGGCTGCCACTTAAAACTTCTGCATAAAAAACAGCATTAAACTGCAGCCTGTTAAACAGGTCAACCTCGCCACCTTCATTAAACATATTTACTTTTTGCATGTATAATTTTTCTGTTGCTGCTTCATAACTGCGAAGCTCATACACTCTGTCAGTGCGTGGTGCAGTTAGCGTTGGTGTTTTTAAAATAGGCATATCCTTAAATGCTTTTAAAAGCACATTCTCTACTCTTTCAAAAGGAGCATTATTAAAAACTGCATTGGTATAAGCCGAGTTGTCGTTTTTTAATAAACTACCAGAACTTAAACCATTCATCAATGTTTCATATTGCTGCAAATTGTCAAATGGTGTCAGCACATATATTTTTTTATCGGCAACAGTATCATTATCTATGGAACTGAATACGCCGATTTTTTTTAGCCCGGTTTTATGCAAAGCAGGCAAATACGTATTTTTTAAATAAGCATTTGTAACAGATAACTGGTCTGCATTTTTAAGGTGATAGATAGTGAGCTGGTAAAATTCGCCAGCCGGCTTTTTTTCAGCAGTTGTAAAACTGCTGTTAAGCAACCCCAGCAAACAGGTTAGTAATAATAGCGAAGCAAAAAAATTTTTTTTCATGTGTGAAAATTGTATGATGTTAAATAATTAAGTGAAAGTAAATGGGCCTGATGTTTTCCGTTACAGATATTTACCAGGATATTGATAGTATTAAAAAAGATTACGCAGTGCCTGTTGGGCAGCTTTTTCATTTATCTGTCTCAATCGCTTGCTAAGAATTTTTATAAACCCCATCGCTACTTCGGGCCTTGATTCAATTAATGCATAAAAAGGCTGCTGGTCTATTTTAAAAAGCAGGCAATCTGTTTTTACTGTGGCCGTAGCACTTCTGGTTTCAGCATCCAGTAACGAAAGTTCCCCAAATACTTCTTTTGCCTGTAAAATAGCCAATGTAGTATTTCCTTTATGAATTTCTATTTCGCCCGTGTTAATAATATACATACAATCACCCGGCTCGCCTTCTTTAAAAACCAAATTGCCTTGTTGTAATACCTCTTGCTGCATCAATGGAGCCAGTTCTAAAAGAATAGTTTCAGGGGTTTCATTAAAAATACTTAGTGATTTTAACAGCGACACTTTTTCAGTAATTGATAACCCTTGATTACCTGATGTTGACATAAAATAAAATTTAATTGTTTCAATTATAATTCCTCGATATTAAAATTACATACTTAGTTTAATATACGGTCAGTTTCAAAAACTAATATACTTCATCTTCAAATATATTTATATATTCCGGCTGCACCAATGAAGTGCCAGTAATTTTAGGTATTACAAAGAACAGGCCAATAGTAATAATGATTTTTCTTCATTTACTATTTGCTTCAATATAATTAGGGAAACAATAACACCAAATGGATATATCCATCAACCATGTAAAAGTACCTATTACTTTATAAACTGGCTAATTAATATTTTGAAGTGCTAGGAGTAACTTTGCTTTATGCCAACTAAGAAACAAGCCAATTTTAATGAAGAGGTATTAAAGATATTAATACCGTCGGAGTATCTGAAAGATTTTGATCCTAACAGAGTGGAGAACAAGCCAGATGAATGGATTATAGAATTAATAGAAAAAGAAGACCGCATCCCCCAGGCGTTGGTTGGCAAGGAAGCAGTGTTAGATGGCTATAATAATGAGATAGATATTTTAACCCATGCGTTTTCTTTAAAGAAAATTTACCTGCGACTGATACGGCGTCGATGGAAAGAAAGGGTTCTACCAAACATTATAGCAACGAATACAACCTTCACATAGCTGGCATGAAAACTACCCGTGAGTTCCGGGATTTTTTAAAAGAAATTGGTGGATGAAAAGCCCGTAAACCTTACAACGATTGGTGGTTTTCTTCAACTAAAACCACAAACTGTTTACTATTGGTACCGTAATTATTTAAGCGGTTACCCCGA
>JAYTTI010000021.1:0-2607 GCA_043745405.1 Ferruginibacter sp. | reverse complement strand
AATAAAATCGACAACTCCATAACCAGCCGGCACCGAAGGTTCCGTTCAACAGTGCTTTCATTTCTTGCCCGTTGGGCAAAACGAAAGCTTAGTTATTTGCTGTAGCTAATTAAATTCAGCATAATCCATATGGCTACAAGAATGGATTGATAAATGATGAACCTCCCTGAACCCATACCGCTTACCACATTGTCTGCAAGCCTTTGGCCGAAGGTTAACGTGTCTGAATGGTGTTGGTGCCAGGTTTTTTTTTGAACATAATTGCCTGGTTTTAATGGTGAAAAATAGTTTCATTATGAAACGATCCATAGCATGACAGGCAATCCAACCCTCGGAGCAGCACTAACTAAAGTGTACACGAAGAACATCAAAGGAAAAGATTTTTAAATAAAAAAATAAAAAAATTAATTCAAATGCAAACAGTAACGCCTGGCTCTGGGCAAAAAAACAACAGCGGCCGCCGGAATAGGTTGATGAATTTTGTGCCTTAACCTCTACGGAAAGCTCAATGCATTTTTTATATCTTTATTATACAAATACATACCTTCAATTTTCAACCCGTAAAAAATGAAGTACTCTCTTTGCATTTTTATTATTTTTTGTTTAAGCTGTACCAAGCCACGTTATGCATCTTCTAATAAAATGTACAAACAACAGTCAAAACTATTGGCTGAGACGATAAAAACCTACCCCCTTGAAGATTCGCTTGGCAGCGCCACATTTGTGGGCACTACTAATTTTGGTTTACGAAAACCCAATTTTGTTATCATACATCATACCGCACAAAACAGTTGTGAGCAAACACTCAAAACATTTACAACCAAAACTTCGCAGGTAAGCGCCCATTATGTTATTTGCAAAGACGGAACCATACACCACATGCTCAACGACTACATGCGTGCATGGCATGCAGGTGCCGGCAAATGGGGTAACGATGCAGATATTAACAGCAGCAGTATTGGCATTGAGCTTGACAATAACGGCTATGAAGCTTTTACACCGAAGCAGATAAATAGTTTATTAAAAGTACTGGCAGCATTAAAAAAACAATACAATATTCCACAACCCAATTTTATTGGCCATGCTGATATTGCGCCCACCCGCAAAACCGATCCAAACGTTCAGTTTCCCTGGAAACAACTGGCAGAAAATGGTTTTGGCTATTGGTTCGACGATACTACCAATGTTTCACTACCTTCCTCTTTTAACGACGTACAGGCATTGCGTATAATAGGTTACGATGTAAAAGACACCACTTCAGCCATCATTGCTTTTAAACGTCACTGGCTGCAGGATACGCTGCCCGGTTTAGATACCGGCAAATACAAAGTATTGCTGCAGGTTATGAAAAAATTTGAATAAGAATTTCAGGCACTTGTTAGTCCAGTTGTTTTTATTAAGTAAGCATTTTAAATAAATAACATCAATTCTGGAAAAACTTGATATGGTAAGTGAAAGAATGTTTCGTGCAGTCGATTGTATAAAAGTTCATTGTCTGAAATAGAGAACGGTAAAAGGTATAGCCATATGCTTACCCTTAAAATGCTTGCTGATATTCTAAAGGTTGATGTAGAGGACTTCATCTTAGTTTTAAATGCTGCTATTGCAGGCTTATTCATTACCTTGAGTTATAAATTATAATTTTGACACTTCTTTTGGTAAGCAAAAACTTTTTATTAGGCGGCGTAAAATTACCGAACTATTGCACTAACAAAACCCAAAAAAATGCTGGCATCTAAATTCAAAAAAATTGCAGCAGAAATAAGGCGGTTGGGTCTATACTATTTCTGTAAATACAAAATAACAGATTACTATTACCGATATAAATTTAATGGATTAGGACTTCATTATCCTGGAAATAATACAAGCCACCTCACTGCAAATGAGCAATCGACAAACAATGATTGCAAAATAAATCAGTCATCCAGTTACTTTGCCATAAAAAGGGCATTTAACCATATTGATTTGGATTTTTCCGAAATATGTTTACTTGATATTGGTTGTGGCGATGGTAAAGTCATAAATCTGGCAATGCAACTAAAATTTAAAAGTGTTATTGGGATAGAGTTAGACGAAAGATCTGTGCAACAGGCAATTTTTAACTGCAAACAAATGCAGGATAAGGGTAATAAAGTGCCTTTCAGCATTTACCATGCAGACGCTTAAAAATATACAATCCCTACTTGCACCAACGTTATTTTTATGTTCAATCCCTTTGGGGAAAAAACTACAAAGGATGTGTTAAAAAATATCATCCATTATCAAAGTTTTCAAAAAAATGATTTCTATATTATCTATATAACAGCTGTTCATAAAAATGTATTTCTCGATTACAGTAAATGCCATAAAATCTATGAATTAATAAGCTTCAACAAATTGAATACAGAGATAGCAGTTTTTAAAATTGAACATGATTAAATTCATTTTTTAAAATTAATCAACAAGCTTAATTGGGTGGTCTAACAGGTACATAGTTGCCTGCAGACACGAAATCGTTGGCGAAGTGGCGACAGCGCAGGCGAAATTTATTCTTTATAAGCAGGTGTATAGCAAATAGAAATTTTTTATATCAATGCAGCATTGAATTTTATAACTTTATTACCGCTG
>JAYTTI010000020.1:0-34076 GCA_043745405.1 Ferruginibacter sp. | reverse complement strand
GTTAAATCAAGCCTTCACAAGGATTGAATCATCTAATAAAATAACAGACCCTCTGAAACAGTTGATTTTGTTCGATTCATAGTTGGACAGTAGTGATCGGTTCGGTAATCAACTATCCGGTTCATTCGCCCGGTTTGTTCGGGAGAGTTGTAGGCAAGGGTGCCTTCCATTATATCCGGGTTGGCTATGTATTGTTGCTTTAAATCAAAAGTAGATGATATGCCAAAATCAATCAACGTAACTTTATTATTGGCTCTATTCACCAAAACATTACCGGGACTAATATCCTTATGTATTATTTTTTGAGAATGGATTTCTGTAATGGCATTACAAAGACCTATAGCAATTTTTAAAAATTCTTGTAGGCCCGGAGGTGCTTCTATAAATGCATCCTTTAAATTGATGCCTTCTACCCATTCCAGGTATAGCAAGTGGTGGTTCTTTTCTCTTTGCTTCTCAATTACATTTCGGGAGCCATTCAGTTGAACCTTGCTTAATATGTCATACTCATTATAAAACTGGTCAATATCCTTGGGTGACGGAAACTCATAGTTGAGTTCTTTGATGACAGTATGAAACTCACCACTATCATTGTGGTGGTAATAAATTTTGGATTTTGCACTCTCATGTATCAGCCTGTCTACCATTTTCTGAGCTTTATAATCTTGACCTAATGTACAAATATATATGTGAATAAACTAAACCTATAAGAAAGGATATAAATAAATTGCAGAAATTAAATATGAATATTAGCTGCAGGTGGTCAGCCTTTCCTGAGTTGCATGTTGCCAGGTCTGCTGATAATTTTGTTAAGGCAATCTGCCTCATTGCGATGATGTGTAGTGTTTGACCATCACAATTATTTTGAAATATTTCTCAATTTTTAAAAAAAATTAGCGAACCTATTCCAACGTCATTTCTACTGGAGCCATTATTTGACAATGATCCACCATGGTTCATGCGCAACGAACCATGGCCGGAGGTTCCTCAAAAAACACCGCTTTGAATCTAAAAAAAGATTTATTAATTTGACATTCACACTTTAGCAATTTTCAACTTTTAAACCATTGCTATATGAAATCTCTATTTTCCGCTACCAATATATGCGTGGCTTAAACCATTGGCTATATTGTTTATTTTACTTGAAATTGGCTTGTGCTTTTACTACAAAAAAAATACATTACTTTTTCAGAAGCCATTGCAAATTTTGGCACTGCAAAGGGAAATCAAACCATCAATGTATTGGTTGCAGTAGGCATGTATTATTCTTATGGCTACCTATGGGAAAATTATCGGTTAATCAACCATATTCCAATCACATGGTATAACCTGCTATTGCCTTTATTGGGAATTGATTTTATTTTTTATTGGGTGCATCGCTGGGGCCACAGTATTAATATTATGTGGGCGGCACATTCGCCGCATCACAGTGCACAGGAAATGAATTTTTTTGTAGCCACCCGGGCAAGTGTTACGCAACGCCTGTTTTCATTTTTATTTTTTTGGCCGTTAACCTTAATCGGATTTGAACCGCACCTGCTTTATATTATGGTGGCCATTCACCTGTTTACTGCATTTTTGCACCATTCAGAACTCATTGGAAAATTTTGGAATTGGATAGAATTTATTTTTACAACACCTTCCCACCATCGGGTGCATCATGGGGCAAATTATAAATACCTGGATAAAAACTATGGTGAGTTTCTAATTGTCTGGGACAGGATGTTTGGAAGCTATGCAGAAGAAACAGACAAAGTGGTTTATGGCATGTATAACCATCCTAATACATCAAACCCTATTGCAATAAATTTTCATTATTACAGGCTGCTGTGGAAAGATGCAGTAGCAACAAAAAACTGGTGGGATAAAATCCGTGTGTGGTTTATGCCTTTGGGTTGGAGACCTGCTGATTTACCTCCTAAACCAAAACAACCTGAAATGACCCTTGAGAATCCCCAGCATTATACCACAATACCTTACGCACATTCCAAATTGTATTTAATTTTGAGCTGCGCTTTTGGAGCAGCCCTGATGCTGCTTATTATTGGCCAAAATTCTCCCTGGACCGTACCTGAAAGAATAGTGGGTAGTATTTTGTTGTGGCATTTAATAATTAATTGGGGTGGTATTTTAGATGCCAGAAAATGGGTATTTATTTCTGAAATGATCAGAATCCCATTAACAGTTGCAGTATTACTTATTTTTTCTAACTTAATGGATAAAGCAGTTTTATTGGCGATGTGTTGTTTTTACCATGCCTATTGTTTGTATTGGACCGCCAGATATTTTCGTTTCCCAAATATTGCAGTACAAAATGCGGAGAGATAGTTTGATTAAAGATGTGAAAACTTAATTGGCAGGGTTTCGCACGAGTTCCTAAATGAATTAAGGAGTATGAGGCGAAAAGGTGCCCCCGGGCATTAAGTAATTACAAAACCCTATATTTGTTTTTAGTAAGTTCTACCTAATTCTATAATAATGTAATAAGACAAATTCTTCTGACCCAGGGCAAATAAAATATCAATTTCATATTGCTAAAAATAAGTAAATAAAATAGTTTACGGGCAAAACTGATTGGCGAAAAAAAGAAGATTTTATTGTAGCGTATGACTTCTTCCTTTTACTTTGGAGCTATGAAATACTGGATCAAAAGATGAAGCAGTGAATTTATTTGAGTAAAATATACACTATGGACTTTCTATTTGAAGAGGTTGAAAGTAATTTGCAAATTTTTGCGTTACTTACTTTCTTTTTTATTCTTGAAACATTTTGGCCATATTTTAAGCTTCAAAAAAATCGCTCTCTTCATACCGGAAGAAATATTGGACTTTTATTATTTTATATAATCATCACAATTCCAGTAAACTATTTAGCAGGCGCTTGGTATAACTACCTTGACATTGAGAAATTGGGCCTGCTTAACCAATTCTTCATAAGCCCAACATTTAAAGTTGTTATTGGAATTCTATTTTTAGATTGTGGTGATTATTTTTATCACAGATTGTCTCACAGATTAAACCTGATTTGGAGATTTCATAAAATACATCATAGTGATGGTGAGATGGACTCAACGACGGCTTACAGATTCCATCCATTTGACAACATTGGCATAACACTCACTGAAATGTCAACTGCATTAATTTTTGGCTACGGTGTTAATACAATAATCGTTTATTTTTTAATTTATGTGCCGCTTCTTTTTATACAACATGCTAACCTGAAATTTCCTAATTGGTTTGAAAATATTTTTGGATATGTATTTGCTACTGCAAGTTTTCACAGAATTCATCATTCATATCCACAATCTTTTACTGATTCAAATTATGGTGCAATGTTTAGTTTTTGGGACAGACTTTTTGGTACTTATCAAAAAATTAGTCCTGAAAAATTGCAGTTTGGTTTAGAGGACTCAAAAGATGACAAGTATCAATCTTTATGGTATTTGATAAGTGGACCGTTCCGAAAAAAGTAAATTGTAGCCCCCGCAAGGTCCCTTTTCACCACTCATGTAATTGAACAGGGGTCGAGTTTCAACAGTAATTATCTTTACTCCATGTTTACACTCATTGCCTGGATAATTCTATTTATGCTCTGTTGGCCGCTGGCCATTTTGGCTTTGGTACTGTATCCAATTTTTTGGTTACTTACGCTTCCATTCAGATTAGTGGGTATAGCGGTGGATGGCGTATTTGGTTTGCTAAAAGCCATCATCACGCTGCCAGGCAGATTGCTTCAGCGGTAACATGGTTGCCGCCTCAATCGTGTTTTATAGAAAACGAGCCAGTATCTGTCATAAGTGGCAAAGTCACTTTCAAAAAATTTTTTCCATTTGTGTCATTCAATAACGCAACTTCACCACCATGGCCCAATACCCTTTCATATAAAAGAGATGCCTGCACATATTTATCTCTTGCTGTAATATCCAGGTCCAGAGTATTATCTTCTATACTTATTTCAAACCAATCCGTTATTTTCAACAATACAGCAATCTTTGTTATAGTACTATTTTGTGCAAGCTCCTTAAACCACTCTTCAATAATGCGCATAGCAACCTGTACCAGGTCGATATTTGCCAGCTCATTTTTTTCTTCAAAAGTAACAGTAATAGCAAAAGAAAAAGTGGGCGCTATTTTTTTTATGTATTCAGCTACCAGGTCCTGCACAGGTAAAAAATTAGCTGTTGTAGGAACAATAGAGTATGATAGTTTTTTAATATTTAATAAAGCAACTTCCAGTTGTTTTTTTGCCGTAGTTAGCGAAGCTGCTCTTTGGGTATCGTCATTTTCAGCATTTTTTAAATACAGCAGGCTCGATGCAATTTCCTGTGCAAGGTTTTCGTGTAAATTGTAAGCAATTAACTTTTCGTCATCTTCATGCATTTTAATTACACTATTCAGGAGGTTGGTTTTTTGCGTAATAATCTCTTCTGCATGCTCCCGTATTAGTAAATTCTTTTTGCGGAGCTCCAGCAGTTTGGCTGCCTGTTTTGCCAATAGTTGCAACGCTTTTTTTTGCGTTTCGGAAAATGTTTTAGCCACAGTGTCAAACATACAAATGGTTCCTACATTATAGCCAGCAGGAGAAACAATGGGTGTACCGGCATAAAACCTGACATTCAATTCGGTTACAGCAGGGTTATCCCAAAATCGATCGTCTTTTGCGGCGTCTTCAACAACCATTACTTCATCTTTCAAAATAGTATGAGAGCAAAAGCTTAAATCACGCTGATTGCTTTTGTGGACTGTGCCGGTTTTTCCTTTAAACCATTGCTGTGTGCTGTCTATAAGGGTTACCAGCGCTACGGGGCAATTAAAAAATTGCGAAGTTAATTCCGCAAGATCATTAAAGTCTGACTCAGCCTCAGTGCCCAAAACATCAAAAGATTTCAGACTAAGCAGGCGTAATTCTTCGTCCTTAGGTAAGCTGGCAATTGTCATATTAATTAGTTAGTGTTGAAATATTTTAATAGGGGGCAAGTATAGTTGTACAAAAATAATTTAATATATAAAAGAAAAGCCTTTTATCTTATTACCAGTTATTTCCATATATGAAACCCAAGGCGGAATTTTTTTTCTACCAACAGCGAGCGCCAGTCGATAAATACTACAGCAAACAATAGGGCAAGCCCCGTGAGCAAACCTACAACCGATTGCCAGGTAAAGACCCCGCTTAAAAGGCCCCCTGTATTTTCTGTAGCGTATTTGCCCATAAAAACTGCAATGCTGTCACTGATGAATTTTCCGGCAAAAAAAGCGGGAATCATTTGCAATGGCTTTATCCTTGCAATGCCACCTGCAATAAATAAAGGTGTAGAAGGCAATGGCATCAGTGTGTACAGCAAAATAAAGAGCTGGCTTTTCCAGAAATTATTTTTAAGCTTATCACCCAGAAACCGGATGTCATCATTTTTAGATTGGTTGAATATTCTGTTAGATACATTGGGAATGTATAAGGTAAGGATATACCTGCCAATGATGGAGCCTGCCACTCCAATAAAGATCACGGGCCAGATGGACAGGCCGTACAATATCTGGAAAAACATCATTACGATAAAAGCAGGCGGCAGAGGTATGGGTGTAATATCCACCAGTAATGCTCCCAAAAAAACAAATAAGTATTGCCACCACATAGTGTTATAATTTCATAATATATCCGCAACCGCCATTGTTCAACCAATCAAATATAAAACAACTAACGTTAAGCAACCTATAAGTTAAATAACCTTTATCGGCTACTATAAAAATTATATTCTACTAAGGTTATCGAAGAACCTTTTATTTTTACTTTTCAGCTTCTTTTAATTCATTTAAAAAAGCAATCGATTCCTGGAGACTTTTGCCTGGAAATTTTTGTAGAAAAAATACAACGATGATTGCTATGATGAAAGCGCCAAAAGTATAGTATAGTAAAGATTTACCAAGAATACCCAAAGCAAATAAATCAATCTGGAAAAAAGCTTTCGCAATAATAATCACAAAGGGAGCAGAAAATAATGGGATAATAATATACAGCAATTTTATATCGAATAATTGTATGTTTTTTAAGCGCTCTATTTTTTTCTGAGTTTCCACCACAGAAAACCTTGTATCTACTGAAAAGTATAGTTTCAGTTTGTAACAGTTCAATACCATACTATACATTGCAAAAATCAGCAGCAGGATAGCCGTAAGGCAAAATTTTAAATCCCATAAATTATCAATAAGAAAACCAACTAAAAAACGTGTCCAGAAAAAGCCTATAAATAATTCAAAAAATGCGGTCCATTTAATTTCGGTTAAATGGGATTTTATTTTTTTAAAACCAATTTCTTTTATCAGTTTGCGGTTTATTTGAATGTTGGTATTCAATTCAGCATTTGAGCTGTTCCATATGGTAATCAGTTCCTCGTATTCCATTGTATTATTTTTTTAAGGTTGTTAAATGTGTACTGAGTTTTTCTTTTATACGTTGTAATTTGGTTGATACATTGGTTGGGTTAAGCCCCAATATTTCTGCTATTTCTCTGTTCTTAACAGCATCAAAATGAAGTAGTATAATGGCCTTTTCAATGGGTTGTAAAAAATTAATGAATTGGTATAATTGCCTTAATCTTTCATCAATAAAATGGTTATCCCATTGTACAAAATCAATTTGATGCTGATATGCTGCTATAGCCTTCTTCCTGGTAGTATTTTTTCTTAGGTAACAGATGGAAACATTTAGTGCAATCCTGTAGGTCCAGGTAGAAATGGCATAAGCCGAGTCAAACTTTGGAAAGGCCCTCCAAAGCTGTAAAATGATGTCCTGTATTAAATCCCTTCTTTCATCGTGATCATAACAGTAAATGCCGGCAACTTTTACAATTAATCCTTTATTGTTTTCAAGAAAATCAATGAATAGTTCTTCCTGTAATTTTGCGTCTGTCACCTTGCTGTTTTTATATATTTATGTTGTAATAATTATATTATTCGCAGGGAGGTTTAAATTGTCACAGAATTTGTGTTTTATTTTGAGATGGCTTAAAAAGTTTGCTTTTTTGTGAGTACTGATGTGAGCTTCAGCTAAATATAATTAAAAGCTATGCGGAAGAATATTGATGAGGCCGTAAAGTAATTATTCAAATAGAGAAATACTTACACCCGTAAAAAAACATTTTTCTTATACATGAAATATAAAAATGCCCATTTCAGCATAACATAACAAATGGCCAATGCTACAGCATTAAACGGGTCGCCAAGCAATTGCCCCAGCCATTTAAAAAATCCCATGGTCATATATTCCCAATTAATAAAAGCACCACTCATATAAATTAAAATAGAGTTCATGCCGATTATCTTAAAATAGAATGCCCATTTTTTATATCCCAATACATCAATAATATAGTAAAATACGGATAGCAGTATCATGCTATACCCGCCAACATTCAGTACGAATGAACTTGTCCATAAATTTTTGTTGATAGGGAAATCCAGGTTCCATACATGCGCCAGTATAACGAATACGATACCTGTGATAAATAAATAGATAACTTTTTTTTGCTGGCTAATGGGGCTGTTCTTCAAAAAATTCCCGGTTAAAATTCCTAATAATGCCGTACCAATTGCAGGGATGGTAGAAGTTAATCCCTCAGGGTCGTGGATGCCAAGATATAGTTTGCCGGGCATAATGGTACGGTCTATGTAAGAAGCAAAATTGCCTTCCATGGTAAGGTCGCCTGGCAAAAAGCCCGGTGCTGATGTAAATTTTAGTAACAGCCAATAACCAATCAATAAAGAGCAAAGCCAAATAATTTGCCCACGTTGTTTGGTGTATAAATAAATAATATTGGCAAACATATATGCAAGCCCAATACGCCCCAGCACACTGCCAAACCTTATTTCAGCAAGCGGCTTTATCTGCAAACCGTTATTGTAAATTAAGCCGCACAACACAAGCAGCAAACCCCTTTTAATAATGCGTAACAGCAGTTTGTTTTTATCCTTTCCCTTTTCAATTTCCCGGCCAACAGAATAGGGTGTAGCAACACCAGCTATAAAAAGAAACAAGGGAAATATCAAGTCGTAAAAATGAAAACCGTTCCATGCAGGATGTGTCAGTTCTTCAGCAACGCCTCCCCATAAGGAGTTGCCGGTTGCCTTGTACATCGCATGAACAATTTCTTCGCCGCCAATTATCCAAAACATGTCGAAGCCGCGGAGCGCATCAAGAGAATATAATCTTTGTGAAGTTGTGGCTGGTTGTATCATAATCGTTATTGGGTGTGAGCAATAAAGTTAAAGGATTCAATGGATAATTTTAAAAAAATAAAATTCACCAGTCATAAACGGTAATCAGGAAATTTCCTATACAATTATATTTCCGGATTAATTTTTAACGAAAAGAAAAACATCTACTTCTGCATTGTTCAAGTCGTTACTGCTGGCAACATATAATTCAAGACTTCCTTAAAGTGACAAACTTCACCAAACTCTCTTATTTCTAATTTCTTATCTTGCAGGAAAAAATTGCCGACATTATTCATTATCGCTGGATGAACGGAGCCGGTAAGACAACAGCATCTTTCACTATACTGCCTGAACTTTTAAATGTAAAAGAATTCGTAAATGCCGACGAAATAGCAAAAGGGTTATCCCCGTTTCAACCCGAAAAAGTATCAATTGAAGCAGGGAAAATAATGCTAAGGCGAATTAACGAACTCGTTTCTCAAAACCTGGATTTTGCTTTTGAAACAACACTGGCTTCCAGAAGTTTTGTATCTCTTTGTAATGCAGCAAGGGAGGTTGGATATCAAATCTGTTTGATATTTTTGTGGTTAGACAGTAAGGAATTAGCGATTGAGCGGGTTAAGCAAAGAGTTCTGGAAGGTGGATATAATATTCCCACTGAAACCATTGTTCGCAGATATTCCAACGGCCTGAAAATTTTTTTTCTTTTGTATAAGGATATTGTTGATACTGGTTATTTATAGATAACTCAAAAACCGGACAAGAACTAATTGCAGAAGGAAAAGAAAATTCAGGGACAATAATTTATAATCAGGATAAATGGTTAATTATCCTTAAAAACATTCAAGATGAAAACAACTGAAATCAAAAACAAGATCCTGGAAGGGGGTAAACTTGCAATAAAAAAACTTGTTGACAGAAAAAAGAAGGAAAATTCTTATCTGGTTGTTTCTGATAAAGGAAAAGTTATTAAAGTACCGGCAAAATGATATAAAATTATAAGGAACTACTACCAAAAAATCTACGAGTATTGCCATATCATATTAATGATAAAAAGAGGTAAAAATATTTTTACTATTGAAATATGCCGCATTAATTTTTCAATGAAAGAAAAACATCTACTTCTGCATTATTCCAGTCTTTACTGCGGGCATCATAAACTTCAAAATCTGCCTGGTAAGCCCTGCTAATATCAGCGTTCCATATTTTTTGCCAAACATTAATAATGCAATCGGGTATTTTTCCTCTAGTAGTAATTTGCTGATATATTCCTGCCGGTATCATTATACTATCCATCCCGCCGGGTACTTTAGTTTCAAGGCTTACTTTACAACCTATAAAATACGCATAAGGGTTTGTGTGGTCTCCCTCATATTGATGGTACACTGCGAATATTTCGTCACTTAATTTACCAGGAATTTTATTTGTATAATCTCCTTTTTCAAACTTTTGCCACAGATTTCCGCAATCAATTCCAGCTTGACCATTTTCATTGGTGGTCTTTTTTTTCAGGGCTATGCCAATCAATTTAAACAGTTCCAGTTCAATTTGCTTCATAATAATATTTTTTTTTGGTCGATGTATTTTTGGTAAGCTAATATTTAATAGATAGCTAAATTTGATTATCAACACAAGTATAGTTGTATTTTAGTTAACACCATTGTATTTATGATGCAATGGCTATTATTTAGATCCTGCGTAATTTTAATTGTATGCTAAACCGGTTACCATAAAGAAGGAAATATATAATTTAAAAAAATAATTGTCATTTTTACAAATAATAATATATTTGATTAACTATTGCCTGCCAGTCATGAATAATCAATATGTAATTGGAGTTGACTACGGTACAGATTCTGTACGTTCCATCATAGTAAATGCCGCCAACGGAAATGAAATTGCCGAAGCTGTTTTTTATTATCCCCGCTGGAAAAAAGGTTTGTATTGCGACGCTTTACAAAATCAATTTCGTCAACACCCGCTTGATTATACAGAAGGTTTAGAGTACACCATTAAAAATTGCCTCCAACAGGTGGGTACTTCTATTGCAGCCAGTATAAAAGCCATTTCGGTAGACACAACAGGTTCAACGCCCGTAGCAGTGGATGCGATAGGTACGCCTTTGGCAATGCTGCCCGCTTTTGAACAAAACCCTAATGCCATGTTTGTTTTGTGGAAAGACCATACCGGTACAAAGGAAGCAGGGGAAATAAATGAGCATGCCAAGAAATTTGACATCAATTACCTGCAATATGTTGGTGGTATTTATTCTTCTGAATGGTTCTGGGCAAAACTATTACACATTCTTCGTGCAGACGTTGAAGTTAGCAATGCCACCTGCTCATGGGTGGAGCATTGCGACTGGATTCCCTTTTTATTGTCGGGCGGCAAAGATGTGCAGCAAATGAAACGTGGCGTATGCAGTGCAGGCCACAAATCCTTATGGAGCGATGATTTTAATGGCTTACCACCTGATGATTTTTTTGCGTCGCTTGATCCTTTGTTAAAGGGGTTCACCAAAAAATTATTTACAAAAACATATACTGCGGCGGAACCTGCCGGTCATCTTTCTGCAGAATGGGCCAATACATTAGGGCTTTCAACAAATGTGGTAATTGGTGTAGGCGCATTTGATGCCCACATGGGTGCAGTAGGCGGGCAGATAGAACCATATCACTTAAGTAAGGTAATGGGCACATCTACCTGCGATATGCTGGTAGCCCCAATGAACGAAGTACAGGGAAAACTGGTTAATGGCATTTGTGGCCAGGTGCCGGGTTCGGTTATTCCGGGAATGATGGGGATGGAAGCAGGCCAGTCTGCTTTTGGAGATGCCTATGCCTGGTTTAAAAATATACTGGCATGGCCTCTACACGAATTGTTACCAAAGTCTGCAATTATTGACAGCAATACCGCTGCAAAATTAATTGAAGAAACTACCAATAATATCATTGCCCAATTAAGTGCCCAGGCAAACCTGGTACCATTGCTTGAGAGCAATGAACTGGCGTTGGATTGGCTGAACGGCCGCCGTACGCCTGATGCTAATCAATTGCTGAAAGGCGCTATTGCCGGGTTGAATTTAGGAACAGATGCGCCAAGAATTTTCAGGACCATTGCAGAAGCAACCTGCTTTGGGGCCAAATCAATTGTAGACCGTTTTAATGAGCAGGGCGTACCGGTAAAAGGATTAATTGGTATTGGTGGCGTTGCAAAAAAATCGCCTTTTATCATGCAAATGATGGCAGATGTAATGGACATGCCAATCCGTATTCACCGGTCGGAGCAGACCTGTGCTTTAGGTGCTGCCATGTTTGCGGCTACCGTTGCGGGCATTTATAATAAAGTAGAAGATGCGATGGAAGCGATGGGACAGGGTTTTGATGCAACCTATTTTCCTGATAAAACCAAAGTGGATGTTTACAAAAAGCGCTATGAAAGGTATTTGGAATTTGGAAAGTTTGTTGAGACAAATTGATAATTGAATAATTGATAATTGATGAGGAATGCCAGAATTAAATAGTGAATAAATTTTGAAAGTAAAAAATTGATCAATGAATTTGACTACTTTTCATTTTGTCACCATTGACCATTTACATAAATGCAATAAATAAACAGGATGAGTAAATACCAGGCAATACAGGAATCGGCTTATGAAGCCAATATGCAATTGCCCAAATTAGGGTTGGTATTATTTACGTTTGGTAATGTAAGCGCAGCAGACAGGTCATTGGCAGTGTTTGCCATTAAGCCCAGTGGTGTTGCTTATGAAGACCTGTCGCCCAAAAAAATGGTAATTGTTGATTTTGATGGTAAAACAGTAGAGGGTGACCTTCGGCCCTCGTCTGATACCTTGACGCATGCTGTATTGTACAGGCATTGGCAAAATATTGGTGGTATTGCACATACGCATTCGGTTTATGCAACGGCATGGGCACAAAGCCTGCGGAGCATTCCCATTTTTGGCACCACGCATGCTGATCATACCACAACTGATATCCCGTGTGCGCCACCCATGAATGATGAAATGATAAAAGGCAATTACGAATATGAAACCGGTTTTCAGATTATAAATGAGCTAAAGGAAAGAGGCCTTACTTACGAAGAAATGGAAATGATACTGGTAGGAAACCATGCGCCATTTACCTGGGGCAAAACTGCAGAAAAAGCAGTGTACAATAGTGCCGTTTTAGAATCTATTGCAAAGATGGCTTTACTGACAGAACAGGTAAATGCCAATGCACCAAGGTTAAAAGAGGCATTAATAAAAAAACATTTTGAGCGCAAACATGGCCCGGATAGTTATTATGGGCAATAGCGGCCCCTCCTGACCTCCCCGGGGGGAGGAACAAGCCAAGAGTTCAAAATTTTTAAGTGTATGCTGGTTATGTTATAGATGAAAGGAAAAATAAAGTTGAAATGGAAGATAAAATGTCTATTAAAGAAATGAAGTACCGTCCCTTCTCTTCAGGAGAAGGGAATGAGGGATGAGGCTTGAAAAAATAAAATAAACGATTGCTCAATTTTTATAAATGCAAAATATATGAAAAGAATTATTTTATTGGCAATAATTTGCTCATCCACTTTTCTTTACGGTCAGCAAAAAGATTATTCAATTCAGGCCCTGCCTTTTACGCAGGTAATGCTGTCAGATAATTTTTGGTTACCAAGGATAGAGATTAACAGAACTGTTACCATCCCTGCTTCATTTGAACGCTGCCAGGCTACCGGCCGCATATCTAATTTTGTAATGGCCGCACAAAAAAAAGGAAAATTTTGCACCAGGTATCCTTTTGATGATACGGATATTTATAAAACACTGGAGGGTGCTTCTTTTTCGCTTGCTGTTCACCCGGATGCTAAACTGGAAGCCTATATTGATTCCCTTATTGATATTATTGCAAAGGCACAGGAGCCAGATGGCTACCTGTATACAGCCCGTACAATTGATCCCCTAAACGTAGGCCCCTGGCTGGGTAAAGAGCGTTGGGAAAAAGAAAGAGAGTTGAGTCATGAGTTGTATAACGCAGGGCATTTGTATGAAGCTGCGGCCGCTCATTTTCAGGCTACTAAAAAAAGAACCCTTTTAAATATTGCATTAAAAAATGCTGACCTGGTCTGCGCTGTTTTTGGCCTTGGAAAAAAATCAGTGGCTCCTGGTCATGAGATTGTTGAAATGGGGTTGGTTAAATTATACCGCATAACCGGTAAGCAGGAATATTTATCAACGGCTAAATTTTTTATTGAAGCAAGAGGAAGGTACCAGGGCTATGATAAAACCAGTGACGACTCCTGGAAGAATGGTACCTACTGGCAGGACAGGGAGCCGGTGGTAATGCAAACCGAAGCAGAAGGGCATGCAGTGAGGGCAGGATATTTATATTCAGCTGTGGCAGATGTAGCGGCCTTAACCGGTGATGATTCCTTATTGCAGGCCATTGATAAAATATGGAATAATGTAGTGAGCAAAAAAATATATGTGCAGGGTGGTGTGGGAGCCATCGGTGATGGCGAACGTTATGGAGCTAATTATGAATTACCCAATGCAACTGCCTACAATGAAACCTGTGCAGCTATTGCAAATGTTTATTGGAACCAACGCATGTTTTTACTGCATGGCAATTCAAAATATATTGACCTGCTGGAAAAAATTTTATACAATGGTCTTATCTCTGGTATTGGTTTGGATGGGAAATCATTTTTTTATACCAATGCAATGGAAGTGAAAAATGCTTTTCAGCATGGTGATATGGAAGGAACACGTTCTGGCTGGTTTGAATGTTCGTGCTGCCCCACAAATCTTTCCAGGCTTATTCCATCTATTCCTGGTTACATGTATGCACAAAAAGATGATAACATTTATGTGAATCTTTTTATTGCAGGCACGGCCGCACTCACTATTAATAAAACAGCCTTGCAAATTATTCAGCAAAATAATTATCCATGGGATGGGGCGCTTTCTTTCACTATCAATCCGGCAAAAAAAACAGCGTTTAATTTATTGGTACGTATTCCGGGCTGGGCACAAAATGAAGCCATGCCATCCAGCCTTTATGCGTTTCAAAATAAATCGGATGCAAAACTGGTAATAAAAGTAAATGGTGTTGCTTTTGAGTACACAATACAAAATGGTTATGCATCCATTAACAGGTTGTGGAAAAAGAATGATAAAGTAGAAGTAAGCCTGCCAATGGAAGTAAGAATGGTAGTGGCCAATAGAAACATAAAAGATGATATTGGTAAAATTGCTTTGCAACGTGGGCCGTTGATATATTGTGCAGAGTGGCCCGATAATAATCGTAAAACCGGCAACATAATAATACCCGCCAATACAAAATTCAGCACTGAGTTTATGCCGGGTTTATTAAATGGTGTAACAATGATTAAAGCCGCAGTGCCAGCAGTTATAATAAATAATAGCGAAAGCATAGCAACAGTAAAGCAATCATTTAGTGCAATACCCTATTACAGCTGGGCCAACAGGGGCAAAGGAGAAATGGAGGTATGGTTTCCAACACAGGTAAAGGATATAGAGTTGCTGTCAAAGTGATTAGCCGGTGAGCTGGCAAGACGTTTTTTATGTTTGATGTGATTAGCCGTTAAGGCGTTTAGACGCTTTTTTTGTTTATATTTTAAAACGACTAAATGTCAAAACTGCAAAAAAATAAATTATAATTTCTTAACATTTTAACGCCTTACCAGCAAAAAAAATATATATTCCCTAACGTCTCAACGCCTTACCGGCAAAAAATATGATAGAATTAAAAAAATTAGAGGTATGGTTTGTAACCGGCAGCCAGCACCTTTATGGCGAGCAAACCTTGCAACAGGTGGCCGCACATTCGCAAACAATAGCACGCTCGTTAAATGATGCTGCACAAATACCCGTTTCAATAGTTTTTAAACCAACAGTAAAAACTACAGAAGAAATTTACAGTATCTGCATTGAAGCAAATACGTCAAAAAACTGTATCGGTATCATTGCATGGATGCATACTTTTTCACCAGCAAAAATGTGGATCGGCGGATTGAAAATTTTACAAAAACCCTTATGTCATTTACACACGCAGTTCAACAGGGATATTCCATGGAGCGAGATTGATATGGATTTTATGAACCTTAACCAAAGCGCCCATGGCGACAGGGAATTTGGTTTTATGGTAAGCCGTATGCGGATGAACAGAAAAATTATTGTGGGCCATTGGCAGGATATAGCCGTGTTGGAGCAATTAAATGGCTGGGCACGTGCCGCGGCAGGATGGAACGATTGGCAGGGTGCAAAGTTTGTTCGTTTTGGTGATAACATGCGGTATGTGGCGGTTACAGATGGCGATAAAGTTGAGGCAGAATATAAATTTGGCTATGCAGTAAATACGCATGGTATTGGCGACCTGGTTGAAGTGATTGACCAAACAAGTGATGCTGCTATTGATGCATTAATTAAAGAATATGAAGAACAATATACATTGGTTCCTTCTTTAAAAAATGGAGGAGAGAAACATGGTTCTTTAAGAGATGCTGCTAAAATTGAAATCGGGCTTCGCACATTTTTGGAAGCTGGAAATTATAAAGGTTTTACCGATACATTCGAAGACCTGCACGGCATGGCACAATTGCCTGGCATTGCTGCGCAAAGATTGATGGCAAGCGGTTATGGCTTTGCCGGTGAGGGCGATTGGAAAACAGCAGCCCTCGTACGGGCCATGAAAGTAATGGGCAGTGGTTTACCCGGCGGCAATTCTTTTATGGAAGATTACACCTATCATTTTGATCCTGAAAATCCGATGGTACTAGGTTCACACATGCTGGAAATATGTCCTTCTATCGCCAAAGGAAAACCGACTTGTGAAGTACATCCGTTGGGCATTGGTGGTAAAGCAGATCCTGTAAGACTTGTTTTTAATTCGGCACCGGGGCATGCTTTAAATGCATCAATGATTGATATGGGTAACCGTTTTCGTTTACTGGTAAACGAAGTAGAAGCAGTAGCTCCGTTGCATGCACTGCCAAAGCTTCCTGTAGCAAGGGTTTTGTGGAAACCATATCCTGATATGAAGACAGGTTGTGCCGCATGGATACTTGCAGGAGGTGCACATCATACAGGTTATAGTCAGAATTTAACCGCCACACACATGGAAGATTTTGCAGAGATGGCTTCCATTGAACATGTATTGATTGGAAAAAATACAGATTTATACCAATTTAAAAATGAATTACGCTGGAACGAAGTATATTACCAAATGAATAAATAAAATTTACTTACCAATTATAAAACGAACAATTGCTTATGAACAGTTTATCATTTCTAGACATGCTGATTTTTGTTATTTATTTCATACTGGTTTCCGGTTACGGTTACTGGGTTTATAATAAGAAGAAGAAAGCAACAGTTAGTGCATCACATGATTATTTTCTAGCGGAGGGTTCTTTAACCTGGTGGGCAATTGGTGCCTCGCTTATTGCTTCCAATATTTCTGCAGAACAATTTATTGGTATGAGCGGCAATGGTTTTTTTGTAGGTGTGTCAGTAGCAGCTTATGAATGGATAGCTGCATTAGCTTTAGTCATTATTGCTGTTTGGTTTATTCCTATATACCTTAAAAATAAGATATACACAATGCCTCAGTTTTTAAAAACAAGGTATAACGAAACTGTATCTCTAATAATGGCAATTTTCTGGCTGTTGTTGTATGTATTTGTAAATCTTACTTCAATTTTATACTTAGGGGCTATTGCTATCAGCGGTTTAATAGGGCCCGAGTATTTGCATACAGTAATGATTGCACTAGCTGTATTTGCACTCATCATTACTTTGGGTGGTATGAAGGTGATTGGTTATACCGATGTTATACAGGTTGCCGTTTTAATTATTGGAGGTTTTGCAACAGTTTACATGGCATTGACTGTGGTAAGCGAAAAATTTGGTTTGGGAACGGATGCAATTGCAGGTTTTAAAACTTTAATGGCACAGGCACCGGACCACTTTCATATGATATTACAAAAGCCAACTGCTGCTACATCTCAGGAAGACGTTAATAAATATTTGATACTGCCTGGTATAGCCATGTATTTTGCAGGACAGTGGATAGTGAATTTAAATTATTGGGGTTGTAACCAATATATAACACAAAGGGCATTGGGTGCAGATTTGCAAACTGCACGTAAAGGAATTCTATTTGCGGCACTTTTAAAACTAATGATGCCCATTATTGTAATGTTGCCTGGTATTGCTGCTTATGTATTGCATAAAAACGGTCACCTGGAAGGTTTAAGAGGAATGGATGATGCCTATTCTGCAATATTGGGTTTCCTTCCTTCAGGTTTAAAAGGCCTTGCTGTAGCAGCTTTAACTGCAGCAATTGTTGCATCACTAGCAGGCAAGCTAAATAGCATTGGTACCATTTTTACCCTGGATATTTATTTAAAATATTTTAAAAAGAAAACTGTTGAATCGAGTGGGGAATCCTCTGAAAAAAATATGGTTTGGATTGGCAGGATGGCAGCCTTAGCGGCAATTATGGTGGCGGTGATGTTTGAATGGAAAGATTTATTGGGCATTAATGCAAAAGGCGGATTTACTTTTATTCAGGAGTATACTGGTTTTATTAGTCCTGGAGTATTTGCGATGTTTATTCTTGGTATGTTTTGGAAAAGAACAACTGGTGCAGCAGCGGTCGCAGGTCTTATTACTGGTTTAACATTGTCTATTTTCTTTAAAAACTTTGCTGTGCCTGTACTTGGGCATGAAACTATTCTTTATACAGCTTTTCAAACACTCAATGATAAAGGCGAATTAGTTTGGCAAATTCCTTTCTTAATAAATATGGGATGGGCATTTGTTTTTACCATGCTGGTAATGATTGGTATAAGCCTTGCAGGACCAAAAATTAATCCTAAAGCTTTTGAACTGGATAAATCAATGTTTAAATTAAAGCCATCAATTGTTGCAATGATTGTTACAATATTGCTGGTTCTGGTCGCGCTGTACGTTAAGTTTTGGTAAATTTTATTAGCCTCTTTTAATAAAAAATTACACTAAATCTTAATTTTTATGTTGCGTTATTCTCAGCAAAAGCGATTTTTATTTGCTGTTGATTGTATCATTTTTGGATATGATGGACAGGAACTGAAGCTGTTGGTTATACAAAGAGGCTTTGAACCATTTAAAGGTAAATGGAGCCTTGTAGGGGGATTTGTAGGTGAAGTAGAAAGTGCAGAAGATGCAGCAGTAAGAGTTCTGAAAGACCTTACCGGCCTTGATGGTGTATATATGGAGCAATTACACGTTTTTACAAAACCCGATCGTGATAGTGTTGAAAGAACTGTTTCTATTGCATATTTTGCCTTAATAGATATCCAAAAATATAAACAACAGATAAACGAAGCGTATCATCCAGCATGGTTCCCTATCAATCAATTACCCGAATTAATTTTTGATCATACTGCAATTGTAGAACTGGCTAAAGAAAAATTACGGTATAATGCAGCACTTCATCCTTTATTATTTGAATTGCTGCCTGCAAAATTTACGATACCCCAATTGCAGAATTTATATACCTGTGTTTACAATATTGATTTTGATAAAGGCAACTTTACACGTAAACTTTTATCAACCGGGTTGTTGGTAAAATTAAAAGACAAAGACAAACTGAATTCCCGAAAGGGTGCATTTTATTATAAGGCAGATGCCAAAAAATATAAGGCAGGTTTTAAATTGTTTTTAAATTTTGTGCCCCAGTCGGTACGTTTATAAACCATGTTTTTTGTATAAAATTAAAATTATGATAAAAAAAATTTCATCACTATTGCTGTTTTTATTGTCAACAGGTTTTGTATTTGCCCAGCAAAACACCATAACAGTTAATACTGCCGATGCAAAGTACACCATCAATAAAAATATTTATGGCCATTTTGCAGAGCATCTTGGCCATTGTATTTATGGAGGTTTTTATGTGGGTGACACTTCATCGATACCCAATACAAATGGTGTACGCAATGATATTATTGCGGCGCTAAAAAAACTACAGATACCAAACCTGCGTTGGCCCGGTGGTTGTTTTGCCGATACCTATCACTGGAAAGATGGCATTGGCCCAAAAGATAAAAGGCCGGCAATGGTAAATAAATGGTGGGGTGGCGTTACTGAGGACAATAGTTTTGGTACCCACGATTTTTTAAACATGTGCGAATTATTAGGAGCTGAACCATACCTCTCCGGCAATGTAGGAAGCGGTACCGTACAGGAGCTGGCCGATTGGGTGCAGTACACCAACTTTAAAGGCAAAAGCCCAATGAGTGATTTGCGGAAACAAAATGGCAGGGCCGAACCATGGAAAGTAAAACTATGGGGTATAGGTAATGAAGCATGGGGTTGTGGTGGTAATATGAAACCAGAATATTATGCAGATGAATACCGTAAATATGTAACGTTTATTGCTGACTGGGAAAATACTGGTGGCTTACTGCGCATAGCCTCCGCCGCAAGTGATGCTGATTATAACTGGACAGAAACACTGATGAAAAATATTCCGTTGAATATGCTGGGAGGCGTTGCCATGCATCATTATTCTGTACTTGACTGGAACAAAAAAGGATCAGCAGTTGAATTTTCAGAAGAACAATATTTTGGTATTATGAAGCAGGCATTACTGATGGAAGAGCTGGTAATAAAGCATGCAGCCATCATGGATAAATATGATCCCCAGCAAAAAATTGCATTGGTAGTAGATGAATGGGGCGGATGGTATGATGTGGAAAACGGTACCAACCCTGGGTTTTTATACCAGCAAAATACAATAAGAGATGCGATGATAGCAGGCGTGACACTCAATATTTTTAATAACCATGCCAACAGGGTACGTGTGGCAAATCTGGCACAATGTGTTAATGTGTTGCAGGCAGTAATTCTTACCAATAAAGAAAAAATGATTTTAACACCAACCTATCATGTGATGGAAATGTATAAAGTGCATCAAAACGCAACCCTGCTTCCATTGACCATTACGGGTAACGATTATATTTTAGAAGGGCAAAAACTACCTGCTATTTCCTCTTCTGCATCAAAGGACAGTACAGGAACCATTCATATTTCATTGGTAAATATCGACCCAACACATGCACAGAAAATAACCCTCAATATCGGCACAGAAAAATTAAGCGGTGCAACAGGAAGGATTCTTACATCAAAAAAATTGCAGGACTATAATTCTTTTACCAATCCTGAAAAAATAAAGCCAGCCATTTTTAAGGACTTTGCATTGGATAAAAATATAATCACCATTACATTACCTGCAACTTCGGTAGTAGTGTTAACAGTAAAATAAAAAATAATTAATTAAAGCTGTTATAGCAAGACTTTAAAAACTGTAATCGCTTTATTAATTTTTGACGCCTTCAGTAGGCTTAAATGGTTTTAGCGAAATTGATTACAAAACAATATATTTATATCCTAAAACGATTAGCATGCTTTCATATCCCGTTCGTATTGCATTGATTGCCGCCCTTGGCGGATTTTTATTTGGCTTTGAAACCGCGGTTATTTCCGGTGCCGAAAAAACTATTCAACGATTATGGAACCTTAGTTCATTTTGGCAGGGATTTACGGTTGCGTCCAGTTTAATTGGTACCGTACTTGGTTCTATTATTGCAGGGGTTCCTGCAAAAAAATATGGCCGTAAAAAAGTGTTGATTGCTATTGCCATTCTTTATTTATTTTCTGCCATTGGCTGTGCTTCTACATCTGCCTGGATATTATTTATTACGTTTCGTTTTATTGGGGGTATTGCAGTAGGTACTTCATCTGTTGTAGGGCCCATGTATATTTCTGAAATTTCTCCGGCACATCTCCGGGGGCGTTTGGCAGGTTCTTTCCAGGTTAATATTGTATTGGGGATTTTTGTGGCTTATATCACTAACTTTTTATTTGCAGGCATTGGCGATGACGCATGGCGTTGGATGTTGGGTATTATGGTGATACCTGCAGGATTGTTTGCATTGCTGGTACGTACCATTCCTGAAAGTCCGCGTTGGCTGATTTTGAATGACAGGGATGCAGAAGCTATTCCTATTATGCAGCGCATTGGTGTAGTAAACCCACAAAAAGCAATCGAAGATATCCGCAATTCGGTTACGCACCATGCTGAAAAATTATTTCAAAAAAAATTCCGTAAGCCAATTGCCTATGCCGTTATTCTGGCTATGTTCAACCAGCTATCAGGCATTAATGCCATTATTTATTATGCGCCACGCATTTTTGAAATGGCTGGTTTCGATAAGGCGCATGCGTACCTGCAGCCCGTATATATTGGTGCGGCCAATTTAGTTTTCACTTTACTGGCCATGACTATGATTGATAAATTCGGCAGAAAGACTTTGCTATTGATAGGTTCAGTAGGTATGATATTTTTCCTGGCACTTACTGCGATGGCTTTTAGCAGCAGTGTACCTGATAGCAATGTGATTATTTACCTTATTGGGTTTATTGCTTTTTTTGGATTTTCACAAGGGGCCGTAATATGGGTGTTTATTTCAGAAATTTTTCCGAACTCAGTCCGCTCGCAAGGTGGGTCGCTGGGAAGTTTTACGCATTGGATAATGGCTGCTATTATTTCGTGGACCTTTCCCATAATTGTTGAAGGAAGTCCAAGGGGAGGATTTTATTCATTTACGTTTTACAGTGTAATGATGGTGCTGCACCTTGTATTTGTTTGGAAATTTTTACCAGAAACAAAGGGGCAATCGTTGGAAGCTATTCAGAAAAAATTGGGGATAGAATAAAATAAATATCAAGAGAAGCTATAATTAAAAAATAAAAACATGAAATACATTTCGGGATTTAGTTTTGCGTTAGCAGTTACAATATTTATTACATCGTGTAACAATAAAAAAAGCAGCGATACAATGGAAAGTAGACAAGGCATTACAAAAACAAACTGGGGCAGTACAGACGGCAAAGAAGTTTTTTTATATACGCTTACCAATGCAAAAGGTGTACAGGTAAAAATTTCTACCTATGGCGGCATTGTTACATCATGGATAGCGCCGGATAAAAATAATGAAACATCCAATATTGTATTAGGCTTTGACAGTTTGAGTGGATATCTTGCCAAACCTCCTTATTTTGGCGCATTGGTTGGCCGTTATGGAAACCGTATTGCAAAAGGTAAATTTAAAATTGATACAACAGAGTACACACTGGTAACTAATAATGGTCAAAATCATTTACATGGCGGCAATAAAGGATTTGACAAAGTAGTATGGGATGCTGCTATTGACAATGACACTACTGCAACTTTATTGTTAAGTTATACAAGTAAAGATGGAGAAGAAGGGTATCCTGGTAATTTGAAAGTTAATGTGCGTTATACATTAACCAATGATGATGAATTAAAAATTGAGTATAATGCAACTACAGATAAAGCAACAGCGGTAAACCTTACCAACCATAGTTATTTCAATCTTACCGGCGATCCGGCGAATACCATACTTGATCATACGTTGATGATTAAAGCGGACAACTATACACCGGTTGACACTACTCTAATACCTACAGGAGAAATTAAGCCGGTAAAAGGAACACCATTTGATTTTACTACAGCCAAAAAAATTGGCCGTGATATTAGTAACGTGCCAGGCGGTTATGATCATAACTGGGTATTAAGCAAAACAGATACTTCATTACAGCAAATAGCCATATTATCAGATAGTATTTCAGGCAGGTCACTGGAGGTGTATACAATGGAACCCGGGCTTCAATTTTATACAGGTAATTTTTTGGACGGCACATTTAAAGCACGTGATGGTAAACCTATTAATAAAAACGCAGCCCTCTGTTTGGAAACACAGCATTTTCCTGATTCACCTAACAAACCTTTATTTCCTACAACCATTTTACAACCAGGTAAACAATATCATACCATTACTGTGTATAAATTATCGGTTAATAAATAAGTGTATCGCAGGTACAGTTTAAAAGTCCGCAAAGTTGAAATGACAAACTTTTCGAACTTTGCATTTTATTTGCAGTAATAATAAATCAGAACAAAAATCCGGTAATAAATTTTTAATGATGACAGTAAAGGCAAAAGCATTTTTATTTGATTTGAACGGTACTGTAATTGATGACATGCATTATCATGTGGTGGCCTGGAAAAATATTTTAAATGACGACCTTAAAGCAGGGCTTACATGGGATGAAGTTAAGGTACAGATGTATGGTAAAAATGATGAAGTATTAAGACGGATATTTGGCGATAATCATTTTACGCAGGAGCAAATAAATGAATTATCAATAGAAAAAGAACGGCGCTACCAGCAAAGTTACCTGCCCAAACTGGCGTTAATAGAAGGTTTAAAGGAGTTTTTGGATAAGGCAAAATCGGCCGGTATTGCTATGGCAATCGGGTCTGCAGCAATACCATTTAATATTGATTTTGTATTGGATAATCTTCAGCTCCGGCATTATTTTCCGGTAGTGGTAAGTGCTGATGATGTAACCATCAGTAAGCCACATCCTGATACTTTTTTAAAGTGTGCAATGGAACTGAGGGTTGAACCTAAAGATTGTATTGTATTTGAAGATGCACCAAAAGGTGTAGAGAGTGCACTAAACGCAGGCATGCAAACTTTTGTACTTACCACCACACATCCTAAAGAGGAATTTTTGCTATACACAAATATAATTGGCTATGGTAATAATTATAATTTTCTTACAATTGGCTAAACAGTATTGATTGAAAAACCTGGGAAGTTTGTTTAATCATATTCATATTCAAAATAGCCTAATAAAACATTTTCTTTTGAATAGCATTTTTCGATAATCCTAAGGCCTTCGCTATAAAAATATTTCCAGGTATAATAATTCCTGTTTACACCTTCTTCTACAGTTATCATTTGGGTTACCTGGTTTTGGTTGTTATATTCAAATGTAAGGTCAGGCAGCAGCTTGCCAAAAACAACATTTAATTTAACAATATCAGTAAGCCTGTTTTTTGTGTCGTAATAGTAATAGTAATGCCGGCCATTATTTCCAGCCTCTATTTCATCAGTTACATTTCCATGCTCATCAATTATAAAATCTATTAATGCAGAATCTTTTCCATTTTTTATACGCAACATTTGTACAGGTTGTCTTTGATTATTATACCTGTACTGATGTTCTTCTTTTAATAAGGTTTTAAAATCATCATCTGTAGAGTGGGAAGTAGAAATAATACTGGTAATATCGCCCTGCACATTGTATTCATAAAAAGAGGTAGCCACCGTAATTTCAGAGCTGTCAGTTGACTGCAGCAATTGACCGTTATCGTTATAGTTAGTAGTTAATAATGATTTGCCTGTTGTGTATGACCGTGTGTAAGTATCAATGTGGCGGTAATTTTTACTGATTTTTTTTTCACAAAAAAAACCTTTGCTGGGTGTTTGGTCGCCTTCGAAACTGTGTACCTTAATAGATCTTATTTTTTGCTGGCTAAGTGTTGTGTTTTCAGTTTGCGCCTGTTTATTACTTATCAGGTCTTTGTAATAATATTGTGCCTTAATAAAAGGCTTTATTGTTATCAATAGCACAAAAACTATCCCTATTTTTTTCATTATTTATTGAATTTTCAGGCATAAAAGTAAGCTAATAATTTTCTTTATTAATCCAGTTATTTTTCACTAAGTATTCGGGCATCCATTTTTTGAGTATTTTTAATAAAATTGTGATTGATTAATCATGCGGGGATATCCAGTTTTAAATTTTAAAAAGGTTTTGTACCAGCCTTATGGCTGGTAATTTGCCTGCTTTTTTCAGCATAACAGCAATAATACTATGCACAATAATTCAGCTTTTGATCGTTTTGTAAAAATTATGGATGAGTTAAGGGAGCAATGTCCCTGGGATAAAAAACAAACCATACAAACACTTCGGCAACTCACCATTGAAGAAACCTATGAGCTTACAGATGCTATTACCGATCAAAACTGGAAAGGGATAAAAGAGGAGTTGGGAGATATTTTACTACATATTGTTTTTTATGCTAAAATTGGCGCTGAACAAAACCAGTTTACACTGGATGAAGTAATTAACGGTGTTTGCGAAAAACTTATTTTCAGGCATCCGCATATTTATGGCGATGTTACTGTTAAAGATGAAGAAGAGGTGAAAAGTAATTGGGAAAAATTAAAATTAAAAGAAGGCAAAAAATCTGTGTTAGGTGGAGTGCCTAAAGGCCTGCCTGCAACAGTAAAGGCAATGCGTTTACAGGAAAAAGCCAAACAGGTGGGGTTTGAATGGGAAAATAAAGAACAGGTATGGGAAAAGGTTGAAGAAGAAAAGAAAGAACTATTTGAAGCCATTGCTTCGGGTAACAGGGAGCATATGGAAGACGAGCTGGGCGATGTTTTTTTCTCTTTAATAAACTTTGCAAGGTTTTTGCAGTTAGATGCCGAGAACGCACTGGAACGGACAAATAAAAAATTTATAAACAGGTTTACCAAAATGGAAGAACAGGCTTTTAAAACGGGCAAGCCGCTGCAGAATATGAGTTTGGAAGAGATGGATGTCATCTGGAATGCGATAAAAAAGCAATCATCTTAATTAGTTTACAAACTGCAATTGCAGTAAATTGAAATTATTTGCAAAACGAAAAATCTTTTAAACAACGTTTACTAAAAAATGGTTATCTATTGATAACTGCTGCATGGCTTATTACCATATCTTTTATTATTGACAACTATTGGTCAGGCAGTTCTTCACCCGAAGTATTTCAAAAAAAGATAAGCAGTTATATAACCGACCAGGAAAATGATTTTGATGTAATTGCCAGGGACACTTCTTTAATCACCAAAATTGCCGGCAAAAACTACAACGAAATTTTGCTTCAGCAATTATCGGAAAAAAAATATTTCTTTTTTATTTGTTCAGAAAATAAAAATGGTTTCTATGATCTGCTGTTTTGGAATACACAGGTAACAGATCCGACGTTGCACATTTTTGATATGGTTGGTAAGTCCGGCTTTATTCAATTAGCAAATGGATATTATGTTTGGCGCAAAAATGAAATAAATGGGCTGACTGCCCTTGCTTTAATACCTGTAAAATGGGATTATGCCATTACCAATGAATACCTGAAAAATTCCTTTGCCATGGTCAATGGCCTTGAAAATAACTATGCTATTTCCAATAAGCCTAATCAAAATTCTATCCGGTCAAAAGAAGGTATATTTCTTTTTTCATTAGAGCAAAATGCAGTTATTACTATTCCTCAAAATACTGTATTGGCATCTGTATTAAGGATATTGGCAGTAATGGTAATATTTCTGCTGGTGCATATAATGGCAACCTATGTTGTACATAAAAATTTTTATGGCGGCGTGTTATTTTTAATTGTTTTTATATTGCTGCTAAGGACAGCCAGCTACTATTTGCCTATACCATTAAATTTAAGACAATTTGAATTGTTTAATCCAAATATATATGGCAGTAATGCTGTATTACGTTCGTTGGGAGATCTGCTGATAAACGCCGTATTGTTTTTGTGGGTAATTCTTTTTGTGCGGCATTATATACAGGAAAAAAATATTAAAGTATCTATACAAAAAATTTTTTTTAAACTGGCAGCAATTATAGCAGGTATAATTACCCTGTTGGTATGCACACTGGTAGGCGGGCATATTATTTTAAGCATGGTATCAGATTCAAAAATTTCTTTTGATGTCATTAATTTTTTTACACTGGATATTTACACTGTTGTTGGCTTTGTTGTATTGGGTTGTGTAGCAATCGGATACTTCTTTTTGACCCAGGTAATAATTTATATACTGCAACCCCTTTTGCCAAAAAATATCCTGCTAATGCTATTGTATGTAACCATGATAGGCCTGGCAGTGTTAACTTTTCGTATTAACCAGCCTGATATTTTTTTTGAACTTTGTCTTTTAATTTGGTTATTGGTTTACCTGTTACTGCTGAATAACAAAGAACTTTTTTTGCTGGCTTCTCAGATTATTTCATCAAGATTAATTTTTTGGCTTTTCTTTTTTTCATTATCTATTACCTTAATTATCATTTTGGAAAATGACCGGAAAGAAGTTGAAAACAGGAAATATTATGTAAAAACACTTTCTATAAAAGTAGACCCTGCAAGCGAGCGTTTAATGAATACTGTTTTAACAGACTTTAGGAGTGAGGCCCTGGCACCGCTTTTTAACAGATTCAGATCTGAATCAACAAACAGGCAGCTAAAAGATAGTTTGCTAAATGCAAATTTCAGCGGTTATTTAAATAAATTTGATACCCGTATTTTTACTTTCGATGACGGGGAGAAACCTCTCTACAACCAGGATTCAGCCAATTATAATACCCTGAACACCATTTTAAAAATTCAGGGCAGGCCAACAACCTTCCCTGACTTATTTTACTATGATGAAGCTTATGACCGCTTTACGTACATCTGTAAAAAAGATATTAAAGACTCTACTGAAAGACTTTTAGGGTATGTTTTTATTTTAGCTACCCCAAAAAAATATAAAACAGATGCACTTTACCCGGAATTGTTTTTAAGAGGCTATGATAATTCAATCGAAAATTCACCTGTATATTCCTATGCCATCTATAATAAATTAAATCTGATATACAATCATAACGATTATGCTTTTCCATCGCAGTTAACGCCTGAACAGGTACCTAAAACCGATTTTGAAACATTCAGAAAAAATGGCTATTTCGAACTTTGGTACAGGGCGGGAGCCGATAAAGTAGTTATAATGGCTAAGGAAGATAATTTCTTTATTGAATCCATTACTTTGTTTTCTTATCTTTTTTGTGCCTTCTTATTTGTTACAGGTATTTTTTGGTTTTTTAATGCCATTGTAAGGTCACGTTTGCGCTGGAGCAAAATGCGTACACACTGGCAAATGAGTATACGCAACCAGGTACATTCTACCATCCTTTTTATAAGCCTGTTATCTTTTTTTGTAGTAGGTATAGCCACCATTTTATTTTTTATTAACCGGTATAATAATAATAACCGGGAAAAATTGAGCCGTACCATCCGTGTAATGCAAACTGAAATCAGTAACTCGTTAAGCGACATTGTTGTGTATGAAAACGAGTTAAAAATGTATGATGATTTTTATCGTGCAGGGCTTGAACAAATCATTACCAGGATTTCGGAAGTATATGCCGTAGATGTAAATGTGTACGATTTGGAAGGCAACCTGAAAATTTCCTCACTACCCTTGCCTTACAATAAAGGTATTGTAAGTAATAAGATGAACCCAATTGCATATTATCATCTTAAGCAGTTAAAAGAGATACAATTTTTTAAGGAAGAGGCTATCGGCAGTTTAAATTATCTTAGTAATTATGTACCTGTATTTAATAAGGATAGAAAGGAGTACGTGTATCTTAATATACCCTATTTTACTTCACAATCAAAACTGCGTCAGGAAGTTTCCAATTTTTTGGTGGCCATCATTAACCTTAATGCCTTCATTTTTTTAATTGCAGGTGTGGTTGCTTTTTTTATTACAAACCGAATCACCCGTTCGTTTTCTTTTATAAGTAATAAAATGAAGGAGGTAAATCTTGGTAAAGAAAATGAAGCTATCAAATGGAAAAGAAATGATGAGATAGGCGATTTGGTAAAAGAATACAATAAAATGGTGGCTAAGCTGGATGGCAGCGCTGCTGCATTGGCCAAAAGCGAGAGGGAAGGTGCGTGGAGGGAGATGGCCAGGCAGGTGGCGCATGAAATAAAAAACCCGCTTACACCTATGAAGCTGAGTTTGCAATACCTGCAAAAAGCAATTAATAGTAATACAGGTAATTTAAATGAACTTACCAAAAGTGTAGCAGCTACATTGGTAGAACAAATTGACCACCTCAGCCAAATAGCAGGACAGTTTTCGCAATTTGCCAACATTGGTAACCCCCGAAATGAAGTTTTTGATTTGAATGAAACATTAAAAATGACGATTCATTTACATTCATTGGAAGACGATGTGGTAATGGATTTTACTCCAGTGAATGAAGCTGTTTTAATAAATGCTGATAAAACGCATATCAACCGTTTGTTTACAAACCTCATCCAGAATGCCTCACAAGCTGTGCCCGATAGCAGAAAGGTACATATAAAAATAAATGAAGTATTGCAACAGCAATCAATATTGATAACTATTAAAGACAATGGCAACGGTATTCCCGAGAATATGCAGTCAAAAATATTTACACCCAATTTTACAACAAAAACATCAGGTACTGGTTTGGGGCTTGCAATGTGTAAAGGAATAATAGAACAAAGCAAAGGCGATATATGGTTTGAAACTACAGAAGGCGAAGGATCAACATTTTATGTAAAACTTCCGGTGGTAAACAGGGTTGAAGAAATTAAAAATTAAAAATTAAAAATTGATAATAGCGGCTTTCTTCTTTAATAAAAATGCTTCCAGCTCCTTCAATCCAAAACTGCTTAAATTGTTTGTTTTAGTAACCATTGCTTTTTGGGCTACCAGCACACCGTATAGTATATCATCAAAACCATCAAGAGAGTGTGCATCGGGATCAATTGAGACCAATACATTTTTTTCAAGGGCATACGCAATATGCCGCCAGTCTATATCAAGGCGGCTGGGGTGGGCATTAAGCTCTATCACCACATTATTAGATGCACAGGCATCAATAATTTTTTTATGGTCGACCGGATAGCCCTTTCGGCTTAACAACAAACGGCCTGTCATGTGGCCCAAAATAGTGGTATATGGATTTTCAATAGCGTTTATCAGGCGCATCATCGCTTTTTCTTCACTCATTTTTAAATTGGAATGTACAGATGCTATTACAAGGTCGAAAGTTGATAAAATAGCGTTGCTGTAATCAAGGTTACCATCATTTAAAATATCACTTTCAATACTTTTAAATATCCTAAAAGGCGCTAATTGCTTATTCAGTTCATCAATATAGATATGTTGTTCTTTAACGCGGTTTTCATCCAGTCCGTTTGCATAAAAAGCACTTTTACTATGATCGCTGATGACAAGGTATTCAAAACCTTTGTTTATTGCTGCCTTCGCCATTTCTTCAATAGTATAACTGCCATCACTCCAGTTACTATGGCTATGAATGATTCCTTTTATATCCGAAACTTGTAGTAATTCCGGTAACGGACCTTCTTTTGCTACTTCAATAATTGAAGCTATTTCACGCTGACAGGCAGGTATGTAATTTAATTTTGCTGCAGCAAAAACTGACTCTTCATTTTCGCAATTTGAGTAGTCAATTGAAGGATATTTTTGTGCAAACAAATCTCCAAATTCGTCACTGCAATTTTTAAAAAATACTTTCTTTATAAATGGGGTATTATCACAAGCATACAAACGTATTTTTAAACCAACTGAAGCCCTGTATAAAAGATCGTGCTGGTTTTTTTCTATCAGTTCAAAATCCGGCACACTTAATAATTTGTTTTCAATATTTTCTGTGGTATCATCAATTACCAATTGCAGTTCATTAATAATTTCTAACTGTCTTTTATAGGCACCGGAAAACGCAATTTTTTTTGTTAAAAATATTTTTTCAAAGAAACTTTTTGTGGCTTCTGCCATCATATTTATCTGCGAAAATAGAAAACTGCCTTTCGTTTTCAAATAAAATTCAATTGTTTCAATAACATTTTGTTGTGTCTTTTCTCCAAAGCCCTTGTATAATTTTAAGCGATTTTCTTTACAGGCATACAACAACTCACCAACACTTTCAATTTCCATCTCCTTCCAGATAGTAGCAATTTTTTTAGGGCCGATACCTTTTATGTTTAATAATTCCATTACACCCGGCGGTGTTTTTTCAATCATTTCTTCCAGAGCTTTTAAGTTTCCGGTTTGCAATAATTCAATAATTTTTTTTCCGGTAGATTCTCCAATGCCCTTGATTGAAAATATTTTTTCCTGTGGGGTTTCGCTTAATTGCGCTGGCAATTTTTCTATTGTAAAAGCTGCAATCGAATATGATTTTGCTTTGAAGCTATTTTCGCCATGCACATCTGTCAATTTGGCTAAGAGTGAGAAGGAGTCTGCTATCTGGTAATTATCCATACCCAAATGTAAAACGATTTTTTATAACTATTTCTGTTTTTTCAGAAGCCGGATAAACAATCAAATAATTTTAAGGTTACTGTATTGCAAAAAATTATTTGATGGTTGTATTAATAAAAAGTCCCGGCAACTTGCCAGGACTTTCGTATTAGTTTCGCTTTAAAAAAAGCAAAGCTTACTTCTTTTTTGGAGCAGCTTTCTTTGCAGGAGCAGCTTTCTTTGCAGGAGCAGCTTTTTTTGCAGGAGCAGCTTTTTTAGGAGCAGCTTTTTTTGCAGCTTTTGCCATGTTTTAAAATTTAATGGTTAGTAAATATTCCACTAAAATAGAAACATTTTTGAAACTACAAAAAAATATTTTTATGCTTCTGCTGTAATTATTGAAACTGTGGTTTTTTGATTAGTGCTTTTTTTGAAATTTACAACACCATCTGTTAATGCAAAAAGAGTAAAATCTTTTCCAACACCAACATTTTTTCCAGGATGATAAACAGTTCCTCTTTGACGAATGATAATGTTACCAGCTATTGCAGGCTGTCCTCCAAAAATTTTTACACCTAATCTTTTGCTGTTACTATCTCTACCATTCTTTACTGAACCTTCACCTTTTTTGTGTGCCATCTTTTTATAATTATAATTTTATAAAATTTTATTTTTTTTAAAGTTGATAAAATAATTTATCAAATAGCAATACTTTTTATAAAAAGTATTAAGCTATACTATCAATTTTAATTTGTGTATAGTGTGTACGATGTCCATGTTTTTTTCTAAATCCTTTTCTTCTTTTCATTTTAAAAGCAATCACTTTATCACCTTGTACAAGTGCTTTAGTAATTTCTGCTTTTACAGAAGCATTGATATTAGAAACCGAAATAGTGCCGTCATTTTCCGTAAACAATACATCATTAAATTCTACTTTATCACCATCATTACCTGTTAAATGAGGAACATATAAACTATCTCCTGCTTTAACTTTAAATTGCTGTCCAGCAATCTTTACTACAGCTAACATAACTCAAAAATTTTTTGGACGGCAAAAGTAAGGTTATAGCTCCAAACAATAAAATGTTTTTAAAATAAAGTCTGGATATTTCTTTGAAGTTTTTATTACATTATTGTTTTCAGATAAAATTTGGGTAATGTATTGTTGAAATCTTAGCTTTACAATATGGATTTTAAATCTTTTTTCGCTAAACCGTTTGCCAACTACATCGATAAAAAGATACAAAAAAGTAAAGCAAATGCTGTTGAAGATCAGAACATTATATTCAACACAATTATTCAAAAAGCATCAAAAACAGTTTTTGGAAAAGCACATCATTTTGTTGAAATAAAATCTCATAATGACTTTATTAAAAATGTTCCTATAAGAGATTATGAGGCATTTAAACCATTTATTGAGCAGATCAAAGAAGGCAAAATGAATATACTTTGGCCAGGAAAACCACTATATTTTGCCAAAACTAGTGGTACAACAAGTGGTGTTAAGTATATTCCTATAACAAAAGAATCCATTTCAAACCACATCAACACTGCAAGAAATGCTTTATTATGTTACATGGTAGATACCGAGAACTATCATTTTGCTAATGGTAAAATGATTTTTTTAAGTGGATCTCCAGAACTTGAACGAGTTGCAAATATTCCAACAGGAAGATTAAGTGGTATCGTTAATCATCATGTGCCAAAATATTTAAGAGCCAATCAACTACCTAGTTTCGAAACCAATTGTTTAGAAGATTGGGAAGAAAAATTAGAAAAGGTTGTTAAAGAGACTATTCAGCAAAACATGACTCTTATCAGTGGAATTCCACCTTGGGTACAAATGTATTTTGACAAATTACAAGAAATTTCTGGAAAGAAAATTGGAGAATTATTTCCAAATTTTAGTGTGATGGTTTACGGTGGTGTAAGTTTTGAACCATATAAAACAAAACTTTTAGAAAGTATTGGAAGAAAAATAGACACAATAGAGTTGTTTCCTGCAAGTGAAGGTTTTTTTGCATTTCAAGATGCACAAAACGAAAAAGGAATGTTGTTAAATACGAATAGTGGAATTTTTTATGAATTTATTCCTGCAAATGAAATATTCTCAGAATGCCCAACCCGATTGACTTTAAAAGATGTTGAATTACATGAAAATTATGCATTAATTATTAGCAGCAATGCTGGTTTATGGGCTTATAATATTGGCGATACTATAAAATTTGTTAGTATAAACCCATACAGAATTATTGTTTCTGGAAGAATAAAACATTTTATTTCGGCATTTGGCGAACATGTAATTGGAGAAGAAGTTGAATATGCTTTATTAAAAGCAGCTGAAAAAGAAAATGTTTCTGTTACTGAATTTACAGTTGCTCCTCATATTACTCAAGATGATAAAAAAAGTTATCATGAATGGTTTATAGAATTTGAAAATCTACCATTAGATATTCAATCATTTAGTAAAAAAATAGATGATAATTTAAGAAAAAAAAATGTTTACTATGATGATTTAATTTCAGGAAATATTTTAGATACACTACACATCAATATCATCAGGAAAAATGGATTTATTGATTATATGAAATCCATAGGGAAACTTGGTGGTCAAAATAAAGTGCCAAGGTTAAGTAATGATAGGGTTTTAGCAGATGCTCTTCTTCCTTACATAAAAAGTTAAGTTTTCAGAATTTCTAACATAGTAATTCTTTTGTTTTAATTTCGCCTAATGAGTAAGAAGGGAAAAGTAATGGTTGCAATGAGTGGTGGTATTGATAGTACAGTTACTGCATTAATGTTACATCACGAAGGTTATGAAGT
>JAYTTI010000019.1:0-9783 GCA_043745405.1 Ferruginibacter sp. | reverse complement strand
CCGCGTCGTTAATTCTGCCTGTTTTTAATATCAACAATATTTCCGGTACTCCCGATTTAGGCGGAACAAATAGCAACTATTTCAGGGAAGCCAATAAGCTTGGTTATTTTGGTGAAGCAGCCCTGACATACAAGAGTTGGGCAACAGTACACGGTTCGTACAGAACAGATATTGATTCAAGGTTATCGGAAGCAAACAAGAATATACCTTACTACGACGTGGATGCAGCTTTTGTTGTAAGTGAATTAATACCTTCTATTGCATCTGGAAGAAGTAAAGTGCTTAATTTTTTAAAGATAAGGGGAGCGCATTCAATTACTGGTAATATATCAGCATTGGGTGGCGGGTCTCCATATATTGCTGATGGTGCTTATATAATTAACAAAACCTTTTCGGTAGGTTCTGGATTTCCTTTTGGAAGCCTGGGTGGCTACAATCAAAGTACATTGGTACCAAATCCTGATTTAAAGCCAGAAACAGTTACAGAAAATGAAATTGGTTTGGAAATGGGGCTGTTTAATAATAGGATATCGCTGGGTATTTCAGCCTACCAGTCAGATTTAACGGATGGTATTGTACAAGCTAATACAGCCACTTCTGCAGGCGCATTTTCTGCATTGTTAAATGCATCAAATGTTCAGAACAAGGGGTATGAAATTGAATTAAAATCTACCGTTGTAAGAAACAGGGATATTACCTGGAACCTAAACGCCAACTATACCTATAATCAAAATGAAGTGAAAAGCATAAGTGGTGGAGTACAACAACTTGCACTAGGAGGTGCCAATGGAAATGCTTTTGCCTTGGTAGGCAAGCCTTTTCCGGCTATTCAAACACGTGATTGGGTAAGGGATGCTCAAGGAAGGGTAATAGTAGATGCTGTTACAGGTAACCCAACCAGAGGTTCTGCTTTAACCTATTTTGGTCAGGCGGTTCCCAAATATATTTTGGGTATTAATTCCAGCCTTACCTGGAAGTTTATTACGTTTAATGCTACCATTGATTACCGGGGCGGTGCGAAAATATTTAATGCAATTGGTAATTATACGGATTTTACGGGCATAAGTAAGGGAAGCGCATCAACCAACCGTCAGCCATTTGTTTTCCCCAATTCTGTAACATTAGATGATAATAAAAACTCCGTGCCCAATACAAATACAATTACAGATGATGGTAATTTTAACTTTTGGCCAGGCCTCTATCGTAGTGTCGGTGGTAACTATATTACCAGCGCTGATGCATGGAAATTAAGGGAAGTGGCTATAGCTTTTCAATTACCCAATAGGTTATTAACTGCGTCAAAAGTAATAAAAGCAGCTTCTTTTATTATTTCAGGCAGAAACCTGGTAATGTTACGTCCTAAAACTAATTTATGGACAGATCCTGAATTTAGTGAAGATACCTCAAATGCAGTTGGAAGAACAGGCACAGGCCAGGCACCTCCTACAAGAATTTTCAGTGCTACACTATCTTTAACATTTTAATTAAGTTATATTATCTAAATTATAGTATTATGTTTAAAAAAATAAAATCAGTTCTTTCCATAGCAACAGTAATGTTGGTAATTGGAACGGTTGGTTGTAAAAAAATTACAACAGAAACCAACACAAACCCAAATGTACCCTCATCAGTAGATCCTAAATTCTTACTATCATCGGGTTTAAAAACATCCGGTTTTTTAATAGCGGGTAACGCTGGTGGTGGAAATGACTTTTTGAATATTTACATGGGTTATTGGACGGTTAGTGGGGGATATATTCCAAGCTCATCGCTGTTAACCTATAATATTACAACCGATTTCGGTTCTTCTATTTGGGATGATACGTATATTAATCTGGCTAATTACCAGGCCATCATTAACAGTTACGGTGCAGATGCCAATACAAAGGGTGCTATTTATACCGGTATAGCAAGAATAATGAAAGCCGTACATTTTCAAAGACTGGTAGATACTTACAATAGTATTCCGTATACAGATGCTTTAAAAGCTGGTGTTAATAATACACCTGCTTATGATGATCCTAAGGCTGTTTACCAGAGTTTAGTGAAGGAATTGGATACTGCTGTGGTAATTTTGAATAATGCGCCTGCATCTGCAGACAATCCATTGGCCTACGATATTATGTATGGTGGTAATACATCAAAATGGATTGTTTTTGCCAATACAACAAAACTGAAGCTTTTGATGAACCTTACACAAACTTCAGATGGCCCTGCTTATATTCAATCACATTTGTCTGGGTTAACCACTGCAGATTTTATTGGGGAAAATGCTGATGCCACTATTAACCCGGGTTATACTAACAATGCAGACAATCAGCAAAACCCTTTATGGTCTGATATCGGGTTTACAACAACCTTTGGATTGCATGGTAATGGGGATTATTTCAGGGCAAATAGTTACGGTGTAAATTTTTATAAAAGCCTGTCTGACCCAAGGATAAACCTGTTTTATACACCTCTTAAAGATGCTCCAGTTATTGTAGGGCGTGCTTTTGGAAGTACAGACGGAAACGAAACAAATGCAAAAATATCTGCAATTGGGGGTAATAAATTAGGAGCCGACCAGGATTCTGGTACGCTTAAAAAACCTACACAGGGTGCTATAATATTATCTTCCAGCGAAAGTTTATTTTTGCAGGCTGAAGCCATTCAACGTGGTTTTTTAACCGGAAGTGCGGCTACTGTATATCAATCGGCTGTGGCTGAATCTTTCAGGGTCTTGGGCATATCAGATTATGCTGCAAAAGCTACTGCATATACAGCACAGTCGAGCAATCTTGTTAACTTTGCAAGTTCAGCAGATAAGATTAAAACAATTATTACACAAAAATGGGCCGCTTTAAATACCTATGATCCTTTGGAATCATGGAACGATTGGAGAAGATTACATATTCCAGCAGATTTGCCTGTATCTATATATCCTGGTACTACTGCAACACATATACCTTACAGGTTATTATATCCAACCTCTGAGTATAGTTATAATGGAGCCAATGTGAATGCATTGGGAACAATTGCCACAGACTCCAAAATATTCTGGATGCCTTAAAATAACAAAACTAAAAAAAGAATTATGAAAAAAATACTAAGTGCAATAATTATGTTATCAATCTTTTTGACGAGTTGTCTTAAAGATACTACAATAAATAGCGAGGGTGGTTTGCCAAACACACCCACTACAATTCAGTTTACTTATAGTGGGTTAGAATATGTAGGCCAGGCTTCAATACTTACAGCAGGGGTAACTGATCCAATTACAATTAACATGATAGTGAATGTTGCCGGAAGAAGTGCTTTGTCAAAAGATTTAGCTATAACCGTTGGGGTTGATGATGCAAAAAGGGTTAGCTATAATGCAACAAGTGATACAAAATACGAGGCGATGCCGGATTCAAGTTATAGTTTGCCGGTTAAAACAGGTACAATAAAAGCTGGGAAGTATTTAGATACCCTTGCGGTTATTTTTTATCCTGATAAAATTGATCCAACTAAAAATTATATGTTGCCAATTACCCTTAAGGATGCGGAGGGGCAGATAATTGCCAGCAATTTTTCGACTTATTATTATCATACCATTGGTAACCCGCTTGCAGGTAATTATAACTGGGATTTTCACAGGTGGAATAGCCAAAATGGAACTGGCACTGATGTCGGTTTTACAGGTGATGTAACTACTTTTCTTCCTCTCAATCCAACCACAATTTCAGTAGCCACCGCTTACTATATTTCACCAAGATATGAATTGAGTTTTACAAATACAGCCGGGGTTATTAGTAATTACTCATTAATAGTAAATGCTGACGATGTGAAAACAATGGCAGATGCAGGAGTTACAATTGTAGAAGGCCCTACAATTTTATTGGCAGATGCTGTAACTGGTCATTTTAAGTTTCATACTACATATTTTAACGGATCGAAGTACAGATATCTAATAGACGATTATTATAAATAACAAATACATTTATTGTTAAGTAAGCCTATTCTTATTAATAAGAATAGGCTTACTTATTTTAAAGCTAACTTTAAACAAAAAATAAAGATGAATAAGCTTTTATTGTTATTGGTTTTTTTGTTGATAGCGAATTGTAAAGTGGATGCACAAAACACACCAAGCCAGCTTATAAAGGGAATGGTAAAAGATGAAAACGGTAAAGCAGTTCCCTTCGCCTCAATAAATGTAAAGGATCAAAATACATTTATAAGTGCCGATAGCCTTGGGTTATTTTCAATCAATGCAAAAATAAATAGTGTACTAATTGTTGGCAGTATTGGGTTTGAGCCTATGGAAATTAATATGGGCAGTAAAATGGAGGTAATTGTTATTTTAAAAAGAAACCAGCAATCGCTTAAAGAAGTTTCAGTATCGGCAAAAGCTAGTAATACCAGTACAAATAATTCTAAAGACCTCAGCGTACAGGAGCAGCAAACTGTTAGCAGTACTTTACAGAATTATACTGCGGCCTCAAATATAAGTACAGCGCCCACTGTTTTTTCTCAACTACAGCCCAATGGAGGCACGGGGGGCGAACCAAAAATAGTGACTACGTTTGCCAATAACACTGGTTCAGGAAGGGTTTATACAGGCAGTGCTTTGCCGGTATTTATGCCAAAGGATGACACTAAAGGAAGACAGTATTTATTTGCGAAATGGTTACCTGGTGTGGTGCTTAATGAAAAAGGAGAGCAGATAAAAAACGATTTGTATTTATATAATTATGATAAAATGGGTAAAGTATTATTATTTACTCAGGATCAGGTAAACATTATTGAACTGGACATGAATACTGTTAGTGGCTTTAGTTTATTATCCGATAATGAACCAGGCACTTATTTAAAAATGACTATTTTGGATAAGACCGATTATTACCAATTATTGAGTGCGGCTAAAGCCAAATATGCATTATATAAAAGAACCACCACCAAATTTGTAAAAGCAAATTATGTAAGTACCGGATTAACTTCTTCGGGTAATAATTACGATGAATTTTTAGATGACACCCGGTATTTTGTTTATTCAACTCAAGCGAAAAGTTTTTTACCTGTTGATTTAAAAAAGAAACCCATCAAAGCAGTTTTCGAAAATGAAAAATCAAAAGTAGATGAATGGTTTTCGCAAAACGGTAATGCCGTTATTGATGAAACATTTTTAAAAGGCCTGATTAATTTTTTAAATAAAGAGTAGAAATTAATTCCTCATTAGTGTAATTCGTGCTTAAAATTCGTGTAATAAATCCTTCTTCATTCGTGTAATCAGTGTTACGAAATCCGTGTGATAAAATTGTCCGTAACATTCGCTTAACACAGGCGTAACCTTTCGATAACACTGTCTTCACTTTTAGGTAATATACAGGCGGTCTCTTTGCATAAAATTGAGAACTATGTATAAAGGATTATCTAAATGGTTAACAGTATTGCTTGTTTTTCTATCAGTAAGCAGCTTTGCACAAGAAACAGTTTCATCTTTAAGTGGTGTTATTAAGGATGAAAAAGGAGCCCTTATTCCTGGCGCAACCATACAGTTATTGCATGTTCCCACCGGGGCAATAACTAAAACACAAACTAATAAGAATGGAATATTTAATATTACCAACTTAAAACCCGGCGGCCCATACACAGTATCTATCACTTTTGTAGGTTTTAAAGAAGAGAAAGCAGATGATGTTAACCTTAATTTAGGAAATAATCCTGACTTGAATATAGTTATGAAAGTGAATACAGGAAACCTGGAAGCGGTTACTGTAACATCAACCAAAAGAAATACAAACGGTGTAAGCGTGGGAAGGGCACAGATGAGTACCTTGCCTACACTTGGCAGAAGCCTAAGTGATTTTACAAGGTTAACACCACAATCGAATAACAACTCATTTGCGGGTACAAATTTCAGGTATAACAATATTACGTTAGATGGTGCTGTTAATAATGATGCCATCGGCTTTAGTAATTCATTTGGAGGTGTTAGCGGTGGCGGACAATCAGGAACATCTGGAGCAGGCACCCGTACCAATCCTTACAGTATTGATGTTATTCAGGAAGTACAGGTTCAATTGGCTCCGTATGATGTTAAGCTGGGAAATTTTACAGGTGGCAGCGTAAATGCGGTAACCAAAAGTGGTGCCAACACAATGCATGGCTCTGTGTATGGATTTGGCAGAAATCAGACACTAATTGGAAAAAGTCCGGATGCTTCTAAATCTAAAATTGGTTCCAACTTTTATGACTATCAATATGGGGGAACTTTAAGCGGTGCTGTAATAAAAAATAAATTATTTTTTATTGCCAATGCAGAAATAACCCGCAGGCAGGAGCCGACATTTTACAATGCAGGAGATGCAGGTGCTGCAATTACTATTGCACAGGCAGAGAGCATCGCTGCAAAATTTAAGGCTGCAGGTTTTGACGCAGGTGGCTATAATGCGGCAACAATATTTACAAAAAGTAATAAATTTTTTGGAAGGTTAGATTACAATATTAATGCTGCTAATACGCTTACATTAAGGGCTATTTATACAAAAGGCTGGGGTAATAATCTTGAACGTACACCGTATATCTTTCAGTTTGGATCAACCGATTTTGCGCAATATAGCAATAACGTAAATTTGGTAGCAGAGTTAAAAACTAAAATTAACCCCAACACCAATAACCAGTTAATTGTAAGTTATGTACATGTTCATGATTACAGAACTACACCAAGCAGTACTATTAGCCCTTACGCTGATATCACCAATGGCTCATCAAATGTGTGGTTAGGTACCTGGAGGGAAGCTGCCATCTATGATCAAACACAAAAAACAATAGAGCTTACAGATAATGTCACTATTAATAAGGGCAATAATAAATTTACATTCGGTACACACAATGAATTTTACGATTTTAATTACGGCTTTGTAAACTCCTGGAATGGCAGGTGGCAATATAACAGCGTTGCTGATTTTAATGCCGACAAACCGGCACGTGTACGTTCGGCATATGCAACTGACTCAATCAAAAATACTTACGAACAGTTAACGAATAATGTACCCGGAAGTGATTTTAAAGTAGGCCTGTTAAGTGCTTATGGAGAAGATGAAATTGCTATAACCAGGAATTTTAAAATAACACCAGGCATTAGGTTTGATTACAGTTATGTGGGATCTCAGCCACCTTTGGATACAGCGCTTAACAATGTTCCTGATAATGTAAACACATCCAACCCAACATACTCACATACTCCTTTTGCACAGTTTAATAATAAATGGTTTGGCAATCTTGCCATATCGCCAAGAGTTGGATTTAACTGGGATGTAAAAGGTGATAAAACTATTGTTGTACGGGGTGGTTCAGGCATATTTACCGGAAGAATTCCATTTGCATGGTTAGGTTATGCGTATACATTAAGCGGCAATAATTTTAAAAGCATCGATATCAAAAGTGCAGCAATGCCAGGCGGGGTGCTGCCTTTAGTTGGTCCACAGGATTTGGTTACAACTGTCGGTCATATTTCTCCTGCTGCGGTTGCAAAAAGGGAAGTTGATCTGGTAGACAATCATTTTAAATTACCGGAAGTATGGCGCTCAAGTGTGGCAGTAGACCTGAAATTTAGCAACGGGTATAAATTTACCGCAGAAGGGATGTACACTAAAACAATTGAGGATGTAAAGTTTCAGCAGATCAATAGAAAAGACCAGACGCAATATTATACAACTGGCCCAACCGAAACGCCGGTTTATACACCAAATGCAAGCAATAGTAATCAATATTCAAATATATTTTTGTTAAGTAATACCACCGAAGGGTACAGGTATAACCTTACTGCTCAAATATCAAAATTTGCCAATAATATCCATGCTGGTGAAAAAAGCAGTTTTGGCTACAACTGGTCATTGGCTTATACTTACGGACAATCAAAAGATATTGCAAATGGTATACGTAATTCTATGCAAAGTAACTGGGATTACAACCCTGCTGTTTCACCCAATAATCCACAACTGGCAAATTCAAACTTCGATCTTAGAGATCATATTATTATTGTACTCGGTGGATCTTTCAATTGGAATACTAAAAATACAACCTCTCTCAATTTCTTTTATTCAGGCCAGTCGGGAAGTCCTTATACTGTAATTTATACAAGTGTGCCAGGTAATATTATCAATGGAAGTTCTTCACTTCCTTACATACCTACTGTTGCAGAATCAAACACCATGTTTCTTGATGCAGCAAACAGGAGCGCATTTAACAGCTTTGTTGACAATGACAGTTATTTAAAAACGCGTAGAGGCCAATATGCAGAACGCAATGGTTTACGTACTCCATGGGTTCACGATCTTGATATGAAACTGATGCACGAGTTCAAGTTAAGCAGCAGCAATCCATCACGTACTTTGCAGTTAAGTTTTGATGTTTTCAACGTGCTCAATTTATTAAACAATAGTTGGGGCCATGTAAACTTTGTAAGCAATACAAATAATTATACTGTTAACTTCCTTAAGTTTTCAAACGATGCAACCGGAAGAAAACCAGGTGATCCATCTGCTTACACTCCAACCTTTACATTTCTTCCGCCAACTAATAATAATCATTATTATTCTGCCGATCCTATTAATTCGCGTTGGCAGGGACAGCTTGGAATTAAATATAATTTTTAAAGAACTACTTACTATTCTATTTCAATATGTAGTAAATAGTTAAACAAAACACCCGATAATTTTATCGGGTGTTTTGTTTAAAAAAGTTTTAAATAGCTTTTTATAAATTGACTTTATTGGGGAGTGGCAAATGGGGCTTTGTTTTTTAATAACACTTACATAACCCTTCAGTAATATTATGGTAACAGTATAGTTTAAACTTGCACAAACAAAAATTAAAATATACCATCTTCAATATAGCAATCGAAACAAGTTTTCTTAAGCAAATACAAATTCTCAAGCTTGTACCACCCGATATTCCTATCGGGTGGTTTGTTTTACCTGAAAAATATAACGGACTTTATTATCTTTAGTAAATGAAAAATGTAATAGTTGTGCTTGGCTTTTTTGTCATGCTGGTTTCCTGTAAAAGACCTAATACAAAAATTAAAGACCTAATAATTAATGCTGATAGTGTTGCGATTAATTTTTTTAAGGGCGATGGCTCAATGGATACGGTAGTTGCAGTGAGGATTGTAAGAGATAAAAAAACTATTGAACAATTGGGCAGTTTAATTGGTGCATCATCAACTAAACTAAATATACAATGTGGCTACGACGGCTCACTACATTTTTTTAAACAAAACAAGGTAGAGCAGGATATTGATTTTAGAATGAATGATAGGGATTGTATGTGTTTTTCGTTTAAGGAAAACGGAAAAATTGTAGCCACTATTTTATCTCCACAGGCAAAAGAATTACTGCAAACTATAAAGAAATAAATTTTTAGATTATGCCCAATTGGCTATTTTTTTACTAGTGACGGGTAAACTTTTGGATGTTGTAGTAATTACTTTTTCTTGCCTGGCCATGGCAAATACAAGGTCAATTATTTTTTCTGTTTCATCGGGGAAATTTATTTGCAAAGCCTCTTTTTATTTAACCAGTTTTCTACTTTTTGCAGGGGCTTTTTCTTTAAACTTCTAATAACCGGCACACCCAATTGTTCCGCAGCAGCAGCATTGCAATGTTGCTCATATTGATATTTCATTGGTACTACCAATAATTTTTTGCTCATTTGTAAAGCTTCTGAAGGAGTTTCAAATCCGGCACCACATATTATGCCTTCGCAGGTGGTAAAGCTTTCTGTAAAATCAACGCTACTTACCGGCCTTATCCG
>JAYTTI010000018.1:0-9799 GCA_043745405.1 Ferruginibacter sp. | reverse complement strand
CAGTTTTGATGATGGCCCTTTAAATGGCAGTGAAAATATTGACAGTGTAATTCTTGCAGAGCGGTTAAAGATTAGTGTGTTCCTGGTGGGTGAACATGCCGAGGCAAGTAAACAAATGGGAACATACTATAAAATGTATGAGCAAAATCCTTTTGTAGAAGCCTACAATCACAGCTTTACACACGCCAAAGACAAGTATGCCCTTTTTTACAGCAATCCACAAAATGTACTGGCCGATATTCAAAAAAATGAACAATTGCTAAACCTTCGCTTTAAAATTTTACGCCTTCCTGGTAGAAATATGTGGCGCATTGGTGGCAGAAAAAAAGATGATGGCGTAAGCGGTTCTGCTGCTGCAGACTTGTGTGCAAAAAATGGATATAAACTTTATGGATGGGATTTGGAGTGGCAGCATCATCCTAAAGATGGAACACCTGTACAATCTGTTGATAATATTTCTAAAGAGATTGAATCGAGGTTGGAAAGTGGGAATACTTTTACCAAATACCATATAGTGGTACTGATTCACGATGAAATGTTTCAGAAAAAATGGGAAGAAAGTGAATTGAAACAATTGATAGATAAACTGAGGGTACATGAAAATTATCTTTTTGAGCACATACGTTTCTATCCTGATAAATAAGATGTAATAGTTAATAAAAAAATAATAAATAAAATAATGACCTGGAGAATTTAAACAGGCCGATATCCGGTTATCGTAAAATAATATTTTATAGATTAGCATTATCCAATTTTCACCGACAGCATTTGCCTTTTTGGCGACTTGCAGATTTTAAATGCAATACTCCAAATTATCTTTATATAGCAATTAAAACTATTGAAATAGAAAAGATATTTATTGCGTAATGATTGTAAAAAATTACGTGGTACAGTTTAGAAGTAATACATTTTACATCAGTAAAAAAGGTATATACAATGAAAAAGATAATAAAATTTGTAATGATAGTAATAGTTGTTTTATCATTACACTCCTGCGGTACTACTCAAAACTTGAATAGCCCGGCTTACACGGTTGAGCAAGCCGCAGCATCGGTTAGCTACCAAACATTTTATGATGAATTAAGCCCTTATGGCCGCTGGGTAGATTATCCTGGCTATGGATATGTATGGTCACCCACTATTGCCAACTTCAGGCCATATTATGATAATGGATATTGGATGAATACCAATACAGGCTGGAGCTGGAACAGCAATTATAATTGGGGCTGGGCACCATTTCACTATGGCCGCTGGTTTTATGAAACCGGTTACGGATGGATGTGGTTGCCCGGTTATGAATGGGCGCCTGCATGGGTAAGCTGGAGGAACAATGCTGAATATTATGGATGGGCACCATTGGCCCCAGGCAAGCGTTTGGGTGCTTCAGCTGATTTTAATATTCCTTATGACCATTGGGCATTTGTAAGACATGGATTTTTAAATGATAGAGAGTTCAGGAACCATTGTATTGATGAACACCAGAATGTAAATATTTACAACAGCACTACCATTATTAACAATATTAATTATACCAAAAATAAAACAGCCTTTTACAAAGGGCCTGAATATAAAGAGGTAGAAAGATATAGCGGCCAAAAAATAAATCCGGTAGCCATCAGGGAGCATCAGCAAATAAGTCAGCCTGTTATTGATAATGAAAGGAGAGAAATGAAAGTATATAAACCTGTAGTAAGGATGCAACAGTTACAGGAAATAGTAAAGCCAAAACAGGTGGTGCAATACAAAGACATACCACATGACAACGGAAAAAGGGGTTCATGGGCTTTGCCCGAACAGCATCCTAGCCAAATACAAAACAATGGAGGAAAGAATAGCGGTGGTGGCAATGACAAACAAAGATAAAATTATCGGCCAATATTTTTAAGTATTTGAACCCAGCGGCGTCTGGTTTGATGTCACGAGGGTACTTCTTTTGGCAAAGCCCGAAAACCCGAAAAAAATAATTATAGCCCTGTTATCTTTTATTTAATAAACCTGTAAAAGACTACTGGTAAAAATGCGAAATGTATGGCGCAATATTTCCCTATTGGTAAAATGATATTTAAAGATGGCTTATTTGTTTATTACTAAACTGATAAAGATGTGTAACCTAAAAACATATGTATAACTCTATAATTTATTAAGGATAGTACTATCTGCCAATTAATTTGATGATACTGATATTATTTTGCAAACGTTAAAAGTACAATCACATAACTGTAGTTGGAATAAATATAAGTGGAGAGCTTAATTATTTTAAAAAATGTAAATATTATTTACAACTATGTAAAAACGACTAATGACAATGTAGCTAATATTACTGGGCTGCCATTTCTATTTTAATACTCAAACCGTTTTACCGTTTCGTCTTTTATAATGGAATTAATAAACTGCTGTTGATTTTTTGAATGCCCCTGCACCTGCCAGGTGGTTAACAAATCATTTCCTTCTTTCACCTGGTTAGTTAATTTGTACCGCAAATTGTTTTGCGTTAAGAGCTGTTCAAATTGAGGCACTGAATTTTCAGAATAAGGGCATTTAATTAAATATATTCTTGACTGATTGAGTTTATCAATAACATTTTCAATAGAAGGCAATATGGCCAGGACGATTAGTATAAGTATGCTTGCACAAGCAGATGCAAAGTAATACCCTGCACCAATGCCCATGCCTACAGCCGCTACAGTCCATATAGTGGCGGCTGTAGTAATACCAGTTACACGGTTATCTCCACGAAATATTACTCCTGCTCCCAAAAACCCAATGCCGGTAACAATATTAGATGCGATGCGGTCTGGATTATTTGCTGCCCCAATAACCATTGACATCATCGTAAAAAAACAAGAACCTATTGATATCATTATCATTGTTCGAAAGCCGGCAGACTTACTTCTGTATTGTCTTTCAGCACCTACAATACCACCCCACAGGGCAGCCAGTAAAAAACGGGCAAGTATTTCGTAATCCATGATTATTTTTTTTATTGCAGACGAAAAAATAAACTAACCTGAGAATATCTTTTTGATAAATGTACATTTTATTTTTATTTTGGCTTACCCTTTACTTACCAGGCGGCAGGGTACTTCCTCGTCTTCGGATAAATAATAAATGGCGCATACCCTGTGGTAGCCATCCGCAATTACTAATTTACCATCACTCACAAGTAAAACAGGCGATAGCTTTTTACCCTTTTTTACCTTTAGTAAATTTTCTGCAACATGTATATTATTTTTAGGAAGCAGCGGTAATTCGCTTGCTCTGAAAATATCTTTTGCTTTCTTCTTAATAGTGCTGCTTTTTTTAAAATTGCTTACTATCTCTTCTGCTTTTTTTGAGGGGTACAATAATTCCAGGTAATCGAATGCAGCAGGGAAGTCGTGTGGCTCAGGCTCTGCCAGCCAAAATTTTGATTTCATATCTCTATTTTATGGGTTTAAAAAATAAGTTAAAAATAAGTATTTTAAAAAACTGACCGAGGTTATTAGTTGAACAGGCATTATTGATCGGTGGTTTTTTATATTTTATAGTTTCAAAATTCTTTCAGCGATTGTATTTGTCTGCAAACTGAGAGAGATAAAAAAGAAAAAACATGTTGGAGCGATAACTACATCCTTCGGCGTTTACAATTATAAAAAATCTGCCGCTGCTCTGCCGATAGTTTTTGCCTGTTCGGCGACTGTGGTTTAATTAGGCCGGTCAGGCAGCTACTTTTGAAGTGTTAATATTAAAATAACGATATGGCAGTCTTTTTTTTTACACATTTTTATTAAAAACTACAAGAAGTGGTGATACGGCTTCTTTATTTTTTAAGTACTTACTATTTTATCACTAAACACATCCAAATAAAATGTGCCAGTTAATAGAAAAAGCAGCCAGCGATGCAGGCATCAGTATTGAAGGTGCCAATACAGTTTTTACAGTATTTACAAGTCATTTGATTGGTAAAGTGCCCGAGTTGAGTCAGTTGATTAATGATGTATTTGCAGATATAGATGCAGAACTGCTACAGGAGCATATTAGTAGGGCAGCTTCGCTGATACAGCAGCATGAAGCAGATAAATATAAATCCTGGCACATTCCACCTCAACAGTTCAGTATCACCAGGAGTTCAGGAAAAGGAGAGCTATTTTAATATTTCCATTTATGAAATGATGTATAAAAACTATTTCGTCGATTGCTTTTGCCCAACGAACGATTAGAAAATTAAAAGTCGTACCTCTCATTGTAGGTTTACAATATCAAAAAATTTAAAACAGATAAAAACAAAAATTATGGAACAGCTAATTGACCAACTCACAGTACAATATAATATCAGTGAGGAAGAAGCCACAGGCATTATTAATACCGTAGTAAATTATGCCGAAGAAAAATCTCCCGGCCTGAAAAACTCACTATCCAAAGTATTTGGTGATGATACTGAAGAAGGAGAAGAACAAACCAGCGAAGCAGATGAAAACAATCAGGATAATGCAATCGTACAGCCAGCTGCAAAGCAACCAGCTACAGCACTGGCCAGTGAACATGTAGAAACAATGTTTGACAAAGCCACTCATTTTGTGGAAGGCCATATTCCCGGAGGGGTGAAAGAAAAAGCAGAAGAAGTGATGGGTGAAATGGGCAGTAAATTAAAAGGTATTTTCAGTTAAAACATATTTTCAGGTTTCAGGTGGTTTGGATTAAAGCTTCTCAAACTGTTGAGGAGCTTTTTTTTAATACGGTGGTAATCCAAAGTATAAAAACCATTCACTATTGATTTTTTATTACCGACGACAGCTTTTGCCGTTTCAACGACTAATGTTTAAACAGGCTCTTCATTCGTTAGACATTTATGTTATAATTAAAACATTAGGACATGCAACAACTTTCAACTAAAATTACCCATTGGGTATTAATATTAATTATTTGTTTCTTTCCCACTTTGCTTTCAGCACAGCAAATAAACATTGATACACTAAGACTTACAGTACCTAAAGCAGAGGAAATCTTTCTCCAGAAAAACTTATCGTTACTGGCAAACCAGTATAATATTGATATCAGCAAAGCATTGGTACAGCAGGCAAAAATATGGGACAACCCGGTTCTGAACACCGACCAGACTTTATATGATGGAAAGTTTTTCCGCCATACAACTACAGATGGGCAGCAGTACGGCCAGGTGTACATACAGGTACAGCAACTAATCCGTACTGCTGGAAAAATTAAAAAACAAACACAACTGGCTCAGGACAATGTATTGAGTGCACAGGCACAGTTTAATGATGTGATGCGCAACCTGAAATTTGTATTGACAACTGATTTGAATAATTTATCTCAATTACAAAACACTTCAGCAGTATATAAAAGTGAAATGCAAACCATGCAAACACTGGTAAAAGGCATGGATGAAATGTACAAAGTGGGTGATATTTCTGAAAAGGAAAATATCCGGGTAAAGGCACTGTTATTTTCACTGCAAAGCGATTTTAACGATAACCTGCGTCAGCAATATGATTTACAAAAAGAAATATCGTCCTTGTTACAATTAAAGGATAATGTTTGGGTGGTATCTGATGGCATGCAATCTTATACTACCAGCCAGGTTAATGATTTAAGTCTTACTGCTTTGCAGGATTCTGCATTGCAGCAAAGGCCCGATATGGCATTTGTAAAAACACAATCCCTCTTTCAGCAGCATAATATTATTTATCAAAAAGCATTGGCAAAGCCAGATGTAAGTGTTGGCGTTGAATACGACAGGCTCAACAGCTATGTACCCTACTACTATGGCCTTGCAGTTTCACTACCACTCCCCCTTTTTAATAGGAACAAAGGCAATATCGCTGCCGCCCAATTTGCTTTCAGACAAAGTAGTGTTATTGTGCAACAGGTGCAAAGCCAGGTAGATAAAGAGATAAATTCAGCGTATCAAAAATTACTGGCCGCCACAGCTATGCTGAGTAATGAAAATATTGTTTTGCAAAATGATTATAACAGAATAATGCAGAACATGCTGGATAGTTACAGGCACCGTGAAGTAAGCCTGATAGAATTTATTGACTTCTTTGATACTTACAAAGATATCCGTACCAAACAAATGCAGCAGGTAACCAACCAGCGCAATGCTGCTGCCGAACTTAATCTCACCACCAACCAAAACATCATTAAACTTTAAAAATAAAAGCATGAAAAATATTTTTTTATTCCCAATAATTTTAATTGCAGCTTACAGCTTACTTAGTTCCTGCACTCATCAAAATGCTAATACAGCTAAGGCTGCTAAAGAAACAATCATCAGCGACAGCACCATGCAATTACTAACTATAGACTCTGCACAGTTAAGAAATGTAGATGATGAAGTAAAGCTGAATGGCGAAGTAAGTTTTGATGATAATAAAGTAGTAAAAGTATTTCCTTTCAGCAGCGGCCAGGTAACAAATGTAAATGTAAGCATTGGCGATTATGTAAAGGCAGGGCAAACTTTAGCCACTATTAGAAGTGCGGATATATCAGGTAATTACTCCGATTTATCAATTGCAGGCAATGATGTAAACATTGCAAAACGCAGCATGGATAATGCGGAACATTTATATAAAAACGGCATAGCCAGCGAAAAAGAATACATCGAAGCAAAAGAAAATTATAACAAAGCAAATGCTACCAATAGTAAAATCCATTCACAAATACAAATTAATGGCGGCGGCAGGACAGCCTCCAACGGCACTTACAGGGTCACTGCTCCACGGAGTGGTTATGTAGTGGAAAAATTAATCAACACCGGCAACTTTATCCGCAATGATAACAGCAGCAACCTCTTTACCATTGGCGACATCAGCGATGTATGGATATGGGCTAACGTATTTGAATCTGACGTGGCAAAAATAAAAGTAGGCTATACTGCAGATATAACTACAGTTGCCTATCCGGATAGTGTGTTTGTTGGTAAAGTAGATAAAATAAACCAAATACTTGACCCCGTAACAAAGGTGATGAAAATAAAAATTGTATTGCCAAATAAGAATAATATGCTGAAGCCATCCATGTTTGCCAACATCAGCATCAGCAATACAGAAAATAAAAAAATGGTTACCATACCACAAACTGCCCTGGTAAATGATAACCAGAAAACTTATGTAGTGGCGTATGTAAATAACAACAACGTTTCTATCAGGGAAATAAAATTATTAAAAACAGTGAATGCTTATGCTTATGTAAAAGAAGGTCTGCAGCAAGGTGAAAAAGTAATTACCAAAAATGAAATACTCATTTATAAAAAGTTACAGGACATCAATAATGGCAATCCTGTTGCGGAAAAATAAATAAAACTAAAAATAATCAAATAATATACAGGACTTTAAACAGGCAGCTCATGAATAAGTTTATATCAGGCATCATAAAATTCTCTTTACGTCACCGTGTGTTTGTTTTCTTTCTTACTGGCGTGCTGGTAGTCTTGGGTATATGGAGCTATAAAAATACCCCCATCGAAACATTTCCTGATGTTACCAATACACAAATAATAATTATTACCCAGTGGCCAGGCCGTAGTGCCGAAGAGGTAGAAAAATTTATTACCATACCATTAGAAACAGAACTAAACAGTGTACAGAAAAAAATCAATCTGCGTACTAATTCTTCCTTCGGTTTAAGTTATGTTACATTAATTTTTGATGATGATGTGGATGATGCGTTTGCCCGTCAGCAGGTTATGAGCAGGATTATTAATGCAGATTTGCCCGATGGAATAAAACCGGAAGTGCAGCCGCCTTATGGCCCAACAGGAGAAATTTACCGCTATACTTTACAAAGCAAAACCACTGGTATTCGGGAGCTTACTTCCATACAGGATTGGGTGCTTGACCGCCAGTTTAAAAGTGTGCAGGGCATTGCAGATGTAAACACATTTGGCGGAGAAGAAAAAACTTTTGAAGTAAGTGTTGATCCTGGTTTATTGGTAAAGTACAATCTTTCATCATTAGATGTTTACAATGCCATTGCAAGAAGCAATATTAATGTAGGTGGTGATGTTATCCAGAGAAACGGCCAGGCCTACGTAGTAAGGGGCATCGGGCAATTGAATAATGTTGATGAAATAAATAACGTCATCATTAATAAAGTAAACGGCGTTACGCTGCTGGTAAAAAATGTAGCCACGGTGATGGAAAGCAGTAAACCCAAATTGGGAACCGTTTCAACAGATGGCGTACCCAGCCAGGTGGAAGGCATTGTAGTAATGCGTAAAGGAGAAAACCCCTCCGAAGTATTAGATGCGTTGCATAAAAAAGTGGATGACTTAAATAACAATATCTTACCTAAAGATGTAAAAATTGTTCCATTTTACGACCGCACTACGTTAATGGATTTTGCAACTGAAACAGTAATACATAATTTACTGGAAGGCATTATACTGGTAACACTGATTGTAATGATTTTTATGGCTGATTGGCGAACTACCTTAACTGTTAGTATTATTATTCCGCTATCCTTATTGTTTGCATTTATCTGTATGCGTATAAAAGGAATGAATGCCAATTTGCTTAGTATGGGTGCGGTTGATTTTGGTATTATTATAGATGGCGCCGTGGTAATGGTGGAAGGTTTATTTGTAGCCTTGGATGCCAGGGCAAGGGAAGTGGGTATGGACAAATTTAATAAACTGGCTAAGCTGGGTTTGTTTAAAACAAAGGGAGCCGAAATGGGTAAATCCATTTTCTTTTCAAAGCTTATTATCATTACCTGTCTTATACCCATATTTGCTTTTAGAAAAGTAGAAGGTAAAATGTTTTCACCTTTAGCTTATACGCTGGGCTTTGCATTATTAGGCGCATTGATATTAACGCTTACATTAGTCCCTGCGTTATCAAGTATTTTACTTCGTAAAAATGTAAAGGAGAAACACAACCCTATTGTTATATTTTTTGAAAAAGGTGTTGCAAAATTATTAAGCATTGTTTACCGCAATCAAAAGAAAAGTGTACTGGTAGCATTGATAATTATGATAATTTCTTTTGGATCTGCAAAATTTCTTGGCAGCGAATTTTTACCCCAATTAAATGAAGGTGCACTATGGGTAACTGCAGAATTACCCCGGAGTGTATCGCTGGAAGAAGCGGACAGTATCTCTGCAAATATTGAATCACAGATAAGAACATTTGCTGAAGTGCGGCACACGATGACGCAGGTGGGCAGAACAAATGATGGCACTGACCCCAAAGGTTTTTTTAATGTACAAATTGCGGTTGACCTGGCACCGGAAAAAGAATGGAAGAGAAAAATTACTTACGATGGATTGGTAGATGAAATGGATAATAAGCTAAAAAATATTCCCGGTGTAGTATTCAATTATTCTCAACCAATACGGGATAATGTTGCTGAAGCGGTAGCTGGCGTTCCGGCAGCACTGGCTGTAAAAATTTTTGGCCATGATTTTAATGTACTTGATAGCAATGCCAATAAAGTGTATAATATTCTTAAAGACATTAAAGGCGTGGAAGACCTTGGTATAATCCGCAACCTTGGTCAGCCTGAATTCAGGATAGAATTGAACCAGCAAAAAATGGCACAGTATGGCGTAAGTACTGCAGATGCTAACGCTGTAATTGAAATGGCAATAGGTGGTAAAGCAGCCACACAATTATTTGAAGGAGAAAGAAAGTTTGACATCCGTTTACGTTACCAGGAGCAGTACAGGACTACTGAAGCTGCTATTGAAAATTTAATGGTACCTACATTAGATGGCTCTAAAATTCCACTAAAAGAAATTGCAGATATTGTAACACTTACCGGCCCTGCATTTATTTACCGGGATAACAACAGCCGCTAC
>JAYTTI010000017.1:0-34598 GCA_043745405.1 Ferruginibacter sp. | reverse complement strand
AATCCAACAGCCAATCCATCAGTAACTACCACCTACACTGTCACCAAAACAAATACTGCCAGCGGTTGTAAAAACACCGATGATGTAATAGTGACTGTGGTCAGCGAAAGGCCGGCTACACCAAATGTTAGCGTGATACAACCAACTTGTACAACTGCAACCGGAACGGTAACAGTTACAAGCCCAGTGGGTGCCGATTATGAATATAGTAAAGATGGCGGTGTACACTATCAGAGCAATCCTTCCTTTACCTTCCCAGCCAGTACTTCTTTCAGCATCCTGGTGAGAAGAATCAGTACAGGTTGTAGTTCATTATCGCCCAGAACCGGGACTATTGCCTGCCACCCAACTAATTGCGGCGGTGTCATCTACACTTATATACAGGGCTTCTATGGCAGTACCGGCTCGGGTTGTACACCATTGGCCGGTCCTATAAAAGGTGCGGTAGCGGTAGTAAAGTATGCATTGGACAACAGGGACGGAATATTGGGTAATAGTACGGGACAAATTTATCTTGGCAAGTCAGGCGCTTCTATTACGATTAATTATGCAGATGCTGCAAAACTGGTAGCCATTATGCCGGGTGGAGGTACCGCAGGCAAATTAGGTAACAACTACAATTTAAGTGCACTCAGCTTCTATCCACCGCTGAAGAATGGCAGGATCGACAATGTGTTGTTGTCTCAAACAATTACCCTTGCACTGAATGTGTCCATTGCCGGCAACAGCCTGAAAAGCTTTGTCTTGAAACCGGGTTATTTAACCACCATTAACAGGGCTGGCTCATCCTGCACAGCAGGGCCTGCCACATGTACAACGGGTGGTAAGTACAGCAGTTTAAAACTAACCAGTAATAATACCCTGATGAATTTACTCAATGGTAAAACGGTAGCTGATCTACTAAAGATAGCAAGTGATGCCTTAGGCGGTACACTACCCGCAGGCGTTAGTTATGCAGATATCAACAATGCAGTAGATGTGATCAATAATTCGTTTGACGAGGGAAGGTATTTTGTTGGCTATTTTGCAACACAGCAAACTTTATGTTTAACACTTACAGTAGCAAGGCAGACGGATATTCAAAATATCGGGCAGCTTAAAACACCAGAGTTCACCGAGGTTAAAGTAACCGAGCTAACCGTTTCTACTTATCCAAATCCATTTACCAGCAAGGTTAAGTTTAATTTTGTTTCTCCTGTATCTGGTAAAGCTTCTTTGGATGTGTACAATATGATGGGTCAAAAAGTAGCCAATGTTTACAATGGTTATTTACAGGCAGGAAAGAGCCAGCTGATTGAATACACGCCTACTGATGTTAAGGGTACTTTGATTTATACTTTAAGAGTAGGGGATAAACAACTAAACGGAAAAGTGATACACGTAAAATAGTGTAGCGATAAAATACTTTTTATGAATACCACGGCTGTCCGAAATGGGCAGCCGTTTTTTTATGCTGCTAAGCGGCAGCAGAAATTGTATGATAAAGAACAGGTATTGACTGTGGCTGCCGATAGGCGACGAAAGATGTAATGAAGTTTAAGTTCTATGATGATGGGCACATTGCAACAGTTAATTTAAAAAAATTCCTGTCCTGAATTTTCTCATTGAGAACCTTAATTATGATAACTAAAGTTGTGTTTCCCTGAGCATATTCCTTTGAAAAAATCGTTAAGTGATATTTAAAAAAACTGGCTAAATGCTCTGCCAATGCTGCTTTTGAATTTTATAAATGATATTTTTTTTAACAGGCTCACCAAAATATGTTACATCCAGTTCTCCGGCTTTTATGCCCCCTAATTTTTCCATTGCTTTTTGCGAACGTATATTAACAGCGCCAACATGAAAGAGTACAGTATCTATAAATTTAAAAGCATGGTCGAGCATAAGCGTTTTTAATGCAGTGTTGTATTTGCCGCCCCAATGGCTTTTTGCTAAAAAAGTATATCCAATCAAAATATTGTTTTCTGTTTCATTCAAATCATAAAACCTTGTGCTGCCAATGGGTTCGCCTGTTTTGCTGTTGCTTATTAAAAATGCTCCGCCCGATTCAATGGCTCCTTTAAAATAGTTTTCAAATTCCACTCTTTCGTACCGGTTTTTATTGGGATGTTGTTTCCATACAAGTGGATCGCTTGCTACAGCATATAATATCTTAAAATCAGCAACAGTTAATGGTTGAATTTTCACCCACTCATTTTGAATGGTTGGTTGCAGGTTGAATGGCATGTAAGTGGGTTTGTTTTTTGTGTGGAATAAGATTAGGGAAGATTTATTTTATTTATCTGCGGGATAAATAATTGAATTAATCATCGGCATCTTTTTTATCAACCAGCTTTACAAATGCCGCCCGTTTTGGTGCAGGTACAATGGCATTTTCTCCTTTTACTGCTTTCCAGATTACTTCGGTAAAGGCCCGGTCGGGTATGCGGTCTTCTTTTGTAAAATCGAACGTTTCACTTTTACGTTGCCATGCATTTTCTACCGTATTTTTTTCATTGATATCCCACTGCAAGGGTTTTGCATTGAATGGATCTAAATTGGCTGTTGGCTGAAAGCAGCGCCACATAGAGGTTGCAGCAGCATCGTACTGGCTCATAGGTGCAAACCCCAATATCAATTCTATTGTTCGCAACATAGAAGTGGTTGAGTACATGGTATGATCAACAAATTTTCTTTTTACAAAGCCTCCGGCAATATAGGCGGGGCTGCGGTGTGCATCCACATGGTCAGGCCCATCCTGTGCATCGTCTTCCAGTACAAATACTACACTCTCTTTCCACACAGGGCTTTTGCTTAAATAATCTATAAACATACCCACAGCCAAATCATTGTCTGCACAATGTGCAAAAGGTGTTGGCCTTCCTTTGCTTAACCCTTCCGTATGATCGTTGATTATGCGTAAGGTACTCAGTTGTGGCAATGCGTTTATTGCCAGCAGCGAATCAAAGTCACGCTTCCATTGCCCCACTCTTGTTGTATCACGAACAGTTTGATCCCAACTGGTATAATAACTACAGAAATGATTTTTCAATATAGGAATATTGGGTTTGTAATCATCTGCAAACTCGCCATAAGTTCTGTAGCTTATGCCGGCCCTTGCACAATGGTCCCAGATAAAACCTCCTTTGTTATTGGCGATAGTCCGGTTGCCTTCTGCATCGTAGCTGCCCCCGCGGCCGCCATAGCCAGTGGGCCATGTCTTTTCAAGATAATCATTAGCGTACCCACCCATGCTCCAGTTATGGCCGTCAGCGCTTACTTCTGCATCTACATAAAAATTATCCAGCAATACAAATTCTCTTGCAATGGCATGCAGGTTGGGCGTAATTTTTTCTCCAAATAAACAAAGGCTGGTATCGCCGTTACCTTCAGGCATATCGCCCAATACCTGGTCGTAGGTTCTGTTTTCTTTAATGATATAGAACACATGTTTGATAGGAGATGCATCGCCAATTTTCATCGGGATGGGGTTGCCCGCTTCACCTTTCGACAACAGCTCATCGTTTTTATTATAGGGCGTATTTTTAAAAACCAATTGTGAATAATCACTCAACTGTTTTTCTGTTGGGGTATTTATAATGCTGAGCGTACCTTTAAATAAGCCTCCAATATATTGCACCGTTTGTTGCGGATCGCCCTGATGGTAGGAAATTTTTTCATGGTCATCTATTGGGCTAGGGCCATAAGGATTGGCCATGGACGTAAAACCTTTTCCATTGGCAACAAATATTTTATTGGCTATAACCCGTACCACGGTTGGGTACCAGCCTACAGGTATAAATCCTTTGCTCTTACTGCTGCCCGGTTTACTTACATCAAATACTGCCAAACAATTATTATCTGCATTGGCGATATACAATGTTTTTTCATCGGTACTTAATGCAACGCTGTTGGTAGTAGAACCGGGAACCGAATTGGGGTACAATGCTGCGTTTAAGGTTTCAAGTACTTTTCGCTGTTTAATATTAATTACAGAAACGCTGTTGTCGTTGGCATTGGCAACAAATAAATAATTGCCATTTTTACTTAAACATATTTCGTTGGGATTGTCGCCAACAGAAATGGAATCTACTATTTTTTGCTGGGCGGTGTTGTATACAAGTATCCTGTCGCCACCCCAAAGAGAAATATATAATTCTTTTTTATCCGGTGATAACATGCAGGTAAATGCTTCTGCACCCAATGGCAATGTTGACCATACTTTTCTTTTTGTAAGATCCATTACATACAAACTGTTATTTTCTTTTGTTACCACATACATTGTTTTTTTTGCATCATCAATATCCAATCCGGCAGGTGAAATTTTTACCGGCCATTTTGCACCAAGCGTCATACTGTCTTTTAATACCAGTTTATTATTTACTATTGCGTATTTTAATATCCAGTTATCATTGCCACCACTTGCATACAAATATTTTTCATTGTTACTGAACTTTAATCCATACCAGCTTTTTGGTATCTCCACATTGTCGAGTATGATATCATTTTTAGGGTCAATCAATTGAATGCTTTGAGTGCTCTGGCCATTATTGATAACCGCTATCAATTTCTTTGTAGAAGAAATGGCAATATTTAAAGGAAGGTCACCGAGCGGCAGGCTTTTACCTGCAGGTGTCAGGCTCCATCCGTTGGGTAAAGTGATTCTATTTTTTTGACCCTGAGTTTTTGTTTGTGCCTGTATTTGAAACAGGTAAAAAAACAAGCAGGTAATGGTAAGTATGTGCTTCATAAAAAATTAATAGGATATAAAGTTACTTGTTGCTGATTACTTGTTTTAATAATTAAAATATTTAACCAAAATAAAATATCAAAGTATGTATGGCAAGAAATTAATAAGTTTTACAGACATACAAAATCCTCTGGCAGGGGATAGCTAAATTATAAATCTAAAATATTGGCTTTCTCTAATTTATAAATTTTATCTTTAAACCAATAATCAGTTTAAATTCATGAAGAAGTTTTTACTATTTTCCGGTGCACTGATTTTGGTCGTTCTTGTAATCGACAATATCTGGGCAGAAATGGGCAGGGCCAAAGAAGAGGTATCAATAGTAACACCTGTTTCTAAAAATGGTTTTAATTATACAGAGTTTGGCGCAGACGTCGGTAAAGGAAATATTATAGGTATGCAACCTTTGTTAACGCCAACCAATTATTCCACGGCAGCCAATTTTAAAAACACCCTTTATCTATATTTTGATCAACTGAAAAGGCAAAATAAATTAACCGCTAAATCGGTAGTAGTATTACCTGAATATATTGGTACCTGGCTGGTAGCTGCCAACGAAAAAGAAAATATTTTTCAGCAATCAACAATGGATGCAGCAATGACAAACCTTGTTACCAGCAACCTGTTTAAATTTATTGCCCATTATTACCCGGCGCCTGCAAAAGACAAAATGAAGTATGCACTCTTTAGTATGAAGGGTAAGCAAATGGCGGCCATCTATGAACAGGCATTTTCGCAATTGGCACAAGAGTTCTATTGTGTTATTGTAGCAGGTTCTATTGCTCTACCCGATGCTTTTGTAAAAAACGAGGGGAAGCTTGAAATTAATTCAAAAGGCAAAATATACAATACATCAGTAGTATTTGGTGCAGATGGCAAAATCATTCCACCGCTTGTAAAGAAGATTTTTGCGGTAGATGATGAACAGGTTTTTTCTGCCTGCGGCAAGGAAGACCAGACGCCTATTTTTTCAACCAGTGCTGGTAAGATGGCTTTGTTGATTTGTGCAGACAGCTGGTTTCCGGGTGCTTACACAACTATTGCCGGAAAGGTAGATTTTATTGTTATACCATCCCTTGGTGGTGTAGACAGTATATGGAATGCGCCATGGAATGGGTACAATGGTTTTAAGGCACCTGCAGATGTGGATACAACCCAGTACCACACAATTACAGAAGACGATGCCTGGATAAAATACAGCATGGGTAAGCGGCCACCACAATCAAAAATTCACTACGGCATGAATGTTTTTTTACAGGCACCTTATGGGATTTAAAACCAGAGGGCAGGGTATTGGTATTAAACAACGACTCCTTAACAGTATTAGCACCTTCAATAAACGAGGGCAGGATAGTAAATTTTTATCTACCATTAAATATGATGTAATTGTTATAGGCGCTGGTTATGCAGGCCTTACTGCAGCACGAAACCTTAAACGTGGCGGTAAAAATATTTTGTTGCTTGAAGCCCGGGATAGGGGAGGTGGGCGCATTTATACCAAGTGGCTGGATGAAAATATCTATGTTGATTTAGGTGGCCAATGGATTGGCGTAACGCAGAATAAAATGTATGCCTTATGCAAAGAATACCAGGCACCCACTTTTGCGACTTTTGATACAGGAAAGAGCAGTATGTTTTTTTTGAACCAATTAAAACAGTACAAAGGAATCATCCCTCCATTACCGCTTTTTGCATTACTCAATTTAAACAAGGGGATTCAACTGATTACAAGGTTATCAAAAAAAATAAACCTGCAGCAACCCTGGCTTTCACCAAATGCGCAAATATGGGATCAAATAAATGCGGAAGAATGGATGCAGCAGACTATGAAAAATGACAAGGCACGAAGTATGTTCCAGCTGGCTTTTGAAGCCATCTTTGCAACTCACCCAAAAAATATATCGATGCTGCATACTTTATTTTATACACAAAGCGGTAAAGATTTTGACACACTGATGAATATAAAAAAGGGAGCACAACAGGACCGTATTATGGGCGGCGCACAAAGTGTTTGCAATAAAATGGTAGGCGAATTAAAAGATGTTTTACAGGGTATTATTAAATTTTTTATAAATTTTAGCAAGTTTTATTTATAAATTGTTATACATTTGCCTTTGCTGATTAACAAAATCAAAAAGTGAAAAGTAAAACGAACTATATCAATAATACATTCAACCATATTTTAGGGCAAATTGTTCCTGTTAATAATGGATTGGCCATATGTCCCCGACGCCGACCTGGGTGCTGATAGGACGAGCAATTAACAACTGCCCCTGTCAGTGAAAAAATCTCCAAAAACAGGTTCTTACAAATTTTCATTTTACCACTCAGTTCAATTTTATACGATTGGAAACGAATAACATTATAGTTAGGGTTGCCATCCCTGGTGACAGTCATTATGCAATAACTATTACTGACGAGATGGCCTCATCTGCGCAGGCAAGAGGTACCGGTATTGCCAAACGTTCTCCCGAATACATAGAGAAAAAAATCAATGAGGGCAAAGCTGTAATAGCAGTTACCACAAAAGATGAATGGGTTGGCTTTTGCTATATCGAAGCGTGGGGGCACGACCAGTTTGTAGCCAATAGTGGGCTTATTGTTGCACCGGCATTTAGAAAAAGCGGTATAGCTAAACAGATTAAACGAAAAACATTCGACTTGTCAAAAGAAAGGTACCCTCACTCAAAAATATTTGGTTTAACAACGGGGCTTGCAGTGATGAAAATCAACAGCGACCTGGGTTATGAACCGGTTACTTATTCTGAATTAACAGATGATGAAGAGTTTTGGGCAGGCTGCAAAAGCTGCGTCAACTACGATATACTGATTAGCAAGGAAAGAAAAAACTGTATGTGTACTGCTATGCTCTATGATCCTGCAGACCATTTTGAACCCGAAGAAACAAAAGAAGATTTTAAGCAGCACTCTAAATTGTACGAACGCTTTATGCATGTAAAGCAAAGCCGCTTATTAAAATTTTTAAAAAAGAAAGATGGCGGAGGAAGTTTGCCAAAATCTTTATTAAGGTATTTTAATTTTTAATAAATAAAATTTTTTGGTTGATGGGTAATAATGATATTGATATAAAAAATTCAACTTCAAAGGGAGGAGGACTAAAAAGAAAAATTGTTTTAGGCTTCAGTGGGGGCCTGGATACTTCTTATTGCGTTAAATATTTAACCATAGAAAAGGATTATGAGGTGCATTCTGTGATTGTAAACACAGGCGGTTTTACCCCGCAAGAATTAAAAACAATTGAAGCGCATGCTTATTCATTGGGCGTAACATCACATACAACTGTTGATGCAGTAAAAGATTACTACGACACCATTATAAAATATTTAGTATTTGGTAATTGTCTTAAAAACAATACCTACCCGTTAAGCGTTAGTGCCGAAAGATTAAGCCAGGCATTGCATATTGCAGCACACGCCAAAGCTTTAAATGCAGATGGAGTGGCACATGGAAGTACTGGTGCAGGAAACGACCAGGTGCGTTTTGATATGATATTTCACATTTTAATACCCGGCGTAGAAATCATTACACCGATAAGGGATTTAAAATTGAGCCGTGAGCAGGAGATCAATTACCTGAAGGAAAAAGGTGTAGAAATGAACTTTGAAAAAGCCGTTTATTCTATCAATAAAGGTTTATGGGGTACCAGTGTTGGCGGAAAAGAAACTTTAAAAAGCAAGGGTATTTTGCCCGAAGAGGCCTGGCCAACGCAGGTTACAAAAACAGCCAGCGAAGAAGTACAATTAGGTTTTCTAACAGGTGAATTAAAATCGGTAAATGATAAAAATTTTAATCACCCGACAGAAGCTATTCAATATTTGCAAACAATTGCCGGCGGATATGGTGTAGGCAGGGATATACATGTGGGCGACACCATTATAGGTATTAAGGGCCGTGTTGGTTTTGAAGCTGCGGCACCCATGATTATTTTAAAAGCACACCATGCTTTAGAAAAACATGTGCTTACAAAATGGCAATTAAACTGGAAAGACCAGCTGGCATTATTTTATGGCAACTGGCTGCATGAGGGACAGGTAATGGACCCGGTGATGAGGGATATTGAGGCCTATTTTGAAAGTAGTCAGCAAAATGTTACTGGAACAGTATTTGTGCAATTGCAACCGTATCGTTTTCAAATTATCGGTATTGAATCTGAACATGATTTAATGAGTGATAAATTTGGAAAATATGGCGAGATGAATACAGGTTTTACGGGTGAAGATGTTAGAGGGTTTAGTAAAATATTCGGCAACCAGACTTCTATTTATCACAAAGTAAAAGAAGCCAATAATGGCAAATAAAATAAAAGCGGGTATTGTTGGCGGCGCCGGGTACACCGGTGGAGAACTGCTCCGGTTGCTGATAAATCACCCGCAGTTAACAATCAGTTTTATTTTTAGCAGCAGCAATGCCGGTAACCCCGTTACTAAAATTCATGCGGACCTTATTGGAGAAACTGATTTACTATTTACTGCCGGGTTAAGTGATGACATTGATGTGCTTTTTTTATGTGCAGGTCATGGCGACGCATCGAAATTTTTAGCAGCAAATCCCATTTCTGAAAAAGTAAAAATAATTGACCTTAGCCAGGATTTCAGGTTAACGAGTAAGGCTGTTATTGGTAACCGGACTTTTATTTATGGCCTTCCGGAATTGAATAAAGAAGCCATCAGTGCTGCAAAAAATATTGCAAACCCCGGTTGTTTTGCTACAGCCATTCAGTTAGGTTTATTGCCGTTGGCAAAAGGGGGCTTATTAAGCGAAGTATACACAACTGGTATCACAGGCTCTACAGGTGCAGGGCAGGCATTAAGTGCTACTTCGCATTTTAGCTGGCGTGCCAATAATATACAGGCTTACAAAACTTTAGAACATCAGCATCTTGCTGAAATTGGCCAATCATTATCCCAGTTGCAAACTAATGGTGACATTGAAATAAATTTTGTTCCATGGCGGGGCGATTTTACAAGAGGCATTTTTATCAGTTCTACATTAAAATGCGATCTTGATATTTTTGCGGTAACAACTTTGTTTGAAAGCTATTATACGCAACAACCATTTGTTACAATAAGCAAAGCTCCAATTTTTTTAAAGCAGGTTGTCAATACTAATAAATGTATTATCCAATTAGAAAAAATTGGTAATAAATTAGTGGTGCATTCTGCCATTGATAATTTATTAAAAGGCGCCAGCGGACAGGCTTTGCAGAATATGAATTTACTGTTTGGACTTGATGAAACAGTTGGCCTTAAACTAAAGGCAAATAATTTTTAAATTAACAAGATGAAGCTGTTTGATGTTTACCCTTTAAATGATATTGTTATTGGCAGGGCTGCAGGTTCCTATGTTTGGGATGATAAGGGACAAAAATATTTGGACCTTTATGGTGGCCATGCAGTTATTTCTATAGGCCATACAAACCCGCATTATGTTAAGCGTTTAGAAAATCAGTTGTATAAAGTAGGCTTCTATTCCAACTCAATAAAAATTCCTTTGCAGGATGAACTGGCGGAAAAGTTAGGTAAGGTTTCCGGTAAAGAAAACTACCAGTTATTTCTCTGTAATTCGGGGGCGGAAGCAAACGAGAACGCTTTAAAACTGGCTTCTTTTTATAATGGCCGAAAAAAAATTATTGCTTTTAAAAAAGCGTTTCACGGCCGCACTTCTTTAGCAGTTGCAGTTACCGATAATCCCAATATTGTAGCGCCTGTTAACCAAACAGACAATGTAATATTTTGCCCTTTTAATGATGAAGCTGCATTGGAAAAAACGTTTAAAGAAAATGATATTTCAGCTGTAATAATTGAAGGTATCCAGGGTGTTGGCGGCATCAATGTAGCATCCAATAGTTTTTTGCAAAAAATAAGGAGCCTTTGTGACGAGTACAATGCAGTTTATATTGCAGATTCAGTACAATGCGGCTATGGCAGAACCGGTAAATTTTATTCTCATGATTATAGCGGAGTAAACGCAGATATTTATACCATGGCAAAAGGAATGGGCAATGGTTTCCCGGTAGCAGGTGTTTCTATTTCTCCAAAAATTCAACCCAAACATTTTATGTTGGGTACTACATTTGGGGGTAATCATTTAGCTTGTGCTGCAGCATTGGCCGTTTTAGAAGTTATTGAAAAAGATGCATTAATGGAAAATGCAGCAGCAATTGGAGAGTATCTTATTACTGAATTAAAAAAGTTGCCGAAAATAAAAGAAGTAAGGGGCCTGGGCTTAATGATAGGTATAGAATTACCCGAAGAATTAAACCAGGTAAAAAAGAATTTATTATTCAGGCATAAAATATTTACCGGTGAAGCAAAGCCGAATGTGATAAGGTTGTTACCTGCTTTAAATATTACAAAAATAGAAGCGAATATTTTTTTAGAAGCGCTGAAGTTTGAGTTAGAAGCATAGAAAATTCAAATCGATATTTATCAATTGACAAATAGTAAACTGAATTCTGTAAAATGAAAAATTTTATTTCTGTAAACGATGTTGATGATATTAATGCTTTAATAGTAAAAGCATTGGCGTATAAAAAAAATCCATTTGCCGACAGAAATATTGGGGCAGATAAACGTATCGGCCTTCTGTTTTTAAACCCAAGTTTACGTACCCGTTTAAGTACTCAGGTAGCTGCAAAAAACCTGGGGATGGAAGCAATTGTTTTTAATGTTGAAAAAGAAGGCTGGGCACTGGAATTTGAAAAGGGAGCCATCATGAGTGGCCGTACAGTAGAGCATGTAAAAGATGCTGCACCTATATTGGGGCAGTACTTTGATATTTTGTGTATCCGTACATTTCCATCTTTAAAAAACAGGGAGGATGATTACAGCGAACTGGTGATGAATTCATTTGTGCAATATTCAGGTGTGCCAATTGTTAGCCTGGAAAGTGCCACACTGCATCCGCTGCAATCATTAACCGATATTCTTACTATTAAAGAAACATTTACAGAAATACGTAAACCAAAAATTGTTCTTACATGGGCGCCACATGTAAAGCCATTGCCGCAGTGTGTTGCTAATTCATTTGCACAATGGGTAAATACCTGGGGAGCGGCTGATTTTGTAGTAACGCATCCCGAACATTATGAGTTATGCGAAATGTACACAAAAGGAGCTACCATTGTCACCGATCAAAATAAAGCCTTGCAGGGTGCAGATTATATATATGTAAAAAACTGGAGTACTTATAATGATTATGGAAAAATCTATAGCAATGACCCTGCGTGGATGTTAACCGAAGAAAAATTGCAGTTAACCAATAATGCTAAAGTGATGCACTGCTTGCCTGTACGCAGAAATGTAGAGTTAAGTGATGAAATTTTAGACAGTGAAAATAGCTTGGTTACAACGCAGGCCGGTAATAGGGTGTGGGCAGCACAGGCGGTAATTTCAGAAATTTTAAAAGAAATCTGATGGATTCTCTCTTTGTAATAAAAATAGGCGGCAATGTAATTGACGATGAAGAAAATCTTTTTGCATTTTTACAAAATTTTGCTGCTATCAAGGGTAAAAAAATATTGGTACATGGCGGCGGAAAAATTGCTACTAAAATTGGAGAACAGTTAGGTATTCAATCAAATTATATAAACGGAAGAAGAATTACTGATGAAGCAACAATAGACCTTGTAACGATGGTCTATGGCGGATTAGTGAATAAAAAAATCGTTGCAAAATTGCAGTCATTGCATTGCGATGCTATTGGTTTAACGGGTGCTGATGCTAATATCATTCCTGCAATTAAAAGGCCGGTAAAAGATATTGATTATGGATTTGTTGGTGATGTGTTGCAGGATAAAATGAGTGTAAAAAACCTGGAAATTTTATTGGCTAATAATTTTACATTGGTAATTGCACCATTAACACATGATGGTAACGGACAGATGTTGAATACAAATGCTGATACAGTATCCTCTTCGTTAGCAGTGGCATTATCAAAAAGTTATGACGTAAGATTGATCTATTGTTTTGAAAAGAATGGAGTATTAGAAAATGTTGAAGATAATAATTCAGTGATTGCTTTAATCACCAAAGAAAAATACCAGCAGCTATTAACGGATAAAAAATTGTTCGATGGCATATTGCCCAAGATTGACAATGCATTTGTAGCCATTAACAGTGGAGTAAAAGAAGTACTGATAGGTCATGCAAATGATCTGTTACAAAACGTTACAACCAACACAAAAGGAACTTTACTAAAATGATGACAACAAACGAATTATTTAACGAAGCAGTTGGGTTGCTGAAACAGCTTATCGCTACACCCTCATTTTCAAAAGAAGAAAATGATACGGCAGAAATTATTTGTGCTTTTTTTAAAAAGCACGATGTTCCTTTTGCAAGAGTTGGTAATAATATTTATGCAAAAAATAAACAGTACGATGTTAACAAGCCTTCGATATTGTTAAACTCTCACCACGATACTGTATTACCCAATAAGGGCTATAGCATAGACCCGTTTACACCAGTCGAAAAAGACGGTAAACTTTTTGGCCTGGGTAGCAACGATGCAGGAGGTTGCCTTGTTTCTTTGATGGCAACATTTTTACTTTTTTATAATCAGCCAGATACCACACACAATGTAGTATTTGCCGCCAGTGCAGAAGAAGAGATTAGCGGTGTAAATGGAATTGAACTGGTGCTTCCTTTTTTGGGTAATATTAATTTTGGTATTGTGGGCGAACCAACAAAATTAGAAATGGCGGTGGCCGAAAGAGGATTAATGGTAATTGATTGCCTGGCGCTTGGCAGGGCAGGCCATGCCGCACGCAATGAAGGTGAAAATGCTTTATGCAAGGCAGTAGATGATATTAACTGGATAAGAAATTATAAGTTTGACAGGGTAAGCAACCTTCTGGGAGATTCCCGTTTAACCGTTACTGTTATTGATACAGATAATAAACAACATAATGTTGTGCCGGCACAATGTAAATTTGTGATTGATGTAAGGGTAAATGAACTATATACTTTTGAAGAAATTTTGGAAGCTTTAAAAACAAATCTTAAAAGCCAGTTTAAACCTCGTACTACCAGGATGAAATCAACCTCAATTGGATTGGATCATCCATTGGTGTTAGCCGGTATACAATTAGGTAAAGGATATTATGGTTCACCTACTACATCTGATAAAGCACTAATGCCTTTTCCTACTTTAAAAATGGGGCCGGGCGACAGCGCAAGAAGCCATACTGCTGACGAATTTATATATTTGAAGGAGATTGAAGAAGGAATAGCAACGTATATAAAAATGGTAGAACAGATTGTATAAGTAGATTTTCTTAATTTCAATAAATGAACTGACATTTTTAATTTCAATCGAAATTTTTATGTTATCAAAAATTGTATTGAACTACCAGATGCTGATAGATAATATGGGAGAGTTGATTGAAATCAGTGGGTTTATCGATGAATATTTATCTAAAAAAATTGGATTAAAACCAGCAAGCTTTTTACAGAAAAAACAAAATGGTAACTGGACAACGAATGAAATACTAAAGCTTTTACCTGTCATCGAAAATAAGCCGGCAGAAGAATACATTGAAGCTTTTAAAATTTGGGAAAGTAAAAAAGGAACGTTTATAGCATCAGCACAAATTGAAAATAGAATGAAATGGAATAGAGATTTGGAATGATAGTGTAAGATGCAAAACTGTATATCATTTGTTTTTTGTATAACCAGTATTTTGAATAAATCATTTAAAAATTAACCATTGAAACTCTGGCAAAAAGATAAGGCATCTTTAAAAGAAGTGGAGAAATTTACTGTTGGCAACGACAGGGAGCTGGATATTTATCTGGCGCCATTTGATGTGTTGGGTTCATTGGCACACACAAAAATGCTGGAGTCTGTGGGGTTATTGAGTAAGGACGAATTGACTGTTTTAGAAATTGCATTAAAAGAAATTTATCAGCAAATATCCAAAGGCAATTTTGTATTGAACGAAGGAGTAGAAGATATTCACTCGCAGGTAGAATTAATGCTGACTGAAAAATTAGGTGATACAGGAAAAAAAATCCATAGCGCAAGAAGCAGGAACGACCAGGTGTTGGTGGACTTAAAATTATTTTTGCGGAGTGAAATTGAAAAATTGGTGCAGGATACAAAAGCATTTTTTGATTTGCTGATACTGCAAAGCGAAAAATATAAAGATGATCTTTTACCAGGCTATACCCATTTACAACTGGCCATGCCTTCTTCATTTGGATTATGGTTTGGCGCTTATGCAGAGAGCCTGGTAGATGACCTGGTAACCTTACAGGCAGCTTATAAAATCGTTAATAAAAACCCTTTGGGGTCTGCGGCTGGTTATGGATCTTCCTTTCCCATTAATAGAAAAATGACCACCGCTTTGTTGGGTTTTGATGACTTGAATTATAATGTGGTATATGCACAAATGGGCAGGGGTAAAACAGAAAGGATTGTTGCTTCTGCACTGGCAAATATCGCAGCCACTCTTTCTAAATTAAGTATGGATGCCTGCTTATATCTCAATCAAAATTTTGCCTTCATCAGTTTCCCCGACGAATTGACTACCGGAAGCAGCATCATGCCGCACAAAAAAAATCCTGATGTATTTGAATTGATCCGTTCGCATTGCAACCGTTTACAGGCATTACCCAACGAGATAATGCTGATGACAACCAATCTGCCATCCGGCTATCAAAGAGATCTGCAGTTATTAAAAGAACATATCATTCCGGCATTTAAAACCCTGCAGGCTAGCCTGCAAATGGCTGGCTTGATGCTGAGCAATATCCAGGTAAATAAAGAGCTGTTAAAAGACGAAAAATATAAATACCTTTTTAGTGTAGAAGAGGTCAATAAATTGGTTTTGCAAGGCATGGCTTTCAGGGATGCATACAAAAAAGTAGGCCTTGATATTGAAACAGGAAATTTTAAATATAGCCCAACAACGGCGCATACACATGAAGGTTCTATCGGCAATTTATGCAACGATCAGTTGCAGCGAATGATGGGCAATATTATACAAAAATATAATTTCGAAAAAGTAAATACAGCTATTCAGGAACTGCTTAAATAATAATCCTCTTTATTAATTTGATGGCCATTCTAAATGTATTTTATTGTATATAATTTTCAAACAAATTCCCGTCTGCACTATAAAATTACCTGTTGCCTTGTTAATCACATATTATAAGTTCAAAATATAAACAAAATAATTATGCGTTTACGGCACGTTTTTTATATGTTTAGCGCTGATGTTTTGAAACAATTAAAACTGTAATTTGCCCAATTAAATTAAATAAGGTAAAAATCAGCATTTTTCCTTTTCTTCTGAGGCAATAAAAAAAATAATTATGGCCAACGCCATTCAAAAAAAGCGAATTGCATTATTTGGCTCCACCGGTTCAATCGGTACGCAGGCATTAGAGGTTATAAATGCCAATCCCGAATTCTTTCAAGTAGAAATTCTTACTGCACAAACCAACGCTGAGTTATTGATTAAGCAGGCACTGGAATTTAGGCCCAATGCCGTTGTTATTGGTGATGAAACAAAATATCAACATGTAAAAACGACGCTTGCGGGTACAGATGTAAAAGTTTTTTCAGGCGAAAATGCATTGGTGGAAGTAGCTGATTTTGACAGTTACGATATGATGCTGGCAGGCATTGTTGGCTTTGCCGGTTTAAAACCAACTTTAAAAGCGGTAGAAAAGGGTAAGGCCGTAGGGCTTGCCAATAAAGAAACGCTGGTAGTTGCGGGTGATATTGTAATGCAAAAAGCAATGGAAAGCAGGTCGCCGGTTATTCCGGTGGATAGTGAGCATTCTGCCATTTTTCAGTGCCTGGTGGGTGAGGGAAGAAACAAAATAGAAAAGATAATCCTTACTGCAAGCGGGGGCCCTTTTATTGGTAAAAAACCCAATTTTTTGGTGAATGTAAAAAGGGAACATGCTTTGCAACACCCCAACTGGAGCATGGGAGCTAAAATAAGTATCGACTCTGCAACGCTGATGAATAAAGGACTTGAGATGATTGAAGCAAAATGGTTATTTAATTTACAGCCAGATCAGATACAGGTAATGGTGCATCCACAAAGTGTTATCCACAGCATGGTGCAGTTTGAAGACGGCAGCATAAAAGCACAGATGGGTCTGCCTGATATGAAATTGCCCATACAATATGCAATGGCCTTTCCACAGCGGGTTAAAAATAATTTCCCCCGTATGGAATTTAAAAAATACCCCTCACTGACTTTTGAAGAACCTGATTTTAAAACTTTCAGAAATTTAGCATTGGCTACTGAAGCTTTGTATAAAGGAGGTAATATGCCTTGTTTGTTAAATGCCGCCAATGAAATAGCAGTATGGGCCTTTCTACGCAACCGTATTGGCTTTTTAGACATCACGGCGGTAGTGGAACAAACCATGGAAAAAATTGCTTTTGTAGAAAAACCAACGTTGGAAGAATATTTTGAAAGCGATGGTGAAGCCCGTAATTTTGCTGCTTCTTTAATAAAGCTGTAACCGTACCTTCAGCAAAGGAGTTTGGTCAGTTTACATAGTATTATCTAAATTTTTTACACTTTAAATAATTACCCGCTTGGCGGGAACGGGCATATGACAATTTTAGCTATTAACTGGATCAGCGTTGGTTCAAAAACTGCACAATTAATATTATCACTTTCTATACTGGTTATATTACACGAGTTCGGTCATTACATTACAGCAAGGTGGTTTAAATGCCGGGTAGAAAAATTTTACCTCTTTTTTGATCCATGGTTTTCTATCGTAAAAAAGAAAGTAGGCGATACTGAATATGGTATTGGCTGGTTGCCATTGGGCGGGTATGTAAAAATAGCGGGGATGGTAGATGAAAGTATGGATAAGGAAGCTATGAAACTTCCGCCACAGCCATGGGAATTCAGGAGCAAACCGGCCTGGCAAAGATTGATAATTATGTTAGGTGGTGTTACTGTAAATGTATTGCTGGCATTTTTTATTTATGCCATGATATTGTTTGTTTGGGGCGAACAGAAAATTGTAAACAACTCCTTTAAAAATGGTATTTATTGTGCGGATAGCTTGTTGCTGAAATTTGGTTTAAATAATGGCGATAAAATAATTGCCATAAACGATAAGAAAGTAAAATATTTTGATGACATACCTGCTAAATTAATTACTGCAACAAAAGTAACTGTTGAACAAAACGGACAGCAAAAAACAATTGATATGCCTGTGGACCTTATTGGGCAGTTGGTAGAAAAGAAAAAGCAGGGTGTTGGTTTTATTGAGTTTAGAAGAGAGGCAATTGTGGGTGATATATCAGACAAGATGTTTGATACCATGTATGCAAAAAAAGCCGGCCTGCAGCCACTGGATAAAATACTTTCTATAGATAGTGTGCCGGTAACTTTTGTTGATGAGATGGGTAAGCTGGTAGAAAAAAAGAAAAATGGCACCGTACAAATCGAAATAGAAAGGGGCGGACAAAAAATGGCCTTACAAAGCAGGGTTAATGGCGATGGTAAGATAGGTTTACCCTGGATAGGTTTTGAAGAAATGGACAGTTTGGGGTTAATAAAAATTGAAGACAGAAAATACTCTTTGCTGGAAGCTTTTCCGGCTGGCGTGGCTAAAACATGGGAAAAGCTGGGGGGTTATATAGACCAGTTTAAAAAAATGACCAACCCTAAAACCGGTGCCTATAAAGGTGTTGGAGGGTTTAAAACAATTGGTTCTGTATTTCCCACTCCATGGGATTGGGAAAGTTTTTGGAGCATAACAGCTTTTTTATCTATTATATTGGCATTTATGAATTTGCTGCCAATACCCGCTTTGGATGGCGGCCACGTTTTATTTACACTGGGTGAAATGATAACCGGTCGTAAGCCAAGTGAAAAGTTTTTAGAGTATGCACAAATAGTAGGTATGGTACTTCTGTTGAGCTTAATGCTTTTTGCAAATGGTAATGATTGGTTTGGATGGGGAAAAAGCAGGTAGTATTGAGTAAACAATAAATGTATAAAGTAAAAAGAGAAAGTTCTTACAAGGCTTTCTCTTTTTTTATGCAAAACATTTCAATAAATAATTTATATTATTAAAGTTCTATCCCAATTTTTTTCATCAGTATTGAAGCATTTAAACTTTCGCAAACTCCGGTTTTTAATTTGTAATCAAAGTACAGTTCATCGTTACTTACCTGTGCATCAAAATGATAATTTAAAATATTGGCAGGATAGAATTCTTTTAGTTTTGCCAGTTCAACATCATGTGTGGCAATAATTGCGGCAGCCTGTTTTTTTATAAGTTGTTTAAGCAATGCTACAGAGCCGGTATGCCGGTCGAGAGAATTGGTGCCACGTAAAATTTCATCCAGTAAAATAAATACAGGCGCCCCTTCATTCACCAAGTCAATAACCGTTTTTAATTTTTTTAATTCTGCATAAAAAGTAGAGGTACTTTCTTCAAGGTTATCTGCAATACGCATGCTGCTGATAATCTGTACCGGCGAAAGCGAAAAGCTTTCGGCACATACAGGTGCACCGGCCATGGCCAATACTGTATTAATTCCAATGCTGCGCAGGTAAGTACTTTTGCCTGCCATATTGCTTCCTGTTATCAGCATTATTTCTCCGCTGTTGTTGATGTAAATATCATTGTCAACCCGTTTAGTAATATTAATAAGCGGGTGGCCAATCTGCCTTCCTTCTATGAAAAAATGGTTTTCAGTAAAAACAGGGAAACACCATTGAGGGTGATTGAATAAAAGCGTTGCAAGGCTGCTAAGGACTTCAAACTGCGCCAGCATATCAAACCAATGCAGGGCATTTTCATGATGGCGCTTTTTCCACTTCTCCAACAATAAAAGCTGGTGCAGATCCCATTGCAATAAAATGGCCAACGGAATAAATACAACGGGGTTATACCGAAGGTCGAGTCGTTCAAGAATAGTTTTTAATTCTTTTAATGATCCAGATGCGGTATTGTTTTTTTGTAAAAACTGTTGCTGCATTTGCACCAGCAAAACACTTTTGAAATCTTTTTTTTCTACCAGTTTAATACTATCTCCCAACACTTCCAGCTCGTCCACCATTTTAGATAAATGTTGATGGGCAACAGCTGTTTTTTTAGCAAAATACCAGGCAATGATTGCAAATACCAAGAGAGCCATATTTCTAAACTGGTACGCCATAATGCCAGCTATATTCAATGCAATGATGGTTAATATTATGGCAGGTAAAACATAACTTAACCATACCCAATATTTACGTTTCGAAAATTGACCGGGCTCATCAAACCATTGCTGCAACCTGTTTTTAGTAACGTTTTGTATCTTTTTTTCTTTTGCATAAGCCTGCAATTGCTGCCGCCATTCTGTTGCTCCGGTTAATTCTTTAACGGCAATTTGTCTTTGTTGTAAAGTAGTTGTATCAGTGGCATTCAATAACCAGTTTGCCAATACCGAACTACCCATCTCACTACCTGTACGGTTTATATATTGAAACAAAGATGCCCTGCCAAAAATATCCAGGTCGTTGGCATACAAATGTTCTTTTGGCAAATGTTCCTGCCCATCTGCAAAATGATAATAATTATGTGCAAGGGCCTTTAACTCATCTTCATTAATGGTTATTAAATGCCGTGTATTTTCAATGGCAGTTTTATTGCTTAGGTCGGTAAATAGTAGCCTGGTAAAAACAATCAATAGCAACACGGCAAACATGGTAACATATACCCAGCCAAGAGGCAGTAAAAAATAAATGGCGGCAACAAGCAAAACAATAACTGAAAAACGCAACCAGCCAAGTAATCTTTTTTTTGATAAAAGCTGTTGTAATTGCTGTTGTAATGTGGCAATTCTTTCTTTATAATATATTTCAGCCTGCATGTTCTGGTTTTGTTAAATAAGATGTGCAAATGTATTGCACAACAGTTTTAGATGGGTAACAAAATAGTTTTCGTAAATTTGTATCATTATTAGTTATCGATTAAAAAATTATTAATTAATAACCAGGGGCTGACTGGTATTGACAGCATAGATCTTTGTAAGTGTAAGCATGTAGTGCGTTGGATAATTAGCACTTAAATCTGAATACCCAAAACTTCAAATGGCAATACTCAGTATGCCATGGCTGCTTAATCTATTAGATTAGCACCCATTAGGGCCGTTGAACAGGTTGGCTTGTTACCAGGTTCTTCCGCCGACTCAAAAAAGAAACAGGATGCTGCAATGGAATGATGTGACCATTGTTTAAGATCATTCATCTAAGGTTAAAGTTGGTTTGTGTTGCCCCGGCTTTTTCACTACAATTAATGCAGCAATAAACATGTAGAAAGCTTATGGCGAATATGTTTGGACCAGGGTTCGACTCCCTGCAGCTCCACTTTTTCACTCACCAAATTATGCCAAAAGCCTGCAAACACTATGTTTGCGGGCTTTTTTGTTTTTGGAGCTAAATGAAATTAAATAAAAGTTTATGAGGTAATTTTCATGTAAATTTATTCAGGAAAATAAAAAATTTGAATTATTTCATTTAAACCATGGCTTCAATCATTTCAAAATAATGCTGTTTTTGTTTTGCCCTTAGTTTTTTGGTAGTGTCTGTAAAATAGCGGTGCTGCTTAAAAAACTTTATTTGAATTTTATTCCAGTCATATTCAGTGGTTACAAAATGTCTTGCTTTTAATTCCAAAAAAAGAGTAAGGGCTATAGGGAAAAAATCATCTCTTCCAAAATAATCTAAATCGGCATCACAAATAATTTCTTCCAGTATGGTACGGGGGGTTTGCGGAATTTTTGTTGCCATTATCATACCGCAAATAATATCCAGTTGTTTTTGGTTAAGCCCAAAGGCGGGCAATTCTTTCATCGCCAGGTTGCACCCTGCTGCCTCATGATTCTGATAAGTAAAAAGAAAACCACTGTCGTGATAGAGGCAGGCAATTTTTAAAAGAAGCAAATCTTCCGGGCTGGTTATTTTTTCGCCAATGGCAATTCTTTCGGCTTCTTTTTCTACATCGATGGTATGATGCACACCATGATATGACAAATCTTTTGATAGGTTGTCACTTAATTGGTTCAAAATTTTCGACCTTATTTTTTGAAATACTTCCGCTGTTATCATAAGCAATACAAACATAACTAAAATAATGATATTGCAAAACAGCGGACGATTTTACATTTACAATATCCTTATTGTTAGATAATTGAAATATAAAGTGGCATTTTTATCGGTGCAATTTATTTTTTTCCATTATAAATTTTCAGAATGTTTAAATAAATAAAGGATAACTATTTGGTAATTAAGTTAATAATTTCATATATTTGATATATTTTACTTTCGTCTGCCAGTTTTATACTAAGATCCATTCCTATCAATAATTTGTAAAATCCTCTTTTTAATTTCGAGTCATTTGACACATTTACTGTAGTACTTATGCAGTGAGTTTATTTTTTTTATAATCCCTGTGAAAAGCTTATTAATATTTAACCTAACGCTGTTAATAAACTTTTTATGCAATCAATATCTACTACAAATTCAAGAAGAATTTTATTAATTCTACTGTTGATAAACTTTTTATCAGGTACAGTATTATATGCACAAACCCCCGTGACAAGCATTACAGATTATGTAATTTGGGGGAGTGCCAGTGCTCAGGTTGGTTATTCCAGTATCCAGGGCGGGTCTATCGGTAGCTACACACTGGTAAAATCGGTCGGAAATATGACTGCCGGTACAAGTACCAATAAAACAAACATCTATAGTGGGGGTACGGTAGTATTGGCTAATAGTAATGTGGTGAAAGGTAACATGACTGCAGGTATTTACCCTCTGCCCTCTGTGATTCCATCGGGAACCATTTTTTCGGCAGGAACAAGTGAAGCCTTTACAGGCAATATTGATGTATATGGAGATATTGTGATCGGGGGCGGCACTGTAACAGGAATAGTTAAAACTCCTAAAAGCTATATATTAGGTGGGCTTCCACAACAAGTAACCGGACCACCAACGCTCCCCATTCTTCCTCAGGCAATGCCGATTATTACAGCTTTCCCTCCAGCAGGAGCAACAAATGTTACATCAGGTCCAATTGGTCCGGGTAATTATGGTAATCTTACAATAGGTGGAAATACTACTGTTACATTAAATGGCCCCGGCATCTATGTTTTTAAGTCAATTACAACTACTGGCCCAAACAGCAAACTCGTTTTTAATTTTAATTCTACTACAACAGGTAATTTTCTTATTTATGTATATGGTGACGTCCTATTGTATAGAACGGGTTGTAGCATTATTAATGGAGGAGGTGCCAACCGGATCTTTACAGAAGTCCACGGCAATGGGTCAACAAATACCAGTGATAAAACTGTTGCTTTTAGTATGTCAAATGGCTCCAACGGTAATGGTAATACTTCAAGCTGGTTTGGCTCGGTTTGGGTGCCTTATGCTGCTATTAAGATTGGGACTCCGAATGGTCCTTCTATGGCAGTTCAAGGTGCGTTATGGAGTGGAACACAGGTAAATATTATAGATGGCGTAAGTATTGTTTATAGTGCATGTGGCTCGCCTGCAATAACAACCCAACCAGCACCGCCGACCGCAACCTGCGCTGGTAGTGGCACGCAAACTTTAAGCGTTTCGGCCACCGGAACAGGGCTGACTTATTCCTGGAGAAAAGCAGGGGTAGCAGTTGCAAACGGAGGAGTGATTAGTGGCCAGGGAACAGCAACGCTTACCTTAACAAATCCAATAGCTGCGGATGCCGGCAATTATGATGTGGTAGTGGGCGGAACCTGTGGAACTGCAACATCAACTGCGGCAACAGTTACCGTAAATGCTTTACCAACTATATCAGGTATTTTAAATGTATGCGTTGGTTCAACAACAACACTTACAGGCTCGGGAACAGCAGATGCTGTTACGCCATGGGTATCGGCAAATACTTCAGTTGCAACAATAAGTAGTACAGGGGTAGTTACTGCAGTGGGTACAGTCGGTGGAACAAGTGTAGTTACTTATAAAAATAACAATGGCTGTGCCGTAACAGCTACTGTAATTGTAAATGCGCTACCAACTATATCAGGTAACTTAAGTGTATGCGTTGGCTCAACAACAACACTGACTGGAACGGGAACAGCGGATGCTGTTACGCCGTGGGTATCAGCAAATACTTCAGTTGCAACAATAAGTAGTTTAGGGGTAGTTACTGCAGTGGTAACAGTTGGTGGAACAAGTGTAGTTACTTATAAAAATAACAATGGGTGTACCGCAACTGCTACTGTAATTGTAAATGCGCTACCAACTATATCAGGTATCTTAAATGTATGCGTTGGTTCAACAACAACACTTACAGGCTCGGGAACAGCGGATGCTGTTACGCCATGGGTATCAGCAAATACTTCAGTTGCAACAATAAGTAGTAGTACAGGTTTAGTTACTGCAGTGGGTACAGTTGGTGGAACAAGTGTAGTTACTTATAAAAATAACAATGGGTGTACCGCAACTGCTACTGTAATTGTAAATACTTTACCAACTATATCAGGTAACTTAAGTGTATGCGTTGGCTCAACAACAACACTGACAGGAACGGGAACAGCGGATGCTGTTACGCCATGGGTATCAGCAAATACTTCAGTTGTAACAATAAGTAGTTTAGGGGTAGTTACTGCAGTGGGTACAGTCGGAGGAACAAGTGTAATTACTTATAAAAATAACAATGGGTGTACCTCAACTGCTACTGTAATAGTAAATGCGCTACCAACTATATCAGGTAACTTAAATGTATGCGTTGGCTCAACAACAACACTTACTGGCTCGGGAACAGCGGATGCTGTTACGCCATGGGTATCAGCAAATACTTCAGTTGCAACAATAAGTAGTACAGGTTTAGTTACTGCAGTGGGGATAGTCGGTGGAACAAGTGTAGTTACTTATAAAAATAACGATGGGTGTACCATAACTGCTACTGTAATTGTAAATCCGCTACCGACAGTAATTGACGCAGCAGGCCCCGACAAACCATATAATTTTGATGGTATCACAACAATTGGTAATCCAAATCTAACTGGATTTACCTTTAAGTGGACAGCGCCTCCCGGCGGATTAATTACAACTGCAGACGACCAGGCTTCTATTAATGTTACAGCTCCAGGCATCTATAAACTCACTTTTAAATCCGCCATCGGTTGTACTTCGACAGATGATGTTTTAGTATCTAACAAAGTGAGCACATTGATCGGTTCCGAATTGACCTCCATATATTGGAACAACCCAACCGGCCTGCCTTCTCCATTCTTTATAATTAAGGATGGTTATGTGAGGATAGACATCATTGTTGAGTTAAATCGTTATGATTATGTGCTGAACCTCCTTACTACGGATATTGTAAATTATGGGCTTAAAAATACCGTTACTAATGGTGTAAATGGTGCGGAAGGCAGCAAACTAATTATTACAGGAGACTACCCGATTGCCAACCTGCTAAAACTTAACGATCTATATAATTATATTAATTTTTGCCGGCCTTTTTATGTGCCTTTTACTAACAGCGGCCTTGTAAATTCTGCCGGCGATACAACCATGCGTTCCAACCTGGTACGCAGCGGATATAAAGTAACTGGTGCCGGTGTTAAAGTGGGCGTTGTTTCAAATAGTTTTAATACTATTACCAGCGGCAGCACCGCAACTTTACCATTGATGCCTATTATTACCGGCAATGAAATACAAACTTTTAACACAAACACTGCGGCTATTGATTTGTCGAATGATGACCTTCCAAATGTAACTGTGCTACCGCAGGGGGAGTACCCTGGCAAGAATACTGATGAAGGAAGAGCAATGTTACAAATTGTACACGATGTTGCGCCCGGGGCTAAACTTTACTTCCGTACAGGATTTTTAACTGCTGGAGATTTTGCCATAGGCATTAAAGCTTTAAAAGATAGTGGCTGTAATATTATTGTTGATGACGTAACATATATTACGGAACCATATCTTAAAGATGGTGTGGTTGCTAAAGCGGTAGATGAAGTGAAGAGCCAGGGAGTGACGTATTTTTCTGCGGCTGGTAATTTTTCAAATAAATCTTACGAAAAGGACTTTACCCCTTTCAATGCTACAACAGCTGGTTTTCCTGGTAAAATGGCGCATGATTTTTCCGGAACCGGGGATATTTTTCAGCATATAACAATGCCACCCGGCGATTATACCATTGTATTACAGTGGGTAGATAATATCTATTCTACCGGCCTGAATCTGGGTACAAAATATGATCTCGACATGTATTGGAGAACTACTAATACAGATGGAACAACGGCTTTAAAAGGATTTAACAGGGACAATACAAATGGTGATCCATTAGAAATATTGCCCTTTACCATTACTACCAATACCGTAGCCGATTTCGTTATTGTAAATAGTTCACCTGCTACTACGATTGGTAACCCTGCCCGTATTAAATACATTATTTATCGCGGCAATGTGCAAATTGGGGAATACAATGTTGGCAATTCTACCGTAGTGGGCCAGGCAAATGCCGCTGGTGCAATCGCTGTAGGTGCCGCCCGTTACGACAAAGCACCGCCTTATCTTACAACACCACTCATCGAACCTTTTTCTTCATATGGAGGAACAGTAACTGAAGGAACAGTGAGAAATAAACCCGATTTGGTTGGTCCGGATGGTGGCAACACTACTGTAAAAATGGGCCAGGATTATCCAAACAGTGCGCTGGATGGCTATTCAAATTTCTTTGGTACCTCTGCAGCTGCGCCACATGCAGCAGCAGCTGCAGCCTTAATAATGGAAGGAAGAAAAAAATTCATTCCTAACACCGTAACAACTTCGCCTGACTACATACGCTCTTTGCTGCAAACAACAGCAGTGGATATGGTAACCCCAGGGTTTGATTTTATTTCAGGCTATGGTTTGGTAGATAATGATTCGGCGATGCGCACTTTTGCGGCTCCTACCGCTACACTAATTAATGTGGTAGTTCCAACTTCAGTTGTACCATGCAGTGGGCCCTCTTTCACTGTAACAATCACCGGTGAAAATTTCAACTATAATACCATTGTAATGCTGGTTAATGCTCCCGGCGATACAACCAAGATAGTACCAACGTATATTAATTCAAGTGCAGTATCGGTAACCATCAGCTCATGTGCCGGCAACCCTAAAATACTGGCCTATACGCCTCCTAAAACAGGAACCAACGGTACTGACGGAGGTTTCTCTAATAGTAAATATTTCTTCAGCGCCGCCATTACTGTAACTGCCAATAATATAACCAAAAAATATGGCGAAACCCTTACTGCACCTTCTGCTGTAATTAAAGTAAACGGTGTTCTGTTGCAAAACACAAGCCCCCTATTAAGTTTACAGGATATCGGGCTTGATAAACTGGTACTGTCAACACCTGCAACAACAGGCAGTGATGTGGGTACATACATTATTATACCATCCAGAACTTTTGACCCAGCCAACACTACTGATGCGGCATTACAAAAGAAATACAGTTACCAGTTTTTCAATGGCGCTGTATCAATAGCCAAAATGCCATTAAGAGTAACACCGGATAATAAGACAGTTACTTATGGACAGAGCATTGGCAATATAACTTATACCTATAACTTTGATGCAACCAATGTTCCAAACCTTACCCAGTTTACGAAAGACATTAAAAACTATCACGATGCCTTTTTACCGAAAAATGCATTGGCTGTGGTAAAAGATTTTAAAAAGCCCTTTAACGGCAGCCCCCTGGATACTACAAGTTTTAGAAATATGAATATGATTGCCAGCTTCAATGCTGTAAAAAATTCCCGTAAATTCACGTTGTTGAATAATACCCTGGTGCCCGTAACAGATCCGAATGTATTGCAAAACAATTTAAACATTCAGTACCTGGTTGATTTGGCATCGGAATCAATTTATGACTACAAATCAAATCCTGCAACAGCCAAATTGTATCCAGGATATACCGGTATAAATCCCAAGGCATTATTGAGCGCAAGTTCAATAGAGAGCGATGATATTACAAAAGGAACGGTTACGGTAAACGGCACCACCGCCCCTCTTAAAATTCTCAATGGTTTATTATCCCAAACTATAAGTAGTAGCGATGGCCAAATAGTTCCGTTGGTAAATGGATCGCTGGTGCAGATAGTAGACGCTATTGAAGATGGTACAAAAGATACAGTTCAGTATTTAAATGACGGCTCATGGATTAAATTAACTAATGGAGGCACAACCTCACTGAAGATTCTCAACAGTTCACTTAAGATTTTAAATACCAGCCTTAAAATATTAAATGGTGTTGGGTCCGTACTATTGCCTGATGGTATAACATATGCTCCTATACAAGTACTGGTCAATGGCACCGCTCTTAAGGTTCTTAATGGTACTGTTCTTAAAATCTTAAACGGGATAGATGTTCCTATACCGGATGGGTCATACGTGCAATTAGAGAATGGTGGACTGGTTCAGGTTAAGGATGCTTCCTTTCAAGTGGTTGCAAACTCCGTTCTTAAAATTGTCAATGGTACCGTTCTTAAAATTCTTAATGGCACTGTTCTTAAGATTCTTAATGGTACTGTTCTTAAAATTCTCAACAGCAGTGGGTTGGGGACTGATGTACCTAGTAACAATACTGCCGTTATCCTGGATTCAAAAGATGCCATTAATGATGGTAGTGGATATTCAGGGCTTGGCGCCATGTTTGGTATTAATATGATTACCGGTTTAGATGTTGGTAAGCAATACCTGGTTCCTGGCACTTTGGTTAATCCTAATTTTGATATAAGCTATGGTTTGGGCGAGGTGGATATTACTAAAGCTCAAATAACTTTAACGGCTGCTGCAAATATAAAGACCTATGATGGCACTACCAGTGCAGTAGCGCTGCCTATTATTACAACGGGAACATTGGCAAGCGGCGATATAGCAGTGTTTAATGAAACGTATGATAATAAAAACCAGGGAAGCGGCAAAACAATGACTCCTGCAGTAGTATCTATTGTAGGTGCCTTAGGTGTAAGTGCGGCGGATAATTACAATGTAACTTTAATCAGTAGCACCAATGGTGTGATCAACAAACTTGACATAACAGTAACCCCGGCAGCTAATGCAAAAACCTATGATGGCACCATCATCGCCGCAGCTATGCCTACTATTACAACCGGAAGCCTGGCAAGCGGGGATGTTGCAGTGTTTAAAGAAACATATGATAATAAAAACCAGGGAAGTGGCAAGACGATGACTCCTGTAATAGTATCTATAGTAGATGCATTAAATGCAAGTATGACCGCTAACTACAATGTAACATTAAGCAGCAGCACTAATGGTGTAATCAATAAACAGGACATAACAGTAACCTCAGCAGCCAATACAAAGACTTACAATGGCACTACCGTTGCAGCTGCGCTACCAACCGTTACCGCCGGAACATTGGTAAGCGGCGATATAGCATTATTTAGTGAAATGTATGATAATAAGAACCAGGGAACTGGTAAAACAATGACACCAGCGGTTATATCTATAGTAGATGCATCAAATATTAGCATGGCAGGTAACTACAATGTAACTTTAAACAGCAGCACAAACGGAGTGATCAATAAAGCGCCGTTAACAGTAACGGCGGATGATAAAACAAGGAAATATGGCGAGAACAATCCTGTATTAACTGTGAGTTATGGAGGGCTTGTTAATAATGAAGATTCCCTAAGCAGTGGCATAAAAGGTATGAATGGAACTGGCATACCATCAGCAACAACCACCGCATCTCAATACAGTACCGTAAGTCCTCCAACTTACCCGATTACTGCCGGAATCGGAACGCTGGCTTCTTCTTCAAATTATGCCTATAGTTTTGTAAATGGTGCGTTAACCATAACACCTAACCAATGCTTAATTACACATGACGCAACAAATTTTGTCAGCACATCTAATCCCGGTACTGCTACAAGTTTATGGTTAAACATAACGGTAAAGGTGAGTGGTCAATTGGCAACAAATGGGGATTACTTAATATTCAGGGCTGGTGGTATTACACTAAACAGTATAACTTCCAATCCTATTGTGACCGACCTGGCAATCCCGAATGGCAAAATTATTGCTGATAACAGCGTTTCATCACCCAAAACAAACTATGATGCAGCCACCAATACTTGGATTACCAAGGTTCCTCTAGGTTATTCAAGCACATCTGATATTTTTGTTACCGGTGCCATCATAAACTCAAGTAATGGATTTGCAGCAATAAATAATAATGCTAATTCAGTTTTAAAAGGAATGTTCTATTCTAACAAATCCTTCTCTGATCAATGGGCTTACGCTATGGGGGCTTATCAACCTCCATTTGGGTACAATGCTATTGCTGCTCCGGGTGCAGTGGCATCCGTTAATGGAACTTATCGTGCTGGAACCCCCACAACAGTCACTGCATATATTGTTGCAGGAGGCACCGGCAATGGTAAAAATAATTATACGGGTAGCCTAAGTAATCAAAATGCTTTCACAGCCTGTATACCATCCAGTTCCTCTGCTGTAAACAGGGTAATAACAAGTATACCATCATTGGGGGCAGTTAGGTCAATAACACAGGAGGGCCTGTTTAGTAAAGAAAAAATGGATGTTTATCCAAACCCGGCCACTAATAATGTAGTGCTTTCATTTGTTCCGGCTAATACAGGTATTTCAAAAATAGCGCTGTTAACTATTGATGGGAAGAGGGTGATGGAAATTAATAATGGTATTTCGGAAGCCGGCAAAAAATATATAAAAAACATTGATGTTAGTAAACTGGTTAGAGGTGTGTATATGATTCAGTTAAATACTGGCGATAAGACGACGATAAAAAAGGTCATCATTACCAGGTAATTTTTTAATTAAACAGTACATTAGGGTGCATTGAAAAGCCGATACACATTGGATTTTCAATGCACCCTAATTAGTTACGATGAATCGAAATACCGATATTTGATTATGAATTGTAAAACACTGGGAATAATAATATTATTATTTGTGCATGCTGTTATGGTACATGCGCAAGCCCAGGGAGATCCGGCTTCGGGAAACCGGGGAGACACAGCATCGGTAAATGCCTTGTTGCAGCAAAGCAAAGAGATGCTTTCTGATGATCCTGCTAAAGCAAGAACTGTGGCCAATCAGGCAAAAGAACTGGCAGATAAAATTGGCTATTTAAAAGGCAAAGGATATGCCCTTAAATATATCGGATTGGTTGATTATTACCAGGGGAAATTTTTGGAGGCTCTTGGATATTGGAATGAATCATTGCAAATTTTTGAAAATCTACATGACGATATTGGCGTTGCTAATTTATTAAACAATATATCTGCCGTATACTCAGATCAGGGAAATGACGAAAAGGCTTTAGAACTGAGTCTGAGATCGTTAAAGCTTTCCGAAAAAACAGGAGATAAATTAAGAATACTTTCTGCACTTAATGGAGTGGGAGGTATTTATTATAATAAAAAGGCAACATGGGACAAAGCTTTAAGTTATTTTATTAAGGCTTTGCCATTGTGTGAAGAATTGGGCGATAAAGATGCCCTTGGTGTTATTTTAACAAATATTGGCGATATTTATTTTTACAAGAATGATCTTGCAAAATCATTAAGTTATTATCAAAAAGCAATAAACGCTTTTGGGGATTTACCCAACAGTGCTTCTGCTTACAACGGGGTCGGTAATATCTATTTAGAACAAGGTAAGTTTGCTCAAGCCCTTATCTACCATAATAAGGCCCTGGCAATTGCTGAAAAGTCAGAAAGCAAACATCATATGGTTCGGTCGTTTTCTGGCATTGCAGATGTGTATATAGCTGAAAAAGATTATCCTGACGCATTGATTTATTTTATTAAGGCAACCAAGCTGGCAGAAGAAATAGCAGCAACGCCTGACTTGAAAGACATTTATCAGTCTATGGCCTTAGTGTATTCAAAAATTTCCGATTATAAGAATGCCTATAAATACCAAACTCTTTACGCTGTTGTAAAGGATACACTTTACAATATTGATACTGATAAAAAGTTAGGCAAACTTCAATTTGAATTTGACCTGCAAAAGAAGGAGGGTCAGATTAGCCTGCTTACAAAAGATAAAGCCTTGCAGGATGCAGAAATAAGAAGCCAGAAATTAGCCAAAAATGCTTTTGCTGCCGGCTTAGCTTTAGTGTTTTTAATAGCCTTGCTGATTTTTAGAAACTACCGCGAAAAAGTAAAAACAAATAAAATACTTGATCAGCAGAAAGCGCAGATCGAAAATTTATTATTAAATATTCTTCCCGCCGAAGTAGCCAAAGAATTGCAGTTATATGGCCAGGCAACTCCAAGAAATTTTGAATCTGCATCTGTAATGTTTACCGATTTTAGAAGCTTTACAGTAATAGCCGATAAAATGACTCCACAGAGCCTGGTAAAAGAATTGAACGAATGTTTTATTGCATTTGATAATATAATAGGAAAGTATAACCTCGAAAAAATAAAGACAATCGGGGATGCATATATGTGTGCCGGTGGTATTCCGGCACCCGATAAACGCCATGCCTATAATATTGTAAAAGCAAGCCTGGAAATTCAGGAGTTTATAACCCTTAATAACAAACGTAAAGTAGAAGCCGGTTTGGAAGCATGGGATTTGCGTTTAGGCATACACGTTGGTCCCCTTGTAGCCGGTGTGGTGGGTAAAAGAAAATATGCCTACGATATTTGGGGAAGTACCGTAAATATTGCCAGCCGTATGGAGAGCAATGGCGAACCTGGCCGTGTGAATATTTCTTCTACTACTTACGAATTAGTGAAAGATGAATTTGAATGCACTTACCGCGGTAAAATTTATGCAAAAAATGTGGGCGATATCGATATGTATTTTGTAGATAGGGAAATCAATGGTGTCACAACAAATAATTTACCCGAAATCAATGCTGATTTTTAATATATAGCAAAATACCCGGTCAATAGTGGCAATTGTCTTAAATCAACAAAAATGAAACTTGTGAAACAACAAATATTATTTATTTTAATTACCACAACACTTTTATCCTGCCATTCTGCAAACCATCACGAACAGCCTGTAAAAATTTCCATTCCCTTAGAAGGAACATGGCGATTAATTTCGGGTACAACCATTATAAAAAATGATACAACAGTCACTGACTATACCAGGGATCAAAAAATGATCAAGATTATTAATGCAACTCATTTTGCTTTTTTAAAACACGATTTAACACATGGCAAAGATTCTGCAATTTATGAGTCAGGCGCCGGTAAATATACTTTGGAAGGAAATCAATATACCGAGCATTTAGATTTTTGTAACGCCAGGGAGTGGGAGGGGCATACTTTTAATTTTACTGTTAGTATCAATAAAGATACATTACTGCAAACCGGAATTGAGAAACTTGAAAACCTTGGCGTGGATAGGTTTATTATTGAAAAGTATACAAGAGTTAGGTAATATTAATTATTTTTTTAAGAATGCTGTTTTACCTGTTATAGCAGATTCCTTCGCAGCTTCCAGTATGCGTATAACAGTGATATTTGTTTTCAAAGCGTAAACACCATTCTCCGGTACTTTTATTTTACCACGGATAACATCTGCTAGGTAAGAAAAAGGGTCTTCGTAAACCGGTACTTCAGCTGCACTCACTTTTCGGGTATGCTCCAAGCTATCTGGTTTTGCTCTTAAGCGCATGGTATTATTGTTAATGGTAATTATATAACCTGTTTGGCCATACACTTCCATATCTTTCCTGCCAAAAGGCCAGTTCCATGAAGCTTGAATAATACATTGTGCGCCAGGATAACTTACAATGATAGTAGCTTCATCATCTACCTTAGGATAAATATTGGGTTTAAATTGTTGCGTAACTGCAGTTACAGATATCGGTTGTTGGCCATGCATTAAATAAGTCATAAGGTTTGCGCCATAGCATCCAAAATCCATTAATGCACCACCACCATTTTGTATCGGATCAGTAAGCCAGCCAAAAAATTCGTTACTCACATTAATCTCTTTCGGCCCTTCGTGCCCATCATGAATAACTACTTTTTTTATTTGGCCAATATAGTTGCTGTCATTTACCAGTTCGTAAGTTTTTACGGTTGTAGGATACCAGGAAGTTTCAAAATTGGTAAGCAATCTGATATTGTATTTTTTTGTCAGTGTTTCCATTCTTTCTGCTTGTTGCACGGTAGTGGCCAGAGGTTTTTCTACCATTACATCTATATGCCGCGGCGCACAGGCTTCTACCACTGCCATGTGTTCGTAAATAGAGCCAAAAGCCGCCACTACTTCAGGTTTTAATTCATCCAGCATTTTGCCCAAATCAGTATAAAACAAATTTGTGTTCAAGCCATATTGTTTTACATATCGTTGTACCAGCTCTTTGTTGGGTTCATAAACACCAACAAGTTGTACATCTACTTTCTTTCTGCTTAATATCCAGGATACATGTCCATGGGTTGCGCCGGCAACAGCAAGACGAACTGGCCCATTGTTTACCGATTGTCCATTTACTTCAAAATTTGTATAACAAATCAATAAAAAACAAAATTGGGTGATGGTGGCGTAGCGCAAATAGTCTTGTTCATTTGGCAAACAATTTTATAGCGGTGATAAATTTTTATTTGCATTAAAGATACTCCGGATTCTGATAAATTATCATTTGGTTACTAATAAAAAAAATAAACCTGTTGAAAATGTTTTAATATGCCAAATATTTGTGGTCAGGCCTTCGGTAGCCGGTTTTCTTAAATAATAGAACAGGTATAGGCGTTTAAACATCCCATTTTTTCTGACAGTGATTATAAAGCCGAAATTTAAAAGTCGAATATTAAAATCATTATTTCATTTACTTTTTTA
>JAYTTI010000016.1:0-2709 GCA_043745405.1 Ferruginibacter sp. | reverse complement strand
TATTTTTAAATTTCAACTGACATCTATAAATGATTTTGTAAAAAGTTGAGTATAAATTTTGCCATTGTTGGCGTTCCACTCTATCACTTTAAAATCATTTGCTATCCAAAAGGCCGTTGTTGGTGTTTTTACCAACAACCGAAGCTGTAACTATCTTACACATGCAAATGCGTAGTAAAACCATCTTCATAAATCCCTACTAAATAAAATTTTGCTGAACAATGTTTGTACGCTTCAGGTACCTGCAAAGGCCGGCCTTTCTAATATAATTGATATAAAAAATTGTGTTTACTAGGTTGCATATTTCATTGATTAAATTTTTTCAATGAATGAATTTATACTGATACTGCAAGCAACACTTAATCTTGTATCCCTTGGCTGTTGGTGAAAATACCAACAGCAGCGATCCCTTTTGTTGGGATGCCTTAAATAAATACTAACGGAGGAATTTAGAGCCGGAGATATTATGCCCTGCAAAAAATACCCTCATTTCTTTTTTTTAATTTCAATGAAAGAAATCCTCTACTTTAAAGCAGCAAAAAATTACCGTATCTTCCAAGCTCAATCAATCTATTTTTTTATGAGAAAAATTGTAAGCCTTTTGCTGATTCTTTTATCTGGCATCAGTTTATATGCACAGGATGAAACAGTGGATACTGCCATTATGAACAGGATAAGGGCAGAGGGATTAAATCATTCCAATGTGAGCTGGATAGCGCATCACATTACCGACTTAACGGGCTCCCGTCTTACCAACTCACCCGGTTATAAAAGGGCCGTGGATTGGATTACAAAAACATTAACCACATGGGGGCTTACCAATGTAAAGGCAGAGCCCTGGGGCGAATTCGGTTACGGGTGGGCTGTGGACAAATCTTATGCTGCCATCAGGTATCCTTACTATGCTAACCTTACCACTTATCCTGCTCCATGGAGTGGAGGAACGGATGGATTAAAAACGGCGCCTGTTTTTTTGCTGGGGAGCTACGATTCTGCTTACATAGTACAAAATGCTGATAAAATAAAAGGTCAGATTGTGATGTATAAAACGACGGATACAGTTATTCAGTCGTCTTTTAAACCGGAAAGCGTTCGTTACTCCGACAGCGATTTAATACAGCTACAGGATAAATATATGTTAACGAAAGAGATGCTTACGATGTTTCTTCCCAGCGTACTAAAACAGTTAAAAGCCTTTAAACAAATTCAGCAGGCAGGCGCACTGGCCATTGTTGAGATAACAAGAGAAGAAGGAGATGGAGCTGTTTTTGTAGATGGTTATAGCGGATGGCAAAAAAAAGACCAGCCTGCATTGGCAAAGCTACTGATGGGTAAAGAGGATTATCTTAAAATAGAAAGATTATTAAAAGACGGAACAGCTGTTCACCTGGAGCTGGATATTAAAACCAACTTGTATGGCAACGATTTAAAAAGCTATAACGTAGTAGGCGAAATTGCAGGAACAGACCCATCGCTTAAAGCGGAAGTGGTAATGTTGGGCGGCCATTTGGACTCCTGGCAAAGTGCCACAGGGGCTACAGATAATGCTGCCGGTTGTATTGCAACAATGGAAGCAATCCGGATTTTAAAATCGTTGGGTATTCAGCCAAAAAGAACCATCCGCATTGCGTTGTGGAGTGGTGAAGAACAGGGCCTGCTTGGTTCATTTGGGTATGTAAAAAATCATTTTGGTAACCCCATAGATATGAAATGGAAACCGGAGCAAAGTAAAATTTCTGCTTACTATAATCTTGATAACGGAACTGGAAAAATCCGGGGCATTTTTGCACAGGCCAATGAAAAGGCCTCCGGTATATTTTCTAAATGGCTGGAGCCTTTCCACGATTTAGGAGCATCCACGGTAACAATGCACAACACAGGGTCAACCGATCATCTTTCCTTTGATGCTGTTGGCATTCCCGGTTTTCAGTTTATACAGGATCCGTTGGACTATGAAACAAGAACGCATCATTCAAATTTTGACAGCTACGATCATTTGATGGTGGACGATTTAAAGCAGGCTGCCACTATCATTGCTGCCTTTGTTTACAACACCGCAATGCGCAGGGAAATGATGCCGAGAAAAGCACCGGCTAAACCGGAGAAATTTATTTTCGATGATATTTTCTCTCAATAAATAGCAATGAATTTGCCATTAAATGATACAGGCCGTTGCTACAACGAGCCTGTATCATTTTTTTCTGAAGAGAGGTCTTTATTGCTTAAAAGTATTTCCTTGTAAATTGCTGTGTATTGCTCCACCGCTTTCTCCAGCGAATAAAACGTTGAACCCAGCCGCACATTAAAACCTGAATTTGATATCACTGAAACTTTTCCAAAATGAAATGCTTTTGTTTTATGGCTCTCACATTCGACGGGGTTAGATGCAAGCGTTTTTATAATTTAAGGGTGTGCTGTAAAAAACCCGACTTGACAAAAGTTAAAATAAAAATGACCCCTCCCAATGAAAAGAGGGGTCTTTAAAACCCCAGACTATTCAAAAGTATTTAATCACCTTCTTTATGTGTTTCACATTTGCAGCCAACTGGTGTTTTAACTCCGCCAGTGTTTGTACTGTCACTGTGTTCACCTTCCTGATGTACTTCAATGTCCTCCTTAATAAAAGTTCCATTTATAGCAAACTGTGCCAATTTTTCAACAGAAGAAATTGTAAATAAGGCACAATAGCTTGAACTGTCTTTATAAAAC
>JAYTTI010000015.1:0-35142 GCA_043745405.1 Ferruginibacter sp. | reverse complement strand
AATTGAATTCAAATCGAAAAATATTTTATTCCCTCACAATGTACTGTTTATAGTACTTTCAGCAAATCGGAAGGGGCAATAGTTGGACAGTAGTGAATTCAGATGCCATTAAAAATGTTTCCTTAATAAAGGGAGGGATGCCGGCGCAATACGGCGGCCGTTTATCAAGCGTACTGGATATTTCCATGAAAGAAGGCAATGATAAAAAATTTCAGGTAGAAGGTGGCTTAGGATTGATTGCTTCAAGAATTTCTATACAGGGTCCTATAAAAAAAAATAAAGCTTCTTTTATTATTTCTGCAAGGCGAACTTACATTGATGCACTAACAAAACCTTTTATAAAAAAGAATGCTCAGTTTTATGGCTCCAGCTATTATTTTTATGATGTAAATGCAAAAGTGAACTATCGTTTTTCTGAAAAAGACCGCTTGTATATAAGTGGTTATTTTGGCAGAGACGTTTTTGATTTTGTAAATGGAAAAAGAAGCCTTGCTGTAGCAATTCCATGGGGAAACTCAACCGGTACAGTACGATATAACCATATCTTCAGTAAAAAGCTTTTTGGCAATACATCTCTGATTTTTAATAATTATAATTTTAGTTTTGAGGCAGCGCAAAGTAATTTTAAAATAAAATTAGCTTCGGGTATACGCGATGAAACTGTAAAACAGGACTTTGATTTATATCCTTTTACCGGTCATAAAATAAAGTTCGGTGGATTATTTACTTATCACCGATTTACACCTTCAGTTGTAAGTGGATCGCAGGACACAGTTGTGTTCACACCTCAAAATGCACAGCCCAAATATGCACGTGAAGCAGCATTGTATGTACAGGACGACTGGGAGGTAAGCAACAAAATAAAGATAAATGCAGGATTACGATATAGTTTGTTTCAGCAAACAGGACCATATAATATTTATACAACCGATGCAGATGGCAACCGTTTAGACAGCACTGTATACAGCGCTGGTCAGGTGGTAAAAACTTATGGTGGTCTTGAGCCAAGATTGTCAATACGCTATGGTATAAACGATGAAACTTCTATTAAGGCTTCAGTAACAAGAAATTTGCAATATATACATTTGGTAAGCAATTCCGCTACTACTTTACCTACAGATTTGTGGGTGCCAAGTACCTATAAGGTAAGCCCCCAGCAAAGCTGGTTATATGCGGCAGGCCTGTTTAAAAACTTTAGCGATAATATGTTTGAAACTTCTGTAGAGTTGTACTACAAAAACATGCAGAACCAAATTGAGTACCAGGAAGGTTATACACCCAATACATTGGAGGATACTGAAAATTTTTTCACTTTTGGTAAAGGCTGGAGTTATGGAAGTGAATTTTTTATCAATAAATCAAGGGGCAGGTTAACGGGGTGGGTGGGATATACTTTAAGTTGGGTATGGAGAAAATTCCCTGAACTAAATTCAGGAGAAACTTATCCTGCAAAGTACGATAGAAGAAATGACATTAGTGTAGTGGCCATGTATCAATTAAATAACCGCTGGAAATTTTCTTCTGTTTTTGTTTATGCCAGCGGCAATGCCACAACTTTGCCACAACGTTTTTACCTTGTAAATGGTGTATTAACACAGGAATATAGCCGCATAAATGAATACCGTTTACCTGCTTACCATCGTCTCGATCTGTCTGCTACTTATTCACCAAAAAGGAATGAAACCCGTAATATGAAATCAGAATGGGTATTTAGTATCTACAATGTGTACAACCGAAAAAATCCCTATTTTATTTATTTTGATCAAACTGGCAGCGCATATGACGGAACATTGCAAGTTCAGGGTAAGCAGGTAAGTATATTTCCTGTTATTCCATCCGTTACCTGGAACTTTAAATTTTGATGACAGCTACTCTGCTTTAGCCTTATGTATAAAACGAATGGTGCCGCTTTTTTTAAGGTCTGATGAAATACGTACTTCGTAACGGCTATCGCCATCTGTAACAACCATCAATGCTGTATTTGGGGGGATTGTTCCTAAATTTTCTGCGTACATGGTAAGTTCATTAACAGCATGGTTTGTTGTGGCATCTAAATTTAACGTGATTGGTTTTTCGCTCAACATTTTATGCGACAATATAAGTTTGCCATTGTAAAAAAGTGAAATGCTATCCCCGTCAACTGCGCCATTATCGTATAACGTAACCATAAAATTTTCATTAGTAATTTCAATTGTCTTTAAAATTTCATTACCTCTTTTTTCAAAACCAATTTCTGTGATAACAGGAACTATTTCATTTTGTTTTTTTATATCTGCTATAATTTTATCGGGCATAATTTTAGGGAACGACTCAGGTTTGTGTACAGAGTTATTTTTTGCGACTGGGGATGTTACCGGCTTATTTTGTTTTACAACAGGCTTGGTTTTAGTAACTGGCGCAGCAGAGCTTACACTTTTATTTTTATCAGAAAGATTGGGTGTTTTTGGAGGAGTTTTAGGGCTTGAAAATGGCGTATTTGTATTAGGTTTATTAAAAGAGGAAAGATCTTTACTAAGTGTTCTTCTGGTTAGAGTTGTAACTCCGGTTCCGCAGTCTCCCAATTGTCCTGGTGCGGTTCTCCAGCTTCCCTTCATCACTTCCGTGTCACCTTCCTTTTGATAAGTTAAAATATGTGTTTGAAGGCAATCCGTCCAGCCTATGGGTGTAGATCCTTTAACCTTGGCAATTTCTGTAACCCTCATACTTTTTGTGCTTTTATAATAGGTACCAGCTAAGGAACAGATTACATAATACTTTCTGTCTTGAAAATAAGTATATGAATACCCAGTTATATTTGAATCTTTAATTTCAATTTCCAGCACATACTCTGTATTTTCACCACCAGATAAAACAATATCTCCTTTACTGTTAAAAAAGCCCCGCCATTGCCCGTTTATTTTTTGTGCAATACTAATATTGTTAATCAGCAGCATTATTAAAACAATCAGAAATTTTTTTTTCATCTCACCAATTTATTATTTAATTGCTTTAACCTCTTATTATAATATTTTATTCGCTGGCTTTGAAAAGAAGAAATCCTTTCTAATTCAAATGCAATACAAAGATATTTTAGATATGTGCTTCCTTAGCTAATAGTTCGTTAAATTTGCAAACTTAAAGGAATGAAGCTAAGCAAATATGATAAAAATTACATTACCGGATGGTGCAGTAAGAGAATATGAGGCAGGTGTTTCTGCATTGGATATTGCTAAATCTATCAGTGAGGCGCTGGCCAGGAAGGTGCTGGCAGCAAGCATTAACGGACAGGTTTGGGATCTGGCAAGGTCTATCAGCACAGATGCTACTATACAATTATTAACATGGAACGACATCAGTGGTAAATCTGTTTTTTGGCATTCATCTGCTCATTTAATGGCAGAAGCAATTGAGTCTATGTTTCCGGGCGCAAAGTTTTGGGTTGGGCCACCTTTAGAAACCGGTTTTTATTACGATGTAGATTTAGGCGATAACGCAATTGCTGAAGAAGACTTACGCAGGCTTGAAATAAAAATGGCCGAACTGGCAAAAAAAGGCAATCCGTTTTTACGAAAAGAAATTTCCAAAGCAGATGCAGTGACCTTGTTTACAAATAAGGGGGATGAGTATAAATTAGATTTGTTGAGCAACCTGGAAGATGGCGGAATAACTTTGTACACACAAGGTAATTTTACTGATCTATGCCGTGGCCCTCATATTCCTAACACAGGTTTTATAAAGGGAATAAAATTAACCAATATTGCCGGTGCTTATTGGAAAGGGGATGAGAAAAATAAAATGCTTACCCGCATCTACGGTGTTGCATTTCCTTCTACCAAAGAACTGGATGAATATTTGGTATTGCTTGAAGAAGCAAAAAAACGTGATCATCGTAAATTGGGGAAAGAGCTGGAATTGTTTGCCTTTTCAGAAAAAGTGGGCATGGGCCTGCCTTTGTGGTTGCCCAAAGGTGCCATGTTAAGGGAGAGGTTGCAACAGTTTTTACAAAAGGCCCAGGTAGAAAGTGGCTATCTTCCTGTTATTACACCACATATTGGACATAAAAATTTATATGTCACTTCGGGGCATTATGAAAAATATGGTAAGGATAGTTTTCAACCTATCAAAACACCACAGGAAGGCGAAGAGTTTTTTTTAAAACCCATGAACTGCCCACATCATTGTGAAATTTATAAAACATCGCCGCGTAGTTATAAAGACTTGCCCTTACGTTTAGCTGAATTTGGTACGGTCTATCGTTATGAGCAGCATGGCGAGTTGCATGGTCTTACAAGGGTAAGAGGTTTTACCCAGGATGATGCACATTTATTTTGTATGCCTCACCAGGTAAAGGATGAGTTTAAAAAAGTGATAGACCTGGTACTGTATGTTTTTAAATCTTTAAGTTTTACTGATTACACAGCACAGATATCGCTAAGGCATAAAACCGACAGGGCAAAATATATGGGTACCGATGAAAATTGGGAACTTGCTGAACAGGCAATCATTGAGGCTTCAGCAGAAAAAGGGTTGACAACTGTTATAGAATATGACGAAGCTGCTTTTTATGGACCTAAGTTAGATTTTATGGTTAGAGATGCAATAGGCCGTAAATGGCAACTGGGAACCATACAGGTAGATTATAATTTGCCCGAGCGTTTTGACCTTACTTATATTGGTGAAGACAATGCCAAACACAGACCTGTAATGATTCATCGGGCGCCTTTTGGCAGCATGGAACGTTTTATTGCGGTATTAATTGAACATTGTGCAGGTAAGTTTCCTTTATGGCTTGCACCCACGCAAGTAAAATTATTACCAATAAGCGATAAATTTTTGCCCTACACAGAAAATGTGGCACAACAATTGAAAAATGCAGATATTCGTGCAGAGATAGATGACCGTAACGAAAAAATAGGGAAAAAAATACGTGACACGGAATTAGCAAAAATTCCTCTGATGCTGGTAATAGGTGAGAAAGAAGTGAATGACGAAAAAGTGGCTGTACGCAGGCAAGGCAAAGGGGATATTGGTGTACAATCTGTAGCAGAATTTATTGAATTGGTAAACCAGGAAGTGAAAAGTAAAAGCACAATCGAATAGAAAATATTTATTAACTTTAAATCAAAACCCGGGCAGCAGCCCAATATTTTAAACATAAAATCAATTAATGGCATTTCCACCAAGAGCCCCAAGAGGCGCATTTAACCCCCGGTTTAAAAAAGAACAACAACAGGAACACCGTACCAATCACATGATAAGAGTACCCGAAGTACGTCTTGTAGGTGAAAACATCGAACCTGGCATTTACTCCTTCGCCGATGCACAAAAAATGGCACAGGATCAGCAATTGGATTTAGTTGAAATTTCTCCGGGCGCTACGCCACCGGTATGCAAAATCATCGATTACAATAAATTTTTGTACGATGAGAAAAAGAAGAAAAAAGAAATGAAAGCGAAATCTAAAACCAGCGAGGTTAAAGAAGTTCGTTTTACACCCAATACAGATGACCACGATTTTGAGTTTAAATGTAAGCATGCAGAAAAGTTTTTGCAGGATGGCAATAAAGTAAAAGCCCATGTTCAGTTTAAAGGCCGTGCTATTATGTTTAAAGAGAGAGGCGAATTACTTTTATTGAAATTTGCTGATCGTTTAAAAGATGTTGGTGCATTAGAAGGAATGCCCAAAATGGAAGGCAAAAGAATGTTGGTAATGTTTGCTCCTAAAAGTCAGAAGAAACCTAAGAATTAAAAATAAAAATCAATAAAACAATGAGAGGGAGTCAATCTTTTTTCGTTTATTGAAAAATAATTTAATGAATACAAAGTATTTTAATTTCTGGATAACCCATATTATGAAAAAATATGGACAAAGTTCATTTCTTTTTATCGTTGCAATGAACCTATTTTTTTCAGCATCTTTTTTGTTAACTATACAGCCGCAATATAAGTTACAAATAATCGTTTAAAATTAACTTGCCGAAGTCAATTTTAAATATTACGTTGACTTTTTCAAGATTGTTTACTATGATTCAATTGCTACAATATATTTAACCTTGTTAAAATTAGCGCATGAAAACACAGAAATACACATGCTTTTTTATCAGTCTTTTAATAATTGCTTCTTGTAAAAAGGTATCTGTAAGCGTTCCTGTAAAATTTACATCAACAACCTACAAAGCTTTGGGATCTTATGATACTTCGGGGAAGCCCGCGTATTTGGTATCTGGGGATACAATTTCACCTACTTTACTTTCATTTGTAAGTAATACTCTTCCCGAACATCAGGATTTAAGGGGGGCACATCCTGAACTGCTCACTACCAAGGCAATCGCTGATATTGCCATATCCACACCATCAGACGTATTTATAACCTACATTTCTAACGGTACTGGATTTTACAATACTTTTGCTTTTTATGCATACACTACAGGTCAATCTCCGGCAAGTGCCAAAGACATAAAAATAATCACTTATGTTTTTCCTAATGCTGGTAAAAATACCACCTTGCAGCCAGGTGACAAAGTAAAAATAGGAAGATTTGATGCTGGAATTTCTATTGGTTTTGTGATTTTAAAAAATGGCTGGAATATCAATACCAAAACAATAGATAATAGTGTTGTCCATTTTTGCTCAAATGATATTCTAAATCCTGAAGTAGATCCCAACCTTAAAAAGCATGCAGTATTAATCAACTATCCAGCTGAAAATAAGGTTTTAATCGGGTTTGAAGATGTTGATAGAACTGACCCCACATGTGATAACGATTTTAATGATATGATGTTTTATTGCACCGTTGTTCCATAGTTTATAAACTACTTTCATTGAAAAATGTAGCAACCTTTTACTTTCGTCAGTATAGGTGTGGCTTTGAGTGAGATAACAAAAAAGCCCTCAATAACAAAGATGTTGTTAAGGGCTTTTTTCTATTTTATAGATTTATCACAGAGCAATTGAGTTAATTTGTATATTTATTTTATAACTTTCTTGTTTTTCCTTACCTTTGCCGCCCGAAAAAGAGTTATTCTCTTTTTTGAACATTTCCCACATGGCTCAAAAAGTGTTCGTCTGTTCGAAACGCCAGCAGGGAGTAACTATAATAAGTTATTAAATGCCAAAAGTAAAAACAAACTCAAGCGCAAAAAAGCGTTTTAAAGTTACAGGTACCGGACTGGTTACCTTTCAAAAGCCCTTCAAACGTCACATCTTAACAAAGAAATCAAAAAAGCGTAAACGTAATTTAAGAAAAGATGGAGTAGTTCATTCAACTAACCATGATTTTGTATTGCGCTTATTACGCCTGAAAGGTTAAATCAGTTTCAATTAAGCCAATTTACATTTCAACACATTAACATTTCAAATTATTAAGATATGCCACGTTCAAAAAATGCAGTTGCATCAAGGGCCAGAAGAAAAAGAGTTCTAAAAGCCGCAAAAGGTTATTACGGTAAACGTAAAAATGTATACACCGTAGCCAAAAACGTAATGGAAAAAGGTTTAACGTATAGCTACGTTGGCCGTAAATTAAAAAAGCGTGAATACCGCACTTTATGGATTGCCCGTATCAATGCTGCGGTAAGAGCAGAGGGATTAACCTACAGCGAATTCATTCACCTGTTAGCAGTTAAAAACATCGACATTAACCGTAAGGTATTGGCTGATTTAGCCATGAATGAACCTGAAAGTTTTAAGAGTTTGATAGCCCAGGTAAAAGCATAAGTGATAATTAAGACTAGTATGGTTTTAATTTCAGCAAAATAAAAAAGTCCGGATATGATAAAATCATAGCCGGATTTTTATTTATTGCATTTATCATTCAGTTACATTTGCAATTCATAAATAAAACCCATTCAGTAAATGAATAACATGAACAATACTTATGCTGACCTGGTAGATCAGACTTTTAACTTTCCACAGCACGATTTTAAAGTTGAAGACGAGTATTTGCAATATAACGGACTTGATATTAAAAGCCTGATTGATAAATATGGCACACCATTAAAGCTTACTTATTTGCCAAAAATTGGTATGCAGATAAAAAAAGCTAAAGATATGTTTGCCAGTGCTTTTAAAAAGCATAAATACGAAGGCAAGTATAATTATTGTTATTGTACAAAAAGTTCTCATTTTTCATTTATTATAGAAGAGGCACTAAAAAATGATATCCACCTGGAAACTTCTTATGCATATGATATAGAAATTGTAAATAAATTATACGAAAAGAAAAAAATATCAAAAGACACTTACATCATCTGCAATGGATATAAACAAAAATCTTACACAAGCCGTATATCCCGTTTATTAAATAACGGCTTTAAAAATGTTATTCCTATCCTTGATAATAAAGATGAATTAAAAGCCTACAAATCTGTAAAAACACCTTTTAAAGTAGGGATTAGGGTGGCGGCAGAAGAAGAACCAAATTTTCCTTTCTACACTTCGCGACTTGGGATGAGGGCAAAAGATATCCTGGAATTTTATGTAGATGAAATAGAAGGATTTGAACATAAGTTTCAATTAAAAATGCTTCATATCTTTTTAAATAAAGGGATAAAGGATGATATTTATTATTGGAGCGAATTAAATAAAGTAATCAACCTGTATTGTCAGTTAAAAAAGATTTGCCCTGAACTGGATTCTATCAATATTGGTGGCGGCTTCCCTATAAAACATTCTTTGGGTTTTGAATACGATTACCAGTTCATGATCAATGAAATTGTGCGCAATATAAAAGTGGCCTGTAAAAGAAATAAAGTGCAGAGGCCTAATATTTTTACAGAATTTGGAAGTTATACGGTAGGTGAGAGCATGGCGCATATTTACAGTGTGATTGGTGAAAAAATGCAGAATGACCGGGAAATATGGTACATGATTGATTCTTCTTTTATAACTACTTTACCGGACACCTGGGGTATTGGCGAAAAATTCCTGATGCTTCCCATCAATAAATGGAAAGACGAATACCAGCGTGTAACCTTGGGCGGTATTACCTGCGATAGCCATGATTATTATGACTCTGAAGAACATATTAATGAAGTGTTTTTACCCAAACTGACAGCTGGCGGGGAACCATTGTATGTTGGTTTTTTTCACACCGGCGCTTACCAGGATCAGATAAGCGGATATGGTGGTATAAAACATTGCCTGATACCCTCTCCTAAACATATTATTGTAGGGCAGGATAAAAATGGTAAGCTGGTTGATTGGGTTTATGCAAAAGAGCAGACAGCTCAAAGTATGCTTAAAATTTTGGGATACATTTAATCTTTTATACAAAATACAGTATAAGTTACCTGTAACAAATATGCTATTGTTGTAATGAGGGGTGCTATTTATTTTGTTTTACCTGGTATTTTTTATTGACTTTGGGATTGTTAAAATAATCATCCACTTCTTTAGTGGTGGCAATATTTTCTGCAATAGGGATATCAATCAATTGAATCTGCGTTTGTTTTAATTCTTCTTTTAGTTTTCTCGATTTATTTAAAATATCGGGATCTTTTTCTCCTACTAGGGTATTATCTGCCAACTGGTATTCAAGCCTTTTAATGCTGCTGCGTATTAATGTTGCTGTATTTTGATCTGCATTGCTGGTTGGGGCAGCAGCTTCCTTAACTGGCACTAATGCAACACCTACACTGGGTAATATTGTGCCGACTGTATGCAGGTCATCGCCCGGCATGGCTAATAAAACTGTACCACTAAGGGCAGTTGAAGCAGAGGCAATATCAAAGCCGGTTCTTGTACTCTTTGTTTTTTTTAATTTCTTGTCAACGAGCATGAAACTGCTTTTTAACTGAACCACATAATTCTTAATATCTATTTGGAGTTTCTCAAATTCGACCAACTGTTTAGGATAATTAATGCTTTCATTTACTACAATATTAATTACAGCTGTGTCTTTGTTATTAAATTTATCAGTACCGATGAAATATAGTTCTAATTTTCTTTGTTTGTCTTTATCTGTTGGTTTTACAAAATCAAATGGCGCATACCAGGTAAAATCATCATTGCATTTAGTTATAGGTGTTAATGATTTTACAAAATAATTGCTAAAGTAAGTAATTTCTTCTATAGGAAAATTACCGTCATCGCATTGTAATTTGAAACTTACCGTATCACCCTCATCAATAAATAAAGTTTTGGTTACAGTAGGTTTTATTTTTGATGGGATAATTTCTGTATTATAAAAAAGAAGCCTGAAACTGGTATCCAGCCGTTCATTTGGATTGTCAAGATTTTGTACACTTAACTCTACCTTATACTCATAATCATATTTTAGCCTTCCGGAAAGAAAAAATGATTTTTCTGCCTTAAAACTAAGCAGGCCATTATCTTTATTGATTTTTAAGCCAACAGGAGAATTTTTTAGAAACCAATAATATTTTGCAAGGTCCTTATTGATTAGAAAAGGATAATTTAATGTAGAATCTACATGAATATTAAAATAGGGGTTTAAATTTTTTATGCGTAATAAGGTATCTGTTGAACCATAGATATTAACATCTTTTTGACTAATTATGGTTATAATAGAATCTGGCTTTATTTGAGAAATCAGGGCAACCGGGGTAATCAAAAAAATAAGGAAATAGAAAATTTTTCTTTTAATCATTTTTAGTTTTTAGAGATATAGCCAGTAAAATTAAAGTAAAAAAATAAAGATAATGCATAAAAAATAAGGCTATCCCGTTTTACCGAAATAGCCTTCTTAACCAAAACCAACTTATGCTTATTTAAAAATTATTGTATTGTAATTTCTTTGCTGGCTGTTTTTGTTTCTTCTTTTTTTGGAAGATCAACTTTTAAAATACCATTTTCGTACCTGGCAACAATGTTTGCGGCCTCAATTTTCTCATCCAATGTAAAGCTTCTGTTAAATGCTTTATTGCTAAATTCTTTTCTAATGCTTTTTAATGTTTCATCTTTTACTTCTTCCTTTTTTGTTGCGCCAATGGTTAATAAAGTGCCGTCTAATTTTACGGTAAAATCAGTTTTTTCCATACCGGGGGCAGCCACTTCCAAATGATAGGCATTATTGCTATCACTGATATTTACAGGAGGAAACCCAAATACATCTTCCCTGAATGTTTTACCAAAAGACGCAGGTATTTCATGAAAAATGTCTTTCATAAAACCATCAAAATTTTTTGTTGCCTGGTTGTTTACTTTTACGAATGTCATAGTTTTATATTTTTTTAGTTTTAAATTTTTTGTTCTTTATTGGGTGTTCAAAATATATTCCAAACCATTTCTCAGTAAAATTTGTCTTATTATTAAAAATAAACACGACAGAGTGGCATGTATATTTTATTATAGTGACTAAGTGTCATTTATTTGCTACCGCTATTTTTAAACATATTGATAACCATCGACGTTAATTGAGACTAAGCCTGTAAATTTGCATTCTAAAAATTATAAGATATGTATCCGGAAGAAATAGTAATACCAATGAAGGAAGAGTTAACAGAAAATGGCTTTGTTGAAATGTTGACCGCTACGGATGTAGACACTAAATTAGCTGATGCAGGAACTACACTTGTAGTGATTAATTCTGTTTGTGGGTGCAGCGCAGGTACTGCAAGGCCAGGCGTTTTAATGGCTGTTCATAATAGTGCAAAAAAGCCTGATAATTTGGCAACAAGCTTTGCCGGTTTCGATGTAGATGCAGTAAAAAAAATAAGAGAACATTTACTGCCTTATCCTCCATCTTCACCGGCTATTGCCCTGTTTAAAAATGGCCAGTTGGTTCATTTTATTGAAAGGCATAATATTGAAGGTAGAAGTGCACAAATGATAGCAGAGAATTTGATTGGTGCTTTTGATCAGTATTGTAACTAAATAATTTATTGAAATTTTTTTTAATCCCGAAGCATAAAGTTTCGGGATTTTTATTTACCATAGTATTAGTCGCTGCAATGAATAATTGAATATCTTGCAGCCCTTAATTTTATACAGCATGTATCCCAATTTATATTATGTTTTTAAGGACTGGTTTAATGTAGAGTGGAAACCCCTTTACCTTTTGAACACTTTTGGATTGATGGTAGCATTGGGCTTTGTATCTGCTGCAATTGTTTTATCAAGCGAATTGAAACGTAAAGAAAAGCAAGGGCTTTTATTACCAAGGGAAGAAGCTATCACAGTAGGTACTCCAGCTGGTTTCTTAGACCTTTTTGTAAATTTTATTACCGGTTTTGTATTTGGCTATAAGTTATTTGGTTTGTTGTTGAATAAGCCCGAAGACATTACAGCGCAGGCATATATTTTTTCACGGGATGGAAATATGTGGGCAGGGATAATTTTAGGCGGCATATTAGTTGCTTTAAAATGGTGGGAAAAAAATAAACAAAAGCTAAAAGTACCTGAGCAAAGGAGTGTAAGAATCTGGCCGCATGACAGGGTGGGAGACATTATTGTTTTAGGATTAATATTTGGCATTTTAGGTGCAAAATTATTTGATGCAGCCGAAAATATGGATGAACTTATAAGCGACCCGATTGGTACCATATTTTCTGGTGGTGGATTGACTTTTTACGGCGGTTTAATTTTGGCGGCGATCGCTATTTGCTGGTTTGCTTACAGAAAAGGTATAAAACTTGTTCATTTAACAGATGCTACGGCACCAGCTTTAATGATTGCTTATGCAGTGGGTCGAATTGGTTGCCAGGTTGCCGGCGATGGGGATTGGGGTGTTTATAATAGCGCATACTTAAGCGATGAATATGGCAAAGTGAGAGAATGTAAAGAAGGCGAATTTAATCAACAGCTGCAAAAATATTCCACCTACCATTTAGAAAGAAGGATACTGGATAGCGGCAATGTATACACTTACATACCTGCCGCACGTACTTTTGAAAGTCTTGGTGCGGTTCCACATAAATCATTGAAGGGGCCGTCTTTTTTACCAAAATGGATGATTGCTTATTCATATCCCATGAATGTAAATGTAGATGGAAAGAAAATTCCCGGATGTACGGATGAACATTGCCGGGTGCTTCCTCAGCCTGTTTTTCCTACCGCTTTTTATGAAACTGTTTTATGCACCTTGCTTTTCTTGATACTATGGGCCTATAGAAATAGAATTCAAGTAGCCGGAGTTATGTTTGGTACCTACCTTATCTTAAACGGATTCGAACGTTTTTTTATTGAAAAAATACGGGTAAATCATTTATATACCGTTATGGGTTTGCAACTTAGCCAGGCAGAAATAATAGCTTTATTTCTGATACTTGCAGGTGTTATACTTATCATTTTTTCAAAACTTAAATACGCCAAATCACAATAAATCTATAAGGTTTAGTTTTTCAGCTCCTACATTATCCATCTTCAATTTATATATTATTATTTACCAGTTATAGCTATAACAAGCCGTTTGTGTATTATCATGTTCCTTGCAATACAAAGTACTTACTTTTGACATGTACAATTCAAAACAAAGTATAGATATGAAACAGTTATTAACATTTATTACGGCAATTGGATTTTATATTGCTGGCTTTGCACAGACTATAGAAACAGGTAAAATATCCGGTGCTGTAAAAGAAGCAGAAAATCAACTTGGCATTGATGGGGCTACAGTTTCCCTGTTGCTTAGCAAGGATAGTAGTCTTATTAAAACCGCGATTACGGATAAACAAGGTAATTTTGTATTTGAATATATTCAGGAAGGCAATTATTTAATTTCTGCAAGTGCTGTTGGTCACAGTAACATTTACAGCAAATCATTTATTGTACCTGAAAAAAATACTTCATTAACAATAGAGGCTTTACAATTGCTACTCGTTGACAGGTCTTTAAAAGATGTCACCATTACTTCAAAAAAGCAATTTATTGAAAGGAAGTTAGATAAGACTGTTGTAAATGTTGATGCCTCTTTAACCAACGCCGGTATAACAGCTATGGACGTTTTGGAAAAAAGCCCTGGTATTACTGTTGATAAAGATGGTAATGTAAGCTTGAAAGGGAAGCAAGGGGTAATGATAATGATGGATGGAAAACCTACTTATCTTACACCACAAGACCTGGCAAATTTATTAAGAAGTATGCCCTCTGCCAATCTTGATCAGATTGAGATAATGACCAACCCGTCTGCAAAATATGATGCAGGAGGTAATGCAGGTATCATTAACATCAAAACAAAAAAGAATAAACAAAAAGGGTTTAATGGAAGCCTTACTCTTGGTTATGGACAGGGATTTTATTCAAGCACAAATAACAGCCTTAATATAAATTACAGAAATAATAAGTTTAACGTATTCAGTACCGTGAGCCTTAACCGCCGCACTAATTTTCAGCAGTTAGACATAATGCGCATCTATAAAACCCCCGACCAATCTGTTACTGCTATATTTGACCAAAACTCCAGGACGAAACGTTATAAAGAAAATAATATAGCAAAAATAGGGGTTGATTATTATGCTAATAAAAAAACAACTATCGGCATGGTGTTAACTGGTTTTATCAATACAGAAAATCAGAATGGTGTTAATAAAAGTTACCTAAAAAACAATCTGGGTGTTGTAGATTCTATTGCAATATCTACAAGTACCGAGGACGGATCATGGAAAAATAAAGGAATCAATGTAAACCTTCGTCATCAGTTTGATTCAACCGGCAAAGAGTTTACGATGGATGCAGACTATGTAAGCTACAACGCTTCAAAATATCAGCCCTTCGGTAACATTACCTATTTACCCAATGGAGTTATTACTAACAGCGGCAGGCTGGTGGGTGAACTGCCATCTGTAATAAATATTTATTCGGTAAAAGCAGATTATACGCATCCTTTAAAAAGCGGAATAAAAATTGAAAGTGGTTTAAAAACAAGTTTTGTAAATACAGATAATACTGCCGGCTATTTTAATATAATTAATAATGTAAAATTACCCGACTACGAAAAGACCAACCGGTTCAGTTATAAAGAAAATATTAATGCACTTTATTTAAATGCCAGTAAAGAAATAAAAAAATGGGGTTTCCAGGCAGGGCTTCGGCTGGAAAATACCAATTATTCTGGTAACCAGTTTGGCAATCCACAAAGGCCAGATAGTTCTTTTGAAAAAAGTTATGTCGGCCTTTTTCCAACAATGTTTGTAAGCTATAATGCCAACACAAAGAACCAATTTGCTTTTTCGTATGGCAGAAGGATAAACCGCCCGGCTTATGAAGACCTGAACCCATTTATGTTTTACCTGGATAAATACACGTATGGAGAAGGAAACCCTTTTTTACGCCCATCCTATGCTAATGTGCTGGAGGTGTCACATACATTCGGCGAGTGGTTAACAACAACTATAAATTATTCGCATACAAAAGATTTATTTAATGAAACATTTGAGCAAAGGGGTTATGCAACTGTTGTTAAACAAGGAAACTTTGCAAGTTCTGATAATGCAAGTATATCTGTTAGTGCACAAAAACCTGTAACAAAAATCTGGATGCTTATTGTGTATGCAGAAGCAAATTACAGTCAGTATAAAGGATTATTGTATGGTAATAACGGAATGACCGAAGGTTATAATTACATGATAAATATTAATAACCAGTTTAAATTTAATAAAGGATGGAGTGCGGAAGTATCAGGCTTTTACCGTACAAAGGGTATAGAAGGACAAATATCTATTAGTCCTTTAGGACAGGTAAATGCAGCTGTACAAAAAGAAATATTAAATAAAAAGGCTACCATTAAATTAAATATCGGCGATGCTTTTTATACTATGATTCAAAATGGAAAAGTTGATATATTGAATACCGATGCCAGTTTTCATCAGTATAGCGATAGCAGGATTGTTTCGCTAAACTTTACTTACCGTTTTGGCAAGCTAATAAAAGGAACTCAAAAAAGAAAAACAGGCGGCGCAGGGGATGAGCAAAATAGAGTAAAGGGAGCTAATTAAAAATATCTTCTTAATACAATGAGCAGCTCCACGGGCTGCTCATTGTATTAAGAGCATTTAGTATAAATTTTTTTAAAAAATCAATCTGCAAAATTGTATAATACCTTGGTCAATTTTTTTCAGGACAGACAGATCACAGCGTCCTTGTGATTAAGGATGTGATTGATACTTCCCTTGTTATTTTCCAAACATTATTACAACATAAACAAGTTTGTAATAAGAACATTAATTGGGGTTAGTTTTAAAAAATAAAAGCACTAATTTTACAAATTATATACTGCTGTATTTTTAAAAATTACCATTATGCCATCATTTGATTTTGCCAGTAAGGTCGATCTTCAAACATTAGACAATGCTATCAATATTGTAAGTAAAGAAATCACCAACAGGTTCGATTTTAAGGGGAGCCATGTATTGATTGAATTAAATAAAAAAGACTTTAAAGTAAATCTTGAAGCTGATAGTGAAATGAAGCTAACCCAGATTGTTGATGTGTTAATCAGCAAGAGCATGAAACAGGGGCTTGCTGCAGAAATATATGATTTAAGTAAAGAGCCGCACCAAAGCGGAAAAATTGTAAAGCAGGAAGTGCATGTAAGAAATGGCATTAAGCAGGAAGACGCTAAAAAAATTGTAAAGCTTATAAAAGACAGCGGGCTTAAAGTACAGGCAGCTATTATGGATGATATTATCCGTATTACCGGAAAAAAAATAGATGATCTGCAGGAAGTAATACAGGCCTCTAAAAGCTGGAATATTGGCATTGCCTTACAGCAAACCAATATGAAAAGTTAGGTGATATAATACTAAAACCTACTGTACTACTAATTATTTATTACCGAACTTCGCAGTTAAGCGGTTTTTTTAAGTTTTTTTCAATAGTTTTGCATTCTTTAAAAATCGCATGGCAAAATCCATGCACAAACTTTTATAATTATGAAAAAAGATTTGCATCCCAAAAATTACCGTTATGTTGTTTTCAAGGACATGAGTAATGGAACTACTTTTTTGAGCCGTTCTACTGCCAACTCCAGCGAAACTATTAAACATGAAGATGGGAAAGACTACCCTGTAATTAAATTAGAAATATCAAATACATCTCACCCGTTTTATACTGGTAAAAATGTATTGGTTGATACTGCAGGCCGTATTGATAAATTTAAAAAACGTTACGAAAAGAAAGCGAACTAGTATTTATTACCAGGCTTTGTTTCATGGCAATACTTTACATCCCTTCGGTTTTCCGGAGGGATTTTTGTTTTTATGCTATAAAGATTGGGCAATTACTTTTTTGATTTGTAATTTAGATGCAATGACAATTATTTTAGATGATAGCCTTTGCAAGGAGCAACTTTATCCTTTTACCTCAATAAGGCATGTTGCCGATATACGCATAGGGATTTTAACCATTCGGGAAAAATGGGACCTGATTAATGCCCGTAAAAAAAGAAGTACAGGCGAAAATATTATAACCCTACCAGCAAATATTCTACCAACAATAGACAATGCCAATACAATATTAGCTTCAATTGCAGCAGGTAAATTATTGGTAAATGACGAAAATATAAGGTTGATCAATCATCCATGGGATATTTTTTTATTAAACGATTGGGCAATACAGAAGGATTTTGAGTTGATAACGGAAGGAAGAAAATCACAATACTTATCCAGCACAAATAAAGCAATATCACCAGAAAATATTTTTATTGAAGAAGGCGCAAAGGTTGAATATAGCATAATAAATGCATCTGTCGGGCCTGTTTATATTGGCAGCAATGCAGAAATAATGGAAGGTTGTACAATACGTGGGCCCTTTTGCCTGGGTGAAGGTGCGGTGCTAAAGATGGGTAGTAAAATATACGGGGCTACTACCATTGGCCCATATTGCGTGGCAGGTGGTGAAATTAAAAATTCGGTAATGTTTGCCAATAGCAACAAGGCGCATGATGGTTATTTAGGAGATAGTGTGCTAGGCGAATGGTGTAATTTAGGTGGAGGAACCACTACTTCAAATATAAAAAATACGGCAGGCCCGGCAAGGGTTTGGGATAATAAAAGCAAAGATTATGTTGAAGTGGGATTAAAATGCGGCTTGCTCATGGGCGATTATAGCAGGGCCGCCATCAATACTTCTTTTAATACCGGAACCGTGGTTGGCATTTGTTGTAATATTTTTGGAGAAGGCTTTCCCAAAAAAATAGTAAATGATTTTAGTTGGGGAAAAGAAAGATATATTTTTGACAAAGCATTGCAGGACATAGCTAATTGGAAAAAATTGAAGGGAGATACAATTTCTGAACAGGAAAAGAAAATTTTAAAAGAACTTTACAATCAATAAAAAATAAAAAAATGAGAAAACAAATAGCCGCGGCTAACTGGAAAATGAACCTGACGCTTGAACAGGGAGAAACATTAGTTGAAGAATTATTAAAAGCTGCCCATGGGTTACATGAACACCAGCAGGCAGTTTTTGCGGTTCCATTCCCTTACCTGGTAAATATTAAAAATATGCTGGCTGGTAAAAAGCATGTTTTTGTAGCCGCCCAAAATTGTTCTCATAAAGTATCCGGGGCTTATACGGGAGAAGTAAGCGCAGAGATATTGAGGAGTGTTGCCGTAGATTATGTTATTGTAGGTCATAGTGAAAGAAGAGAATATTTTAATGAGACAAATGAAATGCTTGCAGAAAAAATTAACGTCTGTATTGAATATGGATTAAAGCCAATTTTTTGTTGTGGCGAAGCACTTGAAATAAGAGAAGCAGGCAATCAAAACAGTTTTGTAGAAAAGCAAATAAAAGAAAGCCTTTTTCATTTAACTGCTGAACGTTTATTTGGCTTTGTAATTGCGTATGAGCCAATATGGGCAATAGGTACAGGCAAAACAGCTACCAGCGCACAGGCTCAGGAAATACATGTATTTATACGCAGTGTCTTGGCAACCAAATATGGAAATGAAGTGGCTGAAAGTATATCCATTTTGTATGGGGGCAGTGTAAAAGCAGTAAATGCAAAAGAAATATTTGGCCAGCTAGATGTAGACGGGGGCCTTGTGGGCGGCGCTTCTTTAATGGCTGCAGAGTTTTCAACCATTATTAAAAGCCTTAAATAAAAAATAAAATTACATAAGGTCTAATGCCTTTGCCATAAAAGTAAAGTTGAAAGGCAGTACCATTGATGCATAACCACCTGCATACACATAGGTTACTACAAGTGCTACTAACGACAATAAGAATAAAACCCAATAAAGACCGGTATTTTTTTTGGTTGTTTCCATTTACAATATTTTTCGGCAAAAATAAGGTAAAACCAACAAATTAGGTTTACAGAATGACTTCAATTTTATTTTTAAAATAAATTTCTTCTTGCTGGTTTTAAAATTGGCTAAACAATATTTGACTTTTCTTTTTTATTTTGTAATTTTTACTTTATGCAGCAAAGGTTTTATATTGCTGCTCATTAACATGCCTCACAAATGATCCTTAACTTTTACTTACGGTTTAAAACCCTTTTTGGGCAAACAATTTTTATTTCAGGCAATTGCGATGCACTGGGAAATGATGATATAAAAAAAGCAGTTCCATTACAATATTTAAATGATCAGTTCTGCTATTGCCAAATTGAAATTCCGGTCGGCGATATTGAAAATATTGAGTATCGTTACATATTAAAAGATACCGGCAGCAATGAAATTATTGAAGGAAGGGATGATAAAAGCATTGATTTTAGGGTAAAAGATATTACGGAGATAACAATAATTGATACGTGGAACCATGCAGGTACCATTGAAAATGTATTTTATACAAAGCCTTTTAAAGGTGTTTTATTAAAAATAAAACCCATTCCTAAAAAAACTATTGCAGATAAAATCTGTACTCATGAATTTAAAGTGAAATACCCTCTATTAAAAGAGAATGAAATATTGTGTATTACAGGAAGTGGAAAGGGATTGGGTAATTGGGATAGTATAAATCCAATATTGCTTGCAAAACAGGGGGTATGGTGGGGTATAAAAATCAATCTTTCAAATGATGCTTTTCCGTTAACCTATAAGTATGGTATTTATAATGCGGAACAAAATAAATTTCTACATTTTGAAACCGGTGAAAATCGCCTTTTACCAGGTGATAATGGTGCAGGCAAATTCACTATTCTTCATGATGGTTTTTTAAGGATACCTTCTACTGAGTGGAAAGGTGCAGGCGTTGCGATCCCGGTATTTAGCTTACGAAGCCAAAACAGTTTTGGTACAGGTGAATTTACTGATATTAAATTGCTGGTCGACTGGGCAAAAGAAACAGAGCTGAAGTTGATTCAATTATTGCCTGTTAATGATACTACTGCAACCCATACAAGAGCAGATTCTTATCCCTATGCAGCCATCTCTGCATTTGGTTTGCACCCCTTATTTTTAAATCTTGAAAAAGTTGCAGGCAGTAAAAATAGTGCCCTGATAAAATTATTAAAACCAAAACAAAAAGAACTTAACGCCCTGGCTGAAGTAGATTATGAACAGGTAATGCAGTATAAATTTGATATTGTAAAAAAAATATACCACCTGCAAAAAGAAGAATTTAAAAGAGATATAAAATATTTTGAGTTCTTCGATTTAAACCGTGAGTGGCTGGTGCCGTATGCAGCATTTTGTTATCTAAGAGATAAACACAAAACAGCTGATTATAATCAATGGCCTTCTTATAATGTATATGATGAAGAATTGGTTCAGGATCTGGCATCGCCAGATAAGCATCATTACGACGACATTGCCCTTCATTATTTTATTCAGTATCATTTGCACCTGCAATTAAAAGCTGCCACATTGTATGCACATAAAAATGGCATTGTGGTAAAAGGAGATTTACCCATAGGCATTTATCGTTACAGCTGCGATGCATGGATGGCACCCAGCTTATACAATATGAATGCACAGGCAGGTGCACCACCCGATGATTTCGCCGTAAAAGGGCAAAACTGGGGCTTTCCTACTTACAATTGGAAAAAAATGCAGGAAGATAATTTTGCGTGGTGGCGTCAGCGTTTTGAACAGATGAGTGAATACTTTGATGTTTTTCGCATTGATCATATTCTGGGCTTTTTTAGAATATGGAGTATTCCTTTAGATGCCGTAGAAGGAATAATGGGTCACTTTGTTCCAGCCATTCCGGTACACATCAATGAACTGTTTCAAAATAATATTTCTTTTCAGTACCACCGGTATTGTAAACCATATATTACAGAAGCAATATTGCAGGCAAGGTTGGGCCACCAGGTAAATTTTGTAAAGGAGAATTTTTTAGACCACATCGATGGTTTATTTGAATTGAAGCCAGCATTTAATACACAAAGAAAGGTTGAAAATTATTTTAATCAGCAACCGCAAACTGAAGTTGGCCAATATATACAACAAGGCCTTTTTGATCTTATTAGCAATTTAATTTTAATTGAGGACGAAGGATCGCAGATGCAGCAGTTCCATTTTAGGATTGGCATGGATAGTACCTCATCCTTTAGATACCTGGATGATTATAGCAAACAGAAATTAAAAGAATTATACATCAATTATTTCTTTCGCAGGCAGGACGATTTTTGGCGAACAGAAGCCATGCGTAAATTACCCGAATTAAAGCGCAGTACCGAAATGCTGGTTTGTGGTGAAGATCTTGGTATGGTACCCGATTGTGTGCCGGATGTTATGCAGCAATTAGGCATGTTAAGCCTTGAGATACAAAGGATGCCAAAGCAGGCAAAGGATGTTTTTTTTCACCCGAATGATGCACCATACTTAAGCGTGGTAACGCCATCTACGCATGATATGAGTACCATACGTGGCTGGTGGGAAGAAGACCCGGCTAAAACACAACAGTTTTATAATAACATGCTGGGGCATTATGGTGCAGCGCCATTTTATTGTGAACCCAACATTAATAACGAAATAGTTTTGCAGCATTTATATTCTCCCGCTATGTGGTGTATTTTTCAGTTGCAGGATATTTTAGGCAGCAGTAAAATCCTGCGTAGAACTAATCCGAATGATGAACGTATAAATATACCAGCCGACCCCAAACATTACTGGAATTACAGGATGCACATTACATTAGAAAACCTGATAAAAGAAACAACATTCAATGAAGAATTAAAAAAAGATGTGTTGGCAAGTGGCAGGTAAAATTGAAAAAATCAATAAAAAAATCCCCGAAATTTTCGGGGATTTTTTTATTATAATAGGTTTATTAAAAATTAATGTTTGATGAAAGGTAAATTTGTTATTTCACCATCTGGTGTTTTTATCCTTACAAAATAATTACCCACAGCTAATTTTTGAACATCAACATTTAAAATGCTTTCACTGGCAATGATATAATCACGCCTATAAACAATTTGTCCATTAGCAGAACTGATCATTACATCTGCCTTTCCTTTTTGCCCGGTTTTTGTTTGTATATTAAGGTAATTAACTGTCGGGTTGGGAAAAACTGTAATACTTGCTGCAGAGCTGTTTTTATTATTATTTATAACGGCAATAGTGCTGTAGGTAATAACATTTGTTTTTTCAATAATTTTTAAACGATAAAAATTCAATTTATCAAAAGGATTATTATCAGTAAAGTTGTAATAAGTGTTCGTGGCTAAATTGTGGCCATCAATGGTTGCGCCGGCTATATCAGTAAAAGCACTGCCATTACTACTATGTTGAACCTGGTATTTATCTATATTGCTTTCTCCTGCACTAACCCATTTCAATAAGTTTTTACCGCCACTTGCTTTTTCTGCAGTAAATGAAATTAAACGAACAGGTAGTACGCCACCTTCGGTACTTGTTATGGAATAGGTACCTGTGCTTGGGTTTTTGAAAGGGCAAACAACAATATAATAAACCCCCGGGACAGTAAAATTGTAAGTAATAGCAAAATTAACCCCCGGTCCGGAATCATCATCAGCAACAAGCGCATTGGATAAAGGATTTGCTGGATTAAAACCAGCAGAACCATATAAAATTCCAAAAGTATCAAAGTTTACAGAGCCATTACAAGCAAAAGTTATTAATCCTGTAGTGGTAACATTAACGGTTAAAACATCATAATACACATTTGTACCAGCATCCGAAAGTGTGGTGGGGGGAGCTCCCTGGTCAGGTCTGTGAAACGTGGGGTCAGATGTAGTAATTGCCCCATTAATCACACTCTGAGCCTGTGAAAAATAAACACTAAGGGTCAGCAAAAATAAGAGTAAAGATTTTTTCATAATAAATGTGTTAAAGTTTATAATATATTACCTTTATAACAGCAAATAACAGATTGAAAATCAACAAAGTTAGTCTGTTATAAAATCGTTTAACATTAGGGGTTAACGGCTAAACCAGGGATTGAAAGCGGCAATATTTTAAAGGAGAATAAAGTATATTCAATTAATTATTCCTGTAATTAAAATAAGCTAAGTTTTTGTGGAGGAATTGTGACTCTGTAGGTAAATAAGAATATAAAATTAATATAAATAATTGCATTTCCAAATTAATTTTTCTTTTTCATTGAATGTAAGGGGAAATTGATGGCAGCTGAAAAGTTACTGAATACAACATTAAACAGATCTTTTTATTCCCTATTTTGTGGGCATGGTGTAAAAAGTGAGGCATGTTGGTTAGCGTAGAAATTTTCTTAAGGTTGGATAAAACAAATTTTTATAAAAAATGGTAGTAAAATATAATGGGTATAACCTCTTGTTTAAATATCCTTTTACTATTTCCAAAGGTACAAAAACCCACCAGCCAACATTTATTGTAGAATTAGAATATTTTGGCGTAAAGGGGTATGGAGAGGCTCCGGGCATTAGTTATTACAATATTCCTGTTGAAAAGATGGCAGCAGACCTTGAAAGAAAAAAAGTATTTGTGGAAAAATTCGCCTTCTCTGACCCCGAAAGATATTGGCACTACCTGCATCATTTATTTCCTGCAAACCCCTTTTTAGTATGCGCTTTAGATATGGCCGGGTGGGACTTGTATGGCAAATTAAAGGGAAGGCAGCTACATAATTTATGGGGATTAGATACTGCTAAAAGCCCGATAACTGATTATACTATTGGCATTGATTCCATTGAGAACATGGTAGCCAAAATGAAAGAAAAACCATGGCCGGTATATAAAATAAAAGTAGGTGTACAAAATGATATAGAAATAGTAAGGGAATTGAGAAAGCATACAGACGCCATTTTTAGGGTTGATGCTAATGCAGGATGGAGCTTAGCAGAGGCGCTTGAAAAAATTCCTTTATTAAAAGAATTGGGAGTAGAATTGGTTGAGCAACCTTTGGCAAAAGATGATTGGGAGGGGATGAAGACATTATTTGAGCATTCGCCCTTGCCACTTTTTGCTGATGAAAGTTGTGTTGCAGAAACAGATGTTGAAAAATGTTTTGGACATTTTCATGGCATTAATATTAAACTAACCAAATGCAGTGGCATTACTCCTGCCAGAAGAATGATTGAAAAAGCGAAGGCATTAAATGTGCAGGTAATGATTGGTTGTATGAATGAAACCTCTATTGGTACCGCCGCTATTGCCCAATTGGCACCGTTGGTAGATTTTGTAGATATGGATGGCCCTTTATTGCTCGCAGAAGATATTGCAGCTGGCGTAGTTTTTGATAATGGCCAAATTTGCTATACCGATTCACCTGGATTAGGTATTAGTATCGCCCCGTTCTAAATTTTATTTGGAAAAATAATTTATCAGCCTTTACTTTGCACTAGCAATGAAACAAATTACGCACATACATCATCATCATTCTTTACCGCAGGGTAAGCTATGTTGATTGGTATGTGTTAAACATATTTTCAAAAAAGGGCTTACTCAAAAGGTAAGCCCTTTTTGTTTTCAGGGATAAGATATTTTAAAATAAGGAAAATAAAATTTAATCGATGTTAAAAATTGCAGTTCAAAAATCAGGAAGGTTGTACGAAGATTCAATCAGGCTTTTAAAAGAGTGTGGTATAGAATTGAATAATGGAAACAAACAATTAAAAGCGGCTGCTTTTAATTTTCCGCTGGAAGTTTATTTTTTAAGGGATGACGATATTCCACAGTATGTTTATGATGGTGTCGCTGATATTGGCATAGTGGGCGAAAATGTTTTGCTGGAAAAAGCAAAAGATATTGACCAGGTGTTCAGGCTGGGTTTTGGTAAATGCCGTTTAAGCATCGCAGTTCCTAAGGCCATGCAATATAAAACCGTGAATGATTTAAAAGGATTAAAAATTGCAACCACTTATTCAACTATTTTGCAGAATTATTTAACCAAAAATAATATTGATGCAGAAATACACGAAATCAGTGGTTCGGTAGAAATAGCGCCAGGCATAGGTTTAGCCGATGCAATTTGCGATTTGGTGAGCAGCGGTAGTACACTTTTTACCAATGGTTTAAAAGAGGTTGAAGTTATTTTGCAATCAGAAGCTGTGTTAACAGCCAACAAAAAATTAAGTGCTGAAAACAGGGCCATCCTTGATAAACTGGTGTTGCGTATAAATGCTGTTAAAACGGCCAAAAACAATAAATATATCTTATTAAATGCACCCAATCAGCAGTTAAAAAATATAGCCGGTTTATTGCCTGGTATAAAAAGTCCTACAATTGTGCCATTGCAGGAAGAAGGCTGGAGCAGTGTGCAAAGCGTTGTAAATGAAAATGATTTTTGGGAAGTGATAGAAAAATTAAAAGAGTTTGGTGCCGAAGGTATTATTGTATTACCGATTGAAAAGATGATTGTGTAATGCTGCAATTATACCGCTCTTTTGGAGAGGGATGTAAATTTTATATTCGGTAACCGGAGTTTAAATATTTATTATGCAAAACATCTTTATAAATCCATTAAAAGAACAATGGCCTGAAATTTTAAAGCGGCCTGCATTTGACGGTAAATCTTTAGAAAAAACTGTCACATCAATCTTAGTAGATGTTCAGTTAAATGGGGATGAAGCCATTAAAAAATATGCAGCAAAATTTGATGGAGTTAATTTAGCAGAGCTTAAAGTAAGCGAAATGGAAATTGCAGAAGCTGTAAGTTCGGTTGATGATACTTTAAAGGCTGCCATTGAAGTGGCCAGAAATAACATTACTGCATTTCACTACGCACAGAAAGAAGCCGTTAAGCAAATAGAGACTATGCCTGGCGTATTATGCTGGAGAAAATCAGTAGCGATACAAAAAATTGGATTGTATATTCCCGGCGGTACAGCTCCTTTGTTTTCTACTTTGCTGATGTTGGGTGTACCTGCTGTGCTGGCTGGTTGTAATGAAATTGTTGTGTGTACGCCTCCAGACAAGAGGGGAAATATAAACCCCGTTATTTTATACGTGGCTCAATTAATAGGCCTGAAAAATATTTATAAAATCGGCGGCGCACAGGCTATTGGGGCAATGGCGTATGGTACCACAACAATACCGCAGGTATATAAAATATTCGGGCCAGGCAATCAATATGTAACCTGTGCCAAGCAACTGGTAAATAAAGGCGGCGTTGCTATTGACATGCCGGCAGGGCCCAGTGAGGTGGCAGTATTTGCAGATGAGACGGCAAAACCAGGTTTTGTTGCCGCCGATCTGCTAAGCCAGGCCGAGCATGGCGCCGACAGTCAGGTTATTTTATTAGCCACTTCATTAAAAATAGTCGAAAAGGTAATGGAGGAGATAGATAACCAACTGGAAGATATATCAAGAAAAGACATCGCCCTAAAAGCCCTGCATAACACAAGATACATAACTGTGGAAAGCGAGGATGATGCTTTTGATCTGTTGAATGAGTATGCACCTGAACATTTAATTATTGCTTCAGACAAGGCTGTACATTTAGCAGAAAAGGTGCTCAATGCGGGAAGTGTTTTTTTGGGTCATTATTCACCAGAGAGTGCAGGCGATTATGCTTCAGGAACAAACCATACTTTGCCTACCAATGGACATGCTAAAGCATATAGTGGTGTTTCTCTGGATAGTTTTGTTAAGAAGATAACATTTCAACAGATAAGTGAAACTGGTATTGAAAATATCGGCAACGCAGTTGAAGTAATGGCGGCCGCTGAAGGCCTGGATGCTCATAAGAATGCTGTTAGTATCCGGTTAAAAAAATAACAGGAATTTTAAAGCGAAAATAAAAATCAGCAATATGCTTTCTTTTAAATTACTAAATGAAACAAACAAGTTAGATATTATCCCATTCCTTTTGTTGCTGGATAAAAAGATAACAGAAGATATCCTTGATGGCAGGTTAATCGAAATGTTTGCCCAGGGCTATAAATGTGTGGGTATTTTTGACAGGGAAAAGATGATGGGGATTTCAGGTTTATGGATAATGACAAAATATTATGTGGGTAAACATATTGAACCGGATAATGTAATTATTCACCCGGAGTATCGAGGCGCTGGTGTAGGCGAAGCTTTGATGAAATGGATATATGAATATGCGATTTCACAAAATTGTATTGCTTCCGAGCTGAATTGTTATGTATCAAATACTGCGGCGCAAAAATTTTGGGTAAAAGAAGGATATAATATTATTGGATTTCATTATCAAAAAATGTTGGTTCCATTTTCTTAACTTCTATTTTAAAATATGTTTAATTTAAATGCACTTATACGGGAGAATATAAAAACATTAAAACCTTATTCATCTGCAAGGCACGAGTTTACAGGAAAGGCATCTGTGTTTTTGGATGCCAACGAAAATGCTTATGGCTCACCGCTGGCAGAAAAATTTAACCGCTATCCCGATCCTTTGCAATGGCAGTTAAAGTTTCAATTGGCACGTATCAAAGGAGTCCCTGGAGAGAATATCTTTATTGGCAATGGAAGCGACGAAGTGATTGACCTTGCATATCGTATTTTTTGTAATCCTTCAAAAGATAATGTAATTGTTTGCCCGCCTACTTATGGCATGTATGAAGTAAGTGCCAACATTAACGATATAGAAATAAAAAAGATTAATCTTACCAATGATTTTCAATTGGATTTACAAGGAATACTGAATGCAATTAATGCGCATACAAAACTTATATTTATCTGTAGCCCGAATAACCCTACGGGAAATAATATGCGCAGGGAAGATGTAGAAATGGTATTAAATAATTTTGGCGGCATTGTTATTATCGACGAAGCATATATCAATTATTCAAAGCAAAAAACATTTATAAAGGAGCTTACAGAATATCCTAATTTGATTGTAATGCAAACCTTATCAAAAGCATGGGGACTGGCTGCATTAAGGCTGGGACTGTGTTATGCGTCAATGGATATTATTGACCTGTTCAATAAAGTAAAGCCACCTTACAATATAAATAAAGCTTCCCAGCAACTGGCATTTGAAGCTTTACAAAACACGGCGCTTGTAAATGAATGGATAGAAGCATGCGTTTTGCAAAAAGAATTGCTTACAAAAGAAATGAGTAATTTCAGTTTTGTGAAAAGGGTTTATCCAAGTGATGCTAATTTCTTTTTGATGAAAGTAAAAGATGCAGACAGTGTATATAGCTACTTATCTGCAAATGAAATTGTAGTAAGAAACAGGAGCAAAGACCCAGGCTGCGAAAATTGTTTACGCATTACAATTGGCACACCAGAAGAAAATAATAACTTATTAAATGTATTAAATAAATATGAATACTGATAATCAAACCGGAAAGAGGAAACTTTCCAATATCCCCCTTGGGGGGCAAGGGGCTAAGAAAATATTATTTATTGACCGTGATGGTACATTGATAAAGGAAGCGCCGCCTACATACCAGCTGGATGATTTTTCGAAACTGGAATTTTATCCTGACATGTTTTATTATATGCGTAAAATAGCAACAGAGCTGGATTATGAACTGGTGATGGTAACCAACCAGGATGGCCTTGGTACAGATTCATTTCCTGAAGAAAGTTTTTGGCCGGTGCAAAATTTTGTGATGACCAATCTTGCCAATGAAGCCATTCATTTTTCTGAAGTATTTATTGATAAATCATTTCCAGCAGATAATGCACCTACCCGCAAGCCTGCAACAGGGATGCTTACACGCTATTTAAATAACCTTGCTTACGATGTACTCAATTCATTTGTAATTGGAGACAGAATCACTGATATGCAGTTGGCAAAAAATCTAAATTGTAAGGGAATATGGTTAAACACAGATGCAACTTTAGGTGCATCAGAAATTAAAGACACCATAGATGATTTAAAAAAGGAAACAATCGTTTTGGAGACGCCTGACTGGAAAGCTATTTACAATTACTTGAAATTGCCACCACGGAAAATTATCCATCAGCGCAATACTAATGAAACAAAAATTACAGTTGAAATAAATCTTGACGGAACAGGGAAATCATCTATACAAACTGGACTGCCTTTTTTTGATCACATGCTCGATCAGTTGGCAAGGCACGGAAATATAGATGTCGCCATTGAGTGCAAAGGCGATTTACATATTGATGAACACCACAGTATTGAAGATGCAGGCATTGCTTTGGGAGAAGCTATAGCAATGGCTTTGGGAAATAAACGGGGCATTGAAAGATATGGGTTTTTATTGCCCATGGACGATTGCGTGGCGCAGGTAGCTATTGATTTTGGTGGCCGTAACTGGATAGTATGGGAAGCCGACTTTAAGAGAGAGAAAATTGGCGAAATGCCTACTGAAATGTTTTTTCATTTCTTTAAATCTTTTAGCGATGCGGCTAAATGCAATTTAAATATTAAGGCCGAAGGAGAGAATGAACATCATAAAATTGAATCAATATTTAAGGCATTTGCCAAAGCAATAAAGATGGCCGTAAAAAGGGATATCGATAATAATGCCTTACCAACAACCAAAGGTGTTCTTTAATTCTGAGATATGATAGCGATAATAAAATACAATGCCGGTAACGTACAAAGCGTGCAATATGCTTTGCAACGTATTGGTGTTAATTCTGTAGTTACGGATGACGAAACAGTTATTCGTGCGGCAGACAAAGTAATTTTTCCCGGCGTCGGCCATGCTCAATCGGCCATGCAATATCTAAAGGAAAGGAAATTAGATAAGCTGATCATTTCTTTGCAGCAACCTGTATTAGGCATTTGCCTTGGGTTACAATTATTATGCAAACATTCAGAAGAAGGCGATACAAGTTGTTTGGGTATTTTTGATACCGAGGTGAAGCTGTTTCCACCAGGTAAATTAAAAGTGCCGCAAATTGGATGGAATAATATCGGTGAGTATAAATCAGTCTTGTTTGCTGGCTTGCCCAATGAAGCATTTGTTTACACTGTGCATAGTTATTATGCCGCATTGAGTGCAGCTACCACCGCTATTACTGATTATATTTTACCCTATAGTGCAGCATTGGAAAAAAATAATTTTTATGCTGTACAATTTCACCCCGAAAAATCGGGTGTTATTGGCGAAACAATATTGAAAAATTTTATTCAGATAATATGACCATTATTCCTGCAATAGATATTATTAACGGTAAGTGTGTACGCCTTACCAGGGGCGATTATGCGCAGCAAAAGATATACAACGATAACCCGGTAGATGTTGCCAAACAGTTTGCAGATGCTGGTATACAACGGCTACATCTTGTAGATCTTGATGGTGCAAAAGCTGGAAAAATTGTAAACCTGGCAGTGTTGGAAGGAATAGCTGGCGCTACAAATCTTGTTATAGATTTTGGCGGGGGTATAAAAAATATAAATGATGTGGCAAATGTTTTTAGTGCCGGCGCTGCAATGGCTACTATCGGTAGCCTGGCTGTTAAACATCCGGAAATACTGGAAGAATGGCTGATAGAGTTTGGTGCAAATAAATTTTTAATTGGAGCTGATGTGCTGGACGGAAAAATAAAAATAAGCGGTTGGCTGGAGGATGGGGGTATTGAAATTTTTACTTTTATTGGTAAAATGATCGGGCTTGGTGCAGCTAATATTTTCTGTACCGATATTTTAAAAGATGGCGCAATGGAAGGTCCCTCTGTTGAACTCTATAAACAAATTATGGAGCAACATCCTGAAATAAATTTAATAGCCAGCGGAGGTGTAACCAATATAGATGATGTAATTGAATTAAAAGCAATAGGATGCAGCGGAGCCATCATTGGCAAAGCTATTTATGAAGGAAACATTAGTGTAGAACAATTACTGCTATTATAAAATGGTATTTTTATTTATTACACTGATTTAAACTAATTACACTGATTAAATTGTGATAATGGAATTTGTGTAATAAAAAATTCGTGTAATTCGAAAAAAATTAGTGCAATAAAAGAAATAAATGCTAACAAAAAGAATCATACCCTGTCTTGATATTAAAGATGGCCGCACAGTAAAAGGGATAAATTTTGAAAATATACGTGATGCAGGCGACCCTGTTGAACTGGCTATATTGTATTCGCAACAGGGAGCAGATGAGTTGGTTTTTTTGGATATTACCGCTACTGTTGAAAAAAGAAAAACATTGATTGAACTGGTTAAACGGATTTCAGCAAATATTAATATACCTTTTACCGTAGGTGGTGGCATAAGTACTGTTGAAGATGTTGCTGTATTGCTGCAATATGGTGCTGACAAGGTTTCTATCAATACAGCAGCTTTTAAAAACCCTGGCCTGATAAGTGAATTAAGCAACCGTTTTGGCAGCCAATGCGTTGTGCTTGCTATTGATACAAAAAAGGAAACAGATGGCGAATGGTATGTGTACCTGAATGGCGGCAGAACAAAAACGAATACCAAAACAATTGATTGGGCAAGGCAGGCAGTAGCTTTAGGTGCAGGAGAAATTTTATTGACATCAATGAATAACGATGGTACAAAAGGCGGCTTTGCTGTTGATATTACGTTACTGTTATCCAACGAACTACCAGTACCCGTAATTGCTTCAGGTGGCGCAGGAACTATGGATCATTTTAAAGAAATATTTATTGATGGAAATGCAGATGCTGCTTTGGCCGCCAGTATTTTTCATTATAAAGAAATAGGGATACCTGATTTAAAAGAATATTTATTAAACGAAAAAATAGCCATAAGAATATGACAGTCGATTTTTCAAAATATGCAGACGGGTTGGTGCCGGCAATTATACAGGATGATGCAACCGGTAAAGTATTGATGCTTGGTTTTATGAACAGCGAGGCATTGTCAAAAACACAGGAGCTACAAAAAGTTACTTTCTTTAGCAGAAGCAAAAACAGGCTGTGGACAAAAGGAGAGGAGAGTGGCAATTTTCTTTTATTAAAAAGTATCAGCGTTGATTGTGATAATGATACCTTATTAATAAAGGCAAGCCCTGTCGGGCCAGTTTGCCATACTGGTGCAGATACTTGTTTTAATGAAAAAAACGAAACTGATAATTTTCTTGCCGGCCTGGAAAAAATTATTGCCATCAGAAAAAACAATCCTTCGGATGATTCTTACACTTCTTCTTTATTTAAAAAGGGCATCAATAAAATTGCACAAAAAGTTGGTGAAGAAGCCGTTGAATTGGTAATTGAAGCAAAAGATGATAATAATGTATTGTTTAAAGACGAAGCGGCTGACCTGTTGTTTCATTATTTAATTTTATTACAGGCAAAGGGTTTTAGTTTGCAGGATATTGTTAATGTTTTAAAAGAACGGCATAAGAAAAAAGCTTAAAAATGATTAACCTACTGGATGATGCAGGCCTTACCTGCGTTGTATTTGCACTACTCGCCTTTAACCGATTTTTTATGGGTAATGCCTTCAAAAAGAATTTTTTAAAAAAATTGTTTTGGATAGTTTGTTTCGTAATTTTAGCGTAAACACACACGTAAGCTGCAACCCTATTTAACACCGTACGACTGTTAAATTTAACTTAAAGTATTAAAAAATGCCTGATAAAAGTCAACAAATAAAAGACCTTATAGAACACAATGACGAATTGGAAAATTATTTTAATAATACGATAATTCCACAATTATTTGTGGATGGCGAATTGAAATTACAGAAATTTACACCTCCTGCTATGAAGCAGTTTAGCCTGTCAGCCAGTGATATTGGCAAACCTATTGCTGATATAAAAGATAACTTCCGTTTCCCATCTATTTTAGACAATATCCAGCAGGTTATTGAAAGCAAAAAAATCCTTGAAAAGGAAATTCAAACTACCGACTTGCGTTGGTACCAAATGAATATTATACCCTATGTGATAATGAAAAAAAACACCACAGATGGTGTAATTATAACCTTTGTTGAAATAACAATGCGGATAAATGATTTAAAAGAACAAGAAAAACTGGTAGCTGACCATGAAATTTTATTAGATACTATTTCTCATGACATAAAAAATCCACTTGCTAATTTAGTATTGGCAATAGAGTTATTTAAAGACGTAACTCCAAATGATGAAAAAGAATTTCAATCACTTTTAAAAATTGTTGACAGTGCATTAACAAAAATGCATAAGCTTATTAAAGAATTGACTGAAGTAAGAAAGGAGGAACACAAATATAAAGCCCAGGAAGAACTTCTAAATTTTGAACATATATTAGAGGATGTACGGCTTACACTCAATGATAATATTATTGCCGCAAATGCAACAATCATAAGTGAAATTAACATCTCTGAAATCACCTTTTCCAGAAGGAAATTAAGAACAATTGTTTATAACTTAATTAGCAATGCCATAAAATTTAAGTCCCCAGAAAGACAACCTAAAATTGTTGTTACTACCAATCAGAAAGGTGACTTTATAGTCATATCAGTAAAAGATAATGGTATAGGTATCGAGGATAGTAAATTGGAAGCAATATTTTCAAAGTATTACAGATTAGAAAACGCAATTGAAGGTTCAGGGATAGGATTATATTTAGTCAAAGAAATTGTTCAAAATGCGGGAGGAAAGGTTTTGGTGCAAAGTCAGTTAGACAAAGGAACGGAATTTCAGGTTTACTTAAAGACAGAATAGAAGCATCGGTCGACAAAGGGCTGCAGCTTACACGGTTTGCCAAAATGGGGGCGGACAGAGGTCGTGTTTTAACTTTTTTTCTATAATTGAACTCTGGTTTTGGGCTGGACTCGTTCTAATAAATTTATTCAATAATTAAATATTTATCTTTCTAAACTAAATTGCCATTGGGTGGACGTTTTTAAAAACCTCACCTTCGGCAATGCAAAACGTTAGCGGTATTTTCAGACCATTTTAAAAAAGATATGCCAAAAGAAACGATAAAAAAACATGCAGGATTTCTATTTGTGCTTTTAACTTACGTTCTTACATGGTCTGTAGAAATTCCAACAGCTTTAACCAAACATGGATATATAGCCATAAATATTTCAAAAGGGCTTCAAACAATTTGTACACTTTCTCCAGGCATAATAGCCATCATACTGACAGCAATTTATTTTTGGAAAAAAGGCCTAAAGTCTTTATTTAATGCAATTTTGAAATGGAGGGTAAAATTTAGATGGTATGTTGCTATACTTATTTTGGGTATTGCCTTATGTGGACTGTCGTTGCTAATCTTTAATTGGATAACCGGGCAAAGTATTAAGCCTGACCAACCATATAATTTTATTTTTTACTTCATAATAATTCTTCCCTTAAGTGCATTTTGGGAAGAAATGGGTTGGCGAGGTTTTTTACTTCCCGTTTTACAAGAAAAATATACGGCAATAAAAAGCAGCATAATCATTGGTTTTGTTTGGGGTTTATGGCATTTGCCTATCTATCTTGCCATAAACCCATATGGAGATAAAACGCTCATTTTCTTTCTTATGATGTTCTTCGGATGTTTTGCTCTTTCTATCATTGCAACATACCTTTATAATTCTACGAAAGGCAGCCTGTTTACATGCATATTATTGCATAATGCTATCAACACTAGCGCCGCATACTTTTTTGGGAATTTAAAAGGTGACGAATTAAGACCATTGCTAATTTGGGTTTTGTTATTAATAGTTTCGGCAGTAATTATATTTTTTAAAACAAAAGGAAGCTTAAATGAAAATGAACAACTTATAATAACTACTACTACCACTAACACAAGTATAGCTACAAGTGGCGCAGGACGTTGAAACATCGGCTGTAATTTGATATCAGCAATAGCTCCAGCCGACGAACAAAGCACAGCAAAAGTTCTTATCTTCATCTTTTAAATCATTATTGAGTTATAGTTCCGGCCGGGATGGTCATTGAATTCCTCTCCTGCAGCAATACCCCCTGTTGAACTAAACCTTCGGTAGCCTTTCGATCACAGTCCTTAAATTTATAGTTCATTTAAAACTACTACAATTATGGTTACTAAAAAAAATCAGCCG
>JAYTTI010000014.1:0-2712 GCA_043745405.1 Ferruginibacter sp. | reverse complement strand
ATTATTCATTATTTTATTTGGAAATTTGGGGGTGTACCAATTTAAAATCTGGAAACATGGGTTTAATTTTTAACCCAAAAGTTATAAGTTAACTCATCGGTTTTCGCTATCAGCTATTTCCCGATTGCTATTTTTGTATATTTCCTTTTTCGCCACCATTGATAAATAAATCCAAAAACGCAAACTAGTATAATGGGAACTACAATATTAATCAGCTGCCATAATGTTCGTTGATCAGTAATTTTTTTAGCATCCAGTAAGCGTAAAGTATAATCCTTGGCCTTTGCATCCAATATGTTTTTTGGATTGGCTAAATATTCTGTACAGTTCAAAAAGAAGTCTTTATTGGCATACTGTATTTTGGTGTACTTGTTTACTCCCATGGGCAATGGGCCAATGGTTTCAGATACCTGGTTAATTACAATATCTGCATCACTTACTACAATTACCTTGCCCGGAACATTGCTGCTTTTTAAAAAAGGCTGGTTGTAAGCTTTTAATGTGTCAGCCTGTGCCTGGCTTATCCTGTTGGCATACAGGGAGGTAAAATCACCTTCCAGCAAAACCGCAACAGGTATATTTTTTTTATTAAACCTGTCTATATTCGCCTCTGTTTGCAGACTGTTAAGTTGAACCCTTGCAGGAGTAGGCAAAGTATAGGCATGGTCTGATGAAGACAACAGAATGGTTTTTTTGATTCCATCTGTTTGTACGGTATCAATTGAGTTGGCAAACTGTCCCATCACATCAGCCTGGTTTTTTACTATGGCATTGTCACTGCCGGGTTGTAGCAAGGGTGCATAAGGCCACGGTAATAATTGTTTCTGGCTTTGCCCACCCATACTGCCTACTTCTACTGCAATTTTATCGCTGTGTTTATCTGCAATCAAATCGGGGTTTATTCTAACCCCATACCTGAATAATAAATCGTTCAAATTAAGGTCTCTTGAGTAAGCAATTAAATCGCCTAGTTGCAGGCTATCCCTTTCAGCATACAAAACATCAATAAAAAAAAGTAACCTGCCGCCATTCATTACATACTGATCCAGCTTAAACTTATCATCGTCAGTAAATTTTTCTGTTGGTTTTACTATTACAACGGCTGCATATTCCGGAGAAATAAATGGCTGTGATCTTACATTAACCGTATCAACTATAAAGTTTTTACCCAGGGTTTCAAATACATTATTTACCGGGGCAAACCCAAACTGCGGCTCACCATTACCATAGGCATAGGCAACTACCGGTACTTCTTTTTGCGTAAGTTTTTGTATGGCGTTGGCAAATTTATATTCCAATAATGCTTCGGCGCTGTTCAAAGCCTGTTTGTCTAACAGGTCATCGGAGTTGAATATGTTTTTTTGCACCTGCCCCTGCAATAAATCGATGGCAATGGTCTTGCCTTCATATTGCAGCACCGCACCTGGGAAAATCTGGCGTTGATTTTTGCCTTCTCCTTCTTTTACCTGCACCTGCTGATTGGTAGGCCGCAGGCCCAAGGCAACCAGCGAATCAAAAATATTTGCCTTTACTGAATCGTTCAAATCTTCGCCAGGTAATTCAAATTTGTATTGAATATTGTTACCGCCATAGTTTTTAAAATTTTCCAGTAGTTCTTTGGTGCTGTTGGATAATTTTTTAAATTCAGATTTGATATCTCCTGTTAATAAAACGGTTATCTCTACCGGTGCATCCAGTTTTTTTAAAATGGTTTTGGTTGAGGGTGAGAGGGTAAATCTTTTTTCGTTGGTAAAATCTATCCGGGTATGAAAGGTTGCAGCCAACCAATTGATGACTACCAGCAATACCAATACCAATGGCAGCCCTGCCTTACTATTAAATATTTTAGCGAAAAATAATTTCATGAAAAAGTTGCTTAACGCTTTTGAAGATTTTTAATAGTGATGAGAATAAACAGAATAATAAGGCTTACAAAGTATACAACATCCCTGGTATCCAACAGGCCCCTGCTGGTACTACGGTAATGGAAATCAATACCGAGCATTTCTATAAAGTAATCTGCCTTTCCCTGAAAAACCGGCAACTTACTAATGGCATTAAAACCAAAATATAAAATGAGGCAGATAAAAGCGCTCATTAAAAACGCCACCACTGCATTGGAAGTAAAACTGCTGCAGCAAAGGCCAATGGCAGCAAATACTGCAGCCAGTAAAAACAATCCGATATAACTTCCTGCAATGCCGCCGCTGTCAATTCCACCTCCGGAACTCAGGCTTTTTATGGTGATGATGTATACACTAGTTGGCACAATTACAAAAGCCAACACCATCAAAATGGATACATATTTGCCCCATACTATTTGCCAGCGGCTAACAGGTAGGGTTTGTAATATTTCGAAAGTGCCGCTTTTAAATTCATCTGCCAGCGAACGCATGGTAATTGCGGGTATCAAAAAAATAAGAACCCATGGCGACAGCTCAAAAAAACGATCAAGCGTAGCATAGCCAAAATCAAAAATATTACTGTCTTTTAGTACAAACAGAAACAATCCGTTCACCAACAAAAACAGGATAATGGTAATGTAACCGGTAAGGCTGCTAAAAAACTGGCTAATTTCTTTCTTACAAATACTCCACATGAAATAAAAATTGCTGCAATTTACTATTTAGGTGATTATAAAAATTGGTTTAGACTATTCCTGTTAAAATGATACACGTATAAATAATTAAATACCTGAATCTTAATGTGCAT
>JAYTTI010000013.1:0-10064 GCA_043745405.1 Ferruginibacter sp. | reverse complement strand
GTTGTTTCCAATCTTTCAAAGAACTTATATTATATCTTTTATCCTCATTTACCTCCCGCTTTCGCAAAAGAGTGAAATGTCTACTTATTTCCTGTTTTAACTATTCAAATATTCAAAAAAAATCAATTTTATTATGCTAAAACAGCAATTAAAATATGAAAAATTTGAGTGAATTTATATTTGAGAACTATCCCTTTTTTATTTGGGAGTGCGAAGGTAACGGCGTTTGATATACTATCCAAATTTTATTAAAACTATTTGTTCTTTTTTTATAAAAGTTATTACCAAAGGTTCCAAAAATATTTAATAATTGACCAGGCTCTAAAAGCAAAAAACCTTTGCAGGCAAAGGTTTTAAGAAATTGAAAATGCAATGACACTGGTTAAAATATTTCTGTGGTCACTTTTTTATTAAGTTGTATACTTCCAGAATTATTATATCGTTACTAAATTTTAAACATCCATTGATAGATATCTGCCGCTTCTCCATACTTTACAGCATCCATCCTTTTCTTTACTTCTGGTGCAATGGACCATTTACTAACATCAAAAGTCATCAAAAACTCTTTATATTTTAATTCTTTAATCAATGAAATAGTTGCAGCAGTTCCTGTTCCGAATATTTCTTTCAAAATGCCTGCCTTATAAGCATCCATAATTTCTTCAATACTTAATTTTCTTTCTTCAACCACGTAACCCATTTCTTTTAATAGTACAATAGCACTATCCCTGGTTACACCCTCCAAAATAGTCCCATCTTCTAAACCAGGTGTAACTACCGTGTTTCCGATAATAAAAAATGCATTCATAGTACCACATTCCTGCACATACTTATGTTCAAAAGCATCCATCCATAAAACCTGGTCGTAACCTTCTTTTTGGGCTTCGGCAGATGCATGTAAAGCACCTCCGTAATTGCCCGCCGCTTTGGCATAGCCATATCCACCTGGCACTGCACGCACATATTTTTCTTCTACATGAATACGCATTGGTGTAGCATAATAAGGACCCGTAGGACTTAAAATAATGAGGAATTTATATTTATCGCTCGGCCTTACCCCGATTGCCTCATCACTGCTAAACATAAAAGGCCTGATATATAGAGAATGATTTGCTTTTGCTGGTATCCAGTCTTTATCAATATTAATAAGTTGACGTAAGCCCTCAATAAATATTTCTTCAGGTACAGTGGGCATTTCCATTCTTTCTGCCGAAATATTAAAGCGCCTGAAATTATCATAAGGCCTAAAAATAAAAGCTTCTCCAGCCGCATTTTTGTATGCTTTAATGCCTTCAAAAATAGCTTGCCCATAATGTAAAGCAGCTAATGATGGAGCAAGTGATAATGGCTGATATGGTTTAATAGAAGGAGTTTTCCATTCCCCATTTTCATAATCCACTTCTAACATGTGATCGGAAAAATATTTACCAAAAGGGACATTATCTAAACTAATGCCTGCAAGTTTGCTTTGTTTTACTTTAGTAATATTAAAATCGGCTGCAGCTATCATAATCCTTAATTTTACTACAAAGAAACAAAAAAACCACATAGTATAGTTGCATGAGTTTAGATAATATTGAATTAACCCCTTTTTTAATAAAGGAATTATTTAAAAATTCGCTGGTTGAATTTTATGAGACAGAAAGCGAAAAAAAACCTAAAGTGGTTTTGCCCTTTAACGTGTTAGGTAATAATAGAAGCAGGGTGGTTATTATAATTGAAAATGATGAAACAATCTACCTTCCCGATACTCAATTAAATTTTTTATTAGGAATTTTATCTGCCTGTAAATTATCAATGGAGGACGTGGCCATTCTTAATATTAAAAAAAATAAAGGAGTTTCGTATAAAGCCATTGAACTGGAATTAAAAGCAGAAAAAATAATCCTTTTTGGAGTTAGTGCTGTACAAATTGAGTTGCCGATTGAATTTCCCCGCTATCAAATTCAACAATACAATAACCAAACTTATGTTAATGCGGCTCCGCTATCTCACCTGCAAGATGACAAAGCTGAAAAGACAAAACTTTGGAATTGTTTAAAACAACTTTTTTCTATCTAACTGATAAAAATGGAAAAATTAATATTTGCTACAAACAACCAACATAAGGTTGATGAAATTAGAATTGTATTAGGAAGTATTTTCAATATTGTTACGCTTAAAGAAGCTGGGATTGATATTGATATCCCTGAACCGCATGATACACTGGAAGCAAATGCGAAAGAAAAATCTTCTACCATTTATGCCCTAACCAAAAAAAATTGCTTTAGTGAAGATACAGGGCTGGAAGTGTATTCGCTAAATGGAGAACCTGGTGTAAAAAGCGCCCGGTATGCTGGAAATGAACGATCTTTTAAAGCAAATATTGACAAGCTGCTGGATAACATGGAAAATTCAGATAACAGAGATGCCCGTTTTAGAACTGTAATATCATTAATTATAAATGGGGAAGAAAAGCAATTTGAAGGAATTTGTGAAGGGCTGATTTTAGAAAATACCAGAGGTGAAAATGGATTTGGTTACGACTCGGTTTTTGTCCCTAAAGGAAATACAAAAACATTTGCAGAAATGACTATAGTTGAAAAAAGTAAATTCAGCCATAGAAAAAAAGCGATGGATAAACTGATTAATTTTTTACAAACCTTAAATTAATTTTAAAAATAAATGGCAAGAGTTAAAATTATTATTCCTGAAAATAAAATAAACACTTTTACCATACCTGTGCGAATCAGTGATGTAAATTATGGAAACCATGTCGGCAACGATGCAATTGTTTCTATTATACATGAGGCAAGGCTGCAGTGGTTAAGTCAGCATAATTTTACTGAATTGAATATTGATGGTGCAGGATTAATAATGAGCGACCTTGAGATTGAATTTAAAAAAGAATCATTTTATGGAGATATTATTGAAGTGCAGTTAAGTATTGGAGAATTATCTAAAAAAAGTTTTGAAATCTATTATAAACTTTATACTAAAAGAAATGATGAGAGGTTAGTATTGGCAGTTGCTAAAACAGGTATTGTTTGTTACAATTATTTAAACAAAAAAGTTGTTACTATTCCTGATGTATTGAAAAATATGATAACGTAAAATAGTATTATTTGCTGTTCCATATCTTCCAGCTTGCTTCAGCCTGTATTAACAACATTTCGTAGCCATTTTGTATTGTAGCCCCTTTTTGTTCTCCCTGCTTTAAAAAAAAAGTTTTTTCAGGTTTATACACTAAATCGTATAAATAATGGTTGGTGGTTATAAACTGGTATGGAATATCGGGGCAAGCATTTTCATTGGGTGACATTCCTACTGGTGAACAATTAATAATAATCAGGTACTCTTTCATCACTTGTCCATCAATCATGTTATAGTTAATATAGCCTGCTTTTATGTTTTCATTTCGGGTAACTACTAAAAATTCAATTTCTAATTTTCTCAATACATATTGTACAGCTTTTGAGGCCCCGCCTGTGCCTAATACCAACGCCTTTTTATGGTGGTGCTGCAATACGTTGCAAAACGAATGTTCAAATCCAATAATATCCGTGTTAAATGCAATTAATCTTTTGCCAATAATTTTAATGCTGTTGGTGGCTCCAATAAATTTTACTTCGTCAGATAATTCGGTAACAAAATCTAATACCTGCTCTTTATAAGGGATAGTTACACTTAAACCTTTTAGTTCTGTATTTTGCTGTATCAACGCAGAAAATTGATCAATAGAAGAGATTGGGAAAGCTTCAAAATAACAGTCCTTCAAACCTTCTCTAGCAAATTTTTCAGTAAAATATTGCTTAGAAAAAGAATGTCCCAAAGGATATCCAATAAGGCCAAACAAATTCATTACTCAATTATTATTTATTAAGATACAATTCAAAAGTATCACCGCGAAGCCCGATACGCATAGCTTCTAAAGGAATAACTTCTGTTGGGGCTATATTGCCAAGGTTAACATTGCAACCAATCAATTCCAGAAAGTAAAGTTGTTGTGCTTTTTGCGGGGCTTCCCATAATATTTTTTCCTCAGGTATTTGTGTTAATATTTCCTGCACCAAGCCTTCTCTTACCTCACCACTTCCACGATAAATACCAACATTACCTGCTTCTCTGGCTTCAGCAATAACATATGTTGATCCTGCTTCCAGTTCTGCACGCATCAATTCTATCCATTTATAAGGGGGAATAATGTGTGCTGCATCTTTACTGCCAACTTCGCTCAACACTATAAATTTTTTAGCCAGTTTTTCAATATAACCGCATTTTTCTGTGTGAGGGATGGTAACTGACCCATCACTTACTTCAATATATTTTATGCCATATTCGCTGCAAACATTTACATAGTCATCAAATTGGTTACGAACCAAAAAAACTTCAAACAAAGTACCGCCAAAATAAACTGGAATGTCGTAAGAACGATATACTTCTAATTTTTCTTTTAATGTAGGGGTCACAAAAGCTGTTCCAAAACCAAGTTTAACAATATCAACATGAGGATGTGAAACACTCATAAAATTCTTTGCTTCTTCTACACTTAAGCCTTTGTCCATTATCATTGTAATACCATGTTCACGGGGTTTTTTGTGCCTTTCCGGTATTTGCGTAAGATTAAAATTCATGCAGCTATCTTTTTATTTTTCGCAAAGATAGCAATTGAGTGCTTATAGTTAGTAAAATGAAAAGGCGGAAAAAGAATAGCCTGTTAAATGGATTTGCTTCTTTTAAATCTTGCAATTACGTCTACAACTAGTTGATTTTGCAAAATAGAAGGGTTTAATTCAATGAATTTTTTTATCAGTTTTGGATTTTTATCCATAGCTGATTCAAGTTGAATAATTGCCTCCTTGGACTTTCCGACTGCTAAAAGAAATGCACTTTTATAAAAGATAAATATAGGTTTGGAATTGGTTAATTCAATTGCATGTTCAACATACTCAATCCCTTCATCAAAACATTTGGCATGATATAAACATTTTAATAATTCAAGCCAACCATTACTGCTTTTAGGTTTTGTGCGTACAACATTTCCAAAATATTGCACAGCTTCTTCTATTTTACCCTGTTCCATATAACATTGCCCCATGGCTAAATTATATTCGGGCTGTAACCTGTGAATACGCATGGCCACATGCAAATTTTTTATTGCACTGTCCCAAACACCCTCGTTCATATAAGTACAGGCAATTTTAAAAAACAGTTGACTATCATCCTGATTTAAATGCGTTGCCTTTCTATAATTAAAACGGGCTAATGCGTAATTATGCAATTTATCGTAGCAGTGACCAATCGCTTCATAGATAACCCCTTCAGGCCGGGCTAGTTCCAATACTTTTTGTAACACTTCTATTGCCTCTTTATATTTACGTATCCTTAAATAAGCATCGCCCATATTGCGCCAGGCATAATCAAATTTTTCGTCAATAGCCACTGCATATTGATAAGCATCAATTGCTTTTTCAAATAGCTTAATTCCCTGGTAAGCAGTTGCAAGATTAAACCAGGCTAATTCATTAAAAGGGAAATCTTCAATAATTTTTTGATGTAATCTTATTCCTTCTTCATTTCTACCGGTAAAATCTGTCCAAAAACATATTTTATACAACGCTTCTTCATTGTTTGGGTCAATTTCTAATATCATTGTCAAACAGTCGAATACCTTATCGAAGCTTTCATAATCATCGTAAACATCTGTTAATTCAAAAAGGAGTTCCAATTTCTCATCTCCGTCAAAATAATTTAATGCAGCTTCTAACACAAAGGCAGCTTTTTCTTGTTGGTCTAAGGCCAGGTAAGCATCGGTTTTTAATATATACAGGTTTATGTCACTACTATCAAATATCTCTGCCTGTTCTAAAAAATGAAGTGCCTCTTTATACTTTTTTGCAACAATCAATAAATCGGCTTTTTTTATTAATAAAGTAGAGGAATAAGGATATTGTTGAATAGCATAATCAGCAGCTTCCAAAGCCTGAATCAACTCATTTTTATCATCAAAATAATCTATGATTTTTTCGAAAGAATCTTCTTCAATAAAAGAGTTACTTCGTCCAGATTTGAGATTGTCGTACTGTTGTAGTAATTCTCTTAACTCTTCCCTGTCTTGCCGGTAAGGATATTTACTCATACGCTTTTAGGTTACTGTAAAGTACATTATTTTATTTTATTGACAAAAAATTGTAACATTTCTTTACGTTATGCGTTAAAGAAATGTGAAATAATTATATGAATGGTAGGAAAATACCGACAATTTTTATATATCTTTGTACTGTTAACATTATTACAATGAATACATTCATCAAAAAATTGCTTACTATCGTATTGCTCTTCAGCATTGCTAATGTGGCTGTTGCTGATAGAGGTGTTGTAAAAAAGAATAAGAATAAAACAATTTTTAATATCTCTACTTCTGGTACATTAAGAAATTCTATTGCTTTTAATGTTAAATCAGGACTTAGTTATAAAGGAAGTCTTTTATCCAGCACTAAAACTGTAGGTAATAGTATCATTGCAAATTCTTTAGTTACCTATCAAAAAGGTAATATCACTTATATAGTTCCTTATCAACATAAAATTATTATACCGGATATGAGTCAAGGTTATACAGGAATGAAGATTATCATCAGGCATAAATAAAATATTTTAACTATTATGAAAAAGGCCTTCAAATATTGAAGGTCTTTTTCATAAACCATCTTTTCTTTGTTTTTGATTTTCATCATAGGTAATTACCCTAAAACCGGATTTTGGTATATCAAATGTAGATGTGTGTAAAGGGGCCAAATTAACTGAAGCGAGTAAATATCTGAATTTCATTTTTCCGATTTCAAATTCGTACTGCACAGGCAAACCCGAAAGATTTTTAAATACCAAGCTATATTCCTTATTGATAATGTTTAATGCAGTTGTAAAGTAAACAGTCATTACAGAACCATCTTTTAATTTAGCAGTTGCTTTTGAACAACTATACCCTTGTATATCTTTTGTTGCTGAACTGGTTTCAAAACTAATTCCATCAAATTTTTTATTTTGATTTACCCAGTTTTCTTTTGTTAAGGTAATCATCAATCTTTGACCGCTGTATTCCTTTAAAATTACCCCTGAGGAACTCTTTTCATCATAAATAGTGGTTTCCTTTCCCAATGGACTAACCATATCGGTTCTGGTTAAGCTTCCTTTTAAGTAAACAGTACTGGTTGCTCCACTCATTGGGTCGCCTGATGAAGATTTATTATCTGATTGTGTAGATATATTATAAACTATTGTTCCCTCAGAAATTGATTTTTGTGCAAATGCAAAAGCAGTCGACATAGTCATTAACATCAACCCAGTAATCTTAGTAATAGCCATTTTGTTTGTATTTCATTAAAGATAATAAAATCCTGTGCCAATAACTTAATATGCCATAATTAATAAAGCCTGCTTATTGTTATTAACAATAAGCAGGCTTTATTTTTAACATTTCTTATTTATTTTTTTTGAGTTTTATTTTTTAAATCCTGAACTTTCTTGCTTGTTTCCTGCATTGCCTGTATTCTTTCCTGAAGTTTACTTTGCTTCACTGGCTTTTTTCTATTTTCTTCAATTTGCGCCAATATCTTATCATGATCAATTATGTATTTCTGAATAACGATTTGCAAAATAAGGGTTATAGTATTTGAAATAGTATAATACCAGGTAAGTGCAGATGGTAGTTTGTTGAATACTCCCAATAATAAAAAAGGAAAAATATAAGGCATATATTTCATAACAGGATTAGAATTATCCTGCATAGAACTCATGCTATAAATAGAAATAAGTAAACTCGTAATAACTGCAGTTAAAGTAAATAAACTAACATGGTCTCCATAAAAAGGAATAGTAAATGGCAGATTGTAAATTGAATCATACGCAGCCAAATCTTTTGCCCAAAGAAAATTTTGTCCACGCAAAGAAATATTTGACTGAAAGAAATAATACAATGACATAAATATCGGAATTTGTAAAAGGGCGGGTAAACAACCGCCTAAAGGGCTTACCCCTGCTGTTTTCCAGAGCTTCATCTGATCCATACTAAAAGCCTGTTTATCATCTCCATGCTTTTCTTTCAGCTTATCAATTTCAGGTTTTAAAGCTTTCATTTTTGCGCCACTTACATAACTTTTATATAAAATAGGAGATGTAAGTAAGCGTATAAAAAGCGTTAACAATAAAATTACAATACCCATACTTACCACATTCTTTCTCAACATATCAAATACTGGCAATAGTACATACCTGTTTATATATTTTACAAATGCAAAAACACCGCTGCCATATGGCACAATATTTTCCATTTTATTATTATATGCTTTTAATATATGATAATCGCTGGGGCCATAGTATAATTGTAAAGGGATATTTGCAGTATTACCGGCAGGAAAATTTATTCTACAATTAGCGATTGTTTGCGCTACGATATGTAGAGCAGTATCTGACGGTACTGTCCATTTTACTTCGGCATTTTGAAATTTATTTTTATCAACCAAAGCACTAATAAAAAATTGTTGTTTGATGGCAAGCCAATCGATAGGTTTATCAAATTTTTTATCATCGCCACTAGTACCCAGCATTGTAAAATCAAATCCTTCATTGGTTAAATAACAAAGATGGGTCTGCTGCACTTCATAGGCCTTATCCTTTTCAATTTTGTTTGTTTGTGTTTGCCATTGAAGGTTAATAGTATTTTGAGAAACTAATTTATCTGCACCATTTAACACAATGGCAAAATCAATTAAATAATCACTGGGATGCAAAGTGTATTGATGAGTAATTTGTTTCCCAAGCGAATCTTTAATAGTAAAACTGATTGTTTGGCTTTTATCAGCATTGTCGGTTTTTGCACCGGTTACAAAAGTCAGGTCGCCGGTATTGCCTCTTTGATTTTCTCCAGAATTAATATCATAGGAAATTTTATTAAAATCTCCATTTTGAATAATTACCGGATTGCCATTAAACGTTTTATAATTTTTTAATTCTACGATTTTTGGCTGTCCCCCTTTATTTGTAAAAGTAATTTTCATTACTTCATTTTCTATTGTAAGTAATTCTTCCTGTGCAATTGCAGCTTGCTGAAAATTACCTGCGGCTTTTTCTTTTTGTGTAGCATCAAGCAATACAGAGTCTGCCTTTACCTTAGCCACATCAACTTTTGGCTTCGTTCTTTCAATTGAATCTGTAATTCTTTGTTGTTCTGCCTGAAAAGCTGCATTCCCTTTATTATTAAAATAAAACATGCCCATTAACAGCAACCCTATCAACACAAACCCAATCACCGTATTTCTATCCATTCCCATAATATTAATTTAAGTTGGCAAAGGTAATTAAAGTTTATAGTTGACAGATAATAAAAATGCCCTGAAAAATCAGGGCAAATTATATGATATTATAATCAATTTATTTTTTTGCAGCAGGTGCAGCTTTTGCAGCTGGAGCAGCAGTTTTTGCAGCAGGTGCAGGTGCAGCGGCTTTTGCAGCAACAGGTGCAGCAGCTTTAGGAACAGCGGCTTCTTCTTGTTTCAACTGACGTGTCATTGTTATTGAAGCAATTGGAATACGTGGTGAATTCATGATTTCCATATTGTCGGCCTTAACATCCTGTACCCTTACATTTTCGTTTAATTCTAAATTAGTAATATCTAATTCAATATTTTCACGCAAATATTTAGGTAGCAATTTAACTTTTAGGCTTTTCATTTTTGTAACCAGTTTACCACCAGCTTTAACACCCACAGGTGCCCCTGTAAATTTAAGTGGCAAGGTAACCGTTACTTTTTTGTCATCTACCAATTCTAAAAAATCAACATGAATAAGTTTATCACTTACCTTGTCAAACTGAAGGTCTTTCAGTACGCACCTGTAAGGCTTTCCATCAATATTAGCTTGCACTACCATAAAATCGGGTGTATAAACTATATTTTTAAAAGCTGTTGCAGGAGCTGCAAAATTAATCTCCTTAGCACCTCCGTAAATTACAGCTGGCACTTTTTCCTCAAGGCGAAGTTGGCGGGTGGCTTTTTTGCCAAATTCGGTCCTGATTTGTCCTTCGATTGTAA
>JAYTTI010000012.1:0-2717 GCA_043745405.1 Ferruginibacter sp. | reverse complement strand
TTACCTATTCTAATGCGCAGTTTTCTACCAGATTTCAACCAATCCCCTTTAATAAAATAGCCATTCACCCTCACTACAAATTTATTACACTGCATGCAGGTTCTATTGCATTAAACTTTTCTCCGTATACGCTAAATGGTTTCCAGTTTAATGGTGCAGGTGTTGAGGTGGCACCCGGAAAATTTAAGATATTGGTATTGGGAGGTAAATTTTTAAAAGGCAGTGGCGACTTTCTACTAAACCCAGATGCCCAACCAACCTTTGCGAGAATTGGAAAGGGCATTTCAGGTAGTTATAAATCTCAGAATTTTGTAGTTGGCGTAAACCTGTTTCACGCAAAAGATGATTCTACCTCTGCAGGCAATATCCCTATTGAACAGGAAATCAAACCCAGGGAAAACTTTGTATCCAGTTTTACTTTTGAAGGTGCTTTATTAAAAAAAATAAATATTTCAGGAGAGTTTGCAAAAAGTATTATGACAGATGATATTACTTCACCGCTGGCTTATGAGGGAAATAAACCTTTTACCGGATTGATAAGAAATAATAGCACCACTTCCGATAAAAATGCTATGAACGTTAAAATGGGCTATACCATTTTTGGGGTTAACCTTGGTTTGAATTATGAAAAAGTAGATTTTAATTACCAAACACTCGGCTCTCTGTATGTAACCAACGGTTTTGAAAATACAGGTTTCAATATTGGACTGCCCATGTTTCAAGGCAAAATAAATTTGAATTCGCAAATTGGTATCCAGAACGATTTGGTTGATGATACAACCTTCAGTCAAAAGTCTGGCAGACTGCTTACCTCTTTTAACCTTTCTTATACGCCTTCACAAAAACTTTCCTTCAATGGCTCTTTTAGTAATAATAAAAATATAACAAATTTTAAAAATTTAAATAGTATCACCACCCAAAATAACCTGGTTCCCTTTTATCTGGATTCCCTGCGATTGGTGCAACTGAATACAAACGCTAACCTTAATATGAATTATCAAATATTGGCTACGCCGGAAGAAAACAGGGCCGTTAATGCTTCCTATTCTTATCAAAAAGGAGACCAAAGACAGGGTGAATATTTTCTGGATGAGCAAGGTTCTATGTTTCACAATGCTTCGATAAATCTTTTTACAGTGTACCCCAAAAAGGAAGTTAAGTGGAGTATCAGCCTGCTATATACATCGGTTATTCAGGGAAATCCAGACAATAATACAAAGGGGTATGGTGTAAGTTTTAATTTCGGCAAGAAATTTTTCAATAAAACTTTGGGTGTAAACATTGGCTCAGGTTACAATTCTACCTTAACTGCTGCCAGTAATTTGCGGGTTAATGTAGCTAATTTTAAAACAACCGCCTCTTATGTATATTTAAAAAAGCATGTGTTTAACCTGAACGGACTTTACCAGAGCCAGGCCCGATCAGGTATCGCTTTACCTGCTGTAACAAATAATACTGCGGCACTCTCTCTAACTTATAATTACAATTTTTAGTATGATACATTGTAAAAAAATAGTTTCTGTACTTATAGCATTTTGCATGATGTATGCAAATGGTTTTTCGCAGAGTAATATCAATTATCCTGTAAATATTACGCCGGTTATTTATCCCCCATATCCTTCCTCTGTTCAGTTTATGAGTGGTGCAAGCTTACCTAATATATATCTTACCATTACTAATAAGTCTTCCAATGCATCTGTATTAAATGTGCAATTGGGTGTAAGTATAAAGACGAATACTTTTACTGCTCAAACAAAACCCGGTATTTTTTCAGCACCCATTACCTTAATCGGAAACTCGCCCACCAGGATATCCAACCTTGATTTTTCATCGCTGTATAATTTTACCAACTTAACCGGAATCACATTTGCGCAGTACCAGACTGTATTTCCACAATCTACCATCGTTTTTAGTTTTGTATTGTATGATGCAGTTACTAAAAGGCAGGTTAGCCAAATTGCAGAGTATAGTGTTACCTATACGGTAAACAGCCCTCCAGTTACTTCTGCACCGGTGGATAGGTCTGTACAGGTTGAGCAGGGTATTCAAAACCTGTTGTTTCAATGGCAGCCACGGCAGGCTACTTCATCAAGCGGGGTGCAATATATTCTGCAGATTGTACAATTATTGAATGCAACACAGGACCCGCAAACAGCTTTTTTTAATACCAATAACATATTTTTTACAGACAGCACCATACAAACCAATTATTTTTATACAACCAAGAACCCACCGCTGTTAACCAATAAAACCTATGCCTGGCGGGTACAGGCAAAGCCTATTGATAACGGGGGGTTTACCAGTACCACTTTTACCAATAATGGATATAGCAATGCTGCCACTTTTGTGTATACCGCTTTATGCAAACAGCCTACCCAGGTATTGGCTGACATCTCAGATAAAAATGGTGCCAAAATAACCTGGACTTCTTTTGCTGATAACCAAACGTTCGACGTATCCTATAGAAAAAAAGGCGACCAAAGCTGGAAAGATATCAATGGTGCAGGCGCTGGAAAAAATAGCGAAATCATTAAGGGGTTGCTGCCCAATACTAATTATGAAGTTCAGGTAAAAGGCGTTTGTTATGCCGGAGTAACTGCCGTTTCATCAATTATCAATTTTAAAACCATTGATGCAGATTCGATTGCAAGAATAGCAGCAGTTGAAGCATTAAAAAACCAGATAATCAAAGCGGTTTGTGGCCAGGCTCCTCCCAC
>JAYTTI010000011.1:0-2791 GCA_043745405.1 Ferruginibacter sp. | reverse complement strand
AAATTCTTTGAAAGCCTGTGCAAGGGTAACAGAATTTTTAATTTCACTCATTGCTCATTATTTTTTTAATGGCTGCAAAGGTAAGGTAGGATAAGGTTTATTGTTTTGCTGCATTTCCAAAAAAATTGCCTGAGCCAGAAAGAGCTGTATAAATTTTAGCAGGTACTTAAACAGATATATCAGTAGTAAAAATACAAACAGAGAAGATTAAATAATAGTAGTTATTTAATTATTGATGAGCTTATTTACAACAGACAGGCGCAGGCTTTTCTCTTGAACCTTTATTTATCCCTTTACACAGGATATAATTGATATCAAGCATATAGGATAGCAATGAAACTCCCCATAACGAGTCAAAATTACCCCACTAAACGGGTATATATTCCCAATAGATGTATTATTATACTGTATTTATTTTGGCTTGAAATTTCCTAAAGAATTTAAAGTATTAATCATTAGTATTTCTAAGCATCTCATTTTTAAAACCATAAAATAGCAAACTCAATGGAAACATTAAAAGAAGACAATTTTACCGGAGTAAATCAGGATGAACTTTATCCAAATATGCCTTTAAAATATTTAACCGCCTCTTCCATAATTGGTGATAAAGTACACAGTGAAGAAGATGAAGCGATGGGAGAAATTAAAGACATTATGATTGATCTTGCCACAGGAAAGATTGATTATATGATAATTGAATTTGGCGGCTTTCTTGGAATTGGAATTAAATATTTTGCCATTCCATTTAGCATGTTAACAGTAAATGCCGAGAAAAAAATATTTGTATTTAATCAAAAAAAGGAACTGCTGGAAAATGCACCGGGCTTTGATTTAGATCATTGGCCAGATACCAATTTTCATAAAGAAGAAAGTTACTGGCATTTTGTGTAATCTTTTATCCTATAGAAAATATTAATCTACCCATAAAAAAAACGTACGGCTATTTAAACCTGCGTTTTTTTATATTACCCAATTTTGCAACATAAACTGAATTGGTTTTTTTAAATAAACCGAATATTATTAAACCTTCATTTGTATAATTGACCCTATACCATTTTAATTTTTATATGAAATCTTTTATTTTTCTGCCCGCCCTGTTTGTTGTATTATTATTTAGTAATTGTAATGGTCCGGCCAATAAAAACAATTCAGAAAAAAATAAAAAAGCCGTTGTAGTAAGATTAAATCCTGCTAAAGAAATACTATATCATTTTGAAAGCGGCCAGCAATGGAGTAAACAACATAAAGCTGATAATAATACACAACATATTACCAGAGCAGTAAACAGGGCAGATTTTGAATATTTAAAAAACATGGACAGCATCGTTGTGGCAAATGACAGTATCGCTGATATTGCATTTTTTCTTCCGTTTCCTATAAGTGTTACTTTCTTAAACGAGGTAGACAAAATTATTTTCTTTTCCTATGCAACGCAGTCTTTTGCGGCCTATGAAAATGGAGAACTGAAATTTACTGGCGCTACAAATATGGGAAGAAAAAACGACCAGACACCTACTGGATTATTTTACACCAACTGGAAAGCAGAAAAAACGACCAGTACATTTAACGATGAATGGGACTTGCGCTGGAATTTCAATATTGAAAATAAATTGGGAGTGGGTTTTCATCAATATGCTTTGCCGGGTTATCCTGCATCCCACTCCTGCTTGCGCCTGCAAGAAGCTGATGCTAAAGATTTGTATTCATGGGCAGATCAGTGGATAGTTAAAAAAGATACGGTTGAAATAAAAGGTACACCTGTACTGGTGTTTGGAAGCTATGATTTTACCCAGCCAAAGCCCTGGCTCAAACTGGTTCAAAATCCGCATGCACTGGATATTTCTATTAAAGACATAGAAGCGGTGGTTTCCCCACATTTGGCAGGAATAATGCTGGAACAGCAGAAGCGAAAAATTCAGCAAAATAATGTAGAAGTAAAGTAATAGGATAATAATGGATTATATGTGAGCAGTGTCAGGGCTCCATAATATATCCGGTTAAATAAAAGGGTGCTTAAAATTACTAAGCATTTCTTTGATACCAATAAACATGTGGCTGGGTCCAGAATTCCGGAATAACTGCTAAATTTTATAGCCTCTCGGGAATTTAAATTAACCAATAAGTATCAGAAATTTTACAACTTTATAAAATTGGAAACCTATTGCATACAAGCTGTAGGTTGCCAATTTTTATTTATGGATTTCCATTTAAAATTTTCAATTAAATTAGTTTTACTTTATAAAGTAAAGCGAATGATATGGTTGATGATTTTGATGTAGAATTTTTAGATGTAGTAAAAGGAGAAATCCTAGACTATTACTTAGCTAAAGGCTGGTACCGCATGGGAATGTGCATATTTACAACCTCCATTGTACAGACAGAAGAATCCTCTTTTCCAGTATATTGGCTTAGGTACGCCATTCCAAAAATTCAGCTTAATAAAAGCAACCTGGCATTGCTGAAAAAAAATCAACATTTCACCATTAACTACCAACCATTAATCCATACACAAGAGCTGGAAGATTTATACACTGCTTACTACAATTCAATTGATTTTGAAACTTCCCCCAACCTGCAGGAATTTATTTTTGAACCTGGCAGAGAAATTTTTGATACTTATATTATTGAAATAAGATCCGAAGGGAAGCTGATAGCAGCTGGCATTTTTGACAAAGGGAAAGATAGTATTGCAGGCATTAAAATATTTTTTCATCCCCACTACAAAAAATACAGCCCAGGCAAATACCTGATATTATTGAAATACAATTATTGCCGCCTCCAACATATCAAC
>JAYTTI010000010.1:0-10375 GCA_043745405.1 Ferruginibacter sp. | reverse complement strand
ATTCATAGAAATATTGTCGGCTTTCGATTTCAAAAGCTTATCAAAAAATTGGGGCACACTAATATTACTATCATAAAAAGGCAATAATAAAATAGCATAATCTACTAACTTGTCAACTTCAGTCTCACCAATAGAATTTCTTACTTCCGCCATATCATTATCATCAGTATCATCAGATTTTTTATTATTAGTTAGCCTTGTTTCCTCCTTTGCCTGCTGCTTTTTTAAAGTTATTTTCGCATCCAGGTAAAATTTGCTAAAATAAGATTTATACTGGGTTGCTTTAATATAGCCACTGTCTACCAGCTTTACCAATAATGAAGTAACTGCTTCTTTATAATCCTGTAGAGAAGATAATTGCAATAATTCCGGATATAGTGTAGCTGCTAATAACAATGAATCCTGCAGGTTATTGAATACAGCGGTATAATCATATCCTTTTTCAAAAACCGGGGGGTCCTGCAAAATCAATTCTTTAAATAACTGTATGGAGGCGGTAGTTTTATGTCTTGCCAAAGCTTTTATTACTTCATTTTGAAAAATACTTGTGTCCGCAGTTTGTTCATATATTTTTTTAAGCTCCTGAACTACTATTCGTTTTACAGAATCTTTTATATACCCTAACTCTGCAATTAATTTCACTTTGGTATCAAAATAGTCTTTGTCTGCAAGTGTTAGCTTTTGTAATGTGGTAATTATTTTAGGCACTCCATTTTCGCCATAATAAACATCACTGATATATTTTTGTGCTTTTGCGTGTGTTATGCTATCCTTACTAAAAAGATCAACAAAAAAACTATCCAGGCAACTATTAAAAATATTTCTGCCTGATATTTTTTGTTGAGGTTTAAAGCTTGCAAAAAAAGTATCAATAAAATTATTTTGCTTATTGATGGTATCGCCCATTGTAACCAGGCTAAACATGTAATTATCTTTCAAAACACTCATGCGTTGAATAGTTCTGGAAGAAGCTGAATCTCTTAGAATAAATTTAAACCCCTGTATGGTATCGTTTACAAGAATAGAGTCCTTGCCGTAAATAAAAAGCCCGTTTTTCTCAACGTAATCATTCAATTCAATTGTCCAGAATTTTGCTGAATCTTTTACATAATAATATTGAGGGTATTGCTGTATACTAACACTTACCAATTCGCCGGTTGAATCGCTTTTAAATAACGCATTGCGGCTTTTTGGCCAATAACTCCTGTACTGCGAATAGGCTTTACTGGCAGCTATTTCTTTTGATACCTGTTCTAATGCAGTACGGTAATCTTCATCCAGTTCGGGCATTACGGGGCTGATGGCCGTAAAATGCATAAAACTATCTGTGTATGATTTACTGGCTGGATAATTATAAGGCGTAAAACGAAAGGAATTAAAATACTCACTAAAATCTTTTGCTGCATTTTTACTGCGTGCGGCAATCATATAATACTGTGGGCCTTTAATTATAAACCGGGCAGTTACAAAACTCCCATCCTTCATCTTCTCTTTTACATCAAGGCAGGGATAACCTTCAAAGAAAGATAATTTTCGCTGCAATTGCTGATCAAAAAAATCGGGCGATCGAAAAGATTCTTCTATCAGTTTAAGATCAAAACTATCTTCTTCTAAAAAATTAAAAGTATATACCGTTTTTTTCAGAATAAGATAAGCATCGCCTGATGCTTTATCTGTTGCCTCATACTCGAAACGGTCAATACCATCACTGTTATTTATTTCAATACTCTGGGTAGATGGCTGTGCTAATTTAATATAAAACCCTCCCCGCCCTGGTGTAAAAATACAAGCAGTTTTATTACTCTCTTTTAACCTGATGGAAGAAAAAAAACGGTTTGCCTCTTCGCCTTGTACATAATTTTCTTTACCACTCATTTTAAATAAAATCACTTCAAAAGGAGTAATAAAAATATTGTAGCGCTGCAGGTTACCTGTTCTTGTTCTGTTAAGTATGTCGTACCCTTTGTAGCTGTTTCTTTCAATAAAGGTTTTCTTTAAAATTTTGCCCGGGATATTTTCATACAGCATACTATCAACTTTTCTCATTACAGCTCCTTCAGTTTGACCAATAAATCCAGCATGAGTCTTTACCCTTGTAACCAGGTAATAACAGCCATTACTCATATCAGCATATTGCCGCCTGTTTAAACCCTGGCCCTCATCCGTCATTTTAAACAATTGCCCAGGCATATCAACACTATAAAATCCATCATCTGCCTGCCTTACAGCAAATACCACTGGTACTTTTAATTTATCCGTCTCTTCTTTTTTTACAGCGTTCCTGTCTGTCATTTTTATTGGGCGCAGCTTATAGCCCTTTTGCCGAAGCAATTCTATTACACCTCTTTCACCAGGCAAATGGGCTGCACCTACACCTACAAAAAGGCTACTGTTTTTTATGATTGTATCAATTGAATTAGCCTGTATTTCATTTCGTTTGTATAAAAATTTTTCTCTAAAAGCTGCTGACCTTTCCGTCATAAAGTCTAAAGAATCCATAAGGTCTAAATCGCCACGACTATAAGCTTCCTGCATTTTTTTTGTAATTTCCCTCATCGATTCCCCATCAGTATCTAACTTTTTTTTCTTTTTTTCTGTAGCCATATCTGCATAAGCCTGCAGTACAATTTTCTCTGTTTCATAAAAATCTTCCACCCCTGCAGACCGTTTACCCATTTTTTTTCCTGTTTGAAAAATATACATATCTAAGAATGTATCTTCTTCAAAATCTTCCTTGGCTTTAAAAGTTCGGTACAGCAGATTATTTAACACTGCAGGCTCAGTGCTGAGGGCAGCCTTTAACTCTTCGTCATATTTATTTATCCTGAAAGAATTTTCGCTAAGCAAATTGTCGCCTGTAGTATTTACAAAATTTGCATAATTCTGTTTCAACCTGTCTAGCCTCACCATCTGCCCCTGCCATACATCCGGGTTTAATTCCAGTGCTACAGCGTCAACATTTTTCATAGCATAATAAAAAGAATCGCTTAAATGAAATACCATTTTATTGCTGACATGCATTGTACCGAAAAGGTAAGAGGGCTTTTTTAATCCATTGCCTGAGATTTCCCAAAAAAGGCTCGGATATTTATTAGCAGTATTCCTTTGACTTTTAGCTATAAAACATGATACTATTAAAACGAATGCTATGGCTAACTTCTTCATTTTTTTCAACATAGGTAATTTCTTAAATGCCGGTATCCTATAAAGATGCAACGAACTAAACATACCACAAAATATAAGGCAAATATTTAACGCATTTTAATGGTTTCTATTATTGGTATTTCGTCATTACTTTTTTTAGAAAATATTTTTTTAAGTTTCGGGAATTATTACAAATGCAACAACATTTTTAATTTGGTTATTAAAATTGCTTACAATACATTACCTTTGCCATCTTAAAAATCATGCCGTAACATGATAAGTGCCTTTAAATGGCTACATATCTCTGTTAGTAACTACAGTACAAGGTCTGATTTTCATTACAAAATTTATTGATACATATGAAATTAAGTCAGTTCCGATTCGACCTTCCATTAAATCTTATTGCCCAAAATCCTACCAAAAGAAGAGAAGATAGCCGGATGATGGTGATTCACCGTAAAACCGGCGAAATAGAAAACAGGAATTTCCGCGACATTATTGATTATTTTGATGACAAGGACGTTATGGTAGTAAATAACACCAAAGTGTTTCCTGCACGCATGTATGGCCGTAAGGAAAAAACCGGTGCCAAAATAGAAGTATTTTTACTAAGGGAATTAAATAAGCCCAACCGTTTATGGGATGTAATTGTTGACCCGGCACGAAAAATCCGTGTGGGTAATAAATTATATTTTGGTGAAAATGATGAATTGGTAGCAGAAGTAATTGACAATACAACAAGCCGTGGCCGTACAATTCGTTTTTTATGGGACGGTACTGAAGAAGAATTTAGGGTAATGCTTGATTTTATGGGAGAAACGCCATTACCGAAATATATTAAACGCAAGCCGGATGAAGAGGATAAAGAGCGTTACCAAACAGTATATGCAAAACATGAAGGTGCTGTAGCTGCACCAACTGCTGGTTTACATTTTAGCAAAGAATTGATAAAAAGGTTAGAAATTAAAGGGCTTCGCTTTGCTGAAATTACTTTACATACAGGATTGGGCACTTTTCGCCCGATAGAAGTAGAAGATTTAAGCAAACATAAAATGGATGCGGAATATTATGCTGTTGATGAAACCGCCTGTAGCATTGTAAATAAAGCAAAAGCAGATGGCAAAAGAATTTGCTCGGTTGGCACTACTACCATGAGAGCAATGGAATCGTCTTTTACTGCACAGAAATTGCTAAAACCTTCTGAAGGATGGACTAACATGTTTATTCACCCCCCTTATAATTTTTCGATTGCAGATGCTTTGGTTACAAATTTTCATTTACCAAAAACAAGTTTATTAATTATGACTTGTGCCTTTGCCGGATATGATGTGGTAATTGAAGCCTATAAAAAAGCAATTAAAGATAAATACCGTTTTTTCAGTTATGGAGATGCGTTGTTAATAATTTAAGAAGATATTGTTATAATAAAAAGCCATGGATAATTCCATGGCTTTTTTATTGATATTATTCTATAGGAAATATAAAGTTAAAGAGTAGTAGATGAAGTAAAAAATAGGGGGTGAGATGAAAATCTCTCCCCGATTTAAAATCCAATATCCTATGAAAAACCACATTAAAGACAATTTATATTTACAAACTGCTGCATAGCTTTGGTTAAATAATTGTTATAGGTAACCTTGGCCTTTACTAAATACAAAATTTACCGCTGAATATACAATGATTGATTTAACTTAGACGTACAAAACGATTTTTGCTATGCCTACCATTCATCAATGGCTGTCTGAATATGGCGAAAGCCATCAAAACCAGACCAATAAAACCATTCATTGGGTTTGTGTACCGGCTATTTTCTTCTCTATCGTTGGCTTTTTGTATAGTATTAAGCTGCCTTTTTTTATTGATGGCCATCATATCAATTTGGCAATGGTGGGAATGGTGGTAATAATTCTTTACTATTTTATACTAAGCAAAAGATTATCGATAGGGATGTTTTTGTTTGGAATACTTTGTTTATTGCTTTGCCATTTTATTGAACTGCTATCTTTTATGCCGCTATGGGCTTTTTCAATTATAATATTTGCCATTGCATGGATAGTGCAGTTTTACGGCCATAAGATAGAAGGGAAAAAACCTTCCTTTTTAAAAGACCTGCAATTTTTACTGATAGGGCCGGCCTGGCTGATGGGTTTTATTTATCAGCGGCTTGGCATTAAATTATAATTACTCCAGGCCAAATAAACCCACATTTAATAGCTGCAGAGTTTGCTGTTTAAAATTTTTAGGGATAAGTATAGAAATATTGTGGCTGCTGCCCCCATAACTTACCATCCTGACAGGTATATCACCAAGCGACTTAAATAATTGTTGCATCACATCTTTGGTTTGTGTTATTTGATTGCCTACGATTGAAACGATTGTTTGGTCAGTATCAATTTCAACAGTACCGAACGATTCCAGCTCCTTTACAATTAAGGAAAGATTAGCATCATTGTCAATCGTTATGGATACGCCCACTTCTGATGTAGTAATCATATCAATAGAAGTGCGGTGTTTTTCAAATACCTCAAATATTTTTCTTAAAAAGCCATAAGCCAATAACATGCGGCTGCTTTTTATTTTGATGGCGGTAATACCATCTTTGGCTGCAACTGCTTTTACGCCCACGCTGCCTGCCAGCTCTGTTATCAAAGTTCCCCTTGCCTCGGGGTGCATGGTATTTAATAATTTAACCGGCACTTTGTATAACTGCGCTGGCCATATACTGGCGGGATGTAAAATTTTTGCCCCAAAATAAGCCAGCTCTGCAGCTTCTTCAAAACTCAGTTGCTCAATGGCCACTGTTTTCTTAACTACCCTTGGATCATTGTTATGCATTCCATCAATATCCGTCCATATTTCGCATACAGATGCGTTTACAGCTGCAGCAATTAATGATGCACTATAATCACTTCCCCCTCTTTTTAAATTGTCTACTTCACCTTTAGCGTTACGGCTGATAAAACCCTGTGTAATGAAGATTGTTTTGTCTTTGTTCTTTTGTAATATCTGCGTCAGTTTTACTTTAATGCTGCCTATTTGTGGTTCATCATCATTATCAATGGTCATAAAATCTAATGCCGGAATCAATACATGATCAATGCCTTGTTCAGTGAGGTAAACAGAAAACAATTTGGTACTCAGCAACTCACCCTGAGCTAATATGTCTTTATTGAGGGCTTCGCTAAAAGATATTTTTAAGATGATGTGCAGAAATTCAAAATGTTCGGTAATAATATTTTTAACGCTGGCTAATGCAGCATCCGTTTTTACTAATTGGCCTATGAAATTATGATAGTGTGCTTCTAATGCTTCTATTTGTTGCCTGGCTGTTGTTCTGTCAGCATTAGCCAATGAGTTACTGATTTCTACCAACGAATTGGTAGTGCCGCTTAAGGCAGATAATACTACAATTTTTGGCTCCACATCTTTAATAATTAATTTTGCCACTTCGTGCATCCTTTCGGGTTTACCAACACTGGTACCACCAAACTTCATTATTTTCATTGCAGTATTTATTTAATTGGATTGCAAATATAATAAGTGGAAAATTATAAGGATAATTTTTTAGTTTCACCGCAGAGAAGAAGAGGAGTTAATGGAGTTTACGCAGAGGTTTAAATCTCTCTGCGCAAACTCTGCCCCTCTACTTCTCTGCGGTGAAGGAAAAATGGCTTTGGCTATTTAAAAAGTCACTTTAAATTTATTACCCAATTCTTTAAGATCCTTTACTACAGAATCTTCTATCGGTATCCCATTATTCATCCTTTCTTTTTCCATGGCTGTTTCCGGTTCACCGGGTATAATCACTTTTTCTTGACCGGCAATAGTTTTAGCCGACCTGAAACGTTGTATCCATTTATCCATATTTTCTTTAAAATCAGCGGCAGGCCTAAAAGCATCAATACGCATAACACCAAAAAAATGGCCAATACCTTCTCCTGGCATGTTTTCCGGCATGGGTACATAAGCAGGAAAAGGAGGTACCCATGGGCCATAATTGGCACCGCTTAATATGGCCGAAAAAATATCCACAATACTACCTAACATATAACCCTTGTGGCTACCATGTTCTTTATCGCCACCTAAGGGCAATAAAGCGCCACCGTTTTTTACTTCCGCAGCACTGGTGCTTGGCTCACCAGTTTTAGTTTGTACCCAGCCTAAAGGTGTATCCATATTTTTGCGTTGCAATATTTCCAGCTTGCCGTTGGCGGCTGTAGTGGTCGCAAAATCTGCAACAAAAGCTGGCTCATTGCCGGCAGGTATCGCCACTGCAATGGGATTAGTACCTAATAATCTTTCAACAGAAAAAGTGGGCGCTACTAGTGGTGAAGCGTTTGTCATAGCAATACCAATCATATCATGCTCCAATGCCATCATTGCATGAATGCCTGCAATACCAAAGTGGTTACTGTTTTTTACACTTACCCAACCCGTACCCGCATTTTTTGCTTTATCAATGGCTATTTGCATGGCTGCGGGGGCAACTACAAGACCCAAACCCTTATCGCCATCGACAGTTGCTGTAGAAGGCGTTTGATGAACAATTAAAATATTTGGATTTGCATTAATCCTGTTCACTTCCCACAACCTTGTGTAACCAGATAACCGGGCAATACCATGGCTATCTACACCCCGTAAATCTGCAGATAATAAAACTGTTGCAGCGGTTTCAGCATTGGCTTCGCTACAGCCAATTTTTAGAAAAATATTTTTTGAGAAAGAAAAAAGTTGCTGATAAGAGTATAACAAAGCAATTGATTTTAATTAAGTAATGGTAATTTAAGAAAAGTGTACAGATGCCATTTGTAAAAAGTACAAGAGGGCGATGCAACAATGTTCATTAATAAAAAAAAGCCTGGACCAATATTTTTAAAATTGCAGATGCCTTACCGTTAGCCCATTATTGATGAGTTGCTTTAAGGAATCTATGCCAATTTTAAGATGGCGCTCTACAAATTCCGAAGTAACTTTTTTATCACTTGCTTCGGTTTTTACACCATCGGGTATCATCGGGCTATCACTTACTAATAATAATGCACCGGTAGATATTTTATTAAAAAACCCCACTGTAAAAATGGTTGCAGTTTCCATATCAACTGCATAGGCACGTACCTGTTTTAAATATTCTTTAAACACATCATCATGCTCCCAAACCCGCCTGTTGGTTGTATACACTGTACCTGTCCAGTAATCACAGGCATAATCACGTATTGTAGTGGAAATGGCTTTCTGTAACATAAAAGAGGGCAATGCCGGCACTTCTGACGGAAAGTAATCATCACTGGTACCTTCTCCGCGTAATGCTGCAATGGGCAAAATAAGATCGCCAATTTTATTACGCTTTTTTAATCCGCCACATTTACCCAAAAATAAAACTGCTTTAGGTTTTATTGCAGTCAATAAATCCATTACAGTAGCGGCTCCCGGGCTACCCATTCCAAAATTAATAATGGTAATATTATTGGATGTGGCACATTGCATGGGCCTTTCTGCCCCAACAACCTTTACCTTGTTCCATTTTGCAAACATGGAAACATAGTTAGAAAAATTAGTGAGTAAAATGTATTCGCCAAAGTTTTCCAGCTTCTCTCCTGTATACCGTGGCAGCCAGTTTTCTACTATATCTTCTTTTGTCTTCATTTAGTTTATTGGTTTATTCGTTTATTTGCCATTACTAAAAGTACAAATATTTTTTTAAAGCATGATAAAGATAGAATACCCGCCATATCAGCCTAAAATAAAAAAAGAAGCTGGCAAAGAATTTATTTTTGATGAAGTGCGTAGGCAATGGATATTGCTTACGCCAGAAGAATGGGTAAGGCAGAATTTTTTACAATATTTAATCCTTATAAAAAAATATCCTTCTTCTTTGATGGCAGTAGAAAAAGAAATCTTTTTAGGCGATGTAAAAAAGCGTTTTGATATTGTTGTGTATGATAAAAATACAAAGCCGTGGATGTTGATTGAGTGCAAAGAAATGAATGTAGCATTAAACAATGCAGTGCTAAACCAGGCGCTCAGGTACAATATAAATCTGCAGGTACCTTACCTTGTTATAACCAATGGTAGTTATTGTTATGCGTTTAACAATACAAATAATAGGATGGAAGAAATAAACGTGCTGCCTGAATTATAATGATTTTAAATGCAGTCTTAAACAACCATTATCTCCTTTTCCTTTGCTTCAAGATGTTTTTCTATAAGGGAAATGAAACGGTTAGTCTGTTCCTGTACCGCTGCTTCTGCATCTTTGGCTGCATCTTCACTAAGACCGTCTTTTTGTAATTTTTTTATTTGTTCAATAGCATCCCTGCGGATATTCCTGATAGATACTTTTCCATTTTCACCTTCAGTATTACATCTTTTTACCAATTCCCTTCTTCTTTCTTCTGTTAAAGGAGGTAAAAATAAACGGATAAAATTACCGTCGTTTTGTGGGTTAATGCCAATATTGCTGGCCATAATGGCTTTTTCAATTGGCTGCAACATCTTTTTTTCCCATGGTTGCACAGAGATAGTTCTGGCATCCAAAACAGATATATTGGCTATTTGCGCAATTGGTGTGGGAGAACCGTAGTAATCTGCCAAAATTCCGTCCAGCATATTTGGATTGGCTTTTCCGGCCCGGATTTTTATTAACTCGGCTTCCAGGTGACTGATAGCTTTGTTCATTGCAGAAACTGTATCCAGGTTAATCAATTCTAATTCTTCTGACATAAAATAGAAAATTAAGTGGATGCAAAACTAAAGAAAAGAACAATAGGCAAATAAATAAATGATTGAGGGAAATAATCAGGTAATAAAAACTAGCTGGCTTCTACTGATTTGGGAGCTAAGGAAACTACTTTATGGTATTTTATAATTTGTTCCTTAGTTTGTACTTCTGTCATTTCAATTACCTTATTTTTTGGACGGCTAAAATAGACAAGCGCCAATAATGTACATGAAATTGCCATTAAAGTACCAATTACAGCAGTGGTACCAAAACCACGAAGAAAAAACGCAAGTAATATTAACCCGATATTGGCACCAACACAAAGCAGTGTTATTTTTCGATGGCTATACCCCAACTCTAATAAAAAATGGTGAACATGATTTCTATCGGGGCTAAAGGGTGAACGCCTGTTTACAATACGAAAAGAAAAAACCCTAAGTGTATCAAATAGAGGAACAATTAATATGGCAAATCCTATAGCAGGTGCTGATTGCAATGGAAAATTAACTACTG
>JAYTTI010000009.1:0-2824 GCA_043745405.1 Ferruginibacter sp. | reverse complement strand
TTATCCATCTTGCTTTATTATTATTGAATTAATTGGCTCAAAGTTCTGAATCGACAGCCGGATTAACTGTTTAAACTTACACGGTTATACACATATTTTTACGTTTAATCCACCAATTGATTTTTAGTGCAACAAATGGCACTTTATTACTCAATGCTTTTATACATTTACTAAATACTATTTAACCAGTTTTATTAATATAGCTTGAGTCAATAGTTTTTACATTACCAACTATTTCTTGTAACCCAAATAACAGCCAGCTGCATTCAATTATTCAACTGGCTGATTCTTTTAAATACGTATGCTATATAAATTAAACGACTTTGGGAAAGGAATTACGGCACCCATTAAAGTATGGGTATTGGCTCCCTATGTAAACACCGAAGACGAAAATTTAAATTACTACTACGACTTTTCTCAAAGCATACAGGAATATAACAACACTTTTGCCGCCATGCATATTGCCTGGCAATGGCAACCTGTAACCACCAGCAATTATATTGAAATAATAGAAAGAATTGTAGCAGAAAAAGAGGCCGGACTTTATTTTCCCATTGTATTAAATATTTGTGATGGAGATGAAATTAATGGTACACCTGGTATTTCTATAGTAAAATTATTGGAATCAAAAGGCCTGGTTTTTACCGGGGCTGATTCATTTTTTTATGACATCACAACTTCTAAAATACCCATGAAAAGGGCATTTGATAATGCGCATGTATCAACTGCTCCATGGGAAGCCATTCATAAAAAGGATCAACCTCTTGAAGGTATTTTTGAACGGCTTGGCTGCCCCATCATACTCAAACCCGCTGTATCAGGCGGCAGCATGGGCGTAGGTATAAAAAATGTTGTTTATACAGAAGCAGCATTGCAAGTGCAAATGAATAAAATGTTTTCCGGCTATCGTGGATGGAATTTAGCCTCAGGTGGTTTAATTGCAGAAGCATTTGTACAGGGTGAAGAATATACTACACTGATTGTTGGCTCTTACAATAATACTTCTGCAGCTAATATTTACATGCCGGTAGAAAGATTATTTCATGCCTCCTTACCCGACACAGAAAAGTTTTTGAGTTTCGACAGGCTGTGGGAAATTTATGAAGATGAATCTGCCATGCCCAACGAGGATAATTTTTATGAATACGCTTTGCCAGAAAGTTCTCTTATTACAGCAATAATGAACCTAAGCTGGGAAGCATTTGTAGCAACAAAAGGCACGGGGTACACCAGGGTTGATATCCGCAGGGATAAAAATACCGGGCGCCTTTTTGTGCTGGAAGTAAACGCCCAATGCGGCATCAGTGAAGATGAAGATTATACCTCTATCGGAGCTATACTGCGCCTGGGTAATACAACATTTGTACAACTGGTTACAGACATCATTGCCCATGCACTTACAAGAAACAACATAATACTGGTTGAAAATACAGCTGTTAAAAAGATTGCCTGATTTAAGATATGTCCGATTCAAACCAACAAGAAAAAGATAACAACATTTCTGCAATTTCAACAATACAATGGAAAGGCTTACGTATTTGTGTATTACAACCCGATTATTCTACCTCAGCGGTAGATTACCAGCACTACGACCCCGTAAGAGATTTATCAGGCCTCATTCCGGAAGCAGTGATAGATCATGTGTTGATCAACAAACTAACTACCTACCGGCAACTAAAAGATTTAAAGAAAAAAAACTACAACATTTTTGTAAACCTCTGCGAAGGTTACCTGGAATGGGAAGTACCTTCCATAGATGTTATTTATACACTGGAATTATTAAAATTACCCTTTACCGGTTCAACTTCTTTACTGTACGACCCTCCAAAAGAATTAATGAAATATGTGGCCTACACGGCCAATGTGCATACGCCTGCCTATGCTTTAATTGAAGATGAAACTACTGTTGAGCAAGACTGCAAACACCTGCGCTATCCGTTGTTTGTAAAGCCCCACAAAGCTGGTGACAGTCTTGGTATCGATGACAGGAGTGTGGTACATAACCCTGCAGAATTGAGTAAAAAAATAAATGAAATAATTGATGAATACAGTCCGCTATTGGTAGAGGAATATGTAGATGGAAGAGAATTTACAGTAATGATTGCTGCAACCGGAGATCCTAAAAAACCTATTACATTTAAACCGGTTGAATACATTTTTCCCAAAGGAAAAAGCTTTAAAACCTACTCACTCAAAACAACCGAGCTGCATCCAAATGCCAATGTTCCTGTAACCGATGAAAATATTGACCAGCAGCTAAGAGCAGCGGCCGTGGATATTTTTGCCGGTTTTGGCGGGGTTGGTTATGCCCGGCTAGATTTTAGGATGGATGCTGCAAGCAAACTTTTTTTTCTGGAAATAAATTTTACCTGCTCGGTATTTTATGTTGATGGATACGAAGGCAGCGCTGATTATATACTTAAACATGATGGTTTTGGACAGGCTAATTTTCTAAAGCAAATTATTACGGAAGGCATTGAAAGGCATCGCCGGCAGCAAAACAAATTTGTAATGAAAGGCAGTGCGCTGGCAGGCTATGGCATTTATGCCACTACTGATATTGAAGCGAATGAATTTATTTTTAAAGGAGAAGAAATGCCCCAGCGCATTGTAACCCGCAGGCATGTTGATAATACCTGGAATAAAAAGGAAAAAGAAATTTTTGGCAGATATGCTTACCCTTTAAGCAAAGAGGTTTTTCTTTTATGGGATAATGACCCAACAGGATGGGCGCCCCAAAATCATAGCTGCAACCCAAATACGGCTTACGAAGGATTAAATGTAAAAGCTTTGAGACCTATAAAAAAAGGGGAAGAACTTACAC
>JAYTTI010000008.1:0-10513 GCA_043745405.1 Ferruginibacter sp. | reverse complement strand
AAACTTGCTGCAATACACAGGTGAAAGTACAGAGCAGGGAATTAGCGAAATAAAAAAAGCGTTGTCCCTTGATCCGCTTTCGAGGAATCTTAATTATGTGCTGGGGAGAAATTATTATTATGCTCATAAGTATGACTCAGCTTTTGAGCAACTTAAAAAAACCATAGCTCTTGATCAAAATTTTAATCTTGCAAAAGGTAACCTTGCTTACGTTCTTTTGGAAAAGAAAAATTATCCTGCAGCATTTGATATTATTTTGCAACTTAAGGAAAACGGAATTTCAAAAATAGACTATTACAAAGGAATAACTTTGAGTTATGCTTACGCAGCTTCAGGAGATAAAGTTCGGGCAAAAGAAGAACTGGAAAAGACGTTGGTGGAATATCCTGATCAATCCCCATTCAATATAGCACGTGTTTACATTGCCATGAGAGATTATGAAAAAGCCATAACCAGTCTTGAGAAGGCTTATGAGCAAAGAGATCTTTGGATGTATGCACTCAAAGCCGACCCTGCTTTTGATCCTATCAGAAACGAGCCACGATTTAAAGCTTTGATGAAGAAGATGAATTTAGATTACTCCTCTAATTCATTTGAAAGAATTAAATTAGAAGTTACGTTCATAGCTCTCGTAACTAATGCAGCAACAAAACCGTCAACTCGCCGCAATCCTTTTCACCGACATTGTTGGTTATACTGTCATGATGCAGCAGGATGAACAAAAAGCTCTTGCTGTTACCAGGCACTATCTTACCGTTCTAAATAAATCAGTTAAAATTAATCATGGGAAATTATTGAATGATTATGGAGATGGAAGTCTTTGCACTTTTCCAAGTGTAATTGATGCGCTGCATTGCGCAATTGAAGTACAGCAACAGTTGCAAACTGAGCCAAAAGTGCCGCTGCGTATAGGTTTGCACTCAGGTGAAGTATTTTTTGAAGGTTATAAAGTAATGGGCGACAGTGTGAATGTTGCTTCCCGTATACAGTCATTGGGACAAGGCAATACAATTTTGTTTTCAAAAGAGATTTTTGATAAGATAAAAAATCAGTCTGAATTCAAATCCATTTCTCTCGGCCGTTTTGAATTTAAAAATGTGGATGAGCCAATGGAAATATTTGCATTGGCAAATGATGGATTAAAAGTCCCAAAGAGGGAAGATATGAGGGGAAAACTTAAAGAGATTCAAAAAAAAACTTCCCGCAGAAAATGGGTAATTACCACCGCAATAATTGCATTGATTATTTCAGCTTTTTTTATTTACAAAAGCCATTACAGCACACAGGAATTTACTGGTGAAAAATCCATTGCCGTATTACCATTTGAAAACAACGGAACAGACAACAGTGAAGAATACATCAATGATGGAATAACACAGGACATCATCAATAACCTTTCTAAAATTGCTTCTTTAAAAAAAGTGATTGGCTGGTTTTCTGTAAAAGGTTTTAAGAAAACAGCTAAATCTTTAAATCAAATAGCAGAAGAACTGGGAGTGGCTGCTATACTTACGGGCACAATACAAAGGCAGGCAGGTAATATCCACATCATTGCAGAACTGATTGATGTGAATACAAACAAAAGGTTATGGGGAGACGAATTTAATTACGACAGCAAAGATCTTTTATCCATACAAACTACTGTATCTGCAGAAATTGTAAGAGCACTTAAAGCAAATTTAACACCTGAAGAAGAAAAAGGGCTTTACAAACATTATACTGAAAATATAGAAGCTTATAAATTTTATCGCAAAGGCCGGGCGTTTTGGGACCAGAGAACAAGGGCGAATTATGACAGTGCAATAGTATATTACAACAAAGCCCTGCAACTTGATCCTGAATATGCACTTGCTTATGCAGGCCTTGCAGACTGCTACTCATTACCCTATAATGGTTTGCCCCAGTTAGAAGGAATGCCCATTGCGAGAACTTATGCATCAAAAGCATTATCCCTGGACAGTACTTTAAGTGAAGCCTGGACTACGCTGGGTTTTGTTCAATCTGCATTTGATTATGATTGGGCCACATCAAAAAAAACCCTGCAAAAAGCAATTGAGCTTAATCCAAATTATGCCATTGCCCATGTGTATTACGGAAACCTGTTGCAATACACCCATGAAAATACACGGGCCGGAATCAATGAAATTAAAAAGGCTTTGGATATTGAACCCCTTTCTGCCTCAATCAACTGGGTGCTGGGAAGAAATTATTTTTATGCACATCAAAATGATTCAGCCTATGAACAACTAAGAAAAGCAATTACACTTTTTCCAAATTATCCTTTATATAAGATACAACTTGTATATATCCTTTTACAAAGAAAAAAATATTCAGATGCAATTGAATTATGTAACAAATATTCAGATAAATGGACTAATATTTTGCTTGCTTATTCCTATGCAATAATGGGAGACAGCACCCGGGCAGTCAGCAAATTAGAAAAAATATTAAAAATTTATCCTAAGGCAGATTCTTATGACTATTTATATGGGGTAGCAGGGATTTATACTGCTTTAAACAACTTTGATCAGGCAATAACTACACTTGAAAAAGCCTACAATGCAAGAGAAATTGACATGTATTTTATAAATAATGATCCTGTGTTTGATCCGCTTAGAAACGAACCACGATTTAAAGCATTAATGAAAAAAATAAACTTTTAGTAGTTTTATATTTTTGGAGAGCAGGGAAAATATTTCGTAACGAATTTTCGTCAGCTGGATGATATTAATTTAAAAAGTAGTTTTAAAGAATAGATTGCACTTCGTAATAACGGTGAGTTCTGCTGCCAAAACACAGGCCAGTGAAGAGACTCACCTGTAAAGAGTTTATGCTGATGAAACCTGCTCCGGAAGAAAATATTATATTAGTCTTCGAATTTTATTGAATTGCTATTTGATGTTGGAGTAGATTCTGACATTATGCCATTATAAAAAAGTGTATGTTTCTTATCCGAAAAATTTAAATCAAAACTAATAAATGTTGTCTCCACGCTAAGTATATTCCAGCTACTCTGAATATCCACAGGCATTAACTGTATTGATACAGACTTTCCTTCAAAGTCTAATATTGATAAAAAGTTGTTATTTGTGAATTTCCTTTTTAATGAAACTTTTCTACAGTCAAATATGTATATTTTATCAGAATGCGAATATTGACATGTAAAATCTCCACTGCTAAAACTCCAAGGGTAGCCTTCTTTTCCTGGATAAATATTGCGAGGCAAAATATGAAATGTTACTTCACTTTTTAAAAACAGAATCATTTTACTTTTTTCATCAAGAACGCTTACCGATATGCAACTATTTTTTAAATATTCGTCGCAGATTTTTAAATATGGAAAATCATAACTAAAAAATAATCATCATTATGCATATTATAATCTGCTAGAGAACTATACAGTTTTTTGCTTGTAATTCATTCTGGCACAGGGCTCCTACCCTATTGCCATTCGCTACTATTCTTCAAAAATTTTACAACAACATCCGACTTAAAAATAACTTATCAGGCCCAGGGTTTCAGCCATGCAGCAACGTCTTCGACATGGCTTCAATTACTTTTGAGCCGTGATGCCGTGAATAAAGCATACCATCAACACATTACTGTTACCCGTAAAAAAGTAGCAGGAATAGAAGTGGCATTTTCTGCAGTGCTTTTGTTGTGGCTATTAAACAATTCTTCTAATTCATTTTGCAGTTCCAAAGCCTTACCATTTTTTTCTGCCGCTTCAAACGCATTCATCGTAGGGCCGTAATAATTTCTAAAGTTGTTAACGAATGCTGATGGGGAATAAGGGGCATTAAATGTAAACGTATCCCTGACAAATGAAATATTTTTTTCTGCTACGCCGGCGCTAACAAAACGTTCAATAACATTATTTTCTACACCCCATAACATCGGGCTGATAAACCCTTCCGGAGGAGCGGGCGTATAGGCAGAGCTTATCTTTAATATTTGTGCTACAAGCGTTGGATCTCCTGGTATCCAGTTGCCCATCACAATTCGTCCACCCTGCTTCGTTACACGAACCATTTCTTTGGCTACGTCAAATGGTTTAGGAGCAAACATGGCACCAAAAATGCTTACTACCATATCAAAACTATCATCTTTCAGTTCATGTAAATCAGTAGCATCGCCTTCCTGGAAAGTACAATTATTAATGCTTTCATTTTTTACACGGGCGTTTCCTGCTGCAACAAGGTTAGTAGCTATATCCACGCCCAAAACATTAGCGCCCAATTTTGCTTCGGGTATTGCAGTAGTACCATCACCACAACCCAGGTCAAGCACATTCATTTCTTTAGTGATGCCTAATGCTGATACCAATGCAGCACCAGATTCTCTCATGGTTTCGGCAATTCGTGTGAAATCACCTTTTTCCCATAATACTTTGTTTGGATTCATACTATTTTAGTTTTTTTAGTGAAGAATGCAGCATGTAATACATATTATAACGAACACGCCTAATTAGTAAACAAATATATTGTTCCATTTCAAGAAATGGCTTGCTGTAGAGTCCAGACGTTTTGCTATAAAGTTCAGGACGCAGGGGTTTGCTTTGAAGCAAAAGGGGAAATGTTGAAACGTCCTTTAAAGCATCGGCTAAAATGAGACAGGTTTTCAAAACCGCTTTCAAATGCGGCTTCGCTTACTGTTTTATCCATATTAGCCAGCAGAAACTGTGCATGTTGCAGCCTTTTTTCTAATAACCATTTGCCGGGAGTATTGCCAAATTGTTTTTGAAAATCTCTTTTAAAAGCAGAGAGGCTGCGGTTACCCAGTATGGCGTATTGTTGCAGTTTTAAATTAAAGCAGTAGTTGTCGTTCATCACTCTTTCCAATGAAACAGATTGCGGTTCACTCATTAGCGAACAGAAATAAGACAATGCTCCAACATTGTTTGGATTGTCTGCAATGTTTAAAATCAATTCCCTGAATTTTAATTCGAGTAATGATTTGTCGGGTGTTGTGGTACCTGCAAAATAAGTATACATAGAAACAAAAAAAGAGCGCAGGGTTTCCGTTGCATTAAGCTGAATTACGGGTTTATATTTTTCGTTGGTTTTACCGATTGGCACCGACCTGTTTTTGAGTGTATCACAAATAAATTCATCGGGTATAAAAAACAACACAAGGCAAAAACCAATATCAAAAAATTGCTCCAGTATACAGGTGCCTTTCCTAACCAGCACACAATCTCCTGCGCTTATTTCATAAGAGCCATGAGAAGTATGCCATGTTTTTTTTCCTTCCAGCACATAAAAAATATAATTCTCATGGCACCACAGATCAGCAAATTTGTTTTTCATTAACCGGGCTTGGGGCGGGCAATTAAAAATAGTGATCAAAGACTCGCTGCAGGTAAACTGCCTGCAATATTGAGGATAGCCTAATACTTTTTCCTGGAAATTTACCATATTACTTTGTTAGCATCATAAATGTAACAATTACCCGCAATACGGGGAAATGCTTTTATCAACTGTTCAGTCTCATGCTGGCCTGGCTCCAGTCCTGTTGCAGCCCGTTACTGCTCTTCAAACATTTTTGCAAAGCAAATCAGGCAAACAATCAAAAAAATATAAGTTTCGATGTAAAGTCGGAATTCCCGTTTTACATAGGGAAGAGTCTATCCCCCGCGGCGCAATGGTCGCAAAGATGATGCTTATCACATTGCGGAGCGGACAAAAATTTTAACCGGAAAAATTTATTAAAACAGTTGGCTTAAAAATAACTCAAATTAGTTTTGGGCGTCAACGTAAGCAATGTTTCATACATTAGTTTAATGGTATTTTCTATATCGCTTTTATGTATCATTTCAACAGTAGTATGCATGTACCTCAGTGGCATAGAAATCAATACACTGGGGCAGCCCTCATTGGCATAGGCAAACGAATCGGTATCGGTACCGGTACTACGGCTTACGGTATGTAACTGAACCGGTATTTTATTTTTAGCAGCAACGGCCTGTACAACATCCAGTAATTTATTATGTACCGCTGGCCCAAATGTTAAAGAAGGCCCTTTGCCACAGGCAGTATCGCCCTGTGTAATTTTACTGATCATGGGTGTAGTGGTATCATGCGTTACATCTGTAATGATGGCGATATCTGGCTTTATCCTGCGGGCAATCATTTCGGCACCGCGTAAACCAATTTCTTCCTGTACTGCATTTACAATATATAAACCAAAAGGCAATTTCTTTTTATGCTGCTGTAATAACCTTGCCACTTCAGCAATCATAAAACCACCAATGCGGTTATCAAAGGCACGGCCAATCAGGTAATCATAAGCCAGCTCTTCATAACCGTCTTCGTAGGTTGCTACGGCACCTATATGTATGCCCAGGTCTTCTACTTCTTTTTTACTACGGGCACCACAGTCTAAAAATAAATTATCAACCTTTGGCTGTGGTTCCTTAGCATCGGCATTACCCATACGGGTATGTATTGCCGGCCATCCAAATACCGCTTTTATGGGCCCTTTTTTGCCATGCACCAATACCCTCATCGAAGGTGCAATCTGGTGGTCTACTCCGCCATTTCTTTTCAGGTAAATCAACCCTTCAGGAGAGATATAGTTTACAAACCAGCTTATTTCATCTGCATGTGCTTCAATCACTACTTTAAACGAAGCGGTAGGGTTAATAACACCTACTGCACTACCATAGGCATCAGTAAAAAAACTGTCGGTATAAGGTTTTATGTACTCTAACCATAATTTCTGTCCACTGCTTTCAAAGCCGGTGGGAGATGGATTGTTGATATAGTCTTTTAAAAACGCATAAGACTGATCCGTTAAAATACTCTTTGCTGCTTTTACTTTTGTTTTTGCTTTTACTTTTGCTTTTGCCTTTGCCATTACTGCTATAATTTTTACAAATTAACTAAATACTTGTCATAGTAGGAAGAGCATCAAAAAATATCAACAAACAAATACCAAAAAAATATTCAGGTAAAAATATAACTGTAGCCTTAAAAGTCTTTTATCCGATCATTACCGGCTAAAAAAACGGCTAGAAAAAATGAGAGAAATTTGGATCTGATATTATTTATAAATCACAATGATTTCCGACTTAACAGTATCACTTTTATTACCTGCTTTATCTTTCAACATAAAACGAAAATAGCAGCTATCATTATAATCGCATCTTGATGCAACAGTGATATAACCCGGGTTGTTTATCCCATTTGAATAAGATACCAAAATTTCGCCACTTAAATTTTTGGTGGTTGGAAAAGCCGGTATTCGTGATTTGTCGGAAAAATTACTGGCAGCACAGTTTAAACTAACTTTTTGTATATACAATGTATCTATCACATCGCCTTCTGCATCTGTAAAATTGAGGTAGAATTTTATAATCTGATCGGGTTTTAACTGGATTGTATTAACAGATTTATAAGTCAAAGTTGGTGTAGTTGAAAAGGTTTCTTTTTTACAACCTGAAAAAATAAAACCAACAATGATAATTATGATTATTGTGTTACGCATCTTTGTGTATTATTTTCAAATTTACTGATAGAAATTGAAAAGAAGGGTTAAAACTATGCAAGCCTTAAAAAATTTCCTTACTGTTACGCCGCAAAGCTTTAATGAAACTGCGCTTGATATTTTTAATTTTCAATACCGGCAAAACCCCGTTTACAACCAGTATTGTAATACTTTACCTATTGATAGTACAAAAATTGACAATATCTGCAAGATACCTTACCTGCCGATTGATTTATTTAAAACACATACAATTACCACTACACAATTTGAACCTGCTGTTATTTTTGAAAGCAGTGGAACGACAAAAACCCTTAACAGCCGGCATCTGGTAAAAGATATTTTTTTGTATGAGCAAAGCTTTATAAACACATTTCGTTTATTTTATGGCGACCCTGCAGACTGGTGCATACTCGCTTTGTTACCCTCGTATCTTGAAAGAAATAATTCATCACTGGTAATGATGGCCGATAAATTAATACAGCAAAGCCAGCACCCAGGCAGTGGTTTTTATTTAAACAACCTGCAGAAATTACAGATTACATTACTACAATTGGAAAAGCAGCAACAAAAAACTTTATTAATTGGTGTTACGTTTGCCTTACTTGATTTTGCAGAACAATACCCAATGCATTTAAAATATACAACTGTTATGGAAACAGGCGGCATGAAGGGAAGAAGAGAGGAAATGACCAGGCAGGAAGTACACCATATTTTGTGTGATAGCTTTAAGGTGAATAAAATTCATTCCGAATATGGTATGACAGAGTTGTTAAGCCAGGCCTATTCTACAGGTGACGGTATTTTTAATTGTGCGCCATGGATGAAAATAATTGTTAGGGAAGAAGATGATCCTTTACTGGTACACAGGCCAGATAAAAATAAAATAATAAGTGGCGCTGTAAATGTGATTGATTTGGCAAATATATTTAGCTGCAGTTTTATTGCAACAGATGATGCCGGTAAATTACACCCCGATGAAAGCTTTGAAATATTGGGCCGCCTCGATAATTCAGATATAAGAGGTTGTAGTTTGCTTTCTTTGTAAACCGAAAAAGATGTCTGATGGCTGATTTATTATTATCTTTTGAAGCCCAAATATTGACCATTGACCATTGACCATTGACTTCCCCCCTAACTTCCCTCCAGCGCCTGCAAAATATCCTGCAAAATATCGTCTGCATATTCAAGCCCTACAGAAATGCGTATAAGCCCCGGCGTTATATTTACTGCCTTGCGTTCGGCTTCGCTGAGCTTGGCATGAGTGGTACTTGCCGGGTGCGAAGCAATGCTGCGGGTATCGCCCAGGTTAGCAGTGAGCGACAGCATTTTTAATTTATTTAAAAAGTTCCGCCCGCTTTCGAGGCCGTCTTTTAAATCAAAGGATATCAAGCCTCCTCCGTTTTTCATTTGTTTTAAGGCAATGGCATGTTGGGGATGGCTTGGTAAAAAAGGGTATTTTATCCAGCTTATTTTTTCATGGCCTTCCAATGTTTTGGCAATTAGCAAAGCATTGGCTGCATGGCGTTCCATACGTACATCCAGTGTTTCGAGGCTCTTGCTTAGTATCCATGCATTAAAGGGCGATAATGCCGGGCCCGTACTTCTGCAAAATAAATAGAGCTCGTGTATCAGTTCTTTTTTTCCTACAACAACACCACCTAAAACACGCCCCTGCCCATCGAGCCATTTGGTGGCAGAGTGTATTACAAGGTCGGCGCCAAAATCAATGGGTGTTTGACAAACTGGTGTTGCAAAACAATTATCTACATTTAAAAGCAGGTTATGTTTTTTTGCCAATTGCCCCACAAATGCAAGATCAATAATATCCAGCCCGGGGTTGGTAGGTGTTTCCAAATAAATCATTTTAGTGTTGGGTCTTATTGCGGCTTCCCATACTTCGGGTTTATCAGCAGCAACATAACTCACTTCAATACCATATTTTGGCAGGTATTTATTTAACACTGTAACGGTGCTGCCAAAAACTGAACTACAGGATAAAAGATGATCGCCGTTTTTTAAAAAGGTCATAAACGAAGCAAATACCGCACTCATGCCGGATGCTGTGGCGTAGCCAGCTTCGGCTCCTTCCAGCGCTACCATTTTATCTATAAACTCCGTTACATTGGGATTGCTAAACCTTGTGTAAATGTTTGCATCTGTTTCATCAGCAAATGCGGCCCGCATTTCTTCCGCATCGTTGTAGCAAAAGCTGCTTGTTAAAAACATAGGTGTGGAATGTTCCATCTCGCCGGTTCGTTCTGTTTGTATCCTTATTGCTTTTGTAATTGGATTCATCTTGATAAATTATTTATTGTTTTGTTTAACCTTTTTGTAATTCAATAATTACAAACATACTTCACTGTACCGGATTTTTACAAATACTTTTTTGGGGAGCAGGAGGCGAAGCAATTATTATAGATGTTGTAAAAACCACAAATAAACAGCTTACAATAACTTATTTATTTACGGCAACTTTTACCTGCAACATAATAAAAGCCAAATTGGAAAGTTGCGGTACAAGAGGGCGGTGCAAGATGTTCCACATTGCTGCTGCTTTGGCGGGACAAATATTGATGGCTATTAATAAGGCGCTTTTTAGGCTGGGCTGTTTAGCCTCATTTCCCAGATTAAATTGGTACCGCCCAAACGAAGTGTTTCTGCAACAGAGCAATATTTATTCATAGATAATTCGCAGGCACGATAGGCTTTTTCCTGGTCAATATCGCCTTTTAACTCAAACACTATTTTCACCTCTTTCCATGGTGTAGCTTCTTTGCCTGTATGCCTTTCGCCTTCTATTTTCATAGAAAAATCTTTTATATTCTGCCGTTGTTTTTTAAGGATCATTACAATATCGATACCGCTACAGCCGCCAAGGCCCATCAGCAATACCTGCATTGGGCGAACACCAAAATTAATACCCCCTGTTTCCGGACTGGTATCCATTTTAATAGTATGGCCCATGGCATCGGTGGCTTCAAAGCCACAATCGCCTTCTACACGATGTACATTTATTTCTATCATT
>JAYTTI010000007.1:0-2857 GCA_043745405.1 Ferruginibacter sp. | reverse complement strand
ACAGACCCTGACTTAAATACAATCTTAAACCAAAAACCCCGTGTAGAAACACGGGGTATACCAAAACCAACTTGATATATTTTTATACCCAGTTCTTTCTTACTTTTCGAAAATAGAACTGATCATTCATTAGCTAATCGCTATTTTCTGCGGTGCAACGGTAACTTCCTCTTTTTTAGGAATATATACTTTCAATATACCATCCTCATATTTAGCCTGTATACCCGTGGTATTAATTTTCTCATCCAAGCTAAAGCTGCGTTTAAAGCTTTGGTAATTGAATTCCTTGCGGATGGTTTTATACGCTTGGTTTTCAGTAGTTTCTTTCTTTTCAAAACTGATGGTTAACATGTTGTTGTCCAGATTAATCGCAAAGTCTTCTTTTTTTCGCCCCGGTGCACTAAGTTCTACATGGTAGCCCTCATTGGTTTCATGAATATTGGCCGGAACGGTACTAAAACCTGCCTGAGAATCTCTGCCCCAGTTTGCCGGAAATTGGTTAAATAATTCGTCAAATAAATTAACGAAAGGTGCTGTGTTGTGTTTTACGAATGTCATAGTTGTTTGTTTTTATTTTTAATTAATAGATTTTATTCTGCCTATCCTCGGTAATTTTTTTTTAATAAGACAAGAAGCCTATTTCAATTTATATACCAACTGCTTTTTTACTTCTTTAATGACGCAACAACACAACCAAAGCTGACATAAAGTCTAATAAATATAAAAATAATGACATAAAGTCCGATTTGTACATTTTCAAGGTTTGAACTATTGTCTTACCTTTGTGTTTCAATAAAACAAAAGGAGATAAACTTATGTATCCAGCAGAAATAGTAATACCGATGAAGGCTGAATTAACCGATGGTGGTTTTGATGAAATGGTTTCGGCTCAAGAGGTAGATGATACCTTGCACCAAAAAGGAACCACTTTAGTGGTCATAAATTCTGTATGTGGCTGTGCAGCAGGCAGTTGCAGGCCGGGTGTATTGATGGCAGTACAAAACGCAGGTAAGAGACCAGACAGGCTAACCACTAGTTTTGCCGGTTTTGATATAGAAGCCGTTAACCAGGTAAGAAGTCATTTGTTGCCTTTCCCACCTTCCAGCCCTGCAATCGCTTTGTTTAAAGACGGGCAATTGGTAAGTATGGTAGAGCGGCACCAGATTGAAGGGCGTCCAGCGCAGGCCATTGCGCAGCACCTTATTTCGGTTTTTGATGAATACTGTAATTGATTTTCACTTAGATTTGTCTTTAGATGGGTTAGTAAGTATGGGCTCCACAGCAATGTGGGGCCTTATTTTTTACTTTGATTTATTGGCTTATGCTGAATTGTAAGTAGATCTCATTAATAAACAAATAATAAATGGCATTGCGTCAAGGGGTAGCTAATTTTTAATGGTAAGAGTGGTTATACCAAAAAAGTAAAAAAACGGGAATATAAATAACCGGAAATAGGTAAGTTGTGTCTTCAAAGGTTCGCTGAATTGGGTAGTCTCATTTCCAAATGTAAAACTAAACAATACTAAATTGCTATCGAATTATAACAATCTAGCTTTGTAATTCCTGCTTCTCAGGTTATCCAAAATAAATTAATTACCATATAATAGACAAGTTCCGCGCATCGTCTATCGAAAAAGGTGCAGCGTTTCTCGATTGCGATAGTCTGGTAAAAATAAATTCCACCTAAAGAGCAAAAGAAAAACGCAGGGTCTTCTGCGAAGAATAAAAGTTATAGGATTAGGTAGTTCGAGCGCAAACGACGGGTAAGCAAAGCTTCTATGTCACCCTTACAGGGTTTGGGAAATCCTGCATTATAGTTAGATTATAATAATGACAGCCTTTCAGGCTTTTGATTTATTTAGTTAGGACTTTACAATCCCGAAGGGATGATATTATTATAGCAAAATAGAAAAATGTGAATAAACCCTGAAAGGGTGACAGAAAGAGTTTGGGCTTGTTCTACCTAATCCTAAAATGTTATTATATTTTTATTTTTGAATAATCCTTTCGCCTGCTTCAACCGCAATAGGTAGTACATTTTGTTTGGGAGGAAGCGGGCAGGTAGCATATTCTGTAAATGCACAGGGAGGATTATAGGCTTTATTAAAATCGAGTATCGTGTTGCCATTGGCATCGGGCATTTGTGCATACAAAAATCTGCCCGTTGGGTAGGTTGTTTTACCGCTGGTGAAATCACCAAATAAAATGAATAATTGATCTCCTTCTATTAAGGCATCTAGTTGATAATTTTTACCATGTATGTTAAATAAGAGTTTGCCCGGAGAATTTTCCGCAATGGTTTGGCCCAACACATTGGTGATGAAGAGTTCTGGAGTAGAAACATTTTCTAAATGTGCTGTAACGCGCCATTCTTCATTAACCGGAAAACGATTGATTCCTTTAAATCCTTTTAATGCTGATGCATTCAGGTTTCTAAGTCTTATGCCTAACTTGTTTTCTCGTTTAATAATACTCCATCTAAAATTGCCCAATGCCAATAGGAGTGGTGTGCTGCCCTCTTCAAATAATACCGCTTTTGTAATTGGGGTATCATTAATGGTGGTACTAATTTTATTGTTGGTTATCCAACTCACTTTTTCATTCTCCCATATAAAATATCCGGCCAATTTTGGAAATGCTGTGTTTTTATAAATAAGATCATTTGTTTTATTTCTGCCAAATGTATTGCGTCCGGGCTTAAGCCAGTATAATCCCTCCAGGTTAATCCAACCGGAAGGTGATAACAAAAACTCTTTTCTGGCTATATCCCAATCATCTATTTCTTTTTGATAGGCTTTAGTAGTTTGACTATTTACTAAGTTGCATGAACAAAAAACAACACAGTAGATAGCAGTAC
>JAYTTI010000006.1:0-89844 GCA_043745405.1 Ferruginibacter sp. | reverse complement strand
GCAAGTGTTACTTTGCTGCTCTTATTGCTTTTTGTAGTGAGTAAATACTCTTTGAACTCATTACAAAACTTTTCGTTGAGGTCGGCAAACTTTAAATTTCCCTTTGTGAATGTTTCCAGGTAATTGTAAGCTGAAACCCAGTTATCGTAATTACTTGCTTTACGTTTGTCGGCAAGGGTTTTAAAGTAGGTAACAAAATTTTGTTCGCCCTGCTCCTTTATTTTTAGTTGTTCCTTTTCGTACCCTGTATAAATTTCGGGCTTGTTTAGTTGGTTTTCTTTTTTCTGCCTTCTCTGTTCAGCAAGCTGTAAAGTTTCTTTGTTATGCTGTTTATTTAAAGGGGCTAAAGTAATTTTCTTTTCCTTTCCGTTTTTACCTTTAATCTTTTCGGCATTGATATAAAGCCCTAAAAATTCCCTTCGGGTTGGTTCGCCTGTTTCGGGGTGTGGTATGGCCGGGTAAAAATCTAAATACAAGCTTTGCCTGTTCCCTGAAATTGCCTTTTTTCTTAACTTAACTTTTGTTGTCATGGTGTTATTGTTGATGGGTGGAAAGAAAATCTTTTAACTGTGTTTTTAGAAAACCACGCCATACAATAAGGGGATTCGGCGGAGCCTGTATTTTCTTTTTTTCTTCTAACTTAACAAGGAGTTCAATCAGCCTGCTATTTGTTTTAGCCAATATTAAAATAGCATCAATCAATGTCCGGTTAGCATCAATCAATGTCCGGATAGCTTCAATAGGATTGATTTTATTATCAATGTTTGCCACTTTATAAACCTCCGTAAACCGTCTATAATAATAAGGGGGTATATTTTTAATCCTGCTTTTTACACCACGGAAAGCCGTTTTATTCCATTCCAGCTCATTGATTATCTCTTCATCGCTGCTCACTTTGCCACTATCCATAAGTTTCTTTAACTCCACGATAAAATGTTTGGTTTTTTCAGAAAGCCGGTAGGTTTCCCAAAATGGGAGGGTATGCCATGTTAAACATGAGGGCTTTCTAAGCCGTGGGGTAAGCAATAGTAGTTTACAAGATTGTGCATTAGGGCACCCGGAACATGCAACAGCCATAAAATCTTTCATAAAATTGTAGTTTTTTTTAATGTTTATTGTTTCAACTTTTTAATATGCTTTGGTGTTTAACTCAATAGTTTATCAATTACCTTTTTTGGAACGTATGCAAACCAACCTTTCCGAAACTTTGGAATATTGTATTTAATTATTAAGCCCCTCAATCCACTTTCTGAAATATTGTACTTTTCCCTTACTTGTTCGGTTGTGTAACAGTCTAAAATATCAAACTGCTTTTGTTCGTGCTTGCTTTCGGGTTGAGGTGTTACGGTTTGGGGTTGTTCAAATAAAACTTGTTCAAGGTCTGAACGTCTTATTATAGTTCGCTTACCTGCTTTGCCTGTAATCAGTTCGCCCCTTTCAATCATTCGGTAAACGGTTCGCCTACTTATCCCTATCAGTTTACAGGTTTCTGCAATACTTAAAAAGGCTTTGGCTTTCAGTTCCTCAATAGGTTGGGTTTTGATACGCTGGGTTTCCTTATTGCTTACCTCAACCTTTCCAGTTCTTATTTGGGCTTTATAAAATGCTGCATTACATTTTTTTGAACAATACAAAGTGGTGGTGGTTCGGGCTGCGAACTCATTACCGCAATGCTGGCAAATACGTTGTACCTTAATATTTGAACTCATTTTTGTAGCTTATTATGCCTTTATGTGTCTATGTGTGCCAATTACCTCCTTAAAAAATGGGTTGAGGTACAAATTTGCCTTTCAACCCATTGTAAGGTACAGTAAAGGTACAAATATTCTATAAATAAACAACTATTATCACAAAACAAAAGTATAATATAAGCACTAAAAAAGCCCTGTATTATAGGGCTTTGTATGGGTTTGTTATGGTTTTGGTTGCTGGTTGTTTTGTGTCGGTTACTTTCCGATACAAAATTTACTAAAAATAAAATCCAATACGTCCTCATTGGAAATATCACCTGTTATTTCTGAAATATAATGCAGGCAACGGCGGATATCCAATGCCAGCAAGTCGCCCGGCACCTCATTATCCAGGCCAACTTCAATATCGTTTAAGGAAATTTTTACCTGCTGTAATGCAGCATGATGACGGGCATTAGTGATGATTACATTTTCTGAAGAGGGTAATTCATTGGCTGCTGATTGAAACAAACTGTTTTTTATTGCTTCAATACCGCTATTATTTTTTGCTGATATAAAATGAATAGTATCAATGCCATTAAATCTATTTACTGCTTCATCATTATTAAACGTATCTACCTTATTACCAACCAATATCAGTTTATTATTATTTTCTTTTAGTTTGGTAGTGATTTCCTGGAGTTCTTCTTTTGTAATTTCTTTTACATCAAAAATATATAACACAATATCTGCCGATTTCATTTTTTCCAGGCTTCTTTCTATACCCACCAATTCAATACTGTCTGTACTATGTTCCCTGATGCCAGCTGTATCTATCAGCCTGAATAAAATACCATTGATATTAAGCGCCTCTTCTATCGTATCTCTTGTAGTACCTGCAATTTCGCTAACGATTGCACGGTTTTCATTTAGCAGTGTATTCAGCAAGGTTGATTTACCTACATTTGGCTTGCCAATAATGGCAACACTTACACCATTTTTTATAACATTGCCCAGTTGAAATGATTGTAACAATTGTGTTGTTGTAGTTTGAGCCGATTGTATGATTTGATAAAATTTTTTACGGTCTGCAAACTCAACATCTTCCTGGCTAAAATCAAGCTCGAGTTCCAGCAAAGCTGAGAAACTAATTAACTGTTCACGCAGTGCTTTTAACACCGCACTAAAGCCACCACGAATATTATAAAGAGCAGTTTTTTGCGAAGCTGATGTGTTACTGGCAATAAGGTCTGCAACGGCTTCTGCCTGTGTTAAATCAAGCTTGCCGTTTAAAAACGCCCGTTGTGTAAATTCGCCTGGTTTTGCAATTCTTGCCCCCTTATTTATACATACCTCTAATACCTGCTGCTGCAAATAAGGACTGCCGTGACAGCTGATTTCCACTACATCTTCTGCGGTATAACTTTTAGGGCCTTTAAATAATGACACTACTACTTCATCAATCAGGTTGTCGTTTTCTCTAAGTACGCCAACATGTATCGTGTGAGAAGCTTTGCCAGAAAGGTCTTTAGAAGGAAATAATGAGTTAATAATATCAAAAGCTTTATTACCACTAAGTCGTATAACACCAATTGCGCCAATTCCCGGAGGAGTTGCGAGTGCAACAATTGTATCTTCCCAGCCACCTAATTTGTTTAACATTTGGTAAAGATAAACCAGTATTAAAATGTTTGGCTGATGCCCGCATAAAATTTTACAGCTAGCACCATTTTTATAAAACAGCAAAAAAAATCCCTTTACAAATTTGTAAAGGGATAAATAAAAGAAAAAATATTTTTATTATTCTGAAACAACAAAAGTAATTGGCTGCCGGCGATAGGCATTTACATTACGGCCGTTTTGCAAAGCTGGTGTCCACTTAGGCCCTCGTTTAATAACTTTAACAGCTTCATCTTCCATTCCGAAACCATGTTTGGTTTCTGCCTGTACATCGCTTATACTACCATCTTTACTTACGATAAACCGTACAATTACCTGGTAAGTGCCTTCTGGCGCACCATTATCAATAGGCGTGCTTGGGTTTAGATTTTTTTCAAGAAACCTGCGCCATGCTGCGTCTCCACCTGGAAATGCCGCTTCATTTTCTACCTTAGTAAAAATCTTGTCCTCATCATCATTTTTTGGCGCCTCAGTAATTTGCGAACCTTTATCTTCAACCGGTGCCTGAACTATAGCCACCTTATTATCACTTTCAACTGTTTTATTACTGATTACCTGGTCTTCTTTTATCTCCTCAATTTTTTCATCTGCTTTTACTTCCTCATCTTTTACAATTTTAGGCGGAGTAAATTTAATCTGGTTAACTTCTGGTGGTGGTGGTGGCTTTGGTGGTGGTGGTGGCACAACTGGTGGTGGCTCATTTTTCTTAACTTCTGCCATTTGAGTATCCAGCACATCAAGCGTTTCTGATTTATTTTTACCAACAAGACTGGCAAAAAGAGAACCTAAAAATATAAGTAGTATTACACCACCGGTATATAATAAGGCTTTTTTTATGCGGCTATTATATGTCTTACGAAGGTCGTAAGCGCCATATTCTTTATTTCTGCCCTCAAAAATTATATCAAGAACATCCGCACTTAATATTTTGTTTATATCCATTGTAAAATGATTTATAATTAGATTCCAAATTCCGTAGTTTCCATAATTTATTTAATTCCATTGGCTTGTTCTGTCTGCTTTATTAATTGAGCTTCTGCATCACTCATATCAACTTCAGCATAGTGGCCGGGAGGAATTTCATTAATGGACATTTCATCCAAAACATCAATAGCATTTTTAAAAGTAGCTTCTTTGTCAGATTTAATAATGTACATTAAATCTCCAATTGGAGTAGCTTTCTTTTTATCCAAAATTACTTGTCGGATATCTTTAAAATTACTACTCATAAATTGCTTGTTTGGATCAGTTAGTTCTCCCATGTAATAATATACCTGATCCGCTTTCCCCAAAAGTAAAGTCATTACACCCGAGTTTTTTACTTTTAACTGGTTATTAGGATCATCTTTTGGTTCATTCATATTCATGGCCGTAGCCTGGCTCATGGTTGTAGTAAACACAAAAAATGTAATCAATAAAAATCCCAAATCAACCATAGGTGTAAGATCTACCCTGGTAGATTGTTTTTTTGGCTTTTTGACGCCGGGGCCTTTTTTATGTCCGCCTCCCGACGAGGTATCCATTTCTGCCATATCAGTAATTTTTTATTTGTTTAAAAATAAAACGACGTTAATAATTTATTTTTTGTTCTTAATAGCTGAGTTTGCCAATTCCGACCCTGGAGGTGGCACTTCTGAGTTAGTAACTATTTTAAACTTAAAAATATCATTTTTTTTAAATGACTCTTTTATATTTTTAAAGGCCGGATATAAAGCGGCATTGTCCCCCTTTACTAAAAGATTAAGATTGTCCATACTTTCTCCTTTATAAGAATTAGTTACACTCCGTATCCAATCTGTCAGCTCGTTATTTGTACTGTCAACACAAGGTATACCGGGCATTTTAGCCGGTTCCATAGGTGTAGCCAAATCCAGCAAGCCTTTCAATTGGTTAAACGGAACACCTATAAATTCCATTTTTTTAAGTTTAGCCATTTCTGCGGGGGATAAACCCAGTGCCCTTGTAGTATTGATATCGTCAAGAATTGCATTCTTGTGAGATTTGTCGCCTAAAAGTAAAAACACTTTACCTTCTTTTGTAAGCGTTACTAAAATAGCGTTTTCTTTAGCTATCTTGGTAGATACAGAATTAGGTGGAACTACTGCAACTGCCTCTGGTGGTTTTGTTTTGGTTGCAAGAATAAAGAAAGACAACAATAAGAATGCAACATCACACATCGCCGTCATATCGATATTTGTACTTTTACGTGGTATTTTAGCTCTTCCCATTTTTATACATTTAATTATTTACTTAAGATACAAAAAATGCTTTTTTTCATACATTATTTGTAAAGAGAAGCAAAACTTTGTGTTAAAGTAAATCCTGATTCATCAATACCATAAGTGATACCATCAATTCTTGTTGTAAAAATATTATAGAAGATAATAGAGAAAGCCGAAGTACCAATACCCAAAGCTGTATTATACAAAGCTTCAGAAATACCTTGTGATAATTTACCAGCGGCGGCACCACCACCATCGCCTTCACCTAAAGCAGAGAAAGAACGTATCATACCTAATACCGTCCCTAACAATCCTAATAAAGTTGCAACAGATGCAATCGTAGATAAGAAAACAAGATTTTTTTCCAGCATCGGTAATTCAAGCGCAGTAGCTTCTTCTACTTCTTTCTGGATAGCCATCACTTTTTGATCAGTAGCTAATTCTGTGTTGCCGATCATTTCTTTGTAACGGTGAAGGCCGGCCTTCATTACATTACCAACAGAACCTTTTTGCTTGTCGCATTCTGCAACGGCAGCATCAAGGTTTTTATTGGCAAGATGGTATTGCACTTTTCTGATAAAATCAGCGTTGTTGCCAGTACCGGTTGCTTTAGAAATAGTCATAAACCTTTCGATAATGAAAGTTAAAACCGTTAAAAATGTACCAATAAGTATGGGTACGATGATACCCCCCAAATACATATTATACAATGAATTTTTAGCGCCTTCGTGACTGGGCCAAAACATACCAGGTGCAGGGCGATTAAAATTTGAGGAATTACCCAAAACTACCCTCCAGATAAAATAACCAGCACATATACATACTACCGGTGCTATCCAGGAAATAGAGTTACCACTTTTTTTTGCCTGTACTGATGAAGACGGCTTTACAGTTGCAGCTGATTTTGTTTCTGCCATGACGTTCGTTTTTTAGTTTGTTAAAGTGAAATGCGGTTTGGTTAAATATTTTATTGTACAATGCTAAGCAAAAAAATTATTTATACCATAAAAAATGGTTAATATTTTTTTTTTCGTGAAGCACAAGTTAATAAAATTATTGAATCAAACAAACGTGGCAGAGAATTATTATTAGATTTTAAAAAGAAGAGGTAAAACCTAACAATTTTTAGTGTTTAAAACAAATGAAAGAGTAAATAATCGAAATTTATTCGTATCGTAGAGCTACAATAGGATCAAGCTTAGCAGCTTTATAAGCCGGATAAAGACCAGCCAGCAAACCCACCAGTGTGCATACTAATACGCCTGCAATAACCCATAACCAGGGAATTACAAAACCAGTCTTTAATAAAATAGCAACGATATTACCAAATAAAATACCTGCAACAATCCCTACAATAGCACCCATAAGGCTAATTAAAATAGATTCCCACAAAAACTGGGCTTTTACATCAGCCGCTTTTCCGCCTAATGATTTTATTAACCCAATTTCTTTGGTTCTTTCATTTACTGCTACCAACATAATATTCATTAAACCAATAGCAGCGCCAATTAATGTTATCAATGCAATTGCTATAGTGGCATATTGCAAAAAGCCAAGGTTTTTCATTAATGATTGCGCAATACTATCGCTTTTGTCTAAATAAAAATTATCTTCCTCTTTTACGTCCAGTTTGCGGACGGGCCTGAATATCCCCTTGGCTTCACCTATAGCAGCATCCATCATTTTTAAATCGGTAACCATTATCGCAATATTGTACGATTGGCCTGTTGAACCATAAAGGCGGCGGATATTATTATAAGTGGTGATAATTACTTTGTCGGCATTCATAAATGCGCTGCTGCCTTTGTCTTTTAATACACCGATAATGCGGTATTTATTTACGCCCACAGAAATGATTTTATCAATGGCACGCTGCACATTATCGCCATATAATTTTTGTGCAACTGTATTGCCTATAATGCAAACACTTCTACCGCTTTCTACATCAGCCTCATTAAAGTTTCTGCCAGAAGACAGCTCATAACCATTTAGCTGAAGATAGTTTTCGTCGCCACCAATTACCCTGTTATCCGGGTTTGTTTTTTTTGTTTCAGTTCTTATAATTACACCGCCAGGCCCAGATAAAGCTATACCTGCTTTAGCAGGAAAGTTGTAACGTTGTTTAAATGCTCTTGCTTGGTCAAATGTAATAAGTTTGCCATCGTTGGATACTTTTGCAACTGTATTACGCTTTGTTTTTTTTGTTTCATCATTTCCGTTTGGCCCACCACCAAAACGCCCATTTCTTTCTTTATACCTAATGCTGAATGCATTGGCACCCATGGTGGAAAAGCTTTGTGTAAGACTTTGATTCACCGCTTCAACAGCAGTAATAATAGCTATCAATGCCATGATACCTAATGCTATAATTATAACAGTAATGGCTGTGCGGAGCCTGTTGCTTTTTATTGTACGATAAGATAATCCAATTGAATCTACTGTTTTCATGCCATTAAAATTCTGATTAAAGTTAAACCTGAAAAACTACAAGCTAATTGAAAAGTTTATAAACGGTAAATAACAGCAATATACCAGTTAACATTATGAACAAACAACTATATGGACATGACTGATTTATTACTTTGAAGAAAATACATATTGTTTATGGTAAAGCAAATGCTAATAATGTAACCAGTTGGTAATTACTGTTGGAAATATGCCGATAATAATAATCAGGAATACCGTTATGATAAGTAAAATTTTAAAAGCAGGTGTAATATCCCAGTTTGTGTTGGCCGTTGAATTATTTTCTTTAAAATAAATAGCCTGGATAATTTTAAAATAGTAGTAAGCACTGATGGCGGCGCACAATACCGCTAATATTGGCAACCAGTTTTGATGCCCATCTTTTACGGCAGCCATCAACGTAAAAAGTTTAGCCTGAAAACCAGCAGTTAGTGGTATGCCTGTTAAAGACAATAAAAATATTGTAGCCGTAAGCCCTAATACCGGCTGTTGTTTTGCCAACCCATTAAATCCATCAATAGTATAATCATTCATTTTGGTAAGAATAGCAAAAAGCCCGATAGTAGCAATACTATATGCAGCGGTATATAAAATAATTCCTTCCTTGGCAAACTCGTTTAATGCAAATATAGAAAGCAGCATAAAGCCAGCCTGTGCTATGCTTGAGTAGGCAAGCATACGTTTAACACTTTGCTGAAACACTGCTGTAATATTACCAATTAGTAATGTTGCTGCAGTAATAATAGCAATCAATACCTGCCATTGCCCTTTTACACCACCAAATGACTGAGCAAATAAACGTATAAAGGCAATAAAACCCGCTGCTTTTACAATGGTTGCCATAAAAGATGTAAAAACAGTAGGTGCTCCATCATATACATCGGGCGCCCAAAAATGAAAAGGTGCTGCGGATACCTTAAAGGACATAGCAATCAGCACAAACACCAATCCAATTGCCATCATAACCGGCATTTTACCTAGCCCGATATTCAAATTAGCAATATAAAAACTAGGAGCTATTGAATTACCGCCATACAAAAAGGCAATCCCCATTAGCAGGATACCTGTAGAAAAAGATCCCATCAAAAAATACTTCAAACCAGCTTCATTACTTTTTAAATTACGTTTATCACTTGCTGTAAGAATATACAAAGGGATAGATAAAATTTCAATTCCTAAAAATAAAGTAAGCAATGTATTAAAAGTAGCAGCGATTGAAACCCCGCATAATACAAAAAATATAAGCGCAAAATATTCAGAAACATTGTTTCCCACTTTTTCTATATCTCTTCCGTTTAGTAAAAAAAGTAATAAAGTGCAAAGCAATACAACAGTAATAAAAGTTAAATTAAAACTGTTAAAGGAGAGCATATCCTTTATGCCGATTTTAAAAAAAGTCTTCTGCTTTACCAACTCGCAGCCATTGGCAATAATAGCAAGTATTAAACCAGCGATGGCCCAATACTTTGGTGTGCTTTTCTCTTTAAAAAAAACACCTCCAAACATCATCACAATACCCCAGACTGCTGTTATTATTATTGCGTTCATAATTGCCTCAACCCGCCGGTAAGCGGATTGCTGTATTTTAGTTATTTAAATTTTGTTATCAGTTCTGTTACTGAATCTTTTGTAAGATCAAATAATGGCTGCGGATAAATACCTGTTAAAAATATCGCCACCACAATAATACCTAAAGCTATCTTTTCATGTAATGAAATTTCTTTTATGCTTACTGTTAGCGGATTAGCCTGTCCATAAAATACTTTTTGAATCATATTTAAAGTATATACTGCTGCTAAAATTATGCTCATCAATGCTGCAACTGCAAACCATACATTAAACTGAAATAAACCACTAAACATCATAAACTCTCCTACAAACGCATTCGTTAATGGTAAAGCAATATTTGCAAAAGCTATTACTACCAGCATAATAGTTAATACCGGTGCTTTATGTGCCACCCCAGCCAACGCTGATATTTTTCTAACCCCCAATTGTTTTTCTATTAATTCAATCACAATCCACAACCCGATAATATTAATGCCATGATTGAACATTTGTATCATCACACCTTCCAAACCTATTTGCTTTGTGGTAAAAATGGTGGCGCACATAAGGCCAATATGGGCAATGGAAGAATAAGCTACCAGCCGTTTTAGATCATCCTGCCTTATTGCTAACAGGCTTGCATAAACGATGCCTGTAACCGATAACCCAATAATCACTGTATCAAATTTTATCACGGCCTGCGGAAACATCGGTAATAGCCAACGTATTACCCCAAGCAGGCCCATCTTTACCATTACACCACTCAACACCATTGTAACTGCCGTAGGCGCTTGCTCATATGTATCAGGCTGCCAAGTATGAAATGGAAATACCGGCATCTTAATGGCAAATGCAATAAAGAATAACCAAAACAACCAGTTCTGCTGTTCAGCAGATAATTGAACGAGATAAAAATAATAGATGGAAAAACTATGTTCCGATATCAATGTGCCGGCCTTATCATTAACTGGAGCTGTATGCAGGTACATATAAATAATACCAATCAGCATTAATAAAGATCCGGTGAAAGTGTAAATAAAGAATTTAAAAGTTGCTGCTATTCTTTTTTCTCCACCCCAGCGGCTGCACAAAAAGTAAACAGGTATAAGTGCCAGTTCCCAAAAGAAATAGAAAACCAAGGCATCTGTTGCTAAAAAAACACCCATCAATCCGGCCTGCGTTAGCAATAACAAGCCATAAAAAACATCAGAATTTTTATACTCATTTTTATATGTTGCCGTGATAATTATGGGAAAAGAAAAAGCAGTAAGAAAAGTAAGTAACCTGCCCATCCCATCTAATGAAACAGAAAAACTTGCACCTATATATTTTATCCATTCGTAATTAAAATCTAATCCGCTTAAAGTGGTATTGTTCGCAAAATATAAACTTACCAGCGAAATACCCAGCGTAATAATAGAAGAAAATAAAGCCCAATTTTTAACAGCTACATGCTTTTTAAGAAAAAAAGTAATGACCCCTGCCAATAGCGGGAAAAAAATTAATACATGTGGAAATGTTATCGAAATATTTTGTGGGTCCATATTTTGTAATTACAAAAACAATTGAATGATAAATAAAATCAAGGTGGCAACTACCATCATTAACATATACGAACTAACCTGACCATTTTGCAATAAACGTATTTGCCTGCTGCTGTAATTAACAGCTTTACCAACACCATTTACAAAACCATCAATGGCTTTTTTCTCTACAACACTGTTAAGGACACCCGCAATTGATTGTATGGGTTTTACAATAATGGCATTATAAAATTCATCTACATACCATTTGTTGGCCAATACTTTTCCTATGCCTGTTTCTTCGGCACTTGATTTTTGATATTTGCCATATTTGTTCCAGGCATACATTAATGCTATCAATGCACCTATAACAGATACAGCCATCAATGCATATTCAGTAGTATGTGATAACCCGTGCTGTGGGTGAATAGAGGCTGACAGTTCATTGCTTTTAGAAAAAACAGGTTCAAGAAATGCTTCCAAACGGTCACTGCCGTGCATAAATATTTCCGGTATACCTATCCATCCTCCAATAACAGCCAATACCGCTAAAATAATCAGTGGTAATGTAATGGCAGAAGGGCTTTCATGTAGGTGGTGCTCCTGTTCGTGTGTACCCCTAAATTTTCCAAGAAAAGTCATGCCGTATAAACGGAACATATAAAAGGCGGTCATAAAAGCAGTTATTACACCCACTACCCAATAAACAGGGTTGCTTTCAAATGCGGCAGCAAGTATCTGGTCTTTTGAAAAGAAGGCAGCAAAAGGAGGCATACCAGCAATTGTAAGGCAACCTAATAAGAAAGTAATGTGCGTAATACTCATGTGTTTTTTTAAACCTCCCATGTTACGCATATCCTGTTCGCCACCCATTGCATGAATTACACTCCCTGCCCCCAAAAATAATAAGGCCTTAAAAAATGCATGTGTCATAACATGAAATACGGCACCTGTGTAAGCCCCTACACCTAAGGCAATAAACATATATCCTAACTGGCTGACAGTTGAATAAGCCAGTACTTTTTTTATGTCATTTTGTTTTAATGCAATGGTTGCTGCTATAAAAGCTGTAGCTAAACCAATTACAGCAATTAAAGATTGTGTAAAGGGCGCCATTGTAAATAAAATATTGCTTCGTGCAATCATGTAAATACCAGCAGTTACCATCGTTGCTGCGTGTATCAATGCACTAACAGGTGTTGGCCCCGCCATCGCATCGGGTAACCATGTGTATAAAGGAATCTGCGCACTTTTTCCGGTAGCTCCTACAAATAATAATAAAGTAATGCCGGTAATATCAAAGAGAGATAATTTGTCTATGTTGCTGAATACATCGTGATAATCAGTCGTGCCTAATTTGGCGATCATCCAAAACACTGCCAGCAAAAATCCAAAGTCACCAATGCGGTTCATGATGAATGCCTTCTTTGCTGCATCGTTGTTACTATTATCTTTAAACCAAAACCCAATCAGTAAGTACGAACATAAACCAACACCTTCCCAACCAATAAACATAATAATGTAATTACCACCCATCACTAACAGCAACATTGAAAAAATAAACAGGTTGAGGTATGCAAAAAACTTTGCAAAATTGTTGGATTCTTCTTCATGCATGTAGGAAGTTGAATAAACATGAATTAAAAACCCCACCCCTGTAATAATTAACAAGAATAAAGAAGACAGCTGATCAATTTGAAAATCGAACCCAACTTTTAAAGCGATTGTATTTATAAAATCAAAATAATGTGCTACATGCGTATTGCCACTTTTTACCTGGAAGAAAACAAAAATGCTCAAAAAGAAAGACGCTAAAATTACGCCGCTGCCTATAAACCCAGATAAAGTTTTTGACAATTGATTCCTTCCCAATCCATTAATTAAAAAACCAATCAATGGTAAAAAAGGTATCAGCCAAACTATTTGTAAAGTATTATTCATGCCTTTTCCCTAAAGGGGGAAATTTTATCTACAATTTTTGAAATGTAGTTTTGATTAATAGAAGTTCTTTAAATTATTATAACCTTGCCCTAATATCTTTTAACCATTGGGGCTTTTTAATTCTTCAGCCTGTTCAAAAAATTTACATCTATTGAATGGGTATTTCTATACATCATAACAATAATAGCCAGCCCCACACTTACTTCTGCCGCAGCTACCACCATTATAAAGAAAACAAAAATTTGTGCATCGCTTCCTGCCATTGCCAGGCTGGATGTTGCAGTATGAATTTTTGAAAAAGCAACCAACAGTAAATTGGCAGCATTCAGCATTAATTCTATACACATAAAAATAATAATGGCATTCCGACGTATTAACACGCCGATTACCCCAATGCTAAACAACGCTAAAGCTAAAAATATGTAATAATTTATTGGCATATACTATTTATAATATTCGCATAAAAAAATTATGCTTCTTTTTTTGAAATAACCACTGCACCAATCATAGCACTTAAAAATAATACACTGCTTATTTCAAAAGGAAATACATAATCGGTAAACAATATTTTTCCAAGGTTTTCAATCAGCCCCACATTACCAGTATTTGTTTCTACCATTTGACCAGTTGTTACAGTTTGTTTTAAAGCTGCAATCAATACCAGCAAAAGGCTGGCCCCGGCAATAATTCCTCCAAACAATATGTATTTATTTTTTTGCGGAGGTTCAGAATCGGCATTTAAATTCATCAGCATTACCACAAATAAAAACAACACCATAATGGCCCCTGCATATACAATAATATTTACAATGGCTAAAAACTGGGCATTCAATAATATATAATGACCTGATATAGCAAAAAATGTGATGATTAAAAATAAAATGCTGTGCACAGGACTTTTGCTGGCTACCACCATAACTGCACTGCATAAAGCCAATACACTTAAAAACCAAAATAAAATTTGCGTAACACTCATTCTTTTAAATTAACATTTTTTCAAACTATTTAAGGGCTACCCTGCCGCCTTTTGCTTTCGCATATGCTTCGGGTTCAGTAACAGGGTTTGGAATCAACAAATCTTCTTTACCATAAATAAATCCTTTGCGCTGAAAATTGGCAGGAGCAAAAGTTTCACTCAGGTAAATAGCATCTTTGGGACAAGCCTCTTCGCACAAACCACAAAAAATACAGCGCAGCATATTGATCTCATATTTTGCGGCATATTTTTCTTCCCTGTATAAATTTTCTTCCCCCGGCTTTCTTTCGGCTGCCTCCATTGTGATAGCTTCTGCAGGGCAGGCTACGGCGCATAAACCACAGGCTGTACAATTTTCTCTTCCTTCCTCATCCCTGTTTAAAATATGCAAGCCCCTGAATACAGGACTAAAAGGCCGTGTTACTTCAGGATAGCTGATAGTAGGTGCTTTTTTAAACATGTGGCCAAAGGTGATTGACATACCTTTAAAAATAGCGGGCAGGTAAGCTTTCTCCATTAAAGTCATTGGCCTGCGATCTACTTCTTTAACCCTGTTAGTTAATGCTTTCATATATTTTGTATTTACAGCTAACAAAAAGTTGCGCAAATATATTTTTATTGTTTAATAGCCCGTGATTTTATTGTAAAAATAAAATTACGGCACCGGTTATCAGCATATTAATTAATGCCAATGGTAATAATACCTTCCATCCCAAATTCATTAATTGGTCGTATCTAAATCTTGGAATAGTCCAGCGTACCCACATAAACAAAAACACAAAGAAAAATGCTTTCCCCAAAAACATAAAAATGTGGGCCACGGCCATCCAGTTTTGCCCTATTTTTTCAACAGCATGTGCATCATTTAAAATAGGAATATCATACCCCCCAAAAAAAAGGCTAACCATTACTGCACTGCTGATAAACATATTAATGTATTCGGCAAATAAATAAAATCCCAGTTTCATCGAAGAATACTCTGTATGGTATCCACCAATCAATTCATTTTCTGCTTCGGGTAAATCAAATGGTGTACGGTTACATTCTGCAAAAACACAAATAAGAAAAATAAGAAAGCCCAGTGGCTGTTTAAAAAAATTCCACATCCCATCTGTTTGGCCTATCACCATTGTTCTGAGGCTAAGCGTTCCCGTTACCATCAGTAATGCAATCAATGCAATGCCCATGGCGAGTTCGTAACTTATAATTTGCGATGCGGCCCTCAGGCCACCCATTAATGAAAACTTATTGTTACTTGCCCAGCTACCAATCATGATGCCATAGACACCCATACTTACCACACCAAAAACATATAAAATACCAATATTGATATCTGCAATCTGCAAATGAATTTCCCTGCCAAACAGAGTAATGGTATCGCCCCATGGAATAACAGCACTTGTCATCATGGCAGTTAACATGGCCAGACTGGGACCAAGTATAAATAAAAATTTGGAAGAAAAATTAGGAATGATCTCTTCTTTAAAAAACAATTTCAATCCATCTGCCAGTGGTTGCAATATTCCAAAAGGGCCGGCACGGTTAGGCCCAATCCTATCCTGCATAATCGCTGCTACTTTACGTTCTGCAAAAGTTGCGTACATGGCAATTACCAGTGAAGCCATTACTACCACTGTAATTAAAACGAGTTTTTCAATAATCAAAGCCAAATCAATGGATAATAACATAATTGATTGTATAAATATTTTTTGCCGACTTTATTTTTCCTTATTACTACACATATGCCCGTAGTATCTTATCTAACAAACTACTAATTTTCTATTGAACATTATTAAAAGTGTCCGAATGAGCAGGCCCATTTATTTCGCTCAGATGTACACTGGGTTTGTTAACCTCGCTTTCATCATGAATATCCATCAACAATTTAGGCTTTCTGCCGCCCATCACTTCTTTTATGGTTTCCTTTGGCATTACCAATCCATCATATTTTCCTTGTGATATTACAGAATGCCTGCTGATTTTTGTAAGGCCTTCTATTTGCCAATCAGCAGTTTTCTTTTTATCAAAACGGCAGGTATTACATATCCATCCTGGCTTTCCATCAAAACTCTGCACTTCACCCCACTGGTCTTTACGGGCTGTTACTCTAAAAACTTCATCACCTCTTAACCATAAAGTTGTTTTACCACAGCATTCAGGGTTTTCGCAATTGCGGTGAGCATCTCCCGGCTTGGTAAACCAAACCCTGTTTTTAAACCGAAAAGTTTTATCGGTTAATGCACCTACCGGACAAACATCAATCATGTTACCACTAAAATCGTTATCGATTGCTTTGGAAATATAAGTAGATATTTCTGAATGCTCTCCCCTGTCTAAAATTCCATGTACCCGCTTATCGGTTAACTGATCGGCTACATAAGTACAGCGATAGCAAAGTATACAACGTGTCATATGCAATTGTATGTAAGGACCAATATCTTCCTTCTCAAATGTTCTTCTTTTAAATTCGTAGCGTGTGCCTTCCTTACCATGTTCATATCCCAGATCCTGCAAATGACATTCACCTGCCTGATCACATATAGGGCAATCCAGCGGATGATTTAACAATAAAAATTCCACCACACCAGCCCTTGCATCTTTTACTTTATCGCTGGTAATATTTTTTACAATCATGCCATCCATAACAGTTGTGCGGCAACTGGCCACCAATTTTGGCATTGGCCTGGGGTCGGCAGTAGAGCCTGCTGCAACTTCAACCAAACAGGTACGACACTTACCACCACTACCTTTTAATTTGCTATAATAACACATTGCCGGTGGCGTAACATCGCCGCCGATAATTCGGGCAGCATTTAATACAGTAGTACCAGGCGCTACATCGATGGTGATATTATCGATGGTAACTTTAAATGTTGCAGGTGGTGCTGGTTTTATTTCGTCAGCCATATTTATACATTAAAAAGTCAAAATTTAAAATCAAAAAAAGATTATTCAGACTTTAAGATTATTGAAGTGATGATTTTTAATATCTCATCTGCTTTCTTAATTAATTAATTTATTTTCTATGCACTTGCCGGTACATGAATTGGATCTGCATAATGCCTTAATCCAAAATTTTCTGTAAGGCATTTTTCCGGGTTCAGCACGTGCCATTCAAACTCATCCCTAAAATGCCTGATAGCTGCTGCTACAGGCCATGCTGCTGCATCGCCCAGCGGGCAAATAGTATTGCCTTCTATTTTCCGTTGAATATCCCACAGCAAATCTATATCCTTCATTTCACCTTTACCGTTTTCAATTTTTTTCAATATCCTTTCCATCCAGCCAGTACCTTCACGGCAGGGGCTGCATTGGCCGCAGCTTTCATGATGATAAAACCGTGCAAATGTCATCGTATTTCTTACCACACACTGGTCTTCATCCAACACAATAAATCCGCCACTACCCATCATGCTGCCGGTTGCAAAACCGCCGTCACTAAGGCTCTCGTAGTTCATCAACCTTTTCTCTCCTTTTGCTGTAGTCAACAATAAATTAGCAGGAAGAATAGGAACAGATGATCCGCCGGGTATGCAGGCTTTCAATCTTTTACCATTGGGTATACCTCCACAATATTCATCGCTAAAAATAAATTCTTCTACAGAGATCGTCATATCAATTTCGTAAATACCCGGCTTATTGATATTACCACAGGCCGAAATTAATTTGGTGCCTGTTGATTTACCCATACCGATTTTTGCATATTCTTCCCCGCCTTCATTCAGGATGGGGACGACGGCTGCAATTGTTTCTACATTGTTTACCACTGTTGGGCAATCCCATAAACCTTTAATGGCCGGAAAAGGAGGTTTGATTCTTGGGTTGCCCCTTTTACCTTCCAGGCTTTCTAAAAGTGCCGTTTCTTCGCCACAGATATAAGCACCTGCACCACGTTGTACATACAGTTCACAATCGAAACCTGAGCCTAAAATATTCTTTCCTAAAAAACCATTTTGCTTTGCTTCGGCAATAGCGTTTTCTAAAATATCTGTTATCCATGCATATTCTCCACGAATATAAATATAACTTGTGTTGCTGCCCAATGCAAAGGAAGAGGCAATCATTCCTTCTATTAACAGATGTGGAATAAATTCCATTAAGTACCTGTCCTTAAAAGTTCCGGGTTCACTTTCATCTGCATTGCAGACAAGATAACGGGCAACACCTTCTGGCTTGGCCAAAAAACTCCATTTCATCCCTGTAGGAAAACCTGCACCGCCACGGCCACGCAATCCACTTTTTTTAACCTCTTCCACAATATCTGCCGGAGCCATTTTTAATGCCTTCTCTACACTGCGGTAACCACCTTCGCGGCGATATACTTCGAAGCTTCTTATGCCCGGAACATTTGCTTTGTCTAATAATAGTTTTCTTGCCATAAAGCCTTTCTCCTTAAAACAAATTTGATTATGTTTTAATTATTCTATTGAATTTCTAACTTCCTCTATCGTTGTTTTGTTATATAACTTTATTGTGCTTTTACTGCCTGTCTTGCAAACAATAGCCATCTATTGCTTTTTTTAACCCATACTTCCAAAACTCTTAACCGAAAATTGGTACTTGTTCCATTTCTGGTTGCCGCAAAATCAGCTACAAAACGAACATTGGCCATTGCCCCATTAGTGGTTATTGTAATACTGTCTTCTTTAATACTCTGGTAACTGATATAGCCTGTTTCAAGGTCTTTTATCATATCAGTTTTTGTTTCTACCCAGCCATTGCTATGTCCGTAACTTAATGCCTTATCGGTTTGCTGATTTATAGAAACAGTATTTTTATTTACCAATGCCTGGTGAAATTCTTTTACAGTTGCTGTTAATTTTTCTTCGTCACTGGTTTGTGCAAAGCCAGCCATTGAAGCAGCAAAAAATAATATCGTTAATAAATATTTCATGTTTTATAATTTAGCCATCAGCATCCGCATAGGGTGCAATGTTCTTGTAAAAGGATTTAATACCAAACCTAAAGATTCTAAGGTAGTTGCTCCCAAAAGTGGTTCATCTCCTTCTTCTCCATACACAACCGGCGCAGGGCCACCTTCTCCTTCATACTCAAAATAAGCACTGCAAACTTTCCTTTTTAAGGTAGTTCCGTCTGCCAAAGAAAAACTCATTTCTTTATAGGGCTCAATATCTAATTGATCTAAAACTTTCCCCGGCACCAAACTGTATATTGCTCCACTATCAACCAAAAAATTAACCTCTGCAACTTTTTCAGATTTGCGGTGCTCTCTTACTTTTAATATGGCATTGGTTATTCCCAATTATTTATTTTTTTCTTTATCGTGATTAAACATCCAGTTTATACCAAACTTGTCTGTTAGCATTCCAAACCTTGCGCCCCAAAAAGTATCCTGCAATTCCATAGTTATTTTAGCACCATCAGATAATGCTGCAAATGTTTTATCGATTGCTTCTATACTAATAAAATTTAAAGAAAGACTAATGTGACTACCGGCTGTTGCAAGATTATTCTGCATAGAATCGCTTACCATAAATGTCAGTTTATCTGCCTGGAAAGTTGCATGCATAATTTTATCTTTCATGTCATCGCTTGATGGCATGGGTGACTCTCCAAAAGTCTGCTGATAAAGAATTTTTCCTTCCAGTGCTTTTGAATAAAATGCCATTGCTTCTGCAGCATTGCCATTAAATGTAAGGTATGGTACAATTGCTTCCATAACTCATAATTTGTATTTGAATTAATTATTTATTGCCGCTTTATTCCTGCACTCCTCAACAATACTGTCTACTTTTTCTTTAGTTAAAAGTTCCCTGTAAGTTTTTCCTAACTGCATCATCGGGGCGTAACCGCAAGCCCCCAGGCATTCAACTGTTTTTAATGTAAACATTCCATCGGCTGTTGTTTCGCCTGCTCCAATATTTAGCTTTTGTTTTATATAATCAATTATCTGATCGCTGCCATTTAGCATGCATGGCCCAGTTTGACAAACTTCAAATATATACTTGCCAACCGGTTTTAAATTATACATGCTGTAAAAGCTGGCTACTTCGTACACTTCAATAGGTTCAATCGCCAACAAACTTGCTACATAATCCATTACTGGTGTATCAAGCCAGCCACCAAACTGATCCTGTGCCAGGTGCAATACCGGAAGCAAGGCGCTTTTTTGTTTGCCCTTGGGATAGCGGGCAATAATTTGCTCCACTTCCTTTAATTTAATTTCTGAAAAATTGATCATCAATTCTATTTTATTAAATACGCTGCTGGTATTTTATTTTTTTCTGTTTCCTTATCAAAACTCCAGGAGGTTATCCAAAACCTTGTTCCGTCAAAATATAATTCTATACTATTTATCCCTCTTTCAATAACCGGCCCTGTTACAATTTTTTTAGATTCATAAGTACTCCACACATGATAAACTGCACCAAAGTTTTCGGTTTTTCTGCTGATTTCATTTTCGTAAAAACCTTCCTTTTCAAGTCCGGCATCTGCTAACTGGTGATACTTTTTTACGGATACTAAATTCATTTTAAACTTACCATCCTTATCTTTTCCCGGCAACCCTACCAATGCATTTGGAGAATGAAGCATGCTATCCCGTTGATAACTTATTTTTTCTCCGATTTTTACAGATACTACTTCGTAATACGCTTTTATTATTCCATCCAATGTGCCAACCTCATCGCCAAAAGATGTTTTTTGCTGAGCCGATGCCATTGCCTGGATAAATATTGCAATCAAAAAAAGAACTGTACCAGGCTTCATCGTTAAAATTAGTTTATGCATCCAATTCGCCGGCAATTAAATTTAAACTGCTCATTGTTATTACTGCGTCGCTTAACATACCGCCCTTAATCAATTCTTCAAAAGCCTGGTAATAAATAAAACATGGCCTTCTGAAATGAAGACGGTATGGTGTTCTTCCTCCATCACTGATAAGATAAAAACCAAGTTCGCCATTACCTGCTTCTACAGAACTATACAACTCCCCGGCCGGAATGTCAGTTTCGCCCATTATAATTTTAAAATGGTAAATCAATGCTTCCATTTTTGTATAAACATCTTTCTTTTCGGGCAAATAGTACGCAGGTGTATCTGCATGAAATATTTCTGCATCCGTACCTTTAAATTCCTTTACTTTTTTATATGCTTGTTCTATCAAACTAAGGCTTTGCCACATTTCTTCATTGCGTACTAAAAAACGATCGTAACAATCCCCCGTTTTACCAACCGGAATACTAAATTCAAACTCATCATAAGAACTATACGGAGTATGAAAACGTACATCATAATCAACACCTGCAGCTCTTAAATTAGGGCCTGTAAATCCGTAATTCAAAGCCCTTTGGGCACTGATGGCACCACAACCAATGGTGCGTTCCATAAAAATACGGTTGCGGTTAAAAAGCTTTTCAAACTCTTTTAACTGCTTTGGATATTCTGCTAAAAACTTCTCTAATTTTTCAAATGCGGTGTTGGTAAAATTTCTTTCAAAACCACCTATGCGCCCAATATTTGTAGTAAGGCGTGATCCGCAAACCTCCTCGTATATTTCGTAAATTAATTCCCTGAACTGCATCAGGTATAAAAATCCTGAGAAAGCGCCGCTATCAACACCTACAATAGAATTACAAATGAGGTGATCTGAAATTCTTGATAATTCCATAATGATGATACGCAAATAATCGACCCTTTTTGGAAGTGTTATACCCAGCAATCTTTCGCAGGTAATATGCCAACCCATATTGTTGATAGGGGAAGAACAATAATTTAATCTGTCTGTGATGGGTGTTATCTGGTAAAGCGGCCTGCGTTCTGCAAGTTTCTCAAAAGCCCGGTGAATATACCCTACAGTAGAAGTAGATTTCATTACCCTTTCTCCATCCAGTTCCAGAATATTTTGAAACACACCATGGGTAGCAGGGTGAGTTGGCCCCAGGTTGAGTGTGGTAGTCAATTTTTCAATACTTCCTTCCGGTAATAAAATGTGATCGCTCATACCCTACCCTCGACGGGCTATTTTTTATTAATATAATTTCGTTACCAACATTTGTACAATACTTATTTCTTTATCCAATCTGCCTTCTGCCTGTTTAAAAAACAGCCCTACCTCCCAAACATTTCATCATCCTTATCAACCCTAGTTTGATCTTCTAACGGAAATTCTTTTCTCATAGGAAAATAATCCATTTCATCTACATTCAATATTCTTATTAAATTAGGATGGCCAGTAAAATTAACACCAAAAAAGTCATAGGTTTCTCTTTCCATAAAATTAGCAGAAGCATATAAAGCAGTAGCGCTATATACATCAGGCGAAGCAATATCTGTAAATACTTTAAACCGAATACGGATATTATCTGTCAAATTGTGAAGATGGTACACCACAGCCAGTTCTGCCCCTTTATTATCAGGATAATGTACCGCCTGCAAATCTGTCAAGAATTGAAATTTAAGTTCGGCATCATCGTATAAAAACTGAAGGACTTTTAAATTAAGTTCTTTAGGGGCTGTAAAGGTTAACATCCCATAAGGTTGTGCCCAATCCGTTAGCTGGTCGCCAAATTTATCAGTAAGTTTTTGTTGTATCAGTTCGTTTGTTAAGGACATGTATCTTTTAGCTTAGGCATTTGTAGTAATTACTAATTTATAAAAATTAGTCCTTATATTTATTTATTGAATTCCGTAACTCTCCAACAAGTCTTTATATTTTTCACCTGTTCTTCTACGCAAACTTTCCTGGCCAATCAATTCCTGTATTTTTAAAAACCCATCTAAAATAGCTTCCGGTCTTGGTGGACAGCCTGGTACGTAAACATCAACCGGTATCACCTGGTCAATTCCCTGTAAAACAGAATAAGTATCAAAGATACCTCCGCTACAGGCACAGGCACCAACAGATAAAACCCAGCGTGGTTCTGCCATTTGCAGGTACACTTGGCGCAATACCGGGCCCATTTTTTTGGAGATGGTACCCATTACCATTAAAAGGTCGCATTGGCGTGGAGAAAAACTCATACGTTCTGCACCAAACCTTGCAATATCGTAATGGCTGGCAGCCGTTGCCATAAATTCTATACCACAACAGGAAGTGGCAAAGGGTAAGGGCCAAATGGAATTTTTACGGGCAAGGCCAACTACTTTTTCCAAAGAGGTAGCCATAAAGCCATCGCCCATTACACCTGCCGGTGGTTCTACTGTTTTAAGTTTGGTGTTATATTGTACAGGACGAGACATAATGAATTAATTTGAAAATTTAAAATTGAAACTTTAAGGTTGAAACAGTATTTAGTAACAATTGTTGAAATTCCTCTTTTTACAATTTACTAATTTTCATATTGTTAATCTTCCCAATCTAAGGCGCCTTTTTTAATAATGTAAATAAATCCTGCGGCAAATAATGCCACAAAAGTTACTACAGCAGCAAAACCACTCCACCCTAACGACCTGAAATTTACCGCATAAGGGTAAAAGAAAATAACCTCCACATCAAACAATACAAACAAAATAGCCACTAAAAAGTATTTGATGGCTATTGGCTGCCGGGCATTTCCTTTAATTTCAATGCCACTTTCAAAATTCTGAAGCTTATCGGATGTATTTCTTTTCGGCCCAAAATAATGGGTTAGCCCCATCATTGTTGCAATAAACCCAATAGCAAATAATAATTGTATACCTATTGGTAAATAGTTTGCGGCATTATCAATATTATTGGCTTGAAGAATAAAGAATTGCATAAAGCAAAAATAAGGCAGGGTGAGCAAAAAACAATCTTACTATAAAAAAAGAAAAATCCCCCTTCGTTTTAATGAAGAGGGATAGTATTATTTTGATTTACGCTTTAACTTTTTTTTGGAATGGGGGTAGTTTTTACTGGTTTTGCCGGCGTCATCAATGCCTGCTTATTGTTTAAGGCATCTGGATCCATTGGATCAAGAGCAAGTATTTTATCACAGTAGGCAATTGCGGTTGTATTATCTTTCTTAACATTGGCATAATATGCTACAAAATATTTATAGCTACCTGTTAACTGGGGTTTATATTTAACAGAATCAACCATGCCCACAGTAACTGTTTTTTCGAAATCCGGGTTGGCTAATCCTTGCGACATAGTGGTATCAATTCCCCACTTAGATTTTGCACTCATATAATAACCGAAAGCATCTTCAGGGTATTTTTGACTATACATGTTAAATATAGGAATAGCCGTTTCGTAATTCCCTGTTCTAAAATAATTATACCCTGCATTATAGTAATCAATTTTACCTGGAGATTTTTTTACTGATAACACTTTATTGTACCAGTCAGCCGCTTCTTTATATTTCTTTTGCGCTTCATAACTAGCTGCCATAGTTTTTAGATCAATAACTTTATTAGCCTCCAGTGTATCCAATGCTACTGCTTTATCTATATAGCTTCCTGCCAATGTATCATTTCCCGGAAATTTTAAAAGAACAGAAGCATAAGTTGTATAATCACCTGCCCCAATTATAGTAGGGTCGGCGGCCTGGAAATATTTTTCGAATGAAGCTTTGGCATTTACAGAATCGCCTGATTTATTATATGCATAAGCTTTAATACCATATAATTTTGGATAAGGGGCAGTACCTCCTGCACCAATACATTCATCAGCTTTTTTTATGGCATCAGTATACAATGCCTGTGCATACAATATAGAAGCTCTTAAATAACAATTTTTGGGGTTATCATCTGTATTGGCAAGATATTTATCAAGGTATTCGGCAGACTTTTTTACATCTGTAGTATAATAGAGATTATATAAATTTTCATATACGGGACCATATGCAGGATCTGCAGCAATGGCCTGGTTATAATATTTCATATAAATTTCTTCCTGCGCAGCACCTTGCGTTTGGTAAATTTTACCAATGCGATAATATGCCCTTGCATATTTAGGATTTAATGCAATTGCCTGTTCATATGCAAGCTGGGCCTGGCCGCCATCACCTAATTTTTTATAGGCATCTCCTAAATTAACATATATGTCAGGGTCGGCCATTTTTTTAAAGGCGGGAGCTACTTTCAATTTATCTACTGCATAAGCTGCATCACCATTTTTTGCATTTACATTGGCAAAACCAACTGCATTTAATACATAAGGTAATTTCATTTGTGATAAACTAAGCGCTGTTTCAAAATGGTTTCTTGCATCTTGTGGTTTTTCTTCCAGTAACTCAACTTGGCCAATACCTGCCATTAATAAAGCACTGCTGCTATTATTCATTAAAGCTTTTTGATATAATGCTTTGGCATCAGCAATATCTTTAGCTGTTCTGTCATCTGGTATTATTAAACTTTGCCCTAACCAATATACAGCATCCAGGTCATGTGGGTTTGCGGAAACCAATTTTTCAAAAACGCCCTTTGCACTTTTGTATTTTTCATAATACAAAAACGTTTTACCCTGATCAATGGTTTGCGCTTTTATTGAAGCTGAAACAAACACAACTGACAATAATAGCATTGCTGATTTTATCTTTTTCATATAGCCCTAATTTAATACTTTACAATGATAATTAATTTTATACCCAATTGCCAAAAACCCACCCTATTATTTTACTAATTTTTCATTAATCTTTACATCTCTTATACCAAATCCCATTTTACTTCCAAGATATGCCCGTTTAAAAATAAGCTGGCCTCTTTCAAATTGCATAAAATCTACAAAGCCGGCACCAAGTCCATTATAGTTTTCCTTTAGTATATAAAACAAACCACGTACCAAAGGATATCGTTTTGTAAGAATGCTTAACTGATTTGGCTTTACATAAGGCGAATCGCCACAAAAATCACATTTCACATACGCTATTTTTATTTTCTTTAACATACTTACCTGGGCAGTATCTTCAGGGTTGCCTATCCAGCTAATACCCACCAGGCCAATTGCATTCACATCCGATGCTACATAATTCAATACGTCTTTACTATTTTTAACTGCCCTTACAATATTCGTATCAAAACTTTTTCCCTTTAATATACTGTCTAACGCAAAACGTACTGTACTGGTGGCGCTTAAGCCGTCAAAAACTATTTGTTGTGTATTACCAAGCTTGCCTGATAACTGGTCCTGTAATCGCTTTAACGTAAAAATGGTATCGATACTGTTAGCATTCACTACAATAGCAATAGCATCTGTGGCTATTTTATCATAGCGTGGTATATAGCTCATAGAGTCCTCAAAATAACGCACTTCCTTAGCATTGAGACCCCTCGTAACAATGACCATCTTTGTTGCAGAATCATTTATCAGGTCTTTTAAACATTCCGCCTCTGGCTTATAGTGAACATTAATTTTTGCACCTGCAAAAGAACTTTCAAACACTTTTATTTGTTCATCAATTACCGGTTTAAAAGACTCGTCAACACTTATATTAATAGAGCCACTGGTAGGAGTATCAAAAACTGCAGGTTGGGTTTTTTTGTTACACCCACCTGTTATGATAACTATAGAAAGAATAACACCTATCACTCTGACTAATTTTTTGTAACTATTACTATGCATCAGTCTCTAAAGTAATTTTTTTTATAACCCCTGTATATTCTGAAAGCCCCATATATCCAGCATATTACCGCAAATATTTTTATAATCAAAGGGTCATATTGACTAATATAAGGACGGGTGGAATCTGTAGGAAACATAAAAAAGCATCCTGCTACCAACAAAAAGGCCCCCATTCCGTAATTAGTAATGGAACGCATCCTTATCAATCCCTTTTCCCTTTCGCTCAATGGTTCGTTTTCAAATTCTTCCAGTGCCATATTGTTTTATTTAGTTTCCAAACCAGTACATTTTAAATTTGCCAGTTTTGAGGACTGGCAAATTACAAAATTTATTGAGTAATTAATCTGCGGGTACAAACTTTACCGGAATTGTGAAATACACCGCCACATTTTGCCCCTTCGATTTTCCGGGTACCCATTCCGGCATTTTTTTCAACACCCTTATCACTTCGTTATTAAAAATGGCTCCTCCATCTTTTGCAACAGTAAATTTTTGCAGTTTTCCATCATAGCCTACTACAAATTTTACATTTACTGCCACCATATCGCCTTCTGCCATATCTGTTGGATTAACAAGATTTCTTTCCAAAAATTTTCTTAATGCCGTGATACCTCCGGGATAAGCCGGTTCTATTTCAGGGTTATCAATGGGTTGGTTTACATCAATTATTGGTAATGCTGGTTTTTGGACTTCGCCACCGCTTATATCTCCATTGCCCGGTTCGCCAATAAAGCCGGGGCTTTCTTTTCCCGTATTGTTGATATTGTTGCTCCCTATTATAGCTGCAGGTTTAATATTCTGTAGAGTATCCGCATTGATGAGATCATTTAGTATAACAGGAATTATATATTTTTTTTGAGATTGCTGACCTGATTTTATTGACTGCTTCGGCAACTCTTTTTTGACTTCTACTGTTTTAGATTCTTTTATTTTAGTCAGTGAAATTTCTGTAACAGATATAAATATTTTTTCTTTAACATTAATAAAAGTAAAGGCACACAAAATAATTGTAGCTCCAAGTGTTATACCCAATGACTTCATAAGCCGGTTATTGTAAAATTTACGCAGGGTATAGGCGCCATACAGTTTATTTCTTTTTTCAAAAATGATATCTAATACATGGCTTTGCATAATTGTTTCGCTGTTCATTGTTAATGGTTTTGATATGCGTAAAAAAAATTCAAAACCGGCGCCGTTTGTAATAAGATGCAGCCTGTCATCAATTCCATAATACCAACAGCAACAGCAATACCATATATAAAGGGCAACTAACTATATTTGCGCATGACAATTTTGATGGTGTGCCTTGGTAATATTTGCCGCAGCCCCCTTGCGGAAGGTATTTTATTACAAAAAATAAAAATTGCCAGTTTAAATTGGGAAGTCGAAAGTGCTGGTACCAATGGTTTTCATGTAAATGAAGCACCACATTATCTTTCCCAAAGAGTAGCAAAAAAGAAAGGGATTGATATAAGCAAACAGATTTGCAGGAAATTTGAAGCAGTAGATTTTGAAAGGTTTGATAAAATTTATGCCATGGCTGCTGATGTAGTAGCTGAGATGAAACAGATAAGCGGCAACAAATTCAATAGTGAAAAAGTTGATCTGTTATTAAACCTGGTTCATCCCGGCGAAAACAGGGATGTGCCTGATCCATGGTATGGGCCCGAAGCCGGCTATTACGAAGTATTTGACCTTATTGATGAAGCATGTGAAATATTGATTAAAAAATCTCTGTAACAAAACATGCCCTTCTTCATTTTGTAAATAGCAAAAGGCAAACTTCTCTTTAAATGAAAAATGAAATGACTTTATTTAAATTCCAGGTACTTTTAAATAACAAATAAAAATATTTAATTTTAAAACCTTATGGCCAACTCGTCTATTCCCCAGGGCACAAGGGATTTTACACCAGCAATTGTTCGAAAACGCAATTATATTTTTAGCATCATAAGAAATATTTTTGAATTATACGGGTTTGAACCGCTGGAAACACCGGCCATGGAAAATCTAGATACCCTGATGGGCAAATATGGCGATGAAGGTGACAAACTGATTTTTAAGATACTGAACAATGGTATCAGCGATCCTAAAAATATTGAAAAGTCAACCGCTGGTTTTCAAAAAGTATTAGCCGGTAAAAGCAGCAGCGACCTTACCGAAAGAGCACTGAAATACGACCTTACCATTCCCTTTGCAAGACATGTTGCCATGAATTATGGAAAACTAACGTTTCCCTATAGACGCTACCAGATTCAGCCCGTTTGGCGTGCCGACAGACCGCAAAAGGGTCGGTACAGGGAGTTTACACAATGTGATGTTGACGTTGTAGGAAGCACCGCCCTTTTAAACGAAGTAGAGCTTTGTAATATTTATCACGATGTGTTTGTCAAGCTCGGCCTTGGCAGGTATGAATTAAAAATCAATAGCCGAAAAATTTTAACTGCTTTGTCTGTTTTGTGCGGTGGGGCATCAAAGCTGATTGATATTACTATTGCCATTGATAAACTGGATAAAATTGGAGTACAAAAAGTAAAAGAAGAACTGCTACAGCGTGAATTAAACGAAATGCAGGTAGCCGTTATTGAAAAATATTTGGCCATCAGCGGAAGCAATGAAGAAAAATTATTGAAAATAACCGAACTAATTGGGCATATTGAAATTGGAAAAAGCGGTATTGAAGAACTTGCTTTTTTAAATAAGTATGGCAACAATACAAATTTGAAAATTGATTTTACTTTGGCAAGAGGCTTGAATTATTACACAGGCATTATCTTTGAGGCCAAGGCGCCGCCTGAAGTTACTATGGGCAGTATCGGCGGTGGAGGCAGGTACGATGACCTTACCGGCTTATTTGATGTACCCGGCATACCTGGTGTGGGCATTAGTTTTGGTGTTGACAGGATTTATGATGTGCTGGAAGAACTGCAGCTTTTTCCTACTGAAGTAGAAAGCGGTACAGAAGCTATTTTTTTTAATATGGGCGATGCTGAAAGCATTGTTGCATTTTCAATTATGCAGCGATTACGTGGCGCGGGCGTTTCCTGCGAATTGTATCATGAGTTTGCAAAAATCAATAAACAATTTAATTACGCCGAAAAAAAGAAAATCAGGTATGCTGTTATTATTGGCAGTAAAGAAATAGAACAAAAATATTGCCTTGTTAAAGACCTTACAAATGGTGTGCAGGAATCAGTGGCATTTGATAAATTGGGTGATTTTTTTACTATTTAAAAACAATTACAAAAAATATATTTTCCTACATCTAAAAATACAATTTATGCAAACTCGTTTTCTTCTGCCAGTATTAGCCTCAGTAATTTTACTCGCTTCCTGCAGCCAAACAAACACGCAGGGTAAATTAATTCCCCAGGATGCTGCCATTGTAATTCATATTGATGGAAAATCATTATCGGCAAAATTATCGTGGGAAGACATAAAACAGAACCCGCTATTTAAAGATGCAGATAAAGACAGCACCATACCTGCGGAAATGAAAATGTTGCTTAACAACCCAGACAGCAGTGGTATTGATAGCAAATCTGATTTAATATTTTTTGTACAAAAAGATACTATCGGCGGTTACGCAGTTTTTGAAGGAAACATAAAGAATGAACAGCTATTTAAAACTTTCAATAAACAGTTTACAGCAAATGGAACTGAAAGCGAAAAAGATGGTGTCACTTTTATCAGCAAATCACCTTTTTGTGTTGGATATTCAAAAGACAAATTTGTATATCTTTTTGACGCCCCTCAAATGGCACATATGGATGAACTGACAAAAAGAATGCAACAGGATTCCATTAATAATATCACTCCGGTTAAATCAAGAGATATCAGCGCAGCCTGCAAAGCAATTTTTGCATTAAGTGAATCTAATAGCTTGGCAAAAAATGAAAGATTTACCAAGCTGATGAAAGAAAGCGGTGATATTCATTTTTGGGTAAATACTGAAGAAATAACCAAAGACGCTTTATCAAACCCAATGATGGCAATGGTTAACCTGGAGAAATTTTATAAAGGAAGCGTTACCACAGCAACATTAAATTTTGATAATGGTAAAATAACTGTTTTTGGTAAAAGTTATGTAGGCGAAGAAATACAAAAAATATTAAAAAAATATAGTGGCGGCAAAATAAGCGAAGACATGATAAAACGCATTCCGGGTAAAGATGTTGTAGCATTAATGGCGCTCAATTTTACACCGGAAGGAATAAGAGAAATTTTAGCAATCAGTAATCTTGATGGCATTGCAAATATGGGGCTTAAATATGTTGGCATTACCATCGACGATTTTATTAAAGCAAATAAAGGGGATATTTTATTTGGGGTATCCGATCTTACAATGAAAAAAGATAGTGTAAAATATAATTTTGGTGGTAGTGATGATGTATCTGTGCATCAAAAGCCAGACTTTAATTTTGTTTTTGCTGCCTCTATTGGCGATAAAGATGCTTTTAATAAATTGATAAATGCTGGTAAAAAGTTAGGGTCGCAGGAAACAGGCGACAGCAGCAAGTCGCCCATTGCTTATAACAGCAATGGCACTTATTTTACTATTGCCAATAGCAAAGAAAATGCAGATAAATACCTTGCTGGCACCAATACAAATTTTGATTTTATCAATAAAATAAATGGGCAGTCGTTTAGTGGCTACCTTAGCATTCAATTATTGCTAAAAACTTTTGAAGGCGAGGCTGCAAAAGACAGCAGCGCTAAAGAAGTATTAGATGCTTCTTTAAAATTGTGGGATAATATATTGATGAAGGGTGGAGATTTTACAGATGGTGCTATTACACAAACTGTGGAAATAAATTTGGTTGATAAAACAACCAACAGCCTTAAACAGCTTAATGAATATGCAAACAGGTTGGGCAAGGTTTATAAAGAAAAAAAGAATAAAGAAAAATCAGATGGACTGAATTATAAAAATGCTGTGACGCCAGAAAATCCTTCAACGCTTAAAGAAACAAAATAGTGTAGTTATTAATCGCTGCCAATTCACAAAATGAATTGGCAGTTTTTTTACTTATACCTCTATGCAAATTTCATTACAACAGGTTGTTCCGGTATTTTTTGAAAATGGCAAAGCCGCCGGTTCGCAATTGTGGAACCAATCGCTTTCTTTTAACAAAGGCGAAAATATTCATATTATTGCGCCAAGCGGTAGTGGCAAAACATGTTTTATCCATTTTTTATACGGCCTCAGAAATGATTATTCTGGCAAAATTTTATATGATACCAACGATATCAAAAATTTTGATGCAGAAAAATTCTCTGACTGGCGGCAACAATATATCAGCATCATCTTTCAGGATCTGCGTTTGTTTACCGGCCAAACTGTTTTGCAAAACCTTGAGATAAAAAGATCATTATTGCCCTATCACCCCAAAAGCAAGATAGAAGCAATGGCAAAACGGCTTGGTATAGAAAGTAAACTAACTAAATTGTGCAGCACCTGCAGTTATGGAGAACAGCAGCGTATTGCCATTATAAGGGCATTACAACAGCCATTTGATTTTTTATTATTGGATGAGCCATTTAGTCACCTGGATGAAAGCAACCGGCAAAAAGCAATGGAACTAATGCAGGAAGAGTCGGCCGAAAGAAAGGCCGCCATCATTTTAACAGACTTAAAAAAGATAGACTATTTTAATGCGGAAAGAATATTGTATTTGTGAGGAAGTTGTAAGCTTTATCGAAAATGAATAAAACTCCTTGATGAATAAATTATAAATTATTAATTATTAATTGCCTTGAATCTTTCCTACAAAAATATAGCGCCATTTTTATCTGCCAGCCAAAACAAAGTTAGCCGTTGGCTGAGTTATTTTGGACTGGGCATTGGTGTATTATTATTGCTTTGCTCTGTTCAAATGTATAATAATATTAACCAGCTGATAAGAGATAAAAATAGCCGCAAAAACGGCGCAGATTTTATTTCCATTACCAAAATTATTACCAATGAAAATATGGGTAAGGACAACCGCTTTACAGAGGCAGATATTAAAGATTTACAAACACAACCATTTATTGAAGACGCTGCACCGCTAAAAGCAAATGCCTTTAAAGTAACCGCAGGCGCCGGTAATATGATACCATTTAGCACAGATATTTTTGTTGAAGCATTAAATGCTAATTTTATAGATACAGTACCCGACATTTTTAAATGGAAAGAAGGGGATGAATTTGTACCAGTTATTTTTGCCACCGATTTTTTAGAAATGTACAATGTGTTTGCACCGAGTTGGGACCTTCCGCAATTATCCGAAAAAACTGCCAGTTCACTGCAAATATTTTTACTATGTCATGGGCACAATGGCGAAAGGCAATTTAAAGCGAGAATTGTTGGTTTCAGTGACAGAATAAACAGCATACTGGTTCCAGAAAGTTTTTTAGAAAAACAAAATAAAGAAATAGAAGGCGTGGAAAACATACAGCCATCCCGTATATTTATTAAAACAAAAGATGCCAACAATCCGCAGTTACTTAGTTACCTGGCTAAAAAAGAGTTTCATATAAATAAAGACAAAACAAAATTTGGCAGGATAAAAGGAGTATTGCAAACCATTGTGAGCAGCCTTGCAGGTTTTGGCATTTTAGTTATTTTACTGGCATTTGTTTTATTCTCGTTTTATCTGCAACTGATGATTGCAAAAAGCAAAGACAACCTGCAATTTTTGCTAACCCTTGGTTATTCGCCCAAATGGCTCAGTAAAACCGTAGCAAAAAAATGGATACCGGTTTACATCTTCATCATCATTACTGCACTGGTTTTAACCCAGCTTTTGCACTGGGGATTTCAATATTTTGTAACGCCTTCAAAAGAAGGATTATCTTATTTTATTGATTGGACGGTATTGGCGATAGCCATGCTGTTATTAGTATTATCGATAGCTATTAATTACAGGCTTGTAAATAAACTGCTAAATAAACTATAAATCTTTTTGTAGAACTGATTAGTAAACAGGCAATTTTTGCCGTAACCAACTCAAAAACACTATAAAAGTTCTCTACGCATTTTACAAAGCCGCTACAGTAAAGTATCTTTGCGAAATGACAGCAGTTAAACAGAACATTCGCCACCTGAGTTTAGAAGAATTAGTGAATTATTTTGCATCTATTGGCGAAAAAAAATTTCGTACAAAACAGGTACATGAATGGATATGGAAAAGAGGCGCACAGAGCTTTGAAGAAATGACTGACCTGTCAAAAGATTTACGTATAAAAATTGCTGAAAAATTTACCCTTCCTGCACTTACAGTAAATGCTACACAGTTTAGTGGTGATGGTACTGTTAAATCGAGGTTTAAGACTTTTGATGGCCATATGATTGAAGGTGTACTGATACCGACCGAAAAAAGAAATACCGCCTGTGTTTCTTCTCAAATTGGCTGCAGCCTTAGTTGCAAATTTTGTGCAACTGGTACTATGGAAAGAAAAAGAAATTTAGACTACGATGAAATTTACAACCAGGTAGCCCTTCTAAATCAGCAATCAGAAAAAACATTTGATAAAAAATTATCGAATGTAGTTTTTATGGGCATGGGCGAACCTTTACTGAATTATAAAAATGTATTAAAAGCCATCGACCGACTTATTGCCAATGATGGAATGGCAATGAGCCCCAAAAGAATTACCGTTTCTACGGCAGGTGTTTCTAAAATGATACGGCAATTGGGAGATGATAAGGTAAGGTTTAACCTGGCACTTTCGTTACATGCGGCAGATGATAAAAAACGTAACGAGATAATGCCCATCAACGAAACAAATAATATTGCAGCATTGGTAGAAGCGCTGAATTATTTTTACGATAAAACAAAGAACGATATTACTCTTGAATATATATTATTTAAAAACCTTAATGATACAATCGAAGATGCAGAGGCATTGGTAAAATTATACCGTCAAATTCCCACACACCTTGTAAACGTAATTGAATACAACCCTATAGAAGGTGTAAAATTTTCCAAACCCGATGAAGAAGTTACCCAGCGTTTTACAGATTACCTGGCAAAAAACAGGGTGAATGTAAGGGTTAGAAGAAGCCGTGGTAAAGACATTGATGCAGCCTGCGGACAATTAGCCAACAAGGGAAATTAAATTACTGTTTCCTTTAAGCATTACTTTAAACATTTGTATTAAACCTGCATTATAGCCTCATGCCTATCTATCTTACTAGTAAAATAAATTTATAGAAAAGATAGAAATATAACTAATGCCCATTAGTATTTGTATATTTAGTACCGATACACAAAAACAGCCTCACAGCCATTAATATAAAATGATGATGAAAGAACTGAACCTTAGCATTGTACAAAAAGAGCAATTGAAAGCCTTAAATAAAAGCTATAAAAAACAATTGATTACACTGAAGCAAAATGAGGATATTACTGTCAGGGAATCAAGGGATAGAAAGACCACTTTACAAAAAGAAAAAAAAGAAAAAGTGATGGACCTGTTATCGGCTGATCAAAAAAATATCCTCGTTCAGGCAAAAAAACTACAACAGGCAAAGCGTGAAATGAAGATTGCTAAAAAATTAGATAAAATGAAAGCCAACCTTACTTTATCTGATGAGCAGGTTGCCAAAATAAAAAGCACTAAACAATCTACCAATGCTGAAGTAAACGCAGTAAAAGAAAATAATCAACTAAGCCATATTCAAAAGCTGCAACGATTAAAAGCATTAAAAAAGCAGAATAAAAAAGTCTTCAGAAATATTTTAACTCCTGAACAGTTTAGTAAAATGAAAGAAATAAAACGACTGAAAATAGAAAACAAACAGCCGATATAATTATTAACTGGTAATGTACTGCCGCTGGTTTTTATGTATATTAAAAGACGGCATATTTTCAATACCTGACTACATTCTTAACAAGTGCATAACTGAACAACCCTGATTACACCACAGCTGAAATGGAGCTTTAAATTTTAAAGTTATACATTTGTAGTTCACTCCTGTTGAAATAACAGTAAAAATCTACATACAATGAGCCAGGTGCCATTCCAAAAGTTTGTTCCCAAAAAAAAGAACAGTTTAATAAAAGAAGAATTCAAACAGGCAAAAAAGAAAGCCAAAAAAGAGCGTGCAATAGCCATAGACAAGCGTTTTGAAGAAAAAAGACGTTTAAAGGCCGCAGCCAAAAATGCTCCTCAACAATCCCAGCCTTCTACAGACCGGAGCGCCAAAAGCAATCAACTTAAAAAGGAAAATAAAATAAATGCTATTGAAAGCAATTTTAGCCAGGTTGAAAAAATAGTTGAAATAAAAAAAGAATATGCACCCACTGTTGCGAAAGCGCCTGTAAAAACAGCAGTTGGTAAACCTGCTCCTATAAGCAATGCCTTAATGCCTTTAAATAAATTTTTGGCTCATTGTGGTGTTTGCAGCAGGCGTGATGCGGTTACAATTATTAAAGAAGGTAAAGTAAAAGTAAATGATGCCGTAATAATTGAACCTGCCTTTAAAGTATCCGAAAGGGATGATATAAAATTCAATGGTAAAAAATTATTCGTCAGCAAAAACCTGGTATACATTTTATTAAATAAGCCCAAAGATTATATTACCACTACGGATGATCCACAGGGAAGAAGAACAGTATTACAGTTAACCAAAATGGCTACTACAGAAAGGATATACCCTGTTGGAAGATTAGACAGAAATACATCTGGTGTTTTATTGTTAACCAATGATGGTGAGTTAACGCAAAAATTATCGCACCCCAGTTATAATATTACAAAGGTGTACGAGGCCAAATTGGATAAAAATCTTACCAAGGCCGATTTTGATAAAATATTAAACGGGCTAAAATTAGAAGACGGTGAAATAAAAGCCGACTCGCTGGCATATGCAGACGCTAAAGATAAATCGGTAATCGGTATTGAAATACATAGCGGACGTAACCGCATTGTTCGCCGGATTTTCGAGCATCTGGGATACGATGTTAAAGGGCTCGACAGGGTAATGTATGCAACACTTACCAAAAAAAATGTTGAAAGAGGCAAGTGGCGTTTTTTAAGTGAAAAAGAAGTGCGTTTATTAAAATACCTCAATGCGTCGCACAAAAAAATTATTCCGGTAAAAAATGCAACTAATAATATTGCAGATGAATAAAGAAAATACATTTAAGGATACCAACAAAACTGCAGTTACGCCAAAAGCTTTATCAGCTTCTGTTGGCTTATTAAAAGATTTAAGTGCTATCACTTTATTTGAAAATAATTCCTTTATAGCATTGAACAAACCGGCAGGTGTACTTTCTATTCCAGACAGGATGCAGTCTGAGCCTTCATTAAAAGACAGGCTGATAGAAAAATACGGCAGCATCTTTACCATTCACCGTTTGGATAAAGAAACCAGCGGCATTATTTTATTTGCCAAAGATGCAGCAACTCATAAGTTTTTTTCAAAACAGTTTGAGGAAAAAGCCATGGAAAAATATTATATGGGCCTGGTACATGGTTCGCCTGCGCACAAAACAGGCAGCATCGGGGGAGCCATTATGGAACATCCTGTGTTTAAAGGGCAGATGGTAATCAATAAAAATGGCAAGCCTTCTTTAACCGAGTACGAAGTGATGGAAATTTTTTCCAAATATTCGTTGGTTAAATTTCAATTACATACAGGCCGCACCCACCAGATAAGAGTACATTCAAAAAATATTGGGCATCCCATAGTATGCGACCCTTTATACGGCGATGGTAAACCGGTAATGCTTTCCGCTATCAAAAAGAAATTTAAACTCAGTAAACATGATGATGAAGAAAGGCCGATGTTAAATCGTGTTGCTTTACATAGTTACCAGTTGAAATTTACGGATGAGCAAGGCAAAGCATTTGATCTTATTGCAGAATTGCCAAAAGATATGAGGGCCTTGATGCAACAGCTTAAGAAAAACAGGTGATGTATCTATTTAATTATTGTTTTGCTACAGGGTAACTATAAATATTAAACGTTAAATAACCTTACCACAATCTAAATAAAACAAAGAGCCACTTTTCAGTGGCTCTTGCTATATAAATAACAAATAAAAAATTAGCTCAAATCAGGTTGCGGTGTATAACGTAAATAGGGCTTTACAATTTTTACACCTTTAGGGAATTTCTTAATCGCATCTTCTGTACTTACAGCAGGCACTACAATTACATCTTCACCATTTTTCCAATTGGCCGGCGTAGCAACACTGTAATTAGCTGTTAATTGTAAAGAATCAACCACCCTTAAAACCTCTACAAAATTACGCCCTGTGCTTGCAGGGTAAGTTATAATCAGCTTAACCGTTTTATCTGGTGCAATAATTACCAAAGAACGAACCGTAGCAGTAGCAGAAGCATTTGGATGAATAAAATCGTATAATTCAGAAACCTTTCTTTCATCATCGGCGATAATAGGAAATTCAACAGTAACATTTTGCGTTTCGTTGATATCACCAATCCATCCCAAATGCTTATCAACCGGGTCAACACTTAGTGCCAATACCTTTACATTTCGTTTTGTAAACTCATCTTTTAAAGCAGCAGTACGTCCCAGTTCTGTTGTACATACAGGCGTATAATCTGCAGGATGAGAAAATAAAATACCCCATGAATCACCCAGGTAATCATAAAAATTAAGTTCTCCAAGTGATGTTTTTGCTGTAAAATTGGGAGCAGTATCCCCTAAACGTAGGCTCATAATAAAATAATTTAGGAAGCAAATATACATAATAGTCTATCAATACAGTAGACTTAATTTTATTTTTTTTATTATTATTTTTACTTTTTAACTAACTTTCTGCCATGTTATCGAAAAAAACACAATATGCCCTTAAGGCACTTGGCTACCTGGCTGGCAAATATGGCGAGGGCCCGGTATTAATATCAGATATTTCAAAGAAGAAAAAAATACCTATCAAGTTCCTGGAAACAATACTACTTGAATTAAAACAGGCGGGTATATTAGATAGTAAAAAGGGGAAGGGTGGCGGTTATTACCTTCTTCAGTCACCAAAAAAAACAACATTGGCCAGAGCCATCAGGCTGGTTGGCGGTCCTATTGCACTATTACCTTGTGTAAGCCTGAATTTTTACGAAAAGTGTAAAGATTGTGATGAAGCTACCTGCGGGTTAAATAAAGCCATGCAAATTACAAGGGATGCCACTTTAAAAATATTAGAAAAGAAAACACTGGCAGAATTGATAGACAGGGCTGAGGGGGAAAAAGTTATAGGAAAGTTATGAGGCTGCAATTACAACTTTCGTTTAACCGGATGATGCCCTTTTTAATTTTAATTTTCCAAAGCGGTTTTTTACATCGTCGATTGCTTTGTATAAATCTGTTTTTCTTTCTACATCATCAAACAGGTTTGCCTGTACTGCTTCATTGGTTAACTCGCTTAAACGAACGCCCAGCAACCTTATGGGCTGGCCTTTGCGGTAAAGTTTATTAAATAATTCTTTTGCCACCGGAATAATTTCATCATCGGCACAGGTAAACGGAACAGTTGTTTGCCGGGAAGTGGTTTCAAAATCGGGGTAGCGGATTTTTACTGCGATACAACCTGCCACTTTTCCGTCCTGCCTTAATTCAAAAGCAATTTTTTCTGATTGCCTTACCAATTCGCTCATTAAAAATACAAGGTCTGTTTTATTTTCATTAAAAGTATTTTCGGTTGAAATGGACTTGGCTTCATGGTACTGCGTTACTTCGCCATTATGGATTCCAAAACTTTTGTTCCACAAATCTACTCCCCATTTTCCAAGCCGCTCTTCCAGTTCTTCTTTTGTTCTCAGGGTAATATCATTAATGGTCCAGATGCACATGGATTTTAATACTTCATAAGTTTGATCTCCAACACCGGGTATTTTATTAACCGTTAATGGTGCAAGAAATTCTTTTTCCTTTCCAAAAGGCACTTGTAAATAGCCATTGGGCTTTGCTTCGTTTGTTGCAATTTTCGCAATCATTTTATTGCTGCCCATACCAAACGAAATAGGTAACTGTGTTTCTTCCATTATTTGTTTGCGAAGATCAACAGTCCATTGCAGTGGTTTAAAAAATTTATCCATTCCTGTAAGGTCCAGATAAAATTCATCAATAGAAGCTTTTTCAAACAAGGGAGCTTTGGCTGCAATAATATCGGTAACCCACCTGCTAAATTTACTATACTCTCCACGGGTACCTTTTACTATAATTGCCTGAGGGCATAGCTGCAAAGCTTTTTTAGAAGGCATGCCTGAATGGATACCAAATTTACGGGCCTCGTAACTGCAGGCAGCCACCACACCCCTCTCGCTTCCACCAACAAAAACAGGTTTTCCTTTTAAAGACGGATTGTTTAATATTTCAACCGACACAAAAAAAGAGTCAAGGTCAAAATGTACGATAATAGGTTGAGGAGATTTATTCACTATACTAATTTACAAATAAAAATACTACCTATAAATATCCAGCAACCCATCTGGTAAAGTAACATATACTTTTCTGTTCGTCTGGTCAATTTTATCCAGCGATTCCTGGTGAATGGGTATCAGGGCTTCTTTGCCGTCGAGTAAAATGGCGCACAATACCTGGTGTGGCTGTTCAATTACTTCTACTATTTCACCAAGGTCTTCACCGTCATCATTTATAAGGTGAAAGCCCAGCATGGCAATGGGTGCTGATTTTGCAGCAAAATTTTTAAAATCTTCTGCAGCAAGCCATACTTCTTTGGGTGTTAATTTACGGGCCGTTTCTTTACTGTCGATACCCTCGAGTTTTATATACACTTCTGCATCATTTTTTATAGAGGTGGATTCAATAAAATAGGGCATAAAATTATTCTTGCGGTCTTCTACAAAAATTGTTTCCAGGCCGTTTAAGGCTGTTTTTTTGCCGAGGCTGTGCTGTAATACCAACTCACCTTTCAGACCAAAGCTAGCGGCTAATTTTCCTATTTTAAAATACTCGTTCATTAGCTGCAAGATACAAATTAAGGTGCCGATAAAGGGCATAAAAAAAGCAATTCCGAATACTCGAAATTGCTAAAAGAATTAACGGCACAGCAATTATTATTCTGCTGCTTTGGTTTCTTCAGTTGAAGGTGCATCTGCAGGGGCAGTAGCTTCAACAGCTACAGCGGCCGGTGCTTGAGCTACCTTTCTTACTACTGGTTGGTTGCGACTATCATTACGGGCCTTTTTATGGGCTCCCTGACGTTTTGCAATGTGAGCATCATGCTCAGCACTCCATGCAGTAAATTTTTGCATAGCAACAGCCTCATCAAACAGACCTAAGCCAACACCTCTTAACAAATGCTTCAAAAACAATACCCCTTTGAAAGAAAGGATACGACGTACAGTGTCAGTAGGCTGAGCACCTTTGTGTAACCAGTCCAACGCCTTTTGACGGTCTATCTGCACGGTTGCCGGAACAGTTAAAGGATTGTACGTACCAAGTTTCTGAATAAATTTGCCATCACGTGGGCTTCGTCCGTCTGCAACTACAATAAAGTAGAACGGTCTTTTCTTAGATCCGTGACGTTGCAGTCTCATTTTTACAGCCATAAAAAATAGAAATTTTTTTGGGTTGTGAATAAATAGGGTTTCTTAATCTCCTTAAAAAAGGAAAGCAAAGTTAACAATCAACATTAAAGTATCCAAATATTTAATGGATGCATGCAAATTATTACCCGAACAAGCGGTTATTTAGTTTGGCCGTTGAGGCATTTTATACGCTTTCACCTTGACGTATTAACGACTTAACGGCCATTAATCCTTTACGCATAACCCTGACTGTTTCTGCAATTACCGTTAAGGTATTGAGGCGTTTTTATTTGCTTTTAAGTTACGGTAGGTATTCCAGAGACCGTTGATTACATTGAAGAAACTTGAATTAAATACTAATTATCTTTTAATTGGTTACATCATCTAAAAATTATTACCTTTTCTTAAATTTCATAGCGTATGAAAAAATACTGCCTGTTTTTATTGGTATACCTGTTTGGCTGTAGTTCCTCCAGCCATTTAAAAAAATATTATTCAACCGAAGATAAAACTGTTTTTGAGCTGGTAGAAAAATTGAAAAAAAATCCTGCTGATACGGAGGCTTTAAAACTGCTGCCAGAAGCTTACACTATAGCATTGGATAAACGAAAAGCATTGACAGAGGCAAATTATAATAATTTATTGCCTGGCGACAACGATATGCAGCTTGCAAAAGAGTATGGTGTGCTGGAAGAAATGTACCAGCAAATTATTGCTGTACCAGCCGCAAAAAAAGTAATTACCAATTTATGGGATCCATCTTTGCAAATACAGGAAGCAAAAAACAGGGCGGCAAAAGAATACTACGAACGGGGTATGCAGTATATCAGCTATGATGGCCGTGAAAATGCCCGGATAGCATATGATTATTTTTATAAAGCCAACAGCGCCGTACCAAGTTACCAAAATGTACGCATACTGATGCAGCAGGCAACAGAAAAAGCTACTATCAATGTGATAGTAAGGGCCGCCAATTATTACAACCATAACTGGAATTACTGGGGCCTTCAAAACGACTGGCTGCAACAGCAAATCATTACTGACCTCAATAACCAATCCTTCAGGGAGGTTCGCTTTTATTCTGACTGGGAAGCCAATTCAAAACAAATTCGTGCCGACAGGATAGTAGAATTAAATATTACTGAATTATATGTTGGCCAGGTATATAGCGAACAATATAAAATTAACAGAAGTAAGGATATACAAACAGGTTCTACCAAAACTGACCCTCCCCAACCTGTGTACAAAACAGTTACCGCAACTGTTACAGTAACTAAAAGGTATATGCAAAGTGCCGCCACATTGGATTGCCGCATTTATGACCTGGCGAACGGAAACAATATATTGTATGATCGTTTTCCCGGTAATGATGACTGGAAAATAGAAACCGCAACTTTTACAGGAGACAGGAATGCCCTTACGCAGGATGATTGGATTAAAATTAACAGCAGTAATAATTTTAGAACACCAACAGATAGTGAAGTGGCAGAAAGGCTTATTAAAAGTTGCTATCACCTGCTCTTAACCAGGATTAAAACGGGTGTAAAATTTGGCTCGTGATTTACAAAATGAGCGTTTGATTATTTTTTATGGTTCCCTAATTTAAAAATACGCGATAAATTAAATCCAAAGCGGATATCGCCTTTAAAAAAGTTGCCGGTAGTTTGGGTAATATATGCCCTTTCATTCATGCCCGTAGCGTTTGAAAATTGCAACTGAAATACATGGCCGCCTGTTTCAATATCAATACCAATACCTAACGGGGCAAAAGTAACAGAATCAAGTATCCCAAACGGATAGTGGTAATCCATGGTAATGGCCATTCTTTTAGTAATTTTTAAACGGGCCCCGCCACCAATGGCAAAAACATTTTGAATACCGCCGGTATTTGCAGGATTACTGCTGTGGAGAAGTATAGGGCTTAACTGAAAAGAAAATATGGAACTGAATTTACGCCCTACAATCAGTTGTATATAACTGGATGATCTATCACTAAAGCCGGGCTTTGTTTCTGTAAAAACCTCTTGAGTCCACAAGGTGGCGCCTGCTGCAATTACAATAGAAACAGGCATTGCATTTTCGCCGGTTGATTGCTGTACTATCCTTTGCTTTAAAAAAATATCCAGTTCTTTTAAAAAAGTACTTCTGCCAAAACCAATTGTTGTATTATCAGTAATGCCGTAATCAAAACTTATACGCATGGTTGCATGGTCGAGCCCATACAATTCTTTTATCCCTGTATTAACATACCCAAACCGATGCATGATCCTGAAATCCAAATTACCCTTGTGCAACATTTCTGTAGAGTGCTCGTAGATGACCCGGGTTGATTTAAAAGCACCGCTTACTTTTTCGTTTTTTGGCAAACTGTCATCTACCTCTTTCAAAAGAGATTGAGCCTGTAATTGAACAGTAAACAGAATGCAGCATAAAAAGATGGTTACTTTACTTGTTAGCATATTGTGTTTGATATTATGTTATAACAATTATTTTGTGGCAAGTGCCTGATAGGCCGGAATATTTACAGCAATACCAATGGTTTTATTGATTTTATCTGATACAATAGATGGTATCTCTATTTTATAATCGGCCAAAGCAATGCTAAAACTGCAATATGCCTGAACAATGCCATTCTTTACCGTTATTGTTGCCATTGTATTTACAGGCTTAGTTACCCCATGCATTGTTAAGGACCCATTTACTTTTACTGTAGCCACATTATCTTCCGCTAACGAAATTGCTTTGCTGTTTTCGATAATTCCTGTAAAAATTGCTTTCGGGTATTTATCGCTTTCCACATAATTTTCATTAAAGTGTTCTTGCATTAGGGCTTTCTCAAATTCAAACCCTTTCATTAAAGCTGCAAACTCTACCTGTCCCGTACTAACATCCCAAACACTTACTACTTTATTATTGACGGCTTCGATATTTTCCAGGGATGATTTTGAATAAAACCTAATGCTGCCTGCTTTTGTAAAATATTTTGTTTGGGCTGCTGTGTTAAACATTGATAAAAGAACCAGTAATGACAGTATATAATTTTTCATAGCCACCTAATTTATTGTTTACCGGTATCAACTATTACACACCTGTTTAATTCTACATCCAGCAAAAACCCTGTACAAATCCCTTTGATAATAATATCATTTCCTTTGCTGTATTTATCAATACTGCCCTCATTCCGTTTATCTAAAAGGCAGCTTACTTTGTGTAATGAATTTATATCGCCAATAAATACATTGATGATGGTATCTTGCTGTTTAATAATATCTGCTATTGGGCCAGCTACCTGAATTATTTTACCGAGGTATTGTTTGTTGGCAATAGTTTCATCGTTCTGATAGCCGTTAACAATTATTGAAAAATTTATTTTTTCCGCAGGCTGAAAACCCGAAATATTATCTGGCTTACGGTGGTATTCTTTGTAAAAATAGAAAGCAAGACCCACTGCGATAAATACTGCAACAATGGCAATATTTTTTTTTGCTGCTACCATTACTTGATTTTGAAAAAGGTAAAAAATTAATTGCTATATCCCCCACCAGCATTTATCCAATCGGTGATGATATTTTTTTGTGTTTGTGTTAAGGACCCTGTTGGGGGCATTGTACCTTCATCAACGGCCCTTACTTTTATGCGAGCTTTATTGGCGATGATATTACACTCTACCTGGAAATTCATCCCGCCGTTCGCTATTGAATTATTATGGCAACTCTGGCATTTTGCCGCCACCAGTGTTTTCATAGAAGTAAAAAATGCACCTGCCGTGCCACTGGCCGCAACAGTAACAGAAACAGATTTTTCGCAACCATCCCCATCTTTTGCAAATACGGTATAAGTTCCTGCAGCCACATCATTAAATTTTCCTGAAGCCTGGTACACACCTGTACTTTTTAACTTAAACACAAAACCCGTACTGCCCGTTGCACTAACATCAATTGCTCCATTTGCAGAACAGGGTTCGGTTGCTTTGGGCGTTGCCATTATATCAATTGTTTTACCTGCACAAAGATCTGTTGGAGGTGGTGTAGGTGAAGGGCTGCTTTTACTGCAGCCAATAAAATTTATAATAATAAAACCAAGGATAATAATACATACCCATTTTGTTATTTTTTTATTCATGCAAGTTGTTTTGTAATTATTCGAAACTTATTTTGATATGGTTGCCTCTGCATCACACTAAATAATATTTATGCAGTTTGTTATTTAAATTAATCCAGGCAGGCAGCAGAATGATTCTATGGGTACATAAAAAAGAGCCGCAATGCAGCTCTTTAAAACACCTGATTATTGTTTTATTTATGTTTTCTATAAGGATTATATTTTAAGCCTACCTGCAAACCTGCTGAATATAATTTTACGCTGCCATCGCCTACTCCTGATAATGGGATACCAACATAGGGTTCTGCAAGTAAAGAAAAATATGGAGAAAGCTTTTTCTCTATCCCAACCGAAATATTAAAAACAGAAAAGAAATGTTTATTGCCTGTATAAGTCCATGATGAGTTATGAGGCATATAATTGTAGGTATAATCATAAACATAGTCTTCCTTTTTCATGATATAAGAAGAAAAGCCTGCTGTGGCAAAATAATCGATAGTGGTTTTTTGTATAATATTATATCTAACTGTTAAAGGGATATCATATACCAAACAGGATGCGTTGACTTTTACTATTTGCACCATATCCCAATAGGAACCTGACTTGGGATTATAATCCTCTGGCCCGGCAATATATTTTTTTCTTCCTGCATAAAAACCTGTCTGCACACTTAGTTTTTTACTAAGCTGGTACCCAATGCCCATGCCAATTTTTGTGGTGAGCTGGCTGTTTTGAAAAGATAAAAATTTTACGCTGCCTATATCTGCGGCAACAGAAGCAAGAAAATAAAAGCGTGAGGGAGTTGATTTTTTTATAGCATCTTTTTTACCGCTATCGGGTAAATTTATAGTGACAGCATTTTTTAAACTGTCTTTTTGTAAAACAGTATCGCTTACAATAACTACGCTGCTATATACAGTTTGTTTATCGACAGGTGTTTTATCCAAAACAAAATTTGAGGAATCAACTTCAGAAGAATGGGCATTGGTATTGCCTATTTCACCTGGGTTAATTTTTGAAGATAATTTTCCTTTTTTAAAACTATGATACCTGTTACTATTATTAGTAATATCCCAGGCAGCAATATCATTATTTGAAACCGGCAATTGCTTAGTTGATTGAGTTGAATCAGTACTTTTCTTTATATCAACATTTATTTTATTGTTGCTATTATCTTCATTGATGGCTGGTATTTTGTATACAGGAATATTTTTTTGCTTTATTAATTTATCTTTATTACTATTTATACTGGTATGCTGTACATTTTTTGTTTCCGCAGATGTATTCTTTAAAAAGAAATAACCAGTGCCGGCAGTTATTAAAACCAAGGGCACTAAAAACCACCATAACAAATAGCGGCGCCTTCTGTTATCTTCTTTACTTAACCTTGCCTCCATCTTTGTCCAGGCATATTCATCAAAAGCTGGCTCACTGTTTTCAGCGGCCTGCCTTATGCGGTTTTCTATATAATTAAATTGCTTTTTGTCCATAACAATTTATTGCTTTTTCATTAAGCATTTTTTGAATATTCGCTTTTGCTTTAGAAAGATTTGATTTTGATGTACCCACAGATATATTTAAACGCCTGGCAATTTCCTCATGCTTAAAACCCTCTATTACAAATAAATTAAAAATAGTTTTATAAACAGGTGATAAACGTTGTACCATGTCCAGGATTTCTTTGTAACTCATTTTATCAATGGCAGTCTCACTTACGTGCTGCATTTCAAAATGAGATTCTTCTATTTCAGCAATAAAATAATTTTTTCTATTTTTTCTGAAATGATCTATAGCAGTGTTTACCAATATACTCTTCATCCAGCCTTTTAGTGAGGACTCATAATTATCGTACCTGGGTTTAAAACCAGGCAATTCCCTGAATACTTTTACAAATCCATCATTAACAACTTCCATAGCATCGTCTTTACTATTGCTGTATCGCATACAGATAGCCATTGAAAAACCATAGAAATGCTGATAAAATGCTTTCTGGCTTTCCCTGTTTGCTTTTACGCAACCCTGGATGATATACTCAAGTTGATGTGTCGTTGGTAAAATTTAAGGTATGTTAATAATCGTGAACAACAGAAAAACGGTTGCCTGGCTTTAAAGATTTTCTATTATACTCCTTAGTTGTTAGTTTTTAGGCGGCCATTTCCATCCCGAAAGTATACAGTATTTTGATAAAATACAATCATGATTTTAATAATAAGGCTGAGATCAAAAAAAATCCTTTTTTAATTCACATTGCATTTATAAAAAACTATTTGGCAAAAAAAGCAGTCCTTAGTGCCTTTTATTAAAACAAAAAACATAAAAGCAGTTTCAAATGCGTGGGGAGCAAATTATTTTCTTATTATTAGTTGCTGTGTGGTTTCGCCATCAATACTTTTAACTTTAACAAGATACATACCGGTTTGCCTGATCAGTTCATGAAGTGTCAGCAAATTGTTACCCTTGTTTACCGGCAGCTTTAAAGTTTTAATAAGGCGACCGCCCATATCGGTGAAATAAATGCTGACCATTGTTGTTCGGGATGACTCTATCGACACGAACGTTTCCCCCTGGGTAGGATTAGGAAAGATAAGGGGTATTTTCTTTGCTTCTTTTTCCGAATTTACTTTAATAGTGTTACTGTATTTTACAGTACCGTCTTTTTCAATAATTTTTATTCTGTAATAACTTTTCTGAAGACCAATCGGCTGACTGAAAACATACCCGGCCATACCAGTTTTTTGTATTGCAGGCAGGGTAGTTACTTCAGTAAACAAAAGGCCATTGTCGCTATATTCTATTATATACTTAAAAGCCAGTTCATTGTTACTTGCCTGCCATGAAATAATGGCAACCCCGCCTTTGTTTACAACTGTAAAATTTGTAATATTTATATTTAAAACTGTACATACGGAGTCATATAAAATAGTTACTGAATCAATGCCTAACGGGGCACATAAATTATGTAATTGCTGGGTAACATAATAAGTACCAGGTGCATCAATTGTAACTGTATTGGTAATTACCGGTCCTACAATATTTCCATCAAAAGTTGACCATGTATACACTGATGTAGAAATAGGATTAATTACATCAATAGTAGTTGCCGGCATAGTACCACAAAAATATTTAAGAAGCGTAGTTGCGGCAGGCTGGGTATAATTAAACAACTCAAAAGGCTTTACAAAGTCTTTTAATGCTGCTGTAAAAGAAGTGGACGCCCTTGTTTTTATTAATACACTTCTGAAAGGTTTTCCACAACCGTTGCCATAAGATGCAGGGTCAATACCAAGCTTAGTAAGATTAACAGAAAATTCCATGAACTGATCTACAATATAATCTGTAACCAAAATGCCACTAACTCTTATCAATGAAAATGGACCGGCCGTAGTAGTTGCACTATTTGTCATGCCTGTATAAAAAGATCCTGCTGTTTTTGGTAAAATACTGGCATATCCATATGCTGCTGAGGAGTTAACTCCGTCAAATGCACCACCCCACGTAAATGCAGTTGGAGTTACACCTAAATCAGCCTTATTTATCCATATTCTTGCTTCAATAAGCGTTAAAGATGAACTGGAATATTCGGCGGTTAAAATTATATCGCCTGCAGAAACAATATTACCTGCAGCATCAAATACCCAAGTAGTATGACCTTCATCCGGCCCATAACCCGAAAAAGTATGTGTTGCCGTGCTATAAGTAAGATTTGTTTGAAATAATTCAAAATCAAAATACCGGTTACCGTTAGTATTTTCCAGCGAAAGACCTCCAAAAAACCATAAAGAATCTGATGCAACCGGATTTGGCCCGTCTCTTCTTACATGCGTAAACACATCCAGTATGTCATTTTTATTTGGAACGCTTTGAGCAACCGGGCAGCTCCATGCTGCCGGAGACATCCCATTTTTATTACTGCCTATTGAGAAAACAGTTGAATCATTCCCGTAATAATCTCTTGTAAAATTTGCGTCCATTAACAATTTATTATTTACTACACTATAAATTGTCTGATTCATTCCCCTGGTAACAGGGTTGTTAGTAGTTGTGGGGTCTGTTATATATCCTGCAACAATTGCAGCAGCTCCGGTAGTGTCAATTACAAATTCGCCGGCACCAGGGTATCCATCAGGAAACCAATCATCTTCGTCAGGAAAAGCAGCAAAATTAAAATAGTTGGAAGTAAGGTCACCATCTACACCAAAATTAGCTTTGATAACAGGTGTTGTAATTTGCGCCTTAACAAAGTGTATAGAAACAAACAATAATAAAAAGGATAAAAGTATTTTCATAGGTAACACTTTAGCAGTGAAAACTCAAATAATAAAGAAGTTATTACGGGTCTGGATAAGGATTAGATAATACCCAAAATAACATGTCATCATTTTTTACCTTAACAAAAATTGTATAGTCTTTTAGAAAAAAGCATACTGGTGCTAATGATTAAACCTTTTGGTATATATCCTTACTATTAACTACCAGAGAGAGGTTTTATTGTGCAAATGGACAAATAATTTATTTTTGATCAGCGTGAGTGTATAAGTATTTTTTGTAACCTGTTTTACTATTTGATATCAAATTTTCTACTAAAAACAACAAGGTCTTTTTTTTAAAAGTTGAGCATGAAAAAAAATAGGAATAACAGCGTAGATAATACTATTATTGCAATGCTTGTTCATTGGCTTGATTTGCCCATAATCTTTTAAATTTATTACTGTTTTATAAATTCAATATTTTCCAGCGGCATAAAATAATTTGGCGGGCAGGTAATTAGCATATCATTATCTATTCAAAACATAATGCCTTTGAAACTAACCTGCACAAGTGATGGACTTAATGTTAGTATAAAATTATTGCTATCATTTTCACTATTCTTTATAAAGATCATTATGTCGGGATAAAATGGATGCTGCACACAAACAGAATCACAATGCGCCAGCGCCATCTGAACTTTGCCGTTTTCATCAGAAAAGGCCTCCTGCTCTTTACCATCAATAAAAAATATACAAAGAATATCTTTTATCAAATATTTGTTGTCATCTTCAAATTGAATATTATAACCCGATTTCTGTTTGGATTGATTTTTTATAGTGAAGTCTTTGCCAGCTAACTTATCACTTTTTAATTGCAAAGTATCGCTATGCACCAAAAAAGTACCGGTGGCATTTCTATCAACCGCACCATACGAATAAAAGAACTGAAATTTTCCATCCGCTGAAAAATTAAAGCCGGCAACCATTTCCTGTTTGTGAAAATAATACTCGCCCAATACCGGTGTTTGTGCCATTCCTTTTACGCTTATAAACAGCAATAAAAAAATGATAGTTTTCTTCAGGGTTAGTTTATTAATTGCTAGCGCTTACCCATTCCCGGCATTTTACTCATGGGCATTTTATTCATCATCTTCATCATACCCTTCATTTGCTCAAACTGTTTTAAAAACTGGTTTAGTTCAGTAATATCTTTTCCACTTCCCTTGGCAATGCGCAGTTTACGGTTAGGGTTAATAATATCCGGGTTACGCCTTTCCTGTAACGTCATAGAATTAATCATTGCCTCGATTCCTTTAAATGCATCGTCATTAATATCAACATCTTTTATTTGTTTGCCCACTCCCGGAATCATTCCCATCAGGTCCTTAAGGTTACCCATTTTTTTAATCTGCTGCAACTGGGTTTTAAAATCTTCAAAATCAAATTGATTTTTACGGATCTTTTTTTCCAGTTTAGCTGCTTCAACAGCATCAAATTGCTCCTGCGCTTTTTCTACCAAACTAACAATATCACCCATCCCTAAAATACGCTGCGCCATCCTCTCTGGATAAAAAACATCCAGTGTTTCCATTTTTTCACCACTGCTTGCAAACTTGATTGGTTTATTTACAGTGTATTTAATGGACAATGCTGCACCTCCCCTTGTATCACCATCCAACTTTGTTAATACAACACCAGTAAAATCAAGACGTTCATTAAAGGCTGCTGCTGTGTTTACCGCATCCTGGCCTGTCATACTATCTACTACAAATAATATTTCCTGCGGCTTAATGGCAGCTTTTATATTTGCTACTTCCATCATCATTATTTCATCTATTGCCAATCGTCCCGCAGTATCTATAATGATTACATTTTTATTTTTTGATTTCGCTTCTTTAATAGCGTTTTGTACAATGTTTACAGCATCTTTATTTCCCCTTTCGCTGTATACATCAACTCCGATCTGCCCTCCCAATATTTCCAATTGATCTATCGCCGCAGGCCTGTATATATCTGCTGCAACCAATAAGGGTGATTTGCCTTTTTTAGTTTTTAAATAATTGGCCAGTTTACCACTAAAAGTTGTTTTACCACTACCCTGTAACCCTGCAATTAAAATAATGGCAGGGTTACCTGAAATATTAAATTCACTTTCACTGCCACCCATCAGTTCGGTTAGCTGATCCTGTACAATTTTTACCATTAACTGGCCCGGACTAACAGCTGTTAAAACTTTTTCACCAAGCGCTTTTTCTTTTATAATATCGGTAAATTCTTTGGCAATTTTATAATTTACATCGGCATCTACCAGTGCCCTGCGAATTTCTTTTACAGTATTGGCAATATTAAGTTCAGTAATTCTTCCCTGGCCTTTAATATTTTTAAGGGCGCTTTCTAACTTTTCACTAAGCGAATTAAACATCTGTTCTGATTTTTTTAAACATTTGGGTATAAAAAAAGTGAACTTTTGAGTTCACTATATATTCTGCAAATGTATGAAATCTTTAGGCTCCCAGGTAAGTGCGTAAAAGGTTGCACCGGGATGTTACCTGCAATTTGGATATTGCCTTATCTTTTATCTGTCTTACCCTTTCCCTTGTAAGATTAAATCTTTCACCAATATCTTCCAGGCTTAGGGCATGATCTACACCAATACCAAAAAAGAATCTTATAACTTCTTTCTGCCTGTCAGTCAATGTACTTAAAGACCTGTCTATTTCTGTAGCCAGTGATACTTTAAATGCCAGGTGCATATCTGTACTATCTGCATTGGGATTTTCCAATACATCCATTAATGATCCTTCATCTCCATCACCAAAAGGCTGATCCATACTGACGTGCCTAATAGAAGAGCTCATTGATGCTGCTACTTCTTCTGTTTCCAAATCTAATAAAGTTGCCAGTTCTTCTACTGTTGGCTCACGCTCATATTCCTGTTCTAATTGCGAATAGGCTTTACTAATTCGATTTGTAAGACCGACTTTATTAAGCGGTAATCGCACTATTCTTGATTGTTCGGCAAGGGCCTGCAAAATACTTTGACGTATCCACCAAACAGCATACGATATAAATTTAAAACCGCGGGTTTCATCAAAACGTTGTGCTGCTTTTATAAGTCCAAGATTACCTTCATTAATTACATCGGGTAATGTAAGACCCTGGTTTTGGTATTGTTTGGCAACAGATACTACAAAACGAAGATTAGCCTTGGTTAATTTTTCCAATGCAGCCTGATCGCCTTGTTTTATGCGAATGGCTAACCTAACTTCTTCTTCGGGAGTTATCAGATCTACCTTACCTATTTCCTGCAAATATTTTTCTAAACTCTGGCTTTCACGATTCGTAATCGATTTCGTGATTTTGAGTTGACGCATGCTCATAAACAGGTTGTTTTAATTGGTTAAAAGCTAAAATACGGACAAGGTTAACGAAACATATTTACTTTAACGTAATTTATACCTTTTAATATATGTTTCCAAAAAATATTTTTTGTAATTGGCTGATTTTTATAAGTTATAATTGAAATTTAGTGCAGGCACCAGTATTGTTTAACAAAAAATAGTTGAAAAAATATTTCATTGCCACGTTTATTTTGTTATTATTGCACCACACAAAGCAGATTTAAATTAATTGGATGAGTAAGAAAGCATTATATACATTAGAATATCCTGTTAGATGTTCTCCAGGAATTTTGTATGAATTTTTAAGTACCCCTGCAGGATTGCAGGAATGGTTTGCAGACAAAGTTGATGAGAGGGATGGCGTATTTAGCTTTTCCTGGAACGGCGCTACTGATGAAAAAGCAGAATTAGTAGAAGGTGAAGAAAATAAATATATCCGTTTTCATTGGCTGCACATGCCTAAAGGAGAATATTTTGAATTTAGTATTGACAAATCGGAAGTAACCAATCAGACAATACTGATCATTAAAGATTTTGCTGAAAAGAAAGATATAAAAGATCAAAGCCAGTTATGGGAGTACCAGGTAAAAGATCTTTTTCATCGTTTGGGTAATTAGTTTTTTAGCAACCGTATCATCTCTCCAAAACTATTCTCAATAAACGGGGCGGCAGTTTCCCAATTTTTGACTGAAATTTTTTTGCCGATTTTTACAAACAACTCACGGTTAAGCATAACGCCAAATTGTTCAATGGTAATTTGTTGAAGGGGTAAATAATTATCTTCTTTAAAATGATGTTGCCATGGATCATTATTTACACAAACCCAATAATCGCTTTGTTGCAACTCTAAAAAGGCAGCTATTAAATTGGGTGTTGCCTTGGTTTTTATATCCCCCGATAATTGCATATTGATGCTGAAGAAATTTCCCCACCAAAAAAAAGTGCGGATGGCCAATGTATTTTGTTTTTCAAAATAACGTGGATAATCAAGCATTACATAAGGCAACTGCCGGTAGTTTTCGCCCCGGGAAATTTTAGGGTCTTTTATAAATACTTCCACCGGCAAATTATTTTTTTGCCTTGCGGTTTGCTGCTGCATGATTACAAGCATTGCACTAAACAGTTGAATTACTTTTTCAATAATGATATGTTTAGTTAAAATCCAATCGGTATTACAAACCAATTCCAGTTCCTTGGCAGAAAGCATTATTTTTGTTTTGTCAATCATCTTGTTGCCAAGATACAAATAACTTATTAAAAGGTTAGCCCGACGGGGATTTGGGAATGATAAAAAAATTAGACACACTCATCATCAGATCGTTTATAGGACCGTTTATTGTAACGTTCTTCATCACTTTTTTTGTGCTGATGATGCAGAATTTATGGAAGTATATAGATGACTTTGTTGGTAAAGACCTTGACCTTTTTACCATCGGGGAATGTTTATGGTATGCCAGCGCCTCCCTGCTTACATTAGCCATGCCGATAGCAATTCTCATTTCGTCTATCATGACTTTTGGCAATCTTGGCGAAAGCTTTGAACTGGTAGCCATAAAATCTGCAGGAATTTCTTTGTTACGGTTTATGCGGCCTTTAATTTGGGTAGCCATTTTACTTTGTGGTATCACTTTTCTATTTGCCAACTATGTTATTCCGTATGCAAATTTAAGATTCAAAACAGTTTATTATGATATTATGTACAAGAAGCCAGCACTTGATTTAAAACCTGGTACTTTTTATAAATACATTCCGGGTTATGCAATAAAAATAGGTAAAAAAGACGCTGATGGTAAAACAATACATTATGTAGTGATATTTGAACAGCAGAGCCAGCTACAGGATAATACCATTATTGCAGAAAAGGGTACAATGAAATTATCAGCCGATAAAAGGTTCCTTGAATTTACACTGCAAAATGGCCACCGCTACCAGGAGCGTGGCAACATTATGGATACCACCACTGAATTTATTCGAATGAGTTTTAAAGAGTATAAAAAACTATTTGATATAAGCTCTCTGCAAATGATGAATGTATCAGATACTATTTTTAAAGATGATTTCAAAATGCTGAGCATCCGGTTATTGGACCAAACAATAGACTCTTTAAAAAAAGAAAACAAAAAACTTAATGTAAATTTAAATACAGCTGTTGCCAGCCAATTGCATTACGCCCAATTACCAGATAGTATCTGGAAAAATGTTCCCGTTCCTGGTTCCGCAAAAAAACCTGAAGCCATTATGGACCTGGTTCCGGATAGTGCCAAAAGTGCCGTTTATAGTGCTGCCATTTCAACAGCGTACAGCCTCAGAACCAGTTACCAGGCAATAGGAACAGAGGTTGATAGTAAAAATGATGGTATAAAGATTGGTTTAATTGAATGGCACCGTAAATTCTCTTTATCACTGGCATGCCTTGTATTATTTTTTATTGGTGCGCCGCTCGGGTCAATCATCAGAAAAGGTGGGCTGGGTATGCCTTTGGTAGTAGCTATTTTATTCTTTCTTATTTTTCACCTGCTTAATATGTTTGGTGAAAAATTTGCCAAAGATAACATTACTACCCCCCTGATAGGTATGTGGCTGGCTATTTTGGTACTAACCCCCATTGGAGTATTTTTAACCTACAAGGCAATGCACGATTCTGCTTTATTTAATAAGGAATTTTATTACCGCTTTTTCAAAAAAATCCGCCCTTTTTTTAAACCGGTTGTTAATATATTGAACCGTACGAAATAGATTAACTAAATTTATAGAATAAAATAATTTATTATGAAACAATCTTCACGTAGAAATTTTATCGGACAGTCTGCATTAGCAGGTATTGGGGCTTTAATAACATTGCCCAATCTTGGCGCATTAGCAGCGTCTGATAATATGACAAATACTTCAAATTTTTCTCCTATTACAACAGGTTTTGATCAACAACCTTTACCCTATGTTTATAGTGCATTGGAACCATCGATTGATACCTTAACCATGGACATTCATTATAATAAACATGCAGCGGCCTATAGTAAAAATTTAAAAGAAGCTGCTTTGGCTGAAGGTGTCGATACCAGTAAACCATTGGAAGATGTGCTTTACAAAATTTCGAAGTATTCGGTAAAAATGCGTAATAATGGAGGCGGACATTACAATCATGAAATGTTTTGGAAATTGTTATCAGCTGATACAACCACGCAACCATCTGCTAAATTATTAACAGCTATCAACACAAGTTTTGGTTCGATGGATGAAATGAAAAAACAATTTACCACGGCATCTGCAACAAGGTTTGGCAGTGGTTGGGCGTGGCTGATAATTACATCAGATAAAAAACTAATTATTACATCTACACCTAACCAGGATAACCCTTTAATGGACATTGCTGAAGTAAAAGGTTTTCCATTGTTTGGATTAGATGTATGGGAACATGCCTATTATCTTAAATACCAGAACCGCCGTGCAGATTATATTGCAAGCTTTTGGAAAATATTAAACTGGAATACAGTTAACACACGTTTTGAAAGTATTTAAAAATAAAAGCGATTTCAGTTATAACTGATTTACTTTTATAAAGCCCGCCGATAAGCGGGTTTTATTTTATATATGGTTTAATTGCAGAACCACTAATATAAGTCTATCAAAATCAAAAAATAATCGGGTATTCATATAATTGACTCAGCCTTTGCAATAGAAGTATTATTAAAAATACAACTAAAGCAAAGGCTGATAAATTGGGAATACAATCGTAGGACAAATATAGTTGTCCCATCTTTATAACGTTACTTTTTTTATTTTATTTACCAAATTTTTTTGTTTTTAGCCAAATCGATTTTTTGGTTGTATAAAAACCTACATTCGTTACTCAAAAAATATCTTTTTTTTATACACATATCAATTATTATGCAAGTTTGGAAGGAGTACCAGGAAAAAAATAAGGACCGTTTTTTAAATGAATTATTAGAGCTGTTGCGTATACCAAGCATAAGTGCCAAAAGCGAAAATAAACCAGATATGGTAAAATGTGCCGAAGCTGTAAAAGAACGTTTATTGCAAGCTGGTGTTGATAAAGTAGAAATATATACAACGGAAGGGCACCCTGTTGTTTATGCAGAAAAAATTATTGATCCAGCAAAGCCAACTGTATTGGTTTATGGCCATTATGATGTGCAACCTGCAGAGCCATTGGAGCTTTGGAAAAGCGGACCCTTTGATCCTGTAATTATTGATGGTAAAATTTTCGCCCGAGGCAGTTGCGATGATAAAGGGCAAATGTACATGCACATTAAAGCATTGGAAACCTTGGTGCAAACAAATACATTGACCAATAATATTAAATTTTGTATTGAAGGCGAAGAAGAAGTGGGATCCCCCAACCTGGGCAAATTTGTAGCAACACATAAAGAGTTATTAAAAGCAGATTGTGTATTGATCAGCGACAGCGCCATAATCAGTTTAGATACGCCGAGTATCGATATTGGTGTTCGTGGACTTAGTTATATTGAAGTAATTGTAACAGGCCCCAACCGCGACCTCCATAGTGGTGTTTACGGCGGCGCTGTTGCCAACCCGATTACTATGCTGGCCAAAATGATTACCAGTTGCCATGATGAAAATAACCATATTACTATACCCGGTTTTTATGATGATGTAGTTGTTTCTACAACTGAAGAAAGAAAATTAATGGCCGAAGCCCCCTTTGTTGAAGCAACCTATAAAAATGATCTTGGCATAAAAGAATTATGGGGTGAAAAAGGGTATAGCACTATTGAAAGAACAGGCATAAGGCCTACATTAGAAGTGAATGGAATTTGGGGTGGCTACCAGGGCGAAGGTGCTAAAACAGTATTGCCCAGTAAAGCTACTGCAAAAATCAGCACCCGTTTAGTACCTAATCAATCTTCCGAAAAAATTACCGCAATGCTGCTGGATCATTTTAATAAAATAGCACCGGAAGGTATTACTGTCAGTGCATTTGAGCACCATGGTGGCGAGCCTTACATGACCCCGATAAACAGTAAAGCTTACCAGGCTGCAGCAAAAGCAATGGAAGCAACTTTTGGCAAAAAGCCAATACCTGTTCGTGGCGGTGGCAGCATCCCAATTTGTGCTTTGTTTGAAAAAGAATTAGGTATTAAAATAGTCTTTATGGGTTTTGGTTTAGACAGTGATAACCTGCATAGCCCGAATGAAAAATTTAACCTGGAGAATTTTTATAAAGGAATAGAAACCATTCCCTATTTTCATAAATTTTTTACAGAGATGAGTTTGTAAGAAATAGTAATGAGTTATATGAAATTTAATTTGGAGATATGTTGAATGTAATTCTACTTTACAAATTGGGGTTATGGCATATTTATAAACTAATTGGTACAATAACGATACAGGTGAGATTTTGAATTATACTTTTTCGCAAAAAACTTCAATAAATTCAACACTCATGGGGAAGTATATTTCTAACATTGTCATTATAGCTTTTTTATTCCCCATTTTATCGTTCAATCTTACAACTCCACCTGAATGTACTAAAGTAAAAAATGGTACATTTTATTACTATTCTAAAATATCAAGAGACAAGGTAGACATTGAAAGATTTGACAGCATTCAACTTGAAACGAATACAAAAAATGGACAAGTTTTAAAGAATAAAATAATTTGGAAAAGAGATTGTAATTACGACATGTATATTAACGCTCTGAGTAATTCTAAACTAGAGAAAACGGACTCATTAATTGCTACAACACCCGCCTTTGTAGAAATTGTATATGTTGGCTCCGCTTACTATATATGTCAGTGGAAAATGAAAATTTTGACAAAAGAAATAGAAGGAAAAGATACTATATACTTCAAAAGCAAACTTGAGAAATAGAACTGCACACAACAACAATATCCTACATTTTAAAATAGAAAATATACAACCCCACATTCGTAATTTATAACTCCTAACTACATTCCCCATCCCCATTTTAAAAAACCAGGAAAAGCCCTTGCCCATGTAGGTACATTGTGCTGCCCATCTTTTAACTCAGTGTAGTTAATACTTTTATCGCTGTACCCTTTTTGCTTTAATTCACTTATCAGGCTTACCGTATCATCAATGGCATCAATAATTCCATTGTTATTCCTGTCTGCTGTTTCATCCTGTGTACCCACTTCAAAAAAGAACCGTAACCAGGGAGCATATTTACCTTCCCTTACCTGCCGGTGCATGATGCGGTCTTTTGATTCATCAAAATCAATGGCATTCTGGTCTTTGTCCCGCCACCACAAGGCCCCGCTGAATACACCAACTTTTGCAAACTCGTTTTGATTGTTCCACACAATATCCAGAGCGCTTAAGCCACCTAAAGAAAACCCTGCGTACGATTTTTCTTTAAAAGTGAATACTATATATGTTTTGCGGATAAAGGGTAACAGTTCCTCCAAAACAAATTGAGTATATAGGGCTGCTTTTGTTCCCCGGCCTTTGTAGTCAATTATTTTTGCAGTTGCATACTCATTTTTTCTATCGGCACCGCAATGAATGCCCACGCATAGTAATGGCGCAATCGCATTTTGCTGGTAAAGATTTTCCAGTATTTTGTCAAAATTCATGGTAACCAGGTCTTGCCCGTCGTTAATTAATAACAGGCTTATATCGGTGAGAGTCACGTCATTTAAAGGCAAATAAAAATCTATTATAACGTCCCGTTTTAAATAAGTAGATTTAATAACATAATGTTCTGTAATAATACCCGCAGTATTCTCTTTTGGCATAGCACCAAAAATAAGCAAAGAGAAGGAAAGTTTTTTAGTTAGCGTATCTTTTGTTCTTTTAAAAGCAGCGCAAGTATTATTTGGAAAATTGAAACGAAAAAAATACATTCGATAATGCGTATTTCTGCCAAACAATATTTTTAATCAATCACTCTCTTATAAAACATACAATTATGAAAAAAATTGGAATTTTACACGGCAAAGAAAGAAGTTTTCCCGAAGCATTTTTACAAAGAGTAAATAGCAAAAATATAGAAGGCATTATTGCAGAGCCGGTAAAAATTGATAAAGTAATGCAGGGTGTAAGCAACGGTTATGCTGTAATAATAGATCGTATATCGCAGGATATTCCTTTTTACAGGGCCGTTTTAAAAAATGCTGCCTTATGTGGTACGGCTGTAATCAACAACCCTTTTTGGTGGAGTGCTGACGAAAAATTTTTTAATAATTGTTTATCTACAAAAATAAATGTCCCTGTACCCAAAACAGTTATTCTCCCTTCAAGAGACTTGCCCGTTGATACGACAGGGGAATCTTTCAGCAACCTTGTATATCCATTAGATTGGGAAAGTATTTTTAATTATGTAGGATTTCCGGCTTATATGAAACCCTTTGCTGGCGGTGGCTGGAAGAGTGTTTATAAATTAACTGATAAAAATGATTTTTTTGAAAAGCATGGTGAAACTGGTGAACTGGTAATGATGCTACAGGAAGAAATAATTTTTGAAGAGTATTACCGCTGTTATTGCATTGGCGGAAAATATGTACGCATAATGAGCTACGAACCCCGCAACCCGCATGCTTTACGGTATGTAGCCGACTTTAAACCTAGTGAAGAAAAATTAAAAATGATGACAGATATAGTGTTGCGTATAAATCATTACCTGGGATACGATTTTAATACTGTAGAGTTGGCATTAAAAGATGGGATACCTTATGCAATTGATTTTTGTAATCCTGCACCTGATGCGGAAAGAGGAAGTGTGGGTGAAGAAAATTTTGAATGGGTAGTTGAAACTGCTGCAACATACACCATAGAAAAAGCTTTAGAGCATAAAGAGGGAGAAGATAATTTAACCTGGGGTGAGTATATAAAAAGAAGCGCCGCAAAACAAAAGCTTTATTGATGGATATGTTTTAATTGATAATTGTTTAATTGATAATGGATAATGGCCTAATTCGAAAAGTCTTATAATTTTATCTATCTGAATTATCAGGCGATAGAGTTATTTATCATTAAAAAATAATCCAAAAAAAAGGTATTTCGAAAAAGAACAAACACCCTGAATTTAAAATTTATCAATTATCCATTAAACAATTATCCATTGCTTTTTATCAATTATTAATTATCAATTAAATTAAAATGGCCAACTTATCATACAAAGGTTTTACAATTGGTGTAGAAGAAGAATACATGGTAATTGATCCTGTGACAAGGGAACTAAAAAGCCATGAGCAAAAAATTGTTCATGAAGGCCAAAAACTTATTAAAGACAAAGTTAAAGCAGAGATGCACCAGGCTGTGGTAGAAGTTGGTACCGATATTTGCCAGGATATTGATGAAGCATTTATGGATGTTTCAACATTACGTAAAACCATCAGCGGTATCGGTGAAAGTTTAGGTTTAAAATTAGGTGCTGCGGGTACACACCCTTTTAGCCACTGGGAAAGCCAGTTGATAACAGACCATGTAAGGTATAGTGAGATAGTAAACGAATTGCAGGAGGCTGCAAGAAGCAACCTTATTTTTGGATTGCATGTACACGTTGGTATGGAAAACCGGGAGATGGCCATTCACATCGCTAATTCGGCCCGCTATTTTTTGCCACATGTGTATGCATTAAGTACCAACTCTCCTTTTTGGGAAGGCCGGACAACAGGCTATAAATCTTTTCGTACAAAAGTATTTGATAAATTTCCCCGTACAGGTATACCCGATTATTTTGAAAGCATCGAAGCATATGAGAATTATGTAAAATTACTGGTAAAGACCAATTGCATAGACAATGCAAAAAAAATATGGTGGGACCTTCGGGTGCATCCGTTTTTTAATACCGTTGAATTCCGTATTTGCGATATACCCATGACGGTGCAGGAAACCATTGCCATTGCTGCACTTTTTCAGGCATTGTGTGCAAAGCTGTATAAGCTGCGCAGCCAAAACCTTAATTTTATGACCTACTCACGGGCATTAATAAACGAAAATAAATGGCGTGCCAGCAGGTATGGTATCGACGGCAGTATGATAGATTTTGGTAAAGAAACAGAAGTGAATACAAGGGTACTTATTTATGAGTTACTGGATTTTATAGATGACGTGGTTCCGCAATTAGGTAGCCGCCATGCCGTTAATTATGTACACAATATGCTGGAACAAGGCACGGGTGCCGACAGGCAATTAAAAGTATATGAACAAACTAATAGCCTTGTTGATGTAGTTGATTATATACATGGCAATTTTTTAACAGGCATATAACAGCCCGTACACGAAAATCAATCTCAAATAAAATTATTATTTTTGCAGTATGTCCTTTATCGAAAAAAATAAAATCCAAATTGCAATTCTTGATTTATACGAGGGCTTCGCTAACCAGGGAATGCGCTGCATCAGGGAAATACTAAATCAGTTTGGCGAAACAAATAACATCAATGTTTCATGGGATGAATTTGATGTGCGCCAGAAAAATGAAGTGCCCGATCTTTCGTATGATATTTTTATCTCCAGCGGTGGCCCGGGAAGCCCTTTAGACAGTAAGGGCTGCGAATGGGAAAAGGTTTATTTCAATTGGCTCCATAAGATAGAAAAATGGAACAACAGCGAAGCCAATGTGCAAAAAAAATATGTATTTTTTATATGTCATTCTTTTCAGCTTGCCTGCAGGCATTATAATATTGGTACCGTATGCGAAAGAAAAAGTACGGCATTCGGCGTTTTTCCCATTCACTTACTAAAAGATGGAAAAAAAGAAATAGTTTTTGAAGGGATGAAAGACCCATTTTATGCAGTAGACAGCAGGGACTACCAGGTTATTGAACCAAGGCATAATAATTTAATGGAAATGGGTGCTGTTATTTTGGCTATCGAAAAGGAACGCCCACATGTTCAATTGGAAAGAGCAATTATGGCCGTGCGTTTTAATGAATATATGATTGGTACACAGTTTCATCCCGAAGCTGATGCTGTTGGGATGAGTATGCACCTTCAGACTGCAGAAAAAAAGAAAACTGTTATTGAAAATTATGGCGAAGAAAAATGGGTCAGCATGATTGAGCAATTGAATGATCCTGATAAAATCATATTTACCTACCAACATATTCTGCCTAAGTTTTTACAACTTTCTGTGCAAAGTTTGCAGGCTGTAGAAATATAATGCTGTTTTTATTGATTGCATAGTATGATTATTATGATTATTTTTAATCCCCGTAATACCATTAATCACAATCTATTATGCAAAAAGAATTAAGGGCCACATTTAATAAAGGTTTTTCGGAAGAAAAATATGCAGCATATATACATGAGTTAGAAAATCTTCATCCAGGAACGCTGGATTTCAGGATTGCCGAAACGCCCATTTTTATCCCAAAAGATTTTACACAAAAAATGCTAGATGCCTGTGAAGACATTATCGACATTTTAGTAGCTCCGGATTTTAAAACACTCACAAAAAAATCAATACCACCGGGTAGCATCGTTGCTCCGGAAAAAGACCATGCAGAATTTATTGCATTTGATTTTGGTATTTGCGAAAACCTAAATGGCTTACTGGAGCCGCAATTAATAGAAATGCAGGGATTCCCAACCCTGTTTGCATTTCAGGCTTTTCATACGGCTATTACAAGAAGGTATGCCAATGTACCCGCTAACTACGATGCTTATTTAAATGGGTATACAGAAGCCAGCTACCTGCAATTATTAAAAGAAATAATTGTGGGTGATGCCAATCCGGAAAATGTTATCCTGTTGGAAATATATCCGGAGCAGCAAAAAACAAGGATAGATTTTTACTGTACAGAAGATACACTGGGTATAAAAACTGTTTGCCTTACTAAATTGATTGGCGAAGGCAATCAACTATTTTATGAAAATAATCGAGAAAAAATACTCATAAAAAAAATCTATAACCGGCTTATTTTTGATGACCTTCATCAGCAAAAAGACCTGGGCAATATCATTGATATTACCCATCCATGGGATGTTGAATGGATACCCCACCCCAACTGGTTTTACCGCATTAGCAAATACACTTTGCCGCTAATTGACAATCCTTATGTACCACCAACATTTTATTTAAATGAATTAAAAGAGCTGCCTGCTAAGCTGGAAAATTATGTATTAAAGCCATTGTTTTCTTTTGCGGGCATGGGCGTAATTATTGATGTTACAAAAAAAGATATTGATGCTGTTACCGATCCGGAAAACTGGATATTGCAACGAAAGGTAAAATATGCCGATGTAATTGAAACACCCGATATTCCCGCTAAGGGAGAGATAAGGCTATTTTATTTTTGGAAAAAAGACTGGCCCCGGCCAATAGCAGTGCACAATTTATCAAGGTTAAGTAAAGGTAAAATGATTGGCACCCGGTATAACAAAGATAAAAACTGGGTAGGTGGCAGCGTGGCTTTTTTTGAGCGGTAAAGTGGTGAATGGTCAATGGTGAATAATTGACCATCTACTATCCGGGTAATCTGGTCACGGATGAAACTTCCTTTTTAAATTTAAACTTTTTACTACTTGTTACTTTAATCTTTTAAAATATGCAAATGATAAATGGACCGGTAAGATTTGTTTATTACCTTAATAAGCTGCAAGTGCTGCTAAATAAAGCAGCTCAACAAAAAAACCCGGCATTATGGTTGTATAAAAATGATGCCCGTACCACTTTATTTATGCTGGAGGCCTTGTGCAAAATGTACGCACAAATTCATAATAAAAATAAATTTACCAAACTGAAAGACCAGTTTAAATTACTGGAAGATACAATCGGCGCCATAGATTATTATGATAATATCGCAAAAGATGTTAGTACCATTAATAAAATACCAGCTGAAATTACCAGCTATTTACTGGCACAAACAAGGGAAAAAATACAAAGCCTTAATGAAATACTGGTTGAAAAAAAATGGATATCACCCGATAACAGCCGTATTAAAAAAGTACAGGGCAAATTAAATGAGGCAGACTGGCTTCATGAAAAAGAAGAGATAAAAGCAATCAATGAATTTTATGGGGAAGCTATTTACGATATAACCGAATTTATACAAACCGATGCATTTCATTTTGATAATGTTGAAGCCGATGTACATGAACTAAGGCGTAAGCTGCGCTGGTTGAGTATTTATCCACAAGCATTACTGGGCTGTATACAGCTTAGTAAAAATAAAACCACGCCAAAACATCTGGCAAAATACCTTACTAAAGAAATAACGGGCTCTGTATTCAACAAAATGCCCGATGCTGGCGATAACAGGTATTTTTTATTGCTTGAACAAAACTACTTCTATTCACTTAGCTGGATGATTGCAGCATTAGGTAAAATAAAAGACAAAGGCTTACATGCCATTGCTGTTAAAGAAGCAGTACTGCAAACAACTAAATCAACAGAAGCCGATGCTGCAAAAAAAGCCTATAGTTTATTGGGAAACAAACAACCAAAAATAGAGGAGTTACTTAAAGAAGCTTCAAGTATCTGCAAGGTTTATTTTGGAGAACAAAACCTGGAAAATTTAGTAATTGGCAAAAGCACCATAAAATAAGATAGTTATTTTTTAAATTAAAAGACCCCGATAAAATTATCGGGGTCTTTTAATTTATGCTTTTGCTTTTGCAGGTGCTTTTTTCTTAACTTTTTTTAATGCCGCTTCTACAGCTTTACTTAATTCATCGTAGGTTACCTTACCGGTAAAACGCTCCCCGTTTACGAAAAAAGTAGGAACATCTTTTACTCCACGGTTAATACCTTCACGCATATCGCCCTGAACCTGCCAGCCATAAGTAGCATTTACCAGTTCATCTAAAAAACGCTTGTTTTGTACGCCAGCTTCCCTGCTATGCAGTTTTAAACTGGTTGTACCAAGATTTCTGCGATTGGCAAAAAGGATATTGTGCATTTCCCAGAATTTGCCATCCTGAGCAGTAGCTACTGAAGCTTCTCCTGCTTTTAAACTACGTTGGTGTATGTTTGTCATTGGAAAATGCCTGAAATTAAAACGCATTTTTCCTTCATATTCTACCAACAGCTGTTTTACTACTTCGTTAGCTTTTGCACAAACCTCACTTTCATACTCGCCAAATTCTTCTAATGTTACGGGTGCATTAATGTTTCCAACAAATACATCCCTCGGTTCAATAATTTCAACCACTTCTTTTTTGAATGCCATAATATATAATTTATTTGTATGTTGTAACCCCTAATTACCCAGTTTACAACATGTAATAATAAAAACACTTTAACAGGTAATTTGTTCTATTTTTTATATAAACACCTGTTATATAGATTGGGTAAGGGCTTGAAGGTAATATTTTTTACCTTTTTTTCACTACCATCTAAATATAATTCCCTAACAGTTTATCCACAATACTGATAACCAAGTACTTATATTTTAATTTTTTTTACTAATAACTTTTATTTAACCAGCTTTAACTTTATTTTCTTTGGTCTTTTCGGTAACGGCCTCATTTCTAAAAACTACTACCCCATCAAAAACATCTACTAAAACCGGTTTTGTTTTGTCGATGTCCCCGGCCAATATCCTTTTGCTAAACTGGTTAACAATTTCTTTTTGAATAAGCCTTTTTAATGGCCTTGCCCCAAATTGAGGATCGTAACCATTCTCAGCAAGGTAATCCAGGGCATAATCACTAAATTCAAGTTGTATCCCGCTTTTGGCAACCAAGTTTTTCAGTATATCCAATTGTATGGTAATAATTCCTTTTATCTCCTTCTTCATCAATGGCTGAAACATTATCACTTCATCTATCCTGTTTAAAAATTCCGGCCGTATGGTTTGCCTTAACAAATTCATTACTTCTGCCTTGGTACTTTCAACTACTCCTTCTTTATTTTCATCACTTATCTTTTCAAAATTTTCCTGAATAATATTGCTACCCATATTACTTGTCATAATAATGATGGTATTTTTAAAATTCACCACCCTTCCTTTATTATCAGTAAGTCGGCCATCGTCCAATACCTGTAACAACACATTATAAACATCCGGATGCGCTTTTTCAATTTCATCCAATAAAACTACGCTATACGGCTTGCGTCTTACCGCTTCTGTTAATTGACCTCCTTCATCGTAACCTACATAACCGGGAGGTGCACCTACTAACCTGCTGACAGAATGTTTTTCCTGGTATTCACTCATATCAATCCTCGTCATCATACTATCATCATCAAACAAATAATTGGCCAGTGCTTTTGCCAATTCTGTTTTGCCCACGCCTGTTGTACCCAAAAATATAAATGAACCAATCGGTTTCTTGGGGTCTTGCAAACCAGCCCTGCTTCTGCGTATTGCATCACTTACGGCTTCTATTGCTTCATCCTGCCCCACAACTCTTTTATGCAACTCTACTTCAAGGTTCAGCAACTTTTCCTTTTCACTTTGTAACATTTTTGATACCGGGATGCCGGTAGCTTTGGCAATACTCGCTGCAATATCTTCCGCATCAACTTCTTCCTTTAGCAAACGCTTTTCGCTTATGCCATCCAATAGTTTGGTTTGTTCTTTTATAATCTTTTCCTGCTCCTGCACTTTACCATATCTTATTTCTGCTACCCGGCCATAATCTCCTTCACGCTCTGCTTTTTCTGCAGCAGCTTTTAAATTATCTATTGCAGTTTTTGCAGTTTGTACTTTTTCGACTACTTCCTTTTCCTGCTGCCACTTTGCTTTAAAAGTATCACGTTCTACAGCAAGATTGCTTATTTCTGTATTAAGCTCTTTCAATTTTGCTTTATCATTCTCCCTCTTAATAGCTTCTCTTTCAATTTCCAGCTGCCTTATCTGTCTTTCCAGTTTGTCTAATTCTTCTGGCATAGAGTTCATCTCTAACCTGAGTTTTGCTGCACTTTCATCAATTAAGTCAATGGCTTTATCTGGTAAAAAACGATCGGTAATATACCTGTGCGATAATTCAACCGCAGCAATAATTGCTTCATCTTTTATCAATACATGGTGATAAGATTCATACCTGTCTTTTAAACCCCTCAGGATAGAAATAGCGTCTTCCACATTTGGCTCATCAATAAATACTTTTTGAAAACGGCGCTCCAATGCTTTGTCTTTTTCAAAGAATTTTTGGTATTCACTTAGGGTGGTAGCACCCACCGCCCTTAACTCTCCTCTTGCCAAAGCTGGTTTTAAAATATTTGCTGCATCCATTGCGCCATCCCCTCCGCCTGCGCCAACAAGTGTATGAATTTCATCTATAAATAAAATGATGTCCCCATCGCTTCCGGCAACTTCTTTTACAACAGCTTTCAACCTTTCTTCAAACTCACCTTTGTATTTGGCACCGGCAATTAACTGGCCCATATCCAATGCAAATATTATTTTTGACTTTAAATTTTCCGGCACATCTCCATTTACAATACGCATAGCCAAACCTTCTGCGATGGCTGTTTTACCAACGCCAGGTTCACCCACTAAAATGGGATTGTTCTTACTTCTTCTTGATAAAATATGCAGGGTTCTTCTAATTTCTTCATCACGCCCTATAACAGGATCCAGCTTTCCGGCCCTTGCCATTTCATTTAAATTCTTTGCATATTTATTCAATGCATTGAATTGTGTTTCTTCGGTTTGAGAAGAAATGGTGGAACCCTTTCTTAGGTCTTTTATAGCAGCAATCAAACCCTTTTCAGTAAGCCCTGCATCGTTCAATAATTTGGCACTATTATCATTGCACTGCAAAACAGCCAGCAATAAATATTCCACACTTACAAATTCATCGCCAAAAGTTTTTAGTGCGGCTGTGGCCCTTAATACAACACTATTCATATCCCTGCTTACAGATTGTGCGGGTTCGCCGCTTTGTACTTTAGGAAGTTTGTTAATGCTTTCGTCAATTTTTGATTCTACAAAATTTACGTTCACATTGTTTTTCTTCAGCAGAAACTCAATGGGGGAATCTTGTTCGCTTAACAAAGCTTTTAGTAAATGCTCTGTTTCTATGTTTGGGTTTTTATTATTAAATGCCAATTGCTGCGATTGAGCAATGGCCTCCTGTGCCTTGATGGTGAAATTATTTAAATTCATGTATGGATAATTTTATTAGTCGTGATTAAGTCTTGTTAATGATTTTCTGTTTATTCGTAATTAAATTTACTTCCTGCATATAAAAAAACCTAAGAAAGTGTGAAAGAACAACCAGCCTGAACAAACTACTGCTGTTGGTTATTTAATTTAAAATAACTTTATACAATAGTCAAATCTTTATCCAAGTTAAAATATAGGTAATTATGTCGTATCCGTTTAAATTAAACTGCCTAAAGTTCATGCTGGCATTAGGTTTACTGCTACTCTGTCTGCCCGGCAGGAGTCAATATAATTTTGCCGATGTTGACAAATTACTGACAGCCAATCAAAAAAAATTGGGTATTGACTTGGTGGCAATGGTGTATAAAGATGGCAAAATAGTATATCAAAAACAGATGGGCGATTTTACAGTAAAGACCAAAGCATCGGTTGCCAGTTGCAGCAAATGGTTAACAGCAGCATTAGTGATGACTTTTGTTGATGAAGGCAAACTTTCATTAGATACAAGAATTAGTACTTATTTACCCATTTATGAGACTTATGGTAAATCGTATATCACCATCCGACAATGCCTGGCACAGGAAACGGGTATTGCAGATAGCAAAAGAACACTTGCAAAAATGCTTGCACGTAATAAATTTGAATCACTGGAAGAAGAAGTAAATTCATTTGCAAAAAAAGAAATTGCCGACAATCCTGGTACAGCATTTTATTACGGAGGCATAGGTTTAAATATTGCAGCACGTGTGCTGGAAATTATTTCTAAAAAGCCGTTTGAGGTATTAATGAAACAACGGATTTTTAATCCACTAAATATGAAGTACAGCAGTTTTTCTCCTGAAGATGATAATGCGGTTAACCCATCGGGCGGAGCAGTTTCTACAGCTGGGGATTACATGAATTTTTTAAATATGATTTTAGCAAAGGGAACTTTTATGGGTAAGCGGGTTTTAAGTGAAGCTGCAATAATTCAAATGCAAACCATACACACTAACAATATTCCAAAAAAATATACACCCAAGGTTGCAGAAGGGTTTGAATATGGCTTAGGAGAGTGGATACAGGAAAAGGATGCAAAAGGAAACAGTATTGTTATAAGCTGCCCCGGCTTATTTGGCACATGGCCTTATATTGACAAGTGCAGAGGTTATGCCTGTATTGTATTTGTAAAGAGTTTACTGAATGAAGAGAAGAAGGATTTTTATTTGGAATTAAAAAAAACCATCGATGAACAAATAACGGATAATTGTAAATGATAAATTTTGCAAAACGCCTGTAGAATTATTCAGCTTTAACCATTACTACACCACTTCTGTCAGCTTTGTAAATTTGCTGATAAAATATAACAAGGTCATTATATTCTTTGGCTGCAAAACGGCCACTATATTGTTCCATAAGCCTGTAGTAAATAATTTTGTCATCCAATACTTTTACAGAAGAAACATATTTTCCAAATTTTGTCAGCAGGGAAATATCTTTTGGAAGGCTTTCCGGTTTGTACCCGCCTGGTATTTTTATTTCGATAGAATCAATATCCCTGTAAGGGTCTTTTATGATATAATCGTATTGCCTGTTTGTATCTGCTGTTAATTTTTCTGTGGCCCTTCCAAATATATTGGGGAAAATAAATAATCTTTTACCCGTAATATTTGCATAATTATTTAATTGAATTTGCAGGTATTCATCTACAGAAGGAATAATACCCTTGTTGTCTTTATAATTATTTTTTATTACCTGGTAGGTAGGCAGGTTAAACATTTGGTTCAAATATTTTTCTCTTTCTTCTTTTGATGCTTCGTACATTAATGAATGAGGAAAATCCTGTTGTAAGCCTGTGTACCTGTTTGTAATATCTGCTGTAAGATTTCCCTGTTCATCCGTTACCGCCTTTACAATCCGTACCTGTAAATTATCAACCACTTTATAAACAGGCGTATTTACAATATGGCCACCTGTTTCATCAATAATGATGGCTTTTCTGTTGCCGGTAAAACTGCCCATATAACCCGGAGACACTGTCTGGCTGGTACATTCCAGCCAGATTGTATCTTTGGCAAGGGGTACGCAGGCTATTACGTGGTTACTCTGAAAAAAAGAAAAATCATCTATAAAAGGTGGCGGAGATTGCCCTCCATATATTTCTACATATTTTCCTTTAATACCTGCCTCCTTTAGCAAGGCAATCATATAATTTGAAAGTGCCTTGCAATCGCCATATTTTTTTTCTGCAACATAGGATGCTTCAAAAGGCTGCCACCCACCAATACCCAATTGAATGCTTACATACCTTGTATTTTTTTGCAGAAAATCATATAATGCAAAAATTTTTTGTTTTTCATTTTTTATGGTATCTGTCAATTCATGTACTTTCAATTTAATTGTCTCTGGCAAAACATCCCTTCCTTTTATAAGTTTGTACATAAATTTGCCATATCCTTCCCATGTTGACATATCACCGCTATATCCATCTACTTCAAATAAAGATGGGGCAAAAAATACTACGGGAGTAATTTCACTAAACGGGGGTGCGGATACTTCCTGCTTTTTTGCGGTGATATTTTTTATCTCCCATGTATAAGTTTTTACATTGTTCTTCTGAGTGATCACCGGTGCGCCTTTACCATTTACCTGTTTATACCGTACATGATAACCCGCTGGTGCAATAATGGTAAACTTACTGTTTTGAACAGACATTCTGGGGTTAGTCTGTGGCATCCATCCTGGAAAAAACATTGTTCCGTTATTTTCATCCTCTTCCTCGTATTCAACTGTATAAGGATATTCAGCATCATAAAATTCATTCTCCTTGTACCTGTCATCTATAAGCAGGCTGAAACCATCAGTAGCACTCCTATCTTCCCAGTCGCTTTTTTTTGTGCTTTTTATTTGCTTACCCATGCTGTTATACAGTTTACCCGAAACTGAATTAATGCTGGTAAATTTATCATAATGGGTTGTATAGCGGGCATAGCGCTTAAGCACCGGATTTAAAATTGTATACACATGTTTTTCGTATAAAGTATATCTGGAAGATGACTTAATAGTGAGAATATATTCTTCATTCCGCTTTACCACATCAGCATCTTTACGTAAAGAATCGGGTATAAAAAAAGCATTGTATTCCTGTGCCTGGGCAAGGCCATAAATAAAAACAGCAAAAAGCAGTATCGTGAATTTCATAACTACTTAATTTTTTTAAACACAATTTGTTCTGCTTCCTTGTTTACCATAAAACCGTAAAAATCCCTCAGTGTCTGATAATCTTCGTTTGCAAAATTTGCTTTTTTTATTACCAGCCTGCGCCGCATCTGTATGCTGGTTTCACTTGCAGATACTAAGTATTCAAACATGCCTTCAGTTTCATTTAACATAACCCGTGCAGATTTTGGCAATTCATCTACTTTATAACCTTTGGGTATTTCCATATTAAAAGTGTAGATATCATCAATGGTATAAGGCATTTCAACCGGGTAAAAACGCTCTGCTGCAACAAAGGGATTTTTCTTTTTTGCCTCAGCAAGCATGGGATTAAAATACACAATATCAGCATCGCCAAATGCTTTTAGCTTCATATCATAGTTAATAGCAATGGGTTCATTTAATAATTTCAAAGAGTCAATAGTTACATTGGTTATTTCTATTTCTTCTGCATAATTTTCCCTGATACTTTTTTTATACTCTTCTATTGTTGTTTTTGCTACTTTATTACGAAGGCCAAGCGAGTTATAATAGCCGGGTTTACTGGTAAAACCTCCTTCCATTCCGCCCTTATCATTATTGATAATTATAACCATTGTATTACTTGATTCTTTTAAAGAATCTGCAACAAAGTAAACCGGCAGTGCCTCTGTACTAATAATCCTGGCCTGGCCATTATATACCTGCAATGGCAATTTATTAAAAGCAAGCTGCGGTTCTGTTGCATCAAGGTACATAACTTCATTATCAATATTTACTTTTGCAATCACATAGTTATATCGCCCCATTAACGGATAAAATTCATGCACAAAGCCATGGTCCCTGGTGCTGAGAATTACCGGATCAACATCTATTTTTTGGTTCCGCAACATTGCTATCAGCAACAGGTTAATATCTCCTACAGATCCATTTTTATTTTTAACTACATCTTTTAATGTGGCATTAGTAGAATATCCGGTATTGCCATTGCAACTATAATGATCCCGTACATATTCAAATATTTTTTTTACTTTTTCTTTTTGGCTTGCCGCTGTTTTTACTATGCCGTTTACCTCGTCATCGAGCCAGTTATTGCTCTTATTGATTGGTACACCAAACTCATCGTCCTTTCTCAATTCTTCACTTACACTTTGCCAGGTATCCATATAGTTGTGGGAGGGAGCATTAGGAAATGCCACCTCATTTAACTGAAATTCTATTTTCGCAATCGAATTCCGAATGGTAGTTGTAAAAGGCTCTTCTTTAAGGCCAGGTACATTTTTCATCACCCAGGTATGGTAATCCACCATGCCGTCTACTTTAAAAGAATTTGTAGCAGCTCCCACTCTATTGTCACCGAGGTCTTTTCTTTCTATACGCTCAGTGAATGAAAATGATGCATTCGATTTATCAACCTTATTAATAAAAAAAGGTTGATAGCCTTGCGATAGAATTACATATTTATAAAATTCAGGAATACCTGCATCATACTGACTCCACAATACCGGGTATTCGTCTTGAAATTTCCAGGGCTGCAGGTTAAAAAAGAAATCTGATTTTACCTCGTACGAATATTCAATAATACTGCCTTCTTTTAATGCCGGGAAAGTAAATTTTTTATATATCCAGTTTTTATCATGTTTTTCTGTAAACACAGCAGATTTTTCTACTTTAGTTTTAAGTACATTACCATTTTCAACATTGTAGGTAAAAGCATCAAGGTCATCCAGTTTTTCAGTTTTGTTTCCTGATACATATAGTTGAATAGTAATAGTGGCAGCAGCAAACCCATTTTTTGTAATGATCTTAATGCGTTTTTTTTCTTTAAAGATTAAAGAAAAAGTAAGCTCACTGCTGTTGGCAATAAATTCAGAACTGCCGAGATCAGCTACAACCACGGCATTGGTGCTTGAATCTATCAAAGCAGATTTTACATCAAAATCTTCAATGGCTACCTTTCCAAATTTTATTGGTAATTTGTCTTGTGCTACAATGGAGAAATGAAAAAACAAACCGCATAATAATGCGGCGGAAAGTTTTACTGGATATTTCATGTGGCTGTTGGGTTTTGGGGTTTAAAACGCTAATGTAAGGATAATATTATTGCGCCAAAATATATTTATAATATGACTTCTTTGCAAATAAGCAATAGCATAAAAAATACCGCAAAAAATATTGGCTTTGATTATTGTGGTATTTCAAAAGTGCAGGTTTTGGATGATGATGCCCGAAGGCTGGAAAGCTGGCTCAGTAAAGGTATGCACGGCAAAATGCAATACATGGAAAATTATTTTGATATGCGTATCGACCCATCTAAATTAGTACAGGGAGCAAAGTCTGTTATTACATTAATGATGAATTATTTTCCTGCATCGCAACAAAAAAATGAAGCCCCAAAGATTGCAAAATATGCCTATGGCAACGATTACCATGAAGTAATAAGGGAGAAATTAAAACAATTGATAGCGCTCATAAAACTTGAAGTGGGTAATATCAATGGCCGTGGATTTGTAGACAGCGCACCGGTATTAGAGAGGACGTGGGCACAAAAAAGCGGATTGGGATGGATTGGTAAAAATGGGAACCTTATCAATAAACAAAGCGGCAGTTTCTTTTTTATTGCCACATTAATAGTGGATGTAGAACTGGAGTATGATGCTGGTGTTGCAAAGGATTATTGTGGCACCTGTACCAAATGTATCGATACCTGTCCTACAGAAGCGATACTGCCTGATAAGGTTGTTGATGGCAGCAGATGTATCAGCTATTTTACTATTGAACTAAAAGATGCATTGATACCTGGTGCTATGAAAGGAAAATTTGATAACTGGATGTTTGGATGTGATGTTTGCCAGGATGTATGCCCATGGAACCGCTTTAGCAAACCAAATAATGAAATAAATTTTACCCCCATCCCCGCCATTTTAAATTTCTCCACTTCTGATTGGGAAGAATTGACAGAAGAAAATTTTAAACTCATCTTTAAAAACTCACCCATCAAGCGTAGTAAATTTGAAGGTATTAAACGCAATCTTAAATTTATAGCAACCACCAGTTAAATTTTATGGATATGCGCCCGTACTCATAATTATTAGTTTGCTCGGGGGTTGGAAAATCGTATAAAAATTATATTTTTTCTTTTAATTGTTTATAAGAATCCCCAGCGCTAAAACCAATATGCGTTTTATTAAAAATTGTAAACTTATATCCAGCACCCACTTCATATCATCAGTCTGACAAGTATTTGTTGCCAGGGCTTGCATTTACTGTAAAATAATTTAAATAGCTGGATACTGGATGTTTCGATTTCGATTTTATTGTAACAATTTTGAAGATGCTCCTGGGGGTGAAAAAACAAACGGGACGATCCTCATCGGCGGGCAAATCGCAACGATGACCAACTTTACTTTTGTTACTCAGATAAATTTTTTTGAATAGCTGTAAATAACTATGGATTCTTTTCTATAAAATTCTTTAGTCCATTTAAAGCAGCTTCATAACCGGGGCCGGATATTTTATCAATAAAGATGGCATAAAATTTATCCCATGGGTACCAATGTAATTTGTTTATTGCCTGCCACTCAACCTGTACAGCTTGTTGAGTCGGTAAAGGCGTTAAAAAAATATTATTTTCAATACTATTTTCGCCCTGCGATTGCAAAGTAAATTTTACAGAAAAAGAATCTGCAGAGTTGATTATAAGATGGGTGGTTTTGTTGTTGAATATAATATCACAACCTGCATTGTTACCTTCAGTAATAGTACCAAAATTGATAACAGCCGCACCAGGTTTAAAAACAGGGTGCCAGTTTTTCCACTCTTTTAAATCAACTATTTGCTTATTTATTTTATTAATAGCAGTATTATTAATAACTACTATTCTTGATACTTTTACATGAGAAGGTATCAATAGAGAAAGCAATGTTATTACTATAAATAATCCTGTAATTCCAAAAAGAAATGCTTTTATAAAACGCATCATATTATTCCCATTTGAAAACTTTGATAGCTACCGCATATACCACAATACCCCACAATAATAAAATACCAATTTCGCTTTTTACATCCCAAAGGCTTTGGCCCTCAAAAGCTACCGACCTCATGGCGGTGTTTAAATGTGTAAGCGGCAATGCTTTTGATATAGGTTGTAGCCATTTTGGAAATGCATCTGCTGAAAAAAATGTTCCTCCTAACAAGAATTGTGGCAGTGTAAGTAAATTAGCAAATGGAGGGATACTGCTGTCGCTTGTTGCAAGCCCGCTTACAATAAAGCCGAGACCCATAAAAACTATTAAACCAATAAAACTTAATAATAACATTTCCAATAATGTTTCAAATCCATTAATTAGTGTAAACCCAAAAAGAAACCTTCCGGCTAAAATGATTACAATGGCAGTAAGCATTTGAAATATTACCCTTGCCAGACCTTCTCCTAAAACAATATAAGTCCTGCTGATAGGCGTTGCAAAAAAACGTTTTAATACCAATGTATTCCTTAAATTAAAAAACATAAACGCTACACCAAACACACCAGAACTTAATAAAGAAAAACCTAATTGCCCTGGCAATATAAAATCAATTGTTTTGTATTGCCGTATTTGCTGTACATCCCTTGCATAATCAAAATCGGGGATGGCGTAGGTAGGCCTGTTTGTATATATTGTATTACTTATTTTATTTACAATGCCGCTTACAAGGGGCATAAATTGTGGCCACTTATCATTGCTTGCACTGGTGGTTGACAATGTATAAGTATATGCCGGAACCTGGGTTGAGTTTTTTATGATATTAAAAACACCTGTTATCTTTCCTTTTACAATGTCTTCATGTAGCTCACGCTCATTATTGAAACGCACAATTTTTATCCTGTTGGTTGTTTTTATTGAATCGTACAATGCATTGGTGGTATCACAGTTTTTATTCAGTGCTATTTTATAAACTGGTACACCGCCGTTATCACCTATAAAACCAAAGACCAATATAAATACGAAGGGAAAAACAAAACTAAATACTACTGCCGATGGGCTTCTGAAGATTGATTTTAGACTGCCCTTAGTGATGGCCAACATGGCCCTTAACTGACTATACTGTTGCATTCAATAAATTTGAGCCGTAAAGCTATTTGTAAAAAAGGTTTAAAAAAAATTTGTAAATTAGCGACATGTGACGTATATTTGTATGACAAATGACGTTTTATGGAAAAGAAAATACCACCAAAAAAAACAAAACCTTATACGCAAAACACTAAAGTTAGTAAAGTAGAAGAACCAGAAGCTGTATATAACCGAACAGTAAAAATAATTCCTTCTATAAACAATTTTACCTACACTGAATTTAAAAAAATTGCCGATAAAGTTCCCTTTACACAAACAGAATGGGCATCCATATTGCATGTTAGCGAACGTACCCTGCAGCGGTATGCAAAAAATAACGGAAGTTTTGCCCCTATCAATGCGGACAGGGCCTTACAAATAGCCCAGGTAATTAATGAAGGAAAAATAACTTTCGGCAAAACCGATTTATTCTATCAGTGGCTAAAACAAAAACCATTGATGCTGGAGGGAGGCCTTTCTTTAGAATCTTTAACCACCACCCATGGCATTCAAATGGTATTAACCCAATTAGGAAGAATTCAACATGGTATACTTGCATGATTATTTACAGGTTAGTTACTGAAATGTATAAAAACGACCTGAGTGGTACCGGTGCCAAATTGTTTGGTGGCAGGTGGAACTCGGTGGGATTGCCTGTTTTGTATACAACAGAAAATATTTCATTGGCCATATTAGAGATACTGGTGAGAACAACTATCCAGACTATCCCTTTAACTTATCATCTTATTAAAATAGATATACCAACAGCTGCGCAACCGTTATCAATCTCTACCGATAAATTAAAAAAAGAATGGAAAGATGATATTGGATATACCCAATGGATGGGCGACGAATTTATAAAATCGAAAAAATCATTATTGCTAAAAGTTCCTTCCGCAATTGTTGATGAGGAAAATAATTATATCATCAATCCTGCACACAGTGATTTTAAAAAAGTAAAAATTTTACTGGTAAACAAATTTTTGTTTGATAAAAGACTGTTTTTAAAAGATGAATAAAACTTATCTCCTTCTTGGCAGCAACATGAATAACCCCCAACGGCAGTTATCCATCGCTATAAAAAACATTACCCAACAAATTGGTACTATTATCCGTAAAAGTAAATTGTACTCTACTGCTGCATGGGGCAATAATAACCAGCCCGATTTTTTGAACCAGGTAATAATTGTAGAAACCAACCTGCCTGCTTTAGAAACTATTAAAAAAATTTTGGCTATTGAAAATAAAATGGGCAGGGTAAGGACAAAAAAAAATGCACCCCGGATAATTGACATTGATATTTTATTTTTCAACAAAGAAATAATTGCCGAAAAAACCCTGGATGTTCCGCACCCGCAAATTGAAAACCGCAGGTTTGTATTGGTTCCACTGAATGAACTATCACCCGGTTTTACACACCCGGTAACCCATAAAACCATTCATAAGTTATTAATTGATTGTACAGATACACTGGATGTTAAAAAGTTTTAATTGCGCAATTACTTATTCAACTTATTTTCGGCTTTATAAAATATGAAGTACAATTTTGTTACAATAGAGGGAAATATCGGTGCAGGCAAAACCACGCTGGCACATTTGTTAAGCAAACATTTTAATGCAAGGCTGATATTGGAAGAATTTGCAGACAACCCTTTTTTGCCAAAGTTTTATGAAAACCAGCAACAGTATGCTTTTCCGCTGGAATTATTTTTTATGGCCGAGCGGTACAAACAACTGAAACACCTTTTGCAAACAAAAGATATGTTTCAGAACATTACTATTTCTGATTATCTTTTTACCAAATGCCTTTTATTTGCCAAGGTAAATTTACCTACTGAAGAATTCAGGCTATACCAAAAATTATTCGACATTGTTAATCCACAAATAACCCAACCCGATTTACTGATATATTTGCATTCGCCGGTAAATATTTTGCAGCAAAATATTAAAAAACGCAATCGCCTGTATGAGCAGGGCATTGCCAATGAATACCTTTTTAAATTACAGGAAACTTATACCCAATACATAAAACAGCATAATATTAAAACGCTTTTTGTGGATACTTCCAATGCAGATTTTTTAAGCAATGATGAACATTTAAAAATTATCGTTGCTGCTTTGGATAAAGAATATGAAGATGGCCAACACTTTATTAGCCTGCCGTAATTTATTTATATATCTATATTGCCCATTAGTTTTTTACTTTTGCAACATCACTAATCTTTTAGTAGTTGAATACTTCTCCCCTCGCAGTTTTAAAAATAGCCGAATTCAGAAATTTTATTATGGGCCGTTTTGTATTTATCATGGGGCTCCGAATGATGGGTACTTTGGTATCGTGGTGGCTCTATGAATTAACCGGCGATGCATTTTACATCGGTATGATTGGTCTTGCAGAAGCCATACCAGCAATCGGCCTGGCTTTATATGCAGGGTACGTAATTGATAAAAGCGAAAAAAGAAGGCTCTTACTCATCACAGTTTTTTTATACGCCATTTGTACATTTATTTTACTGGGTGCATCTTCCGATTGGTTTAAGGAGCAATTTGGCACCAAGCTCATTATTATTTTTATTTACAGTGTTATTTTTATTACGGGTGCTATCAGGGCATTTTCGGGGCCAAGCTTTGGCGCCATCATTGCTTCCCTGGTGCCAAAAAATTTATTGATACCTGCCGCCCAGCTAAGTTCTACCAGTTGGTTAATAGCCAGCATAACAGGACATGCCGCGGCAGGATTTTTAATTGCATGGCTCCATGTTACCGGAACATTCATCGTTATTAGTTCGCTTGTTATTATTGGCTTTTTACTATTAACAAGGTTAACACCAAAACCGCCGGGCATCAGCGCAGAAAAGAAAACGCTGGAAGCTGTTGCCGAAGGTTTAAAATTTGTTTTCAAAACAAAAGAAGTATTAGGCGCCATTACTCTTGATCTTTTTGCTGTTTTATTTGGCGGCGCCGTAGCCATGGTACCCGTATATGCAAAAGATATTTTACATGTAGGCCCTATTGGGTTTGGCTGGCTAAACGCAGCAAGTGATATCGGTTCTATCTCAATGGTAATCGGCCTCACCCTTAGCCCTATGAAGAAAAAACAAGGCATTAAATTATTATTTGCCGTAGCTTTTTTTGGAATCAGCATCATCATTTTTGGGCTTTCAAAATGGTATTGGTTATCGTTTTTTGCATTATTGGCAGGTGGTATTTTTGATGGGGTAAGTGTTGTGGTAAGAGGCAATGTCATGCAGCTAAAAACACCCGACGAATTGCGGGGCAGGGTAATGAGCGTAAACTCGATGTTTATCAATTCCAGTAATGAAATAGGCCAGTTTGAAAGTGGTGTTGCAGCTAAATTAATGGGTGTAATCCCATCGGTTGTATTTGGTGGTTGTATGACAATTTTTGTAGTAATAGCCACCTGGATAAAAGCGCCTTCTCTGAAAAAACTGGAGTATTAGGTTCTTCAAATAACCATTAACATTTTACTTACAATGGAAAATATTCAATTAAGCCGTTGCAGCACTGAGCAGGATTTTGATATTGCAAAATCAATCACTTCTGACTACATCAGTTGGTTAAATATAGACCTTAGTTTTCAAAATACTAAAAAGGAATATGATGAATTTGCAGTGATGTATTCACCTCCGGATGGATGTTATATTTATTTAAAGAATGAGGAAGAAATTATAGGAGGAGTAGCATTTAGAAAGCTGGAGCAAGGTATTTGCGAAATGAAACGCCTGTTTGTTTATCCACCATTTCATGGATCAGGTTTTGGCAAACTGCTTAGTGAAGCAATCATCAAACAGGCAAAAGAATATGGCTATAAAAGAATGCGTCTTGACACGATTGACAGGCTTCACAATGCCATTACAATTTATCGAAAGTTGGGATTTTATGAAATAACGCAATACCGGGATAACCCCGATAAAACTGCTAAGTTTATGGAGCTGGATTTAGCAGCAATAGAAATACAATAATTTTAATTCAATCGCTAAGTAAAATACTAAAACATACATTTATTTTAAAAAATTGATAGCAAGCAGATCATGAGTACATTAAAATTAGGTTGGGTTGGATTAGGAAATATGGGCAACCCAATGGTAAAAAATTTATTAAAAGCAGGTTTTAAAGTAACTGTTTTCAACCGTACAAAAAATAAGGAACAGGCATTGAATGAAGCCGGTGCCGGTTCGGCCAACAGTCCGCAGGAACTGGTAGAAAATTGTGATGTAGTGTTAACTATGTTATCAGATGACAAGGCTGTGAAGGAAGTATTTGAAGGAGCAAATGGATTCCTATCAAAACCCCATTCAGGAAAACTCTTTATTGATATGAGTACCGTATCACCTGATACTTCCCGATATCTATCAAAACTTTGTAGCAGTTATGGAATGAATTTTTTGGAAGCTCCTGTTTCGGGTAGTGTTAAACCTGCCCAAGATGGAACGCTGATAATACTGGTAGGTGGCGATAGTGAAAATTATGAAAAAGCAAAACCAATTTTTGATAAGCTTGGTAAACTATCTCTTCATTTGGGTGATGCCGGTGTTGGCAGTTCAGCTAAACTGGCAATCAATTATTTGTTAGGTTTAAACCTGCAGGGCCTGGCAGAAACCGTTCTTTTTGCAGAAAAAAAAGGCGTCAGCAAACAGGATATGCTTACCATTGTTAATGAAGGTGCCTGTGGTAGTGGCATTACCAAACTTAAATCGGCTTCAATTTTAAACAATGACTATCCTGCTGCCTTTGCATTAAAGCACCTTGTTAAAGATTTAAGACTGGCTAAGGAAGCTGGTTTAGATTATCCGCTGATTTCACCATTAAGTGAAAGTTATAATAATGCTCAAAAGCAAGGGCTTGGTGAAGAAGATGTGATGGCTATTATGAGATGGTTGGAAACGCAATAAATTAACAGGCGAGTCTTAGATTTCCTTTTACAATTAAAAATCTGGCGTAACTTCAAGATTATAAAAAATATCATTATGCAACGCAGAAACTTCATCCGCAATACAAGCCTTACATTGGCAAGCCTGGCTTTTTTAAGTAATAAAACACTGGCGCAGTTTTTAGCCGACCCTGCATGGAAGATAAAAATGCTTAACGATACCATGGGTATTTTTACAGAAAAAGGCGGCACCATTTTGTTTATGGTTGGTAAAGATGGTATGGTAGTGGTAGACAGCCAATTTCCGGAACAATCGCAGCACCTGATTGATGAGTTGAAAAAAAGAAGCCAGCAGCCATTTCAGCTGCTGATCAATACGCACCATCATGGCGACCATACCGCAGGTAATATTTCGTTTAAAGGTTTGGTACCACATGTTCTGGCACACGAAAACAGCAAGAGCAACCAGGAAAGAGTTGCCAAAGAAAAAAAGACAGAAGACCAGCAGTTATACCCTGATCAAACTTATACTACAACCTGGTGCCAGAAAATGGATAAAGAAGAAATTTGTATGCATTATTTTGGTGCTGCACATACCAATGGCGACAGCTTTGTACAATTTAAAAAATCAAATATTGTACATACGGGCGATCTTGTTTTTAACAGGCGACATCCTTTTATTGACAGGTCGGCCGGCGCTAATATCAGCAGCTGGATAAAGGTTTTAGACAAGGCTGCCACCACTTTTAACAACAAAACAATATTTGTATGCGGCCATGCTGCCGATGGATACGATATAGTAATTACTAAAGAAGATGTTGCAGCTTTTCGTAATTATTTAAATCAATTATTGATTTTTGTAGATGCTCAAATTAAGGCAGGCAAAACAAAAGAAGAAATATTAAAAGCAACTGAAATACCCAGTGCTACTGAATGGAAGGGTGATGGAATTGACAGGCCATTGACTGCGGCTTATGAAGAGCTGACTAATGGATAATTGTTTAATTGACAATGGATAATTTAATGCCGTGAGCTAATTACTTTGCCGCAGCCATTAGTTTTTCCAAAACATAATAAACAATTGGGCAAAAAGTGGAGTTTTTTAAAGTGAGTGGTTGCCTTTTTAACAATACATCTTCATCTGTGTAGGGAAAACGGGCACAATCAGATGGACGCACTTCATAGATACTGCAATAATTATCTTCTCCCAAAAAAGGGCAGGGTGCCGTTCGCATAACATAGTCACCATCTGCATCAACACGTAAATAATTATTGATTAAATCGCCCTCTTTCATTTTTAAATGTTTGGCAATACGTTTAATATCGGGTGTTTTTAAACGGGGCGAATACCCTTTGCAGCAATTACCACATGTAAGGCAATCAATTTTACTGAATGCTTCCTCATTTAATTCGGGTAGGGCTTTTAATACAGTATTTTTATCTGCCCTATGTAAATAATTTTTATATAATTTCTGCCTGTCGCCCGATTTTTTTTCCCAGGCCCTTAAAAGTTCTTCGCTCATAATGGGTAGTAGTAAATGTTGTTAAGGATTTTATACTCATTTGTTCCCGACTTTTCCACAGGTGCAAAGTAACGAACATAATAGCATCAAATATTGTTGTGTTAATGTAATTTTGCAACTTAAAAATCAGCAAACCAATAGTTGGTATATATTTTATCCTTAATGTATAGAATATCCCGGAAACTTCTATAATTCCAAGAATGTTCCCCAAAGCTGAAAAAGTACAAGAGGGCGACGCAACAATGTTCCTTTTAGTATAAATGCCCGGATCAATATAAAGAGACAATTTTCAAATATATATATCAATATGAATATTTTCGAGAAACAACAGAATGAATTTTCAGGCAGGCATATTGGCCCTAACCAACAGGAAAAGGATGCAATGTTATCAGCAATTGGAGTAGGTTCTATGGAGGAGCTTATCAGCAAAACTATTCCGGATGCCATCAGGATAAAAGAAGACCTTGATGTACCGGCTGCTATTAGTGAATTTGAGTATTTGAGTGAATTAAAAAAAGTAGCTGCAAAAAATAAAGTTTTTAAAAGCTATATCGGCCAGGGATATTATGATACCATTACCCCGTCTGTTATTTTAAGAAATGTTTTTGAAAACCCCGGTTGGTATACCCAATATACTCCCTACCAAGCAGAAATTTCTCAGGGCCGTTTGGAAAGCCTGTTAAATTATCAAACATTGATAAGCGATCTTACAGCATTGCCCATCGCCAATGCCAGTTTACTTGATGAAGGTACTGCGGCGGCGGAAGCTATGGCCATGTTATTCAATCATAAAAATAAAGACCACGACCATATCACCGCACCAAAGTTTTTTGTGGATGAAAAAATATTTGCACAAACAAAAGACATCCTGGTAACAAGAGCAGAGCCAATTGGCATTGAACTGGTTTTAGGCGATTTTAAACGTGCTGAATTAGATGAAAATTATTTTGGCGCCATTGTGCAATACCCCGACAGCGATGGTGCGGTTAGGGATTACCGTGAGTTTATTGCCAAAGCGCATGCTGTAAATGCAATGGTGGTGATGGCTACTGATCTTTTAGCCTTGACTTTATTAACACCTCCGGGTGAATTAGATGCTGATGTGGCTATTGGCTCTTCGCAACGGCTTGGTGTACCTATGGGTTTTGGTGGCCCACATGCCGCTTTTTTTGCAACCAAAGATGAGTTTAAAAGAAACATACCCGGCAGGATAATTGGAGTAAGTATTGATGCACAAGGCAACCGTTGTTTACGCATGGCACTGCAAACAAGGGAACAGCATATCCGGCGTGAAAAGGCTACCAGTAACATTTGTACGGCACAGGCATTGTTAAGCAATATGGCCGCGATGTATGTAATTTATCATGGTGCGGAAGGGCTGACCAATATTGCAAAGCGCATTAGTATGCTTGCGCAAACCTTAAGCAATGAATTGACTGAGCTTGGTTTTACCAATGTAAATGAATACTATTTTGATACCTTAAAAGTATCTGTAAATAATGCGGCTACGCTTATTAAATCAGCCGAATTACAGGAAATGAATTTTCATTTTATTGATGATAAACATATTGGTATCTCTATAGATGAAACTGTTTCGCAAAAGGATATTGTTGACATACTGCATGTATTTGCTGGATCAATAAATATTGATACGGCTGTGGCTGGTTTTGATGCAGATGCAATTTTAGAAAATATCCCATCTGCATTAACAAGAACATCCGCCTTTTTATTGCATCCGGTATTTAATACGCATCACAGCGAAAGCCAGATGATGCGTTACATAAAGTTTTTAGAAAACAAAGACCTTAGTTTAAATATCTCTATGATCAGCCTCGGCAGTTGCACTATGAAGTTAAATGCAGCTACAGAACTGATACCTGTAAGCTGGCCGGAGTTTAGTAGACTGCACCCATTTGCACCCGCCCATCAAACAATGGGATACCAGCAAATTATTACAGAACTGGAAAATTATTTAAGTAAGATAACCGGCTTTGCGGCTACTTCATTGCAACCTAATAGTGGCGCACAAGGCGAGTATGCTGGCTTATTAACCATCAGGGCTTATCATGCAGCAAATGGCGAAAGCCACCGAAACGTAGTGCTGATACCTATTTCAGCCCACGGCACCAACCCTGCCAGCGCAGTAATGGCGGGCATGAAAGTAGTAGTTACCAAATGCGATGAGGCTGGTAATATTGATGTTGCCGATTTAAAAGCAAGGGCAGCAGAACATAAAAACGATCTCGCAGCTTTAATGGTTACCTACCCAAGTACACACGGTGTATTTGAAGAAAGCATAATAGAAATTTGTAACACTATACATGAATATGGCGGTCAGGTGTATATGGACGGAGCTAACATGAATGCACAGGTTGGATTAACAAGCCCGGGTATGATTGGTGCTGATGTATGCCATTTAAATTTGCATAAAACCTTTGCCATACCACATGGTGGTGGTGGCCCGGGTGTTGGGCCAATTTGTGTTGCTAAACAATTAGTGCCTTATTTACCAGGCCATGTAAATATTACAAATACAGCGATGAATATACGCGCCGTTAGTTCTGCTCCTTATGGCAGCGCAAGTATTTTATTGATCAGCTATGCTTACATTAAAATGCTGGGTACAAAAGGTATTCGTAACGCTACCGAATATGCGATATTGAATGCCAATTATATGAAAGTAAGATTGGAAAAATATTATACAATTTTGTACACCGGAAAAAATGGAACTGCTGCACATGAATTTATAGTTGACCTTCGTCCGTTTAAGACCAGCGCTGCCATTGAGGCGGAAGATGTTGCTAAAAGGTTGATGGATTATGGATTTCATGCCCCTACGCTTTCTTTTCCCGTACCAGGAACACTAATGATTGAACCAACTGAAAGTGAGGATAAAGAAGAGCTTGATCGTTTTTGCGATGCTATGATAGGTATTTACCAGGAAATAAAAGCTATAGAAGATGGTAAGGCTGATAAAAAAGAGAATGTATTAAAAAATGCACCACACACACAATACGTGATATGTGCTGACGAATGGACCAAACCTTATTCAAGAACAGAAGCTGCGTTTCCTTTACCGTATGTAAAAGAAAATAAATTTTGGCCCAGTATAAGCAGGGTCAATAATACGTATGGAGATAGAAATTTAATTTGCACCTGCGAGCCTACAGAGGCTTATGCATAATTAAAATATAGTATAAAAAAGTCCGGCCTTTAAAAGCCGGACTTTTTTATGTAGATATAATGTGTTGTTTTTGAAAATTATACTGCAGCAACCTGCTTTGGTAACGTGATACGGTTAAATTCTGAACCGCTGAATATTTTAGCCAGTTTGTTGTCATGCGATTCCTTCCACTCCTTAATATTTGTTTCAGAAACAATGCGCCAGAAATTTTTTGATTTCAGGTCTTCATAATCTGGTGACTGAACGAATATACCCAGGATGGTATTTCTCTTTTTAAATTCAATTTTAACAGGGTTTTTTGCAAGATGCCCACCTTCAATAAATTTAGCAATTACTTCGTTTATCATAATAAAATTTTTGCAAATGTAGGCTATTTCAGGCTCATATTGGTAAGTATTTAAATCTAATATGTTTACAGCAGCACTTCGATAGGTTACTCTATTGCTTGATTTGCTAAATGACTGATACCCAACTCAGGGTTGCTGCCTTTTACATCAACAAAAAAATGTATGATTTTTTTTAAATCAGCATTTTCATCATCACTGGTATAAAATAGCGGTGCAAACTTAAATTCTTTATGTTCAAAATCTAATGCCAGCATTACAATGGGCACATTCGCTTTTCTTGCAATGTGATAAAAACCTGTTCGCAACCTGGCTACTTTTTTTCTTGTACCCTCAGGTGACAATGCAATGGCAAATGACTCATTACTATTAAACATGTCAACAACCTGCTCTACAAAATTATTTTTGTTAAAACGGTCAACTGGTACTCCGCCGGACAGTCGAAATAAAAAACCAAAAGGTGGCTTGAATAATTCCTGCTTGGCAATAAATTTTATGTGGTTCAGTTTTAAAACACTTCTAAAGGCAAAACCCATATATATATCCCAACTGCTGGTATGCGGCGCCACTACCATTATGAATTTTTTCAAATCGGGTGGTACGGTATTTACTGCTTTCCAACCCATCCATTTAAGGTGCCATTTAAAAAAATAATACAGCATACATTTTTCTCTTGGTTAATATTATTAACAAAGTAAGTTTATTTATTTGCTATAAATGGAAACAGCTACTAAATGATTTTACCCTTGTTTTATTCTTTACATTTACAAAAAATACCTGTTACCTTAAATGACACTATCAACCTTTCTGGCCCATCAATGGCACAGTTTCTGGCGGGCCCGCAATGCCAATAAAAGCCTGGCGCTTCAAATTATTTTAGGGATTTTTTATTTATTGATTTTTATAGAAATTGCAGGGCTGGGTATTTTATTACCTTACCTGATGAAAGAATCAATGCCGGGCAAGGACCCAATTGTTTTATTTTGCTCGTATATCATTTACTATTTCCTGGTTGGTTTACTGGCCCGCTTTCAACTGCAGGAACTGCCCTCGCTCAGTATCCAGCCTTACCTTACACAAAATATCAAGCGCAGCAACATGTTGCGTTTTTTAAATGTACGGTCGTTGGTACATGTTATTAATGTTTTGCCATTCTTTGTTTTTATACCCTTTTCTGTAGTAGTTATTTTACCTGCCTATGGCGCTGTTGCCACTATTTACTTTTTGATATCCATGTTTGCATTGGTGTTTAACAACCACTTTTTAAATATGTATATTAAACGTAAATCTGTAGATAACAGCTGGTGGTTTTTTGGTGTTGTTGCCTCTATAGCCATTTTAAAAGGAGCAGACTATTTTAAACTAATTTCTTTTGAAAAATCTTCTGCAGGCATATTTATTGGCCTGTTGCATCAACCTTTATTTTGTATTATTCCCTTATCCATTGCCATTACAACCTTTGTGTTAAACAATAATTATTTAAGAAGCCACTTATACATAGAAGAGCTGGTAAGTGAACGGAAATTAACAATCAGCAAAAGTTATTCATTACTGGACAGGTATGGAGATATTGGAGAAATGATTTCTTTGGACCTGAAACTTATTTTTAGAAATAAACGCCCAAAATCGCTGGTCATTTTATCTGGCATTATACTTTTATACGGTTTTATGTTTTATCCAAAATACCTGCAAACGGGCAACTACACCATGTTATTTCTTTTTGCATTATTTATAACAGGATTATTCATCAGTAATTATGGGCAGTTTTTATTTGCCTGGCAAAGCAGCCATTTTGATGGTATGATGAGTTACAGTATCAATATGAAACAATACATAAAAGCTAAATTTTTATTGTTTGTTACTGTTTGTTCCTTACAATTTTTAATAGCCAGTTTTTATGGGTTTATGGGCTGGCAAATAATCCCTATTCAGATAGCCGCGTTTTTATATAGCATCGGTGTAAATTCTTTTGTAACCATTTATGCGGCAACTTACAACTACAAATATTTAAACCTTAGTAAATCTGCCAGTTTAAATTTTCAGGGAATTGGTGCATTGCAATGGTTGCAATCTTTATTGATTTCATTCGGGCCAGTACTTGCATTTTTTTTATTGAATAAATTTATTGGATTCTGGACAGCAATAATCAGCATCAGCAGCCTGGGAATTATTGGGCTGGTTTTTAATGTTACAATTATTAATTGGCTAGCCGGACAATTTAATACACGCAAACATAAAATATTGGAAGGATTTAGGGAGCGGTAATAATAATAGTAAACAAAAAATATTTATGGTCTCAATAAAAAACCTACAAAAATCGTACAAAGGAGTTATTGCAGTTGATATTGATAGTTTAGAAATAAATGCCGGTGACGTAATAGGACTGGTAGGTAATAACGGGGCTGGTAAAACAACTTTTTTTCGCTTGTTGCTCGACCTGATAAGAGCGAGCAGCGGCGAGATTTTATCAAAAGGAAATCTTGTAACAGCTTCTGAAGACTGGAAAAGTTATACTGCTGCATATATTGACGAAGGTTTTTTGATTGACTATCTTACACCAGAAGAATACTTTTATTTTGTGGGCAAACTCAATCAATTATCTAAGGCTGACGTGGATGATTTTTTGCAAACCTACCAGGCGTTTTTTGATGATGCCATATTAAAGAAAGGAAAATACATCCGTGACTTTAGTAAGGGCAACCAGTTTAAAATTGGGATTATTGCAGCATTGCTTACCAACCCGGAGTTGTTGATACTGGATGAGCCATTTGCCAACCTTGACCCGACTACCCAGCTAAGATTGGTTGTTATGATAAAACAAATGGCAGCAGATAAACGTATGTGCATTATTGTTAGCAGC
>JAYTTI010000005.1:0-2889 GCA_043745405.1 Ferruginibacter sp. | reverse complement strand
TATCTATAGGATTTTCAACCACAAAATAACGATAGAGCGGAATGGTACTGTATCCAACAATTTTGTTAATTGATTTATTAAAAGGTATTTCATTATTATTAATTAATGCAGTTACAGCAGCATCCGCTTTATACTGTGAAGCAGTAATTTCCACCAACTCATATTCATCTTTTATTACTTTACCATGCTGTATGGTAAGGTTTAATTTACCAACAAAAGAACCAAATGCACCAGGCTCAACCACTTTGGAATATTTGCAAACAATAGGTTTTCTAACCCGTTCATGTGTATCGCCACCCAATATATAATCTACGCCTTCACATTCCGGCAAATTGGCCAAATAGATTTGTTGCGATAATCCCAAATGTGCAACCATCAATATATAAATACATTGCTCCTGATTGCGCAATACATCAACATAATGCGCCAGGTTTTCTTCCGGCTTGCTGTAAATAATTCCCTTGCTGTAATTGGGCGACTGGCGAATAGGAACCAGTGGATCTGTATAACCTACGAATCCAATCTTTACGCCTTTTACCGTCCAGGTATGATATGGTTGAAAAATAAGTTCTCCTTTTTTACCTTCACCCAGATCGTGATACATATTGGCACAAACCTTTGGTGCATGTAAAGATCCCAGCAACGTTTGCATTGCCTCTTTATAATAAATTACTTCCCAGTTGCCCGGCAGATAGAGGTCGTATCCCAATTGGTTCAGGATAGGAACCATTGCTTTCCCGGTAGTCTTAACCGATAGTTCGCTCCCCTGGAACATATCGCCGGTATCGATTATAAAAGTATCGGGATTCTTTTTTCTTTGGTTGTTAAAGTAGGTAGCCAAATGGGCGTAGCCACCGGCTTTACGAAAAACAGTTTTATTATTTTCCCGGAATAATTCATCATGGGGATGCACCTGGCAATGGACATCGGTGGTTTGTAAAATGGAGATGGAAAATGGTTTATCCTCCATGGCAACAGCTGTTACATTACCAGCTGAAATTGTTTCCGCCGCAGCCACCAATGGAGTAGCACTAACAAGCGCAGCACCTGCACCAATATTACTTAATTGCTTTATAAAGTTTCGCCTGTTATTGTTCATAAGATAAAAATGTAATTGGGCTAATAATTTAGTTCTCAAATTCCCTTTTTCTTTAGTTTCACTTTCTGGTACTTCCCGTTTTTTGTACCGTTTCTATTGGAAGGTAAGGTCCATATTTATGTTGTAGCTCCGTAAAATTATCAGCATAGGGCCCAAATGGGTGGTCAACCGGTTTTTTAGATTTATCAGGCCAATCCCTGGGTTTATCAATATGCGGCCTTGGTTGTGTATTTACGAAAGCTGCCACATCCCATGCCTCTTCATCTGTTAACTGCGGATTTAAATAAGTAGTTCCCTGTGGCATATTGCACTTTACATATTTGGCAAAGGCCCCTATACGGTACAAACCTGCGCCATCATTGTAACTACTATTACCCCAAAGAGGCGGATAGGTGAATTCAGTTTTATCCGCATTTAAAACACCCTCTCCATTTGCCTGGTGACAGCTTTTGCATTTGGCGATATAAACAACCAACCCTTTTTCAGGATCGGCGGCACGAGCTAAATATGGGAGGTCTTTAAAGCCTGAGCCAGCAGCTTTTTTTCCCATCTCCACGTTTGTGCCTAAAAAATTGAAGTATGCAACAATTGCCTGCATTACTGTACCGGCCGTATCAATTGCCTCGCCGTTTAGGCTTCTTTCAAAACAATCATTTACTCTTTTGTAAATATTTTCTAATGCACCACTTCTTGCCCTGAATTTTGGATATAGAGATGCGACAGATCCATAGTTATTACCAAATATCGCAGTACCTGCCTGCAAATGACAGTTCTGACAATTTAAGCCATTGCTTATTTTTAATACAGACCCTTTGGGGCCAAAATATTTTGATGTGTGGGCAATCAAATCCTTACCATACATCACCTGTTCTTTGTGTCTTGCATCAGTAATGCTGCTGATATCCGGGGCAATCCAATAAGTAACAGTATCCTTGCTGGTTGCCGATTTTGTTATAGTGCCATCAGCAGTTTTTTTATTGGTTGAACCCGGCTGTTTGTCGTAATAAATAAAAAAAGGAATGGCTATAAGCCCGGTTACCAATACCATAATAACCAGCACTAATTTATTAATTACTGCAAGTAGTGCCGCTGATCTTTTTTCCTGCTCATTTTCCAATGACATAATGAAAACGTGGTTTATGATTTACCAAGCAATTTTTAATTCAGCAATTCAGGTGATACTATATAACGAGAATAAGAAATTAAATAAACAAAACCAATTAAAAAATTCAAGGTGGTATTAGCAGTGATAATACTACCTATTTGTAATAATTGCAAATATCTAAACCTGTTAACCTATGGCCAAGCGGCTTATTTACTTTTTTACCCCACAGGTATTCATGCCTATCAATGTATACAGCGGACAAAAACTTACCAGATTTGTTGCAACAAATACTCCGGCCATGATTAATAAAACTACTCTCAGCGTACCAGTAATTATATTCGTAAAATATAAAAGGCCTATAACAACAGCCAATAATAAACGTACAATACGATCAATATTTACCCATATATTTTTTCATACAATTTATTTTAGATTAGCAAGTTAGGTCTTCAAAAAAATAATTGCTGGTAACTTTTGTTACAATTAAACATCTGCAGAAAATGATAATCAAATTCCCTTTGCACAGTAAAATTAAGCTGTCGGTTGTAGCTGTAAAAAAATTACTAAAATACCAGCTACTCAAACATGTATGGAGCCAAAAGAGTTAGTATTTAAAATGGTGGAACGCATGTAGAAAACCCAAGTCTGTGAAAAGAATTACACGTTCAGCTGTTTTTATATTCCA
>JAYTTI010000004.1:0-37059 GCA_043745405.1 Ferruginibacter sp. | reverse complement strand
TCCAACAATTATTCCTTTGCAGGCCCATTTTCAAAACTATGTTGAAAAGTACCTGGATGAAAATGGGGAGACTCTCGAGATTATTAAAGAACGGAACTGCGCCAAAATTAACACCATACAAAAAATATTGGTGAAACGTGGAGTACCTGCTGAGTTACTGTATTTAGCAATTGTAGAATCGGAATTAAAGAATAGTGCTACTTCACGTGTAGGTGCCGCAGGTATTTGGCAAATGATGCCCGAAACAGCAAGGTCTTTTGGTTTACAGGTAAATGGTAAAACCGATGAACGCAGGCAAACCAATCGCAGCTCAGTAGCGGCCGCTGAATATTTAACAGTGTTATACAAACAATTTGATGACTGGTTACTGGTAGTAGCTGCCTACAACTGTGGCGCAGGTAATGTGTACAAAGCCATCAAACAATCGGGCAGCCGTGAGTTCTGGAAACTGCAACGCTTTTTACCCGCCGAATCAAGGAGCCATGTAAAGCATTTTATAGCTACGCATTATTATTACGAAAAAGCCGGCAGCATTGTTACGTTAACCAAAAAAGAACGCATCGGTTATCTTGCTTCATTAAATGAAATGACTATTAAAGCCGATGAACCCACACCTGCCGTATTGGTTTCAGTGCAGGAAGATGGAGCGATGTGTGATCAGAGAAGATAACTAATCAGCGGCACAAAAAAATTTTGAAGAGCAATTGCAGTAATGCAGTTGCTCTTTTTTTATTTGGTGTTTACAGCCATGTGTTTTCGAGAAACGAAATATCTCCAGCTTTTGCACAGGGGCTGGGAGGAGGCATTTTATGGGAAGGAGATTTTGCAGCGAAAATTACAACTGAACAATCCCATGCTTCACCGCATACAAAGCCATACCCACCCTGCTTTTCACCTGAAGTTTTTCAAATATCGAGTTGCGGTATCCATCAATTGTTTTAGGACTTAAAAACATTTTAGCCGCTATTTCGCTATAGGTAAATTCGCTACAGGCAAGTTTAAGAAATTCCTTTTCACGATCGTTCAGTAATTTATAAGCCTCGGCTTTTATTGCTTCATGTCCATTTTCGTTTTGCATGGCATGAACCAATTTACCCGTAATAAAATCTGTGTAATAAAAGCCCTTATTCAGAATAGCATGCAATGCCTCGCCTAATTCTTTTGGTTCTACATCTTTGCTTAAATATCCCTTTACACCCAGCTTTAACATGCGAACAATACTTTCTTCTTTTTCAATCATGCTTACCACTAAAATTTTTATGAGGGGAAAATGAACGTTGAGCCACTGCACAGTTTCAAAGCCATCCATATGGGGCATGTTTACATCCAGCAGTATTATATCCGGCTCATTGGCAGTGGTTAATTTTTGCTGCAGGTCTTTGCCATTATCTGCTTCAAATAAAATAATGCAATCATTGCAAACCATTTCAATCAGGCTTATCAATCCCTTACGAAAAAGTGTATGGTCATCTACTAATGCTAAACGCATGGATGGTTTACCTGGCATAAGGGGTTAATTTATAGAGGCATTTCGATTGTTATCGTTGTGCCGTTTCCTGGCAAGCTTTGGATATGCAATTGAGCATTAATGAGGAGGGCCCTGTTTGTAAGGTTCTGCAGACCAGCACCCGAACCATGTTGCATTTCCTCCACGTTAAAACCAATTCCATCGTCGTTGAACACTAAAGTAAATAAATTTTCTGTTAAAGAGAATTTTACATTAATATGTTTTGCCTGGCTGTGTTTTACAACATTGTTTAACACTTCCTGTGCCATCCTGTAAAGTATCACCAATTTGTCATTATCAATAAATGGTATTGTATCTGAAAAATCTAATGTAGCAGTAAACTCCCCTGTTCTGTTCAGCCTTTCAACTTCAGCTTTAATGGCATTGGCAAGGCCGGTTTGCAAAATACGGTCGTGGCCCATACTAACGGACAATGATTTGATATCAGCAATTAATTGGCGGGTTAAATCTTTGGTATCTTCTATTTTATCAATCGCCTTTTGTGAATCGGATAATTGAAGGGTATTTAAATTGATCTTGATAAGACTAGCCACCTGGCCAAGATTATCGTGAAGCTCACGGGAGATATGCTGAAGGGTTTGTTCCTGAATTTCTATCTGGGATTTTAATATTTCTTTTTCAAAGGTAATTTTTAGCTTGTCCTTTTCGCTTATATATTCAACCTGCTTTCTTTGATAAACAAGTACAAGCATTATGATGCCTGTAGCAATAATTAAAAGAAACAGCGTAATAATAATTATGGAGGTAATATTTGAAATTAATAGTATTTCTTTTGGGAATTTATCCATATTGAACCAGATAGTGTAAAAATTGAACTTAAAAAAAGAATGAAATTTTGTATCGACCAGGCCATTGCCCTTTGATCAACATCAATATTCTCATAAAATAAAATTATAAAAAAGCAACTTAAAAAATATATTAAATATCCCGACACCAGCCAAAAGTCAAATTGATGAAGCAGGTTTACTTCAGTAACATTATTAAGAACTTGTACAAAGTATAAAAGAATATAGATAACTATGCTTAAATATGTAAAAGCATATTCATAGTTATTTATTAAAAGCAACTGATGAGATATGAGGGTAATTTTTATAAATATAATCACATGAATACCGTATAGGAAGGCTAAAGTTTTAATTCTCCATTTACCTTTTAATAAGCATTTAAAATAATAAGAAAAAAAACTTATTGTAATAAAAAAAAAGATGTTATAACTTATTCTGTTAACATTGTTATTAGGGGTATAGCAGGCAATTCCAATAAGAATGAAAGCCAACAGGTAGTAAAAAAAAAGAACAACTTTCTTACCTTCTTTATTTTTACCAGGTATAATAAAAATTGACAGGGCATAAATCAGGTAAGAAAGTAGTTCTAAAGCATTTTTTAAAAAATCTTTCATTAATAAACTTTAATTCATTTTGTACATTTAATAACCAGGTTAAGGACATGGCCTTATGCAACCGGATTCCGGAGTGCCACCGCTTTTAATATTACTGCCTACCACTTCTGCTATTCTTTGCGTTATTTTCTTTGTAGTTCCTTGAACAAAAGCACTCATTTCCCAAAAATTCCTCCCTCCTTTCTTTGGATTAAAGGTATAAGTACCATAGACAATAACATGATCGACTTTTGGATCGGCTAAAATCTTTTCTATTTGTTTCCTGGTAAATGCTACATCAAAGCTTAAATTGTTTGGCATAATTTTTTTTTAGAGTTTAAAAATAATTTTTACTAAAGCTAAGTATCTATACAATCATTTTCAACAACAAACAACAAAACCCTTTCTTTCTAACCAAAATACAGGAAAAACACCCTATAAATTTGGGTTGTTTCCCTATTGCCAAGCCGCTTTTTATTTTTCATTTTTGAGAGATCAATTAATTGCTGAAAGGATATGATAGCATTTGACAACTTTGGCACATTAAAGATAAATACACCAAAGAAAAGAATAATTAGATGCAGCACTGGCCGGAAAGTAATCATAGCATGATTGATATTGGCATTTGACAGTTGAGTATAATTATAGCAAAGAGAGCCCTCTGAAACAACCAGTTTCAAAACTACAGGATAAAATAACACCCTTTAAAGCGGGAAGTGTAATGTAATTCGTCAGTCTCTTTTGTGAGACTGACGATTATTACACTGCTGATATGAAAAGCTGGAAAGGATTGAAAGGTTGATATAAAATACCCCTCAATCAGGAGCAGTATTTTTATTTTGCCTAATCTTAATGAGGCAAACTCTATTACTTTTTTAAAAGCAGAAACAAATGGCAATAGGCATGATCATTTTTCACTATTGTTTTTTGGGGAGAAACGGTAATTAAAACAAGTGTTTTTGCCTCTGACACTGTGTTGACCAACTAAAAAATATAATAATCTAAAATAAATTACCATGGCAAATAATAATCCTTTCATTCCCATCAAGGCTGTACTTAAACCTAACAGTAAGGCCAGTAAAATAAATTATAGTAATGCTGGGTTTCTTTTACAAAAAAAAGACAAAGTAGTTCCAATCAAAAAGGCAGGTGTTGCAGGCCTTCCGGCAACACCTAAAGAAAACCTTGTTTTCCAGGGTGGCAAAACCATCAGGAACCTTACCTACACCAATTTTTATGTGGGTGGCAAAACAGCCTGGGCCAGCAACGATATAACCAATATTGATTCCTGCCTTGAACAGGCTATGAAAGATACCCACCTGAACAATGTAATGCGTCAGTATTTTGGCAATAAAACTATCAAAAGCATATTTAAATCCTCCACCATATTGGATGGACCAAAACCAGACGTATTTTCTGAAGGCAATGTAAAGGCTCAGATAGCAAACCTGTATACCAATGATAAGTTGCTGGGTTTCGATCTTCTAAATACTGTGTTCTGCTTTATGTTACCAAAAGGAACAATACTGAACACTGATAAAGCAGCTCATGCAAAAAAATCAGCAGTTAAGAAAAAAAAGGCTATACCCATAGAAGATGAAGACAGTTCATTGGAGGGATTAGGCGGTTATCATGGTTCGGTACATGTTGATAGTAAAACAACTATTTATTATGCTGTGGGTGTATATTCTTACACACAGACCGATGGTACTGATAACGGCATTGTTGCATTTGATAAATCATGGAAAAATATTGTTGCCACTTTTTATCATGAATTGTGTGAAGCCCGAACCGATCCTGATGTTGACGATGCCATACGGACCAATAATTCAAAATATTGTGGTTGGGTATCCAATAATGGAGATGAATGTGGCGATTTTCCAATGAAAGAAGCAGGTAACAACTTAAGCCTTGTGATGCAGGAAGTGCCATTGGCTGACGGTAAAGGTACTGTACCAATACAGCTTCAATATTCCAATGCTGTTGCTGGGCCCGAAGGGCCGATAAAAAAACTGCATAAAATTTAGTGAATTACTGATTTACATATTGAGTGATACACATATCAAAAAAATTGTATCACAATGGTATAGACAGATATAGAAATAACCCAGGTGGCCGAAAACGGGAATTAGAGTAGGCAAAAAAATAAAACAATGTTCAATTCTCCTGTATTAGATACTGCAATAGGTCTGGTATTTATTTTTTTGCTGTATAGTTTACTGGCAACTTCTATAAATGAAGGCATTGCCACCTTATTTAGTACAAGGGCAAGAATGTTAAGAAAAGGGATTATTGAAGGAATGCTTTCAAATACAAGCGATGATAACGTATGGAAAAGCTTTTTAAAAACAGCAGTCAGTTACATTTATGATGGATGGCGAATGATTGCTGGTGTTGAGTATCCTTATAAAAAAAACTCGCTGGGTAAGGCATTTTATGAACACCCGATTATAAAAAATTATGGATCCCGCAGGAGTTATTCAGTTCCTTCCTATATAACAAAAAATAATTTTTCAACTGTATTGATAGATACACTAATTAAATATTTTGACGAACTCAAGGACAAAATTGCTGAAAAGCAGGGGGCAGCATTGGTTGAAAACCTGCCATCAATTACAAAAATAAATTACCTCATTAACTATTTAATTTACAATGAATCTCTGGAAATAGACGGTGGCAATGAATTAATAGAAACTAAAAATAGTATTAAACTAAATATAAAAAGACTGTTCTTAATAATATCCTATGGTCGTTACAAAAAAGAAAATGATTTTAAAAAAGATGACAGCAAAATAATAGACAATGAAACCCTGCAAATATTACAATTGCATTTGAATAAAAGCTACCTAAACATGGAAACTTTTATACAAAAAATTGAAGGCTGGTATGATGACAGCATGGACAGGGTTAGCGGTTGGTATAAAAGACAGGTGCAGTTTACATTATTTTTTTTAGGGATAGTTATTGCCATTGCATTTAATGTTGACATAATTAAAATAGCCGGCAAGCTATCTACTGATAAAGATGCCAGGGATAAGTTGGTGACGATGGCCATTAAAGCTGCCGATGAATATAAAGATGATCCGCGGATAAAGAAATTGGATGCTCAGATTTCAAAACAAGATAGTAATAAAAGTGATACTGCTTCTGATATAATAAATAAAAATAATATAGATAGTTTAAAGAAATTTAAAGAAGAGTATAAAAAAAATATTAACGATGCCAAGGCATTAATTAATGGGGATATTAATGATGCCAATAACCTGCTTGCTCTCGGCTGGGGTGACTATGGCTTAAAAACTGATAGTACCAAAATAGTAAATGATAGCACCTATAAAGCTGAAATAGAAACAATAAAAGACTCTTTAAGAAAAGATACCGTATTAAAAAAAGAAAAAGATACTACGGCCATTTATACACAAAAGGCATTGGAGCAATTGTACAGTAAACATTTTATTAAACTTAAAATAGGGTATATTTTAAAAAATGCTTATGGAGGCAGCAGGCCACTTGGCTTTCTTTTACTTGCATTTGCTGTATGCCTTGGCGCTCCTTTCTGGTTCGATTTATTGCAGAAGCTGATTAAACTACGTGCTGCAGGTAAAAAAGAAGATTCAGAGAATAGTACTGCCAATACAAATAACGCAACTGCCCAGCCGGTGCAGGTAACCGTAAACAATAACTCAAATACAGGGGAGGCTGTTGGATAATTATGGCACACTTTAAAGTAATAGTACCAAGGCTGAATGTACGTAAAGCACCTGTTGCAGACTTTGCAGATAAAAGCAATATTATAACTACAGTTGGTGATGGGTTGCAATTGGAATTGGAGGAAGTAACAGATTTTCCTACACCTTCATTGGGCCTTTGGTTCAGGGATAGCAAGAACCAGTATTATTCTGAGAAGGGGTTGAGAGATATGGGATCATTCTCAGGAGATACTTCACTAATTCCTTCAATAGTATATCCCTGGTGGATAAAAAATAATTTATACTCTATTCCAGAATTGTGGAGAGAGAAAGATGAAACTAAAGTTACTATCGCAATTTTAGATACTGGCATAAGCGAACATATTGATTTTGATTTTAGCAGGATTACAGGGTTTAATTATTTAGATAATTCTGAGAACTATAAAACAGATGATGTTGGTCATGGAACTCATTTGGCTGGCATAATGGTTGCAAAAGGGACTAAATCCTTTGGTGTTTTTCCTGGCGCAAATTTATTTGTTGCAAAAGTGTGTGATTCAAGAGGAATACCAAATTTTGGTGCTATAAGACAAGCCCTCGAAGACATTTTAAATAATAAAAACGGAACAAATGATGTTGATGTTATTAATATGAGTTTTGATTTGGCAGTTGGAGATGATACAACACAAATTCAGTTAAAGAAAGAAATAGAAAAACTTATCAAATTAATCGTTACAGAAAGAAAATGTATTTGTGTTGCTGCATGTTGTGATTATGGTTTAGATACAAGTAATCTGTTAGAATGTTCGCCTGCCAATTTAGAAGAATGTATTTCTGTGGGGGGATTGGATAAGAACCTCGAAAGAGACCCCATATCCAATAAGTCAATAAATTTAGACATAATGGCTCCTTGTACTGATATCTTATCGTCAAACGGTTTCAGCAATGTTATTCCTATGAGAGGCACAAGTCAATCCGCTGCTTTTGTAAGTGGAATTTGTGCATTAGGCATTCATAAACTAAAAAATAAAAATAGCTTTTCTGATTCTTTAATTAAAAGTTTACTTTATAAGACTGCAAAATCTTCATCCAATCAATCTCCTGTTGAATACGGACACGGAATCATTAACCCTAATTTATTTATTTCCTCACTTTAAAAAAATGTTATGAAAAAAATATTTATTGGAATTTTGCTATTATTGACTTTTAGTATTGCATTTAGCCAGAATTCCTATTACGATGCAATTAAGTTAAAGAAATATTTGGTGGATGTAAATGGCCAATTGAAGTTTATTATTCCTGATCACACTAGTCCTGATAGTGCTGCTCAAAAATTAAGAATGATAGAATATTGCAATCTGATTAATGATAATTATTATCACAGGGAGTTAAATACTCCAACAAGTTTACATAAATTTATCGGTAGTAAAAATAATAATAGTGATAGTGTTTATTATAACCCTTTTTTAGCAACTTATTTAACACCCGCCGCATTTCAAAGTCACGATATTAACACTTTAAGCAAATCGGTAGCCTTTGGTTTACCTGCTACACTTAGCAATCTCGATGTCACAAACATTGCTGATGGTTTGGCTCGGTTCTTAATTAAAAGAGGTAAAGAAGAATTAAACATTGCATTCTTTCAGCGGATGAAAGATTTTTTGAATAAAAATGATGAGGCCAAAACCTTATTCCCTGCAACGTCTGCATTTCTTGGCAAGATTGAAGCCTATCGATATTCAGAATTACTCCAGTCTTTACGAGAAGCTTTTTATAAGGACATTAGCAACCTGGTTGTTAACCTAAATTTATTGATTGATTTACCGAAATACAAAAAACTTTTATTAGCCTTACCCGAGATAAGAGTAGCCATAAGATCAGCCAAAATTATCAGCGAGCTTTCTCAAAGTGATTCGACATCAATACATCCTGCTAATTTAATTCACCAGTTTGCGGCACTTAAAGAGTGGGGTGAAATGAATATCAATCTTCATAGCTCCTGGCAGGTATTGGATCGGATTTCTGAAAGTGTACGGGAAAAGGCACCAGACATATATGATACAACGGTAGTAAAAATTTCAAGAGTCGTGAGCAAGATTAATCCGGGGAATTTTATCATTGATACAGTGAAGTTGGCGGCGGGGTACTATAGTATAAGACGAATAAATGTTGGTTCGGACACGGCCATAAAATTTGAAACTATTAACACTTTGATAATAAAATCCAGACCTAATAAAGTTGCTACCCGAAATATGGCATGGATAAAGTTTAGCGATTTTCACGATAATATTTTAAGCGACACTATTACGCTAAGAATTTTTCTTGGATTACTTTATCAAAGAATGGATAGCGTCACTTTCAGAAACGCAGAAGGACAATACACATCTGTTCAGGACTTCATGAGAGAGAATAAGGATGATATTTTTAAGGTGGCCGACCTTGTAGAAAACTTTTTGGTGTTGGCAAACGATGTTGAGCAATCCATTAAAGATATCAGGGAGAAGAAAGGCAGTCTTACAAACGACGATTACTACACATACATACGAAAAGCGATTGATGTAACTGAATATGGGTTTAAGGTAGCAAATGTAATTAAGCCGGGTATTGCAGATGACCGGTATATCTCTATGGCTAAAAATGCTAGTGAACTGTATAAAAATATTTATACAAAAAGCTACAACGCCGCATTCATGAATGCTTACCTCATTCTGGAAGAAGTGTTGGTTAAAATCGATCAGGCAAGAAATGATAAAAAGAAATTCTATGACTCTCTTAGAGTTGATTTTTTATTCAACAAGTATACATCAACTCAAACAACAAAAATTAACGACAGCAATGCTTTTGCTGCTAGTGATACCTCCTTAACAAATACCAAATTACTGGAAAAGGATTCTTTAGAAGACAGGTCGAAAACTGTTGAACACATTCTGAGATACGGCAACATGATAGCAAGTATAGTTAAATCTGAAAATTCAGAAGAGGCAGAAGCGGCAATAGAAGCTGCGGTATTACCTGCTGGAAGTTCATCTATAAAAAAGAATAGTGCATTTAATATTTCATTAAATGCTTATATCGGTGGCTACATTAATAATAATACAAACAGCACTGATAAAATTGACGGCAGCAATTCCAATATTGGGGTTACAGCTCCCATTGGAATTGCATTTAGCAAAGGGCTTGGAAATTTTAAAAACGGATCCACGATAGGTGCCATCAGCCTCTATGCCACAATTATTGATGTAGGTGCCATTGCAGGTTATCGTTTAAGCAATGACAGTACAGCATTAGAACAAAAAGTAACTATAAATGATATATTCACGCCAGGCGGTTATTTAGTCTACGGACTTGGCTTACCTTTTAAAGCTTTTCCATACATACCATTATCTGTAGGATATGGTTGGCAATATGGTTCAAGATTGTATTATAAAACTGACAATAGTACTCTTGCTGTTTCAGATAAATCAAGATGGCGAAGCAATTGGTTTATTGCTATCGATATTCCATTGGCTAATTTCTGGACGAAGAATTACAAGAAGAAAAAATAGAATCAATGCCAACGGATTTTTTACAATAATTCAAAGCGATTGCTGAAGAAGCGAAAAATATTCAAACATAGACTTTAACAATTTTTGGTGCGTCACTCTTCCCAGCAACGTCACTTTTGATGGCTCTGTGCAAATGTCTCCGCCTTGGTTCGTGTCCACGAACTGCTACACTTGAAACCAGGAATAGAATGAAGATTAAAAGTCTCTTTTAAAACCATTTTAGTAACCCTTAAAAAGATTTAAATTATGCAACAACCAGAAAAACTATTTGACAATTTTTTTGATGATAAAAATACCACCCCCAGCCGCCTCAGCAATTTTGCATGCGACATACTCAACCGCCTGTTTGCAGATACTGCCACTCTCACCATCCGCAACCCGGGTGACAACGCCAGCAGCATATTTGGATGGCTTGACGCCAGCCCTGGCGAAGCCATGCCTGCTACTGCTATGGAAATATTACCAGGTAAATCGCATGAATTAAAACCATCACAACTTGGGCCACTCACCAATCATTTTTTGCTTATACACAACACAAGTAGTGTAAATGAAGGAGCTTGGGAAGTAGAAGTGGTGGGGTGATTGTTTACACAAAGAAGCTTTACAGAAAACGGGAGAAGCCGAAGACCCGGATTAAAGAGTAGGCGAAAAAAAATTAAGTTATGGAAAATGAATTTGAGATCATTCAGGATATTCAGCAAATGACTGTGCATCTTGAAAAATTGACTGCTGACGAAGGGGCATTTAACGAAGCCCACGCTGCTTATGAAAAAGAAGATGGAGAAAAATTTGAAGCTGCACTAAGCAAGGTGGGCATTGCAGAGCATTGCCGTATTATTTGCCGTTTTTTTTGCAGAAAACATTGCGGCAGGCTATGCTTTAAATTTTGCCCCAGGCCTCATAAAGAACAAGTGGATGCAAAAGAAATTTTAGCATTTGCAAGAGCAATTACGCCTTTGCTAAAAGATGAAAAGCTGGTGAAAAAACTATTGTCAATCACACAGTCAGAAGACCTTAAGGCCTGGAACGATTTTTTAAAAAGGTATAAGTTAGAAATCTTTTGCTACCAGCTTTGCGCCCTTGTATGCTCATGGCGCTGCAAAGGGGTGTGCCACAAGTTATGTCCTGCCCTCCCTTTAATAACCAACATAGGTAACATACCAGTTTCACAGATTGACAGCCAGGGCTATGGCAGTGGAACAAGTGTGCCGCCGGGCTATGTTGGAGCTCCAAATCCGGCTGCTGGTTATGGCGATCATCCTTTTGGGGGTAGTGTATTGTTAAAAGGAATATTTAATATGGCAAGTGGGGTGGAGTATTTAGTAGAGATTTCATCAACCGGTCCTATAGGCCTATATACGCCAATATTGGTAGGGCCACAGGCGGGATATGATGTAGACCCGGTGCAGCCTCCGCCACCGATACCGCCAGACCCAGCTTATCCTTTGCCAGCTACACCGCCAGCGACTCAAGCAGGGTATTGGGATATAATCACTCACGAGTTTTTTCGTAACAGGAGCCAGTCAACAGGTGCAGACCCAGGTTGGTTTAAAATAAGGCAGCTCACAGATTCTGACGGTGGCAGACTTACTACAGGCGAAAAACTGCTGATGATGTGGCCCACCGGTTCATTAGATGGTGTATATCATTTAAGGTTGAAAGTAAGAAACGGGGGAGTTACAAGAACAAGCAGCCCACAGGTCGTAAGGCTTGATAATACAGGCACATTCCCATTGCCAAAACCAACCATTTCGTTGCAACTGCAAAAGCCAGATGGCACATTGCTGCCACTTAAATGTGGCAAGGTACGCAGGGGCGATGGACTTATCCTTGTTACTATCCATGCTTACGACCCAAACATGAGCAGCGTATCAGTTACCGCACGGGGCAATTCGGGGCTTTCTGTACCTGTGGTTTCCACCACTGCAGTACCATTGTCCAAAACCTACAATGGCAATGTTGCTGACCAGGGCTACCCGTTACCAACACAGTTTTTATGGGATCCCTGGAGCGACCCCAGGATGGTTCCCTGCTGTTACCTTGTATATGTGGAGATAAACGACAGAACAATTATCAATAACGCATATTATGGCGGGCATTCCGGCGCAGGATGGGAAGCAATTGAAATTGGGTTCTGATGAGTAGAGTCATTATAACCATCCGAAGTTTTTTAAAATTTTGGATGGTTTATTGATAAAGTGCATGAAGTAAAACCATCGCAGTTTGAACCATACTAATCTTTTTTTTGCTTATACACAATAGAAGCAGTGTAAATGAAGGAGCGTGGGAAGTGGGGGTGGTGGGTGACTGTTTACAAAAAGAAACTGCACAAGAAAACGGGAGAAGCCGAAAACCCGGATTAAAAGAGTAGGTATTTAAAAACTACAATTATGTCATTAAGATTTGGTAAGCAAGCTCCTAAGAGAGACTACCGCACATTACGCCTTAAAAAATATCTTACAGCAAAACTTCCGGCACCACCACCTTCGTATGATGCTTTACCCGAAGTGTACAGCAATCTTAAGATCAACGACCCAAAAGCTTTATTTCCAATGGATGGCAATGACACTTATGGGGATTGCACCATTGCAGCTTTAGCACCCGCCGTTACTCTTTTTAGGGGCCGCATAAAACGCAAAAAAATATGGCCTGTAAAAGAAGTTCTAAAACTCTATTTCCACTTATCCGGAGGTGTTGATTCCGGCTTGGCTGAATTGGATGTGCTTAATTACTGGCAATCAAATAAGGCCAGTGGAGACCAGATACTTGCGTACGCAACTATTGACCGACGAAACCAAACGCATATTAAGCAAGCCATCCAATTGTTTGGAGGAGTTTACATTGGCTTTCAAGTATAAACAGATTGTCTTGATGATTTTAATGCCGGTAAGCCATGGACACCCGGCCCATTATTAAATGAAGGCCATGCCGTTTTTGTAACGGGATATGATAACACTGGTGTAACAGTGCTTACTTGGGGTACCACACAAAAAGCGACCTGGGGTTGGTGGGATGAATGCGTAGATGAAGTGTACGCAGTGTTGCCTCCCGAAGCAAAGAAAAAAGACTTTCACGCAGGATTTAATTTTAACCAGCTACAAACTGATTTGAATGAAGTGGCTAATTGATTGAAGTGAGTAATCCTCCGCCTTCGTGTCTTCGCTAATCAAACAAAAGAAAAGCTGAAATTGTCTTATTACATAAAGTGCCTTCTTCACAGCAATCTCTTTCGATGGTTTTGTGCGCAGATCAAAGGACGTTACGTTTTTGTAACGAAAATGTTGCTTCATAGTACGCACTGCGCCTGGCTATGACAGTAGCTCTGTGGGAGGCGTTGCTGTACAGTAAAGATTTAAAATAAAACTATAAAATCACTTTCAATGCCACATAAAATCTACCATAACACCCACGCCCATTGTTTCACCATCAATCACGTACCGGATAATTTTGCCAAAGGATTAATATGGTTTTATTTTCTTTTTCCAATAAGATGGCTTAAAAAGCACAAAGCTATTCAATGGATCATCAAAATGTTAAACAAAAGGGTTGTTCTTATAATAATCAAATTTATTGCACCGAATACGAGTATTGATAAATCATTAAACAGGCTATTATCTTTTATCCGCTTTTTTGATGTAGCGAAAAAGCAACAAGAAATGATTGATTTGCTGATGGGGTATTATCCTCCACACACACGGTTTGTTTTGCTGACAATGGATATGGAATTTATGGGTGCAGGTAAACCAATTCATAATTTTCAAAATCAAATAGATGAGCTGGCAATAATAAAAAGCAATGCAACTTACACAGACCTTATCCATCCCTTTGTATTTGCAGACCCTCGCAGAAAAAAAGTGAATGAAATCGTTATTGATTCAATTGAACAAAAAAAATTTACAGGAATCAAAATATATCCGGCATTAGGCTATTTTCCTTTTGATAAAAGATTAAAGGCTATTTACGAATATGCATTAGAATACGATTTGCCTTTAACTACGCATTGTATTGCAGGTGTTGTTTTTTACAGAGGTTCAAAAGAACAGGCTTTTGATAATACTACGCACCATCCCATTGCAAAGAAGCAATTACTATATGGAAAAAAGGGAATAGATTTCACGCTAAATTTCACTCATCCATTAAATTTTAATTGCCTGATGGATATAAATATTTTAAGAAATTACTGGGGCGAAGATGCTCCTGATTTCAGGAATTTAAAAATGTGTATAGGGCATTTTGGCGGAGAAGATGAATGGAATAATTATATGACAAATCCCTGGCTACCGGCTTACAATGCCCCTACCGGCGGTTCACTCAACATAGAAAATGCCTGGTTTGATGAAACAGGTAAAGATTATAAAATAGTAAAAAAAGCCTATAGCTGGTTCAGTATTATTTGCGACATGATGCGCAAGTTTCCTAAAATGTATGCCGACATCAGTTATACCATCAGCGATGACCGAACTTTTCCTTTGCTTAAATTACTACTGACAAGCGATTATTATAATCAAACCTGTGACGGGCATACTTCAATACGAAGCCGTATTCTTTTCGGCACTGATTTTTTTGTAGTATCAAAAGCGGGAGCCGAAAGAGAAATGAGCATAAAGCTTCGGGAATATTTAGGGGATGATTTATTTGAAATCATTGCGTGTGAGAACCCGGTAAATTTTTTAAAAACAAAGCTTAATTAAACTTTAATCCTATCCCCCTTAGACGCAGCAATGAGGCGTAGCTATGTTGATTGACATTTTTCTTCCCAGGCAGCACCTTCTTCCATGGTCGGTGTCCCGCACCGAACACGCCTTCCCTTAGAATAGTTTCTGAAACGAAACCTTGCTCCATAGCACGAAGCATTCGATTTTACACAGGGGTTAGGAGAAGAATTTTTTGGGAATGAGAAGGCAAACATTTTAATATTTCCTTAAAAAATACGGTTCTAAAAAATTGTTCCTTATTTTGCATAGGCATTTCCATCATAAATACTTTAATAATCACCAAATGTTCAAAGAATATTTAGAGACTTACAAATTGGTTATTGTAGTACTTGGAAATTTTAATCCCTCAATAGTTCATCCTTTTTGGCTTGCACATAAAAAACTTATAAGAGAGAAAGAGGCGCAAAATGCAGAGGTAGAAGTAGTTCATAAAGAAATTTCAAGGTTCAATATAGGCTGGGCTCATTTTGAAATTACACCTCAGAAATTTCAAATTAGTACCACTCAAGAACCTTATTTTGAACCCGTAAGGGATTTGGTAGTAGAAATTTTTAAAATTCTAAAAGAGACTCCGATTGATAGCTTTGGCATAAACCACTTACTTTACTTTGACTTACGGGATAAAGAAAGACATTTTAATTTTGGAAATAAACTAGCTCCATTGAATAATTGGAATGAATTCTTGAATGATCCTAGATTATTAGTATTGCAAATAACTGAAAGGGAAAGAAAAGACGGCCTGAAAGGAACTTACAATATTATAATACAAGCTCCAGATATTCAAATTGCTTCGGGATTTGGAGCAATGATAAATATTAATGACGATATTAAATGTGAAAACTTAGATTTTGTAAAATTTTTTACCGAAAATTGGGACCCTTCTTTTAAAAAAGCAGATAATACATCTGAATCTATATGGAATAAAATAAATAATTAATGACAACAGCTACGCCTGCATATACAACTCATACTGCGAATAACTACCAAAAAAATAATAATTTGTTTCCTCAATCAAATTTAATAACGAATGTTTTGAGCGATAAAATAAAAACATTTTTTTCTTTAAATGCTGAGGACACACGATTAGAAAATTATGGAAATTTAAATACTGACTATGTTTATCACAAAGAAAAATTTGATTTTGAAATTAGTGATATTGTAAGAAGTAATAATAACACAAAACGTTCTAATTATTTTTTAAAAACTCAGAAATGGTTTGGCCATATCACAGAAATTAAAGGTGCTGTTATTTTTGCTCGACTAGATGACCTAAATGACTTTACAACACACGAAATCGCTGAATTCGATATTGAAGATATTCCATATGAAGATAGGGAGCTAATATCTATAGGCGCCGGTTTTTATTTTAGTATTGGTCAATCCTATGATTCAAATGGTCAACTAGAAAGAAAATCTCTTATTAGATTTCAAAGAACAATACCGTGGGACGAAACCAATTTAGAAACTATTTTAGAAGAAGCTGATAATTTATCTAATAAGCTTAAATGGGAATAGGAATGGATTTTGATTTACCCCAATTAAACTTCGCTGAAATTGCTCTATTAGGCACTGGTGGGGGCTATGGAGAAAGCATTGTTTTACATATTGGGAATAATAATTGGGTTGTTATTGATTCATGTATCAATCCTACCAATAAGAATTGTATACCATTAGAATATCTTGAATCTATTGGTGTAAATGTTTCTGATCAAGTTAAATTAATTTTATGCACTCACTGGCATGATGACCATTTATTGGGAATCTCTAACCTCCTAGAAAAATGCAAAAATGCGAAGTTTTCTATGGCGAGACCAAATGATTTGACAAAATTTTTAAGAATGGTCAAGTTGGACTATCAAAAAAATAAGACTAAGGTTTCTAATTCATCTACGATAGAGTTTAATAAATGTTTAGATATTTTGGAAGAACGTGGTCTCCCTTTAAAACATGCTCAAGCTAATACAACACTTCATACCGAAATTGTAAACGGTTTTCGTAATGAAATTATAGCACTTTCACCCTCGGATTACACTTTGCAAGAATTTGATGGCGAAATTTCTACTTTAATCACTGAATTTGGAGTGTCGTCAAAACAAATAATATCTAAATCTCCAAATGCTAAATCAGTAGCTTTATTTTTAAAATTAGGGGAACACAGAGCAGTATTAGGTTCTGACCTTGAAGTATCTACTACTGACCTTGAAGGTTGGGTCAATATACTTGATCATAATCTGGTAATTGACAGACCTGCAAGTTTATTTAAAATACCTCACCATGGTTCAAAAACTGGATACCATATTAGGATTTGGGATGAATTATTATTGGTCCAACCCATAAGTAAATTAACTCCTTGGAATAAAAACTCGAAATTACCTCAACCTGAAATGTTGGAAAAGTATTTAGGACATACTGCAAATTTATATATGACATCTCCCTTGATTAATTCTACCCCAAAAAAGAGAAATAGGAAAATTGAAAAGGACATAAAAAATTCAAATGTAAAAATTTCAGAAGTGAAATTTGAGTTTGGAATAATCCGTAGTAGAATTAATATGTTTAATGTAAATGAAATTTGGCAAACAGAATTGTATAATAAAGCTTTTCAAGTGAATATTTAATAATTTTTCTTCCGCTAGGTTCGTCTTCATTGAACACTTTTCTATTACAAAACTTTACCGAAATGTGCAGTAATCCAAATCCGACAGCTTTCGAATCATCCACCATTGTTTAAAGGCTTTAGTTGGCGAGAACAGCATCATGGAAGCAGCACTTGGGCGCATAAATTCGTAGCGACCAAAAATGATTCCAGCCATTCACAAAAGAACACTATGTGCCATACTTTACTTAGCCAAATAATTACCTATTTCATCAATCTCATCATAATTTCCGATGCCTTTTGGATTGGGGCCAAACCGGTTGGGGCCATTATTACTGTCGGTAAATAAAAGTACTAATATCCATATCCATCCGCCAATGGGTATTAATGCTACCAGTAAAAACCATCCGCTTTTACCTATATCATGCAACCTTCTTACGGCTACTGCAAGGCCAGGAATAAACATTACCAATGTATACAAAAGATAAATGTAGCCATACTGTAAACTTTGTGCCCCGTAAGCACCATCAATCTTAAAAGTGATGCCCAGCAGGTTATCCAGTCCCATGGCCACAAAGGCAAAAAGCATATTGAATAAAACAAAATACCAGTACTCACTTCTACGTGCCCGGCCGGTAAAGCTGGCATAATTTTTTAAAACTGCTAAATAATATTTCATGTTGTGGTTCCTTACTCATTTGGCTTTTCGGTTACGCCCCGTTATTAGAGTGATGGCTGGTCTTCACTTTAGTGACAAGAATAAAATCTATTTAACTATCAGGGTGCTTTTTAATATTTCACGAGGCATGTAGTAATTAAAGATAGGGAAATTGGTTACTCATTTTGCTGTGCGCAAAAAATAAACTGTTCTTGTTCCAATTTGCTGATCCCTGTAAAAGATTGACATTGCCTGTTCCCTGCTAAAAGAAGATTTATTAAACCCAGATTTTGCAATAGAAAAAAAGAAGTCATTTTGTCTTCATTGAATAAAATCTCTACTGCAAAGCAGTTGGATTTTAGTAACTTAAATGATTCATAAACAGGTATTATTTTTTACACACATTATGCAAAAATTGGTATTGCATTTTGACAGTTTGTCTAAAAAAGCTTACTGCAAAATCTGGGTTAAATGCATTTCTATTTCCAATGCTCTATGATAAATCACTTCCTGAAAACCATTACCTAATCTTTTATGTACATCAATTGCACATCCAATTATTTTAGATATGAGTTCAGAATATTTGTACTGTTCGTTAATCATGTATTTTTTGTTCAACGCTAATTTATTTGACTCCTTAAGTTCACCTGGCTAATCAAATTAATCACAAAAATCATAGTTCAGACAATTTACTATTTATTTCCCCCAGTTGGGTACGGGAGTAGAAGGATTAAATAATTCATCCAGGTAATAAGCCCTTCTGTAAACAAGGTTACAGGAATCGCCCAGCACATAAACGCAGGGGGAATACATTGTTATATCATTGGGGTACATGATACTTTTAGGAACCCCGTTTGGTAACTTGCCTGTATCATGATCCCTTCCTAAAATACAATGACCCATTTCATGAAAAACCAGTGTTTCAAATTGAACACGGTTTTCCCAACACTGCCCATTTGGGCTGATTGAAATGGTTTTTTGAACATCATTTTGCGAAGAAATTACATTAGACTTTGCACAGTAGGGCAACTTTAGCGTGGAGTCATATCTTATAATAAGATTATTAATGTGGAGGGTATGCCCTCTTGCGGCGGCAGCTTCAATAAAGTTGGCCACGATGGGTTTAAATTCATCAGGAACATCGTACACAGGTAAAAAATCATTCGTTTTTTTACAACCAAGCAAAATGATTGCGCCAAAAATAAATAGCTTTTTAAGCATATTTTTTTTCATAAATTTTCGGTTTATTTTCAAAGCTTTAAACCTATATACGGATAAGAAAGCACTTGTGTGTTACTTTAATGATGGTGTTTGGTATTATGATAATGTTCCCTTAAAAGGTCTTCTCCAAAATCACCATTAAAATCACGCCATACGGTATGAATATGATTGGCATTGCTTTGGGTATTGTCGAACTCAATTAAAAAAGTTTTTCCCTGTATACGGTAATAATGAGGTTTGCCAGGTACCGTATCACCTGCCCACCCAAACCTTATAGCATCCATATCTTCTGTGGTAACTTTTTTCATCCTTGTTTTTGCTATTTCTGTTGGCATTGAAGAAAGATAGGCCACTATTAATTTGTTTAAAATTATCTTTTGATCATGCGTCATGTCTTTGGCAAATATACCAACAGGTGCAAGGGGACCCACCTGTTCTGCGTTGGTAGATACAATATCGGTAAATGCTTTTAACTGAAACAGCGCTTTTGTTTTTTGGCCTGGCGTAAACGAATTTACCAGTTCAAACCCAAGGTCCTCTTCATCTTTTATTATGCGCAGCCCCTTTTTAGAGCCCTCTTTTACAATTGCAGGATACACGCCAAAAAAGAAGGGTGCAAATGCCAGTTGATTATTTACGATGGTAAAATTTAGTGCCACATGGTGCCCGCTGAATTTCCATCCCCACACGCTGTCTTTACCGGGGTTTCCATAAATAGCCGCATAATAATTTTCAGGAATACGGTTCGGATTATTCGGCTCCAGCTCTTTTAATAAATATTCAAAACTCATGATGCTTTGTGTTCTGGTATAACCCTCGTTGCTTAAGTAGGCTTTCATCAAAGTATACAGGTACTGTTTTTGATTACTGTCAAGGTCCTTGACACAAACACCATAACGTGCAACCATTGCAGCAGGAAGATAATGCCATTCGTAACGGTTCATTTCATCAAATGGAAATACAGCTTTTTTACTTTGCATATCATTTAAAGAATTTACAAAAGCCATTGCTTTGGCAGAGCCGGAATTGTTGCCATCAATATTTTGTGCCGCTAAAGAAAACGGCAACAATAAAAGCAGAAGCAGTTTCATTATTTTATTTTTAGTTGTTATAAGTTGCATGTTTAAATTATTTAACTGCTGAAGATTTTGCACCGTTTATAGTTGCCCTGTGCTGATAGTAGTACAATATACATCTTCTCAGTTGCTCAGGTAATACAATGATCGGGTTGCCGCTGCTGTATATTTCACCTGTACGTTCATTTGGATTAAAATCTTTGGCACATAAAATATCGTATACTTTAACCAGCCTGATACCAAAAAAATCAATTACATACCTCCTGCGCACCAGGATACTGCTGAACACTTCACTTTTTTTACGGGTTTTGATGCCGATACAAATACCAAATGACCTGGTATCGTCCATACTTAAATGTTTCACCAGCAAAGTTTTTAAATTCAGCGCTTCAATAGAGTTATCTTCTACCTGAAAATTTAATTCATTGGCGGCATGCCGCATATTAATCTGAAATTCTTCCAGCAATAAATTCCATTTTTCTTTGTCTTTTTCTTCAATTCCTTTTATCAGAATTGTCTTCCAGTTGGTACTGCAAAGCTGCTGAATACCGGTACTCATGCACAACTTGCATAATTTCATTAAAAACCGCACACTAAATAATTCATCCCTTCGGTAAACACCCAGCCAGTACTTTTCCTTGTAACGGTTAATACCCTCATAATAGGGTAGGTTAAAAGGCGGCAATACTACCGGGCTTTCTGCAGGTTGTATGGTAAAACTATTATTGTTAAACAAGGCAAACAATTCGTCGCCATTGGCCAATTCGGTATCAATAAATTTATCGGAATTTTGCAGAATAAGTGACTCAATGGTTTTTGTTACAGCAGCAATACTATCGGTATGGCAAAGCATGTTCCATTCGTAAATAACATTTGTTTTGGGGAACCGGATAATTAGATGCCAAAAATTGGGCAATGAGGGAGCGGCCACCCAGTTAATATTTCCGGTAAGGATTGGGGTAAAACTCTGGTTACTATCACAGATATTTATTTTTAACCTGGGTTTGTAATCAATCGAATTCAACACGGTTGTATAAATCGTTTCGCTTAACCAGGTATCCCCGATAAAAACATCTTCAGCAGTGTATGAACTGCATATATTGGGATGTTTCCACTGATCGATCTCATAAGCAATCTGCAAAGTATCCAGTTCTACCGTAAAGGCATCTACATTATAATGCTCCATATCAATTAATAATTGCTGGCGCAAACCAAAATGAACTTCTCTTACTTTTACCTTTGTTGCTGCCAGTAGAATATTGTACAAATCAGCAGGTGCAATGATACCACCACAAAAGTTTATAAAGATTGTATTGATCATTTGCCAAACATACAAATAAAATAAAACATACGGCTAGTAATGTAACCATGTAATTTCTCCAACAGTTCCCAATGATTAACAAATTTTTTAAATTAATTGGATTTACTCCATGATTAACCTTCATGAATTCGGTGATACGGAGAAGATAAACACATTTTGCTAATTACCACATTTAGCATTCCGCACTTATTACGTACTTATAAAAGTTATAGGCGTTCTTTTATGAAAGTTATTGGCTGTCTTCGGTAAGCTGTTAATGTTTTACCGTTTTGAAAAGCGGGTATCCACTGCGGAGAGTCTTGTATTACTTTAATCACAGCCTCATCTAGTACAAACTCTACAGATTTTACCAAATGTATATTATCAGTATTTCCCGTTGTATTGATCATGTAATCTACAATAACCTCTCCTCCCTTAACGGATTCATTAACAACCGCAAGGTCAAGATGGTCTTCAAGGTACGTTTGCCAGTCTTTGTCATTCTGGTTAAAAACAGCTTTCCGTTCATCACCATATAATGTCGTATTTTTTCTAAGAGTGTCTTTAACATCAGGGTCAATTAAAACTCCTTTTTCATAACGTTCTTTTTTTATCACTTTGCCTGAATCCTTTAAATAATCCCAATCGCCGGTTTTAAAGTTATCGGCATAATTGCCCATTACGTTAAGATTTCCCTTTTTTGTGTATTTAAAGGTCCTTCCGCTTAATACAGTTAACGTAGAATCTGAATAAGTTCTAAGTTGAATTATTGGGCCGCGTAATACATATTCAATACGTTCAAACACGCCGTTGGGATAACTTTTTATAACAATAAAATTATCAGCTTTTTTTATGTCTTCGGTTATTCCATCTTTACCTACCAAAACAATATTTACAACTTGTTGTGCATGTAAAAAAGATATCCTACATGATAAAATCACCAGCATAAAAAATAACCTGGTAATATTTTTTTTATTTTTCATTCTCTTTTTTGCCCAAAATAAAGAAATAAATATAAATGACTGTTGCTTTTTAAAATGAGCGTTCCTATTCTGTTAACCGGCAACTGGTATTTTAATAACTATAGTAACGATGTAATTATAGCAATAAAAGAAATATTACAATCAGCGATATAAAAATTTTAGTAAACATATAGGCAGGGTGATATGATGCTGCGAATAATTTTGTATTAAGTCAATAAACCGTATTTTTGTGGCCTAATCTTATTGCATGCCCAAAATCATTTTATTAGCCTTCGTTTTATTTGCAGGCCAAGTAAAGGCACAAACAGTATTACCCCGAAGTATTATTGGGTATAATCAAAGGGCAAACTTCGCAAATAATATGCATTTGGATGATAGCCTTTCAAAAAAGAAATGGTCTTTTAGCAGGTATATTGGCCTCTCCACCAGCTCTATTTTTTTTAAGGGTGGCAGTGCTGCTATTTTTGAAGCTCCAATAGGTTTGCAGATGAACCGGAGGTTAAATAATAATTTATATGCTTTCGCTAATGTATCTCTTGCTCCGGCTTATATTTCCTTCAACCGGCCCTATGGCAATGCTGCTTTTAATAAAGGTAATCTAAACAATGGCTTCAACGCAAACAGCCTCAACATATATTCAAGTGCTTCGTTGGGGTTGCAGTATGTCAATGATGCGAAAACATTTTCTATCTCCGGAAGCGTTAGTGTGGAAAGAAGCAATTATCAGATGGCTCCGGTTTACCCAGCTGTTACTGAAACAAAGCCAAAGGCTATCCCTGCCTATTAATAAAAAAAATAAGTTAATTAATGTAATTATTTAAGTGCAGTTTGTGCTTAAAGAAACAAGTACCGGGCTATTAAATAAAATGATATAGAAATACAACCTCACCGGCAAAAGCATGTTTTGGCTGATCCTTAATTTCTAGTTGGATAAATAGTGTTGCCTTGGTAACGCCCCGCAAATTAATAATGGATGACAACGAAACCCTGCACCTCACCTCGCTGTCAACTACCACTGCCTGCCCAAATTTAATACGCTCAATTCCATAATTCACCTCCATCTTAAGATTTTGAACATCTACAATTTGTTTCCAAAAATAAGGAACAAGAGACAGTGTAAGATACCCGTGTGCTATGGTTGCTTTGAAGGGGCTTTCCGTTTTGGCCCTTTCGGGATCAGTATGTATCCATTGGTGATCCAGGGTAGCATCAGCAAATTGATTGATCTGTTCCTGGGTAATGGCATGCCAGGGTGAAACACCCAATTCCTTACCGAGGTGAGATTCAAATTCTTTATGACTTTTTATAAGCACCATATTTATTAAAGTATAAAATCAGGAATAAAACAGAGCCGTGAAATTAAGAAAATAAATAAGTATTTGTATAATTTTTCTGGTTACAATTTATACTGACCTGGTCTGAAAAAGTTGACTATCCGGTTTTATTTACTCAGAAAATACATCTTCATCAACCCCCTGTTTTTTACATGAATCTCTCCCCTGTATTCACAGTCAAATTCATCTTTTATTTCATTGTAAGTGGTTTCCGACATATTCACTCTTCCAGTCTCCGACATTGATTCCATCCGGGACGCAATATTTACTGTATCGCCCCATATATCGTATTGCCATTTTTTTATGCCAACAATACCAGCTACCACCGGCCCTGTGTGTACACCAATTCTTATTTCAAAATGGATAAGATTATCCTGCGATTTCAGCTCACTGTTTACGATATCTATCATTTCCTTTGCAGCATTTATAATATTCCTGGCATTTGTTTGATTTATGGTTGGCAGGCCACAGGCGCACATATACGAATCTCCAATTGTTTTAATTTTCTCAAGCCCGTACTTTGTGATAATAGCATCAAATTCTTTAAAATAAAAATCGATACTCTTTACTAACTGTTCCGGTTCCAGGTACTCAGCTAATTTTGCAAATTCTTTAAAATCGGTAAATAATACGGTAACCTTATCAAATTTTTTGGCAGCCACTTTGCCATTTTGTTTTAATTCCTCAGCCGTTTCAAAAGGTAAGATATTAAGCAGTAGTTTCTCTGATCTTTTTTTCTCTTTCTTAATAGCGTTGTAATACCAGTACAAAGTGAGCAGTAATATTGTACCCAAACCAAGAATAGTAATGAGCGAAATAACAATATTATGCTGGTTTTTTTTTTGCTGACTCAACAGGTCCACTTCAGCCTGCTTCTGCGAAACTTCATATTCCCTACTCTTGTTTGCGATAGCTTTTACAGAATCAATATTAATGACGCTGTCCCGGAATACAATATGATTCTTGTAATATTTGTAGGCTTCGCCAGGATTCCCTGCTTTTTCGTAAAGCAACGATAACTGAAGATTTGCAGCACTAATTTGTTCTTTCAAATTGTGAGCATCAGCCAGTTGCAGGCTTCTATTTGCGTAGTTGAGTGCTGTAGGCAAATCATCCTGTTTATTATAAATATTGGATAAAGATATTAGGTATTCAGAAACAGGAGAATAATCCTGCAGTTCCTCAAGAATCCTGATAGCTTCATTGATATTTACTTTTGCTAGGTCATATTTACCTTGCTCTTTATATACCATCCCGATATCTCCAAGACTGTAAGCTTTTCCAGATAAATAATTAGCCTTTTCAAAAATTGATTTTGATTGATTTAAATACAAAAGAGCGGAATCGTAATCGTTATTTTTAATAAATTCATCACCTGCATTTAAAATGGCAGATGCAAAAGCGATTGTGTCACTGGATGGTTGAAGAGTTGTAATAGCTTTATGGTAATAAAGCATAGCATTTTGGTGATCATTATTAAGAGAATATATATCTGCTATTGCCATGTATGCCCTTCCTTCTCCTTTAATAAAGTGAATTTTCATAGCAGCATCCAAACTTTTTAAATATGCATCTAAAGCCGCTGGAAAATTGCCCAATAGCCTGTTTTTATTTCCTTTTTGAAAATAGCCGCTAGATAGGTAAATATTGTTATTGTATGCCTTAGATAACGTTATTAATTCCTCTGCATATTGTAAAGCCAGTTTGATATCTTTCCCTTCATTAAAGGCTAAATTTTTCAGCAGTTCTAACTTTGCAGTGTCCTCTAATTTATTTTCTTTGTAAATATTTGACAGGCTATCTGCCAGTTTTTGATCTTGCCCGGAGACATAATGGGAAATAAAACAAAAAAAACCTATCAGTAAATAATAGGCTTTTACTTTGATAGACATAGCTATAAATTATTAGTTAACCTGAATTTTTGGGTCAAAAATATGTGTTGCACCGCTACTATCTTCCCATACTATGTTATACTCTTCAATAGAACCCCAGGGTACACTAGGATCAACTTTTCCCATCCAGTTTTTGGAGCTCCCTAACGGGCCAGGAGGCGGTTTAAATATATTGACAGAGCTAAAATTTTCAGGTTTCTGCTTTAGGGTAATGTCTTTAATAGATGAAACCCCAGAGCCAGGAAACACTATCCAGGTTACTGTATCTCCAGGATCGACCATGGTTTTTCCATTATCTGACAATATCAGTAAATAATTACCAGGGTCAAATCCAAAAATTATTATTGGGTGATTTTGCGCCATTTTTATGATTTTAAGGTTGATTTAATTTAAGATTCTGGTTGAGTGTCTTCGTTAAGAAAAATAAGTAATTTTTATTTTATATCAAATTTTTAAACAATTTTTTTGGAGCGTTTTTTAAAAATTATTGGCAACAAGAGACAGATCAAAATCCAGTTTTTCATACAGCAACGAAACTGAATATTTTCTACTTGACCAGGCTATCCACCATTTGGTTGTCTAGGGTAGAACTGCTTTAGGGCTAAAAAATTTCGAGATTACAGTTTCTTAAAAACAGTTTACAGAAGTCAATTATTAGTTAACCTGTAATTTTGGATCAACAGTATACGCTTTTTGCAAAGTATTTTTTCCCGTTTGCAAAACAAAAAAATTAATGGAATAAAGCTCAACTTCCTTTCTTAAAGATCTCAACTCCCTTACCCTGGAAATCACTCTCCCCAAGCTTCTGGTAAGCGCAATCGCATTAAAAAAATAATTACTGCGGCCTTGCCCCTTTTGCATAATACTGTCAATAATAACTTCATACCCCTCGTCATCAGATTCAGCCTTCCAACGCACATTCTTACCGATGTAAACCTGCGATGTGAAACCACTCACACCTGAATTGGTATAGCCATCATTATTATCCGATAATGTACATAAAGTTTCAACCATAGCAGTTGTTGGATTCTTAATTTTAAAAAGGGCTTTAGCTTTGACTATTAATGTAATATTTACCTGTTTGCCCATAACCTTATTTTTAAAAATACTTTAATAAATTAAACATATTAAATATAAAAAGAATTTCCAGTAAGTCATAATATAAAGTATGTTATTTTTTTAATACCCCTAAAACTAACTTCCATGGCAAATAACCGTAATAAAAAGGAGAAGTCTATTGTTTTTAATTTTTATAAAAATCCAATTTCATATATCCAATACAGTTACAACATCAAAAAACAATATTTTCAATTTCTAAAATATATTTTTACATTCGGTGAATGAAGTATGCTTCCCAACCCCTTCAATCTTTTATCCAGGACTTTAAGCTTACCAATCCTTCCGGCGCTGATTGTTTTGAAGCTACAATTGATTTTATCATTGGCGGTGTAAATATTAAACTGCAAAGCGAAGTTCATATCGTAACAAGTTATCCCGGAAAACACGGCATTGTATATTTATTGGGCAGGGATATCAGCATTGAGGAATTACCTACTATGTTTGACGCAGATAAAGAGTCTTTTGAATATATCGTCCACAAAAATTTAAGGATAGAAGGAGTACATCATAAAGCGGGTAATTATGTACTTTTTATCAGCCCCGAAAGTATTATAGTTACTCCCTGATATTATTGTAATTCTAAAAACTGTTTTTGGTTTGCCGATAAAAATACCATGCAATTTGTCAGCAATTAATTTCCCTTAACACACTGAACAAATATTTACACATGAATTTGATTGCCCTTACTTTTGTAAAAAATAAATGATATGCAATTTGTATTAGTACTACACAACCTTTTACGCTGGGCCGTATTATTTTTTGGCTTATGGACTTTATTTAACAGTATTACAGGGTATTTCGGTAAAAGAAATTATACTGCAAATGACAACCGCAGTAATTTGTTTTTTATGATCAGTTGCGATATTCAGTTACTGTTAGGGCTGATACTATATTTCGGCAACGGCTGGTTTGGCAAGCTAAAAGATTTGGGAAGTAATATGAAAGATGCCTACATACGCTTTTTTACAATGGAACATTTAACAATGATGTTACTTGCATGGATATTGGTTCATATTGGAAGAGCTTCTGTTAAAAAAGCAAATACCGATGCTGCCAAACATAAAAAAATGTTACTATTTTTCGGTATTGCCATTGTGCTGATACTGGCCTCTATTCCCTGGCCATTTAGAGAAGCGATTGCCAGGCCCTGGTTTAGAATATAATCCAAAAAAAGAATTGAAATATTTATCCATTAAAAATATCCATAAAAAACATATCCTGATATGGCGAAAGCTTTAACAAAAAAACTCCCAACAATTTTAATTACCAACGATGATGGCATTACGGCACCGGGTATACGCAATTTGGTGGAGGCTGTAAAGGGCCTTGGTAAAATAGTTGTTGTTGCCCCCGATAAACCACAAAGCGGCATGGGACACGCCATTACCATTGGCCAGCCTTTGCGCATGAACAAGGTGGAAATTTTTGATGGTGTAGAAGCATGGCAAACAAGTGGTACACCGGTTGATTGTGTAAAGCTGGCGGTAGATAAAGTACTGCACCGCAAACCGGATATTTGCCTTAGCGGCATTAACCATGGTGCCAACCACTCTATTAATGTAATTTACAGTGGCACCATGAGTGCAGCCATGGAAGCATCTATTGAAAGCATACCCAGTATCGGCTTTTCGTTAATGAGTTATAATTACGAAGCTGATTTTGCACCTGCGAGGCATTATGTGCGGGAAATTGTAAGTACCGTTTTAAAAAGAAAAATGGATAAACATTTTTTGCTGAATGTAAATATTCCCGCTGTTCCTTTAGACCTGATGAAGGGTGTTAAAATATGCAGACAGGCATATGCCAAATACGAGGAAGATTTTAAGCAACGTAAAGATCCGCATGGTAAAAGTTATTACTGGCTTACAGGGGCATTTGTAAATTTTGACAAAGGCCGTGATACTGATGTTTGGGCACTGGAAAATAATTTTGTAAGCGTAGTACCGGTTCAGTTTGATTTAACCAATTATACCTTAAAAACACAATTAGAAAAAACTTTCAAAATAAAATGATATTTAAAAAAGATGATATTAAGCTGGGGATTGTAATGGGCTTTATTGCCCCGCTGATTGGCGTACTGCTTTTTAAATTGTATAAATTCAGTGTTTTTTCTTTTATGGAAGTATTGCAATTTATGGTGGTTGAACCCGGGCACAAAACACTCTCTGTAGCACTAAGCCTCTCCCTGCTATTGAATGCTTTACTTTTTACCCTGTATGTAAACAGCGGACGTGATAAAACTGCAAAAGGAATATTTATTACTACCCTTGTATACGGTGTGAGTGTATTGTTATTAAAAACTTTTGGCTAAAATAATGATATGGAAAATGATCCCTGGTTCAAAGATTGGTTTAACTCGCCATATTATCACCAGCTTTATTTTAACCGGGATGAGCAGGAAGCTGCAGCGTTTATTGATGCATTAATTGATTATTTAAAACCTGCATCAGGGGCTTCAATGCTTGATGTGGCCTGTGGCAAAGGAAGGCATGCTTTTCACCTGGCTCAAAAAGGGTTTGATGTAACCGGTATCGATCTTAGCGAAGACAGTATAAGAGAAGCGCTTTTACAGGAATCAGAAAACCTGCATTTTTATACGCATGATATGCGGCTTCCCTTTTGGATAAATTATTTTAATTACGCCTTTAATTTTTTTACCAGCTTTGGTTATTTTGCCACACGCCGTGAACATGATAATTCTATACGCACTATTGCACAATCAATAAAGCCTGGCGGCTGTTTTGTAATGGATTATTTAAATGTGCATTATGCCGAAGACCATCTTATACACCAGTTTGATAAAGAAATAGATGGAGTAAATTATTTTATAACCAAATGGTTTGACGAAACACATTTTTATAAAAAAATTACTGTAGAAGATGATGCCCTGCACGAGCCTTTAATTTACAGAGAAAAAGTTGCCAAATTTTCTTTGGGAGATTTTACCGAAATGTTTGCCTACCAGGGGCTGCAAATACAGGAAGTTTTTGGCGATTATGCTTTTGGTAAATACGATGTAAAAAAATCACCGAGGCTAATTATGATTGCAAAGAAAAAGTAGCTTTATATCAGCTCCAATAAAATTAAACCCTTCCTTTTTACAATTACCAAAGGTTAAATAAATCAAAAAATTCTGCAGGTTTATGTAATTCTCCTGTTTATTCCATCTATATCACGAGTCACTTTTATTTGGCCAAATAAAATACTACAGCAACAAATTGTATCTTGTAATTAAACCCTTCTAATTATGTTTTTAAAAAAATTACTGCTCTTAGTCTTAGCAACAACAATTCTGGTAGATAAAATGATGGCACAAACAAACAACAATTATTTAAAAAATTGGAAAAAAATTGAAGCTCTTGAAAAAAAAGGACTTACAAAATCTGCCCTTGAAGAAGTGATGGTGATTTACAACCTGGCTTTAAAACATAATAACGATGCACAACAGATAAAAGCGGCTGTGTACCAAATAAAATACCGCAATATGGTACAGGAAGACAGCAGGGAAAATAATATTTTTTTTGTAGATACGCTGATTGCAAAAGTCAAGGCTCCTGCAAAAAATATTTTACAAAGCATGCAGGCCGAAATGTTTTGGCAATACCTTCAAAACAACCGTTACAAATTATACGACCGCACCAGGCTTACAGAAGAAAAAAGTAAAGATATCAGCACCTGGAGTGCAGATAAGCTAAACAATACCATTAGCAGTTTATACAAAGCTTCACTAATCAATGAACGGCTTTTACAATCAACCAAACTGGATGGTTTTGACCCCATTATTATTAAGGGGGAAAATACCAGGCAACTGCGCCCTACCCTTTTTGATTTTTTAGCTTTCAGGGCCCTGGGCTATTTTATGAATGATGAAACAATGCTTACAAAACCTGCTTACCAGTTTACCATCAACAACCCAAAAGCATTTGCCCCGGCAGCAGAATTTATTGCTGCTTCCTTTACTACAAAAGATACTGCTTCACTACAGTACAAAGCAATACTGTTGTTACAAAACATCCTGCAATTTCATTTAAAAGACAATAACCCGGATGCTTTGCTGGATGCAGACCTTATCAGGTTAAGTTATGTAAACCAACATGCCGTTACTGACGATAAAAGCAAATTATATGAAGCTGCTTTAAAAAATATTGAAGAAAAATACGGTAGCAATCCGGCATCGGCACAGGCCATGTATTTGAGGGCACAGCTTTATAATGAGCGTGGGCAGCAGTTTAACCCGCTCACCAATACAGCCAACCAGTACGAAATAAAGAGAGCAAAAGAATTATGTGATTCGGCTTACAAAAAATTCCCAAAAAGTGAAGGCGGCATCAATGCACAAAACATGCTGCTGCAAATAGCAAAACCCGCTTTACAGCTTGAAACAGAAAAAGTAAATATACCGGGCCAGCCATTCAGAACATTGGTAACTTATAAAAATGCAACCACAGTTTATTTCCGCATTATTAAAACATCCAGGGAAGAAATTAAAAAAATGGATAGACGGGAATATGATAAATTATGGAAAACCATTGTTTCCCTGCTACCAGTCAAAAGCTGGAATATTAACTTACCTGATCCGCAGGATTATCAAACCCATTCTGCAGAAATAAAAGTTGATGCACCGGGCAATGGTGTATATTTTATTTTAGCAAGCCTTGATGCAAATTTTTCCTTACAAAAAAATATCATTGCCAAACAATTAACCTATGTAAGCAATATAAGCTATTTAAAAAATAAAACCGGTGAATATTATGTACTCAACAGGGACAATGGCCAGCCCTTTAACAATGCGCAGGTACAGGTTTGGCAAACAAAATACAATTACACAAAAAGCGAAAATGAAGATTTAAAAGCAGAGAATTATATAACAGATAAAAATGGTTTATTTAAATTAATAAAATCGAAAGAGTATAGAAATATTTTATTGCAAATAAAAGCTGGGGCAGATGAACTTTTTTTAGAGGAAAATAATTATAGCACATATTATAACAGTTATGAACAACCTGAAATCATAAAACCCGTCACCTTTTTATTTACAGACCGGTCTATTTACCGCCCGGGGCAAACAGTCTATTTTAAAGGTATTGTGATAAAAAAAGGCAGCAAGGCAAATGAAACAGCCATCATTCCGTCATTTGTTACAACTGTTCAGTTAAAAGATGCCAACAATCAAAAAGTTGGTGAAGTGCAAATGATAACGAATGAATTTGGTTCGTATCATGGCACATTTAAATTACCCGAAGGTTCGCTTAACGAGCAGTTTAGTCTGTACGATACAAGCACCAAAACTTCGCAATATTTTAGTGTGGAAGAATATAAGCGCCCTAAGTTTTGTGTAGAAGTACAAAAGCCAAAGGGTACTTATCGCTTATTGGACAGTATTACAATAACAGGTTCAGCTAAAGCCTACGCAGGCAATAATATTGATGGTGCCAAAGTACAATACCGCGTTGTCCGCAAGGTCCGTTACCCAGTTTGGTGGGGAGGTTATTATCCAGCGCATGGAAGAAAAATAATGCCGCCTGGAAGATCTGGGGAGGAAGTAGAAATTACCAATGGAGAAACGTTTACTGATATAAAAGGAGAATTCAATATTGCTTTCAAAGCCTTGCCCGATGAGGGTGTTGATAAGAAAAGCCAACCTATATTTTATTATGAAGTAAGCGCAGACATAACCGATATTAATGGGGAAACAAGAAGCGGTAATACTTCTGTAGCAGTAGCGTACCAGATGCTGCAACTGGATATTAATGTACCGGATAAGGTATCAATTGATAGTCTTAAAACCATTACTGTACATACCACCAACCTTAATGGTATTGAGGAAAAAACAATAGCTACTGTTATCATACAACAATTAAAAACGCCTGGTAAAATTTTCAGGGAAAGATATTGGAACCAACCCGACCAGTTTGTAATGGGCAAAGACGAATATTATGGCTACTTTCCTTATGATGTTTACAAAAATGAAAATGAGGTAAAGAATTATGAGGCAGGAGAAAAGGTTTTTGAAAAAACAGACAGTACAAATAGTCAATGGTCAATGGTCAATGGTCAATGGAAAGCAGGGTGGTACAGTATTACAGCAACAGGGAAAGATAAATATGGCGAAACGGTAAAAACCGAAAAGTATTTCCAGTTGTACAGTAATAAAAATGCAACTACTGATAACCCGGTGGAACTAAGGGTACAAAAAAATGAAGCTGAACCTGGGCAAAAAATAACTTATAATATTGCAACCGGTTTCAGCAGCATTTGGCTGATTAATACGCTTACTAAAATTGATGAAGAAACTAAAACCAGTTACCAGGCAATTACTACCAATCAGTCTTATAAAAACGAAATTACTGTGCTTGAAAAAGATCGTGGCGCCATGGCTGTTAGCTATGCATTTGTACAGCACAACCGTGTATACAAGGGCAATGAAAGCTTTGCTATTCCGTGGAGCAATAAGGAGTTATCCATTGATTACTCCACTTTCAGGGATAAATTATTACCGGGCAGTGAAGAAAAATGGACCGTAAAGATTAGTGGCAATAAAGGAGAAAAGGTTGCAGCAGAAATGCTGGCTGCCATGTACGATGCCAGCCTTGACCAGTTTGAACAACATAGCTGGAGTTCATTGAATATTTGGCCAAGGTTGTACAGTTCTATTGATTGGATGGGAAATGGATTTAATGCAGTTAATTCAGAAGAATATGAAAGAAATGAGAATAATTATTTAAGCCTGCCTGAAAAAACTTATGACCAATTACTATTTGCCAATAACAGCGATTTGAATGATGTAATAGTAACGGCATATGCAGCTGTAAAAAGAAAAGATATGACAGGAAGTGTTTCGGAAGTAAGAGTAGCTAATGCAGCACCACAAATATCTCAAGATAAATTCACTCTTAATAAAAGTGCAAAAAATGAACAACTAAAGGAAGGCGAAATAATTGAGCAAGACTCTGTAGCATCAACTGTAAATAATCCACAACAAATAACAAACCAACCTCAAATCCGCAAAAACTTTAATGAAACAGCATTCTTTTTTCCTGATCTAAAAACAGATGTAGATGGTAATACAAGTTTTTCTTTTACCATGCCTGAAGCATTAACCCAATGGAAACTGATGACCTTTGCCCACACTAAAAATTTAGCAAGCGGTTACTCAGAAAAAACAACGGTAACGCAAAAGCCATTAATGGTACAGCCTAATGCACCTCGCTTTTTAAGAGAAGGTGATGCACTGGAATTTAGTGCCAAAATTGTAAACCTCAGCGATAAAGAAATAACCGGCACCACGCAATTGGAGTTACTGGATGCTGCAACAGGTAAACCTGTTGATGGCTGGTTTAAAAATATATTTCCAACACAATATTTCACAGTAGCAGCGGGGCAAAGTGCAGCAGTAAAATTTCCTATGGAAATACCTTTGAACTTCAACAGTGCAATGACCTACCGTATAGTAGCAAAGTCGTCGGACACAACAGCAAATAGCAGCGGTTTTTCTGACGGCGAAGAAATGGCCATACCTGTTTTAACAAACAGGATGTTAGTGACAGAATCAATGCCTATTAATCTTCGTAACCAAACTACAAAGACTTTTACATTTGATAAATTATTAAACAGTGGCAATAGCCAAACCATCACTAACCAGGCGCTTACGGTAGAATACACCAGTAACCCGGCATGGTATGCGGTGCAGGCTTTACCTTATTTAATGGAGTATCCATACGAATGTGCGGAACAAACTTTTAACCGCTACTATGCAAATACTTTGGCAGCATATGTAAGCAATAGTATGCCAAAAATTAAAGCGGTATTTGATAAATGGCGCACAACAGATACTGCAGCATTATTAAGTAACCTGCAGAAAAATGAAGAATTAAAATCAGTATTATTGCAGGAAACCCCATGGGTGTTGGCGGCAGAAAATGAAAGTGAGCAAAAGAAAAATATTGCCTTATTGTTCGACATGGTAAAGATGGCTAAGCAAACAGATAAGGCGATCGCCCAGTTAAAAGATATGCAAAGCAGTAATGGTGGTTTTGTATGGTTCAAAGGCGGCCCCGATGACCGTTACATCACCCAATATATTATCACCGGTATTGGTCATCTTAAAAAGCTAAACGCTTTATCAGGTAATAATTCAAGTCAGCTAAAAGATATTATGGGTATTGCCAATAAAGCTATTCCTTATCTTGAAAAAAAAATTAAGGAGGAATATGATAATCTTATCAAACATAAAATAAACCTTAAAAATAATAACCTTAGTAACACGGCTGTTCAATACCTGTATATGAGAAGTTTTTTTATAGAAACTGCCATTGCGCCAGCCTCACAAACTGCGTACAACTATTACCGTGAGCAGGCAAAAAAATACTGGTTAAGTAATAGTAAATACATGCAGGCAATGATTTCATTGGCTTTAAACCGCAGCCAGGATAATACAACAGCAAAAGCCATCATCAGGTCTTTAAAAGAAAATGCTATCAGCAATAATGAATTGGGTTTGTACTGGAAAGAATGGACAAACGGTAGTTATTATTGGTACCAGGCACCCATTGAGAGCCAGGCAATAATGATTGAAGCATTTACAGATATCGATAAAAATATTGCAACTGTTAATGATCTTAAAACATGGCTGTTAAAACAAAAGCAAACACAAAACTGGGGAACAACCAAGGCCACTGCAGAAGCATGTTATGCATTATTAATACCCACTATCCAAAAGGGAGATATGAGTACTTCCATTTTAAATGCAGAACAGGAAGTGACTATCAATTTGGGAAATACGACTATTAAAAGCACTGATAATAAAACCGAAGCAGGTACTGGCTATTTCAAAAAAACAATTGAAGCAAAAGACGTAAAGCCCGAAATGGGAAATATTAAGGTTACTGTAAACTCTTCACAAAACCCTTCTTTAGCTGGAAGAATATCATGGGGAGCAGTTTACTGGCAATATTTTGAAGATCTTGATAAAATAACTTTTGCGGAAACACCATTAAAACTCACCAAAAAATTATTTGTAGAAAAAAATACAGATAAAGGCCCTGTTTTAGAAGCAATTGCAGATGGAGCTGAATTGAAAGTGGGTGATAAGGTAAAAGTGCGGATAGAACTAAAAGTAGACCGGGAAATGGAATATGTGCATATGAAAGATATGCGTGCAGCCTGCATGGAGCCGGTAAATGTTATTAGTCAATATAAATGGCAGGGCGGCTTAGGCTATTACGAAACTACCAAAGATGCCAGTACTAATTTCTTTTTTGGACAGTTGCCAAAAGGCAGTTATGTATTTGAATACCCCATGTTTGTAACAATTGCCGGTAATTTCAGCAATGGCATCACCACTATCCAGTGTATGTATGCACCGGAATTTACAAGCCATAGTGAAGGAATAAGGTTGCAAGTACAAACCCCCTAAATCCCCCAAGGGGACTTTTTGGAGTTCACAAATTTGAAGCTTTTTATTGTAATGAAGAGCTTTGATACCTTCCCTTTCCTTGGTTTGCTTTAACAATAAGTCAAAAAACATCCATTTCCCGCTAAAATCTCCTCCATCTCCCTCCCCTCTGGGGTTCCCTTAGGAGAACGAACGTAGTTCAAGGAGGGGCTTTTTGTTTTTTATTATCCATTAAAACCTTACCTTTGCAGCCCCGTAGACAATTGTGTACGGAATTAAACAATTTTTTAAACTATAAATCAGGGAAAATGAACAACTACGAATTGATGGTGATTTTTACCCCTGTGCTGTCTGAAGAGGAATTTAAAGCCGCTCAGAAAAAATTTGCTTCATTTGTTACAGACAATGGAGGCGAAGTTTTGCACACCAATCCCTGGGGACTAAAATCACTGGCCTATCCTATTGCCAAAAAGACCACTGGTCTTTATTGGGTAATGGAGTATTCAGCGCCAACCATCTTCAATGAAAAGTTGAAAACTCAACTTTTACGTGACGAATCAGTGATGCGTCACATGTATACTGTACTCGATAAATACGCCGTCGATTACAACACCAAAAAGAGAAGTGGCGG
>JAYTTI010000003.1:0-10822 GCA_043745405.1 Ferruginibacter sp. | reverse complement strand
TCATCATGTATCCAAAGTTCATCTAAGCTTGCTTTTCCTTCTCCAACTTCTACAATTACAGGTTTAAACCCATCGAGTTTAATGCCTTTGTTTTGTGTGGCACCAAACACCAGTGGTTTGCCCTGTTCTAAAAACAATACCTCTTCTGGCTTGCTGCTTTTTTCTGTAAAAACTTCAAAAGCACCATCATTAAAAATATTACAGTTTTGATAAATTTCTAAAAAAGAAGATCCTTTATGTGCCTGGGAACGTAGTAACATTGCCTGCAAATGTTTGGGGTCTCTGTCCATTGTTCTGGCAATAAAACTTGCATCGGCACCCATGGCTAATGCCAATGGATTAAAAGGATGGTCAATACTGCCAAAGGGAGTAGACTTGGTAACTTTATTTTCTTCAGATGTGGGAGAATACTGACCCTTCGTTAAGCCGTATATCTGGTTATTGAATAATAAGACATTTACGTCAAAATTTCTTCTTAATAAATGAATGGTGTGGTTACCGCCGATACTCAATCCATCACCATCGCCGGTTACTATCCATACACTTAATTCCGGGCGGGCCGCTTTTAATCCGCTCGCTACTGCTGTTGCCCTTCCGTGGATGCTGTGCATGCCATAGGTATTCATGTAATAGGGAAAACGGCTGCTGCAGCCAATCCCACTAATCATTACAATATTCTCTTTGGGGATACCAAGCGTTGGCATTATTTTTTGCACCTGTGCTAAAATAGAATAATCACCACAACCCGGGCACCATCGTACTTCCTGGTCGGTTACAAAATCCTTCGCGGTTAAGGTATGCACTGGCGACGCAATTGCTGTTTCACTCATAATGGCTTTATTAAAGTTGTAAAGTTACTGATTGATGCTTAAAATATAAAACAAAACATCTGGCTTCTCTGTTATTTCCTATCTTAAGAACCATTTTAACAGTCTGTATTTCTTAAAACAAACATTATTGAAATTAAACGCCTGACGCCATCAATTATTACATAAACAAACCAACGGTATTTTGCTAATTTAACAACCTGCTTATAAGTAACACAATTAGTTATATTACTTTTGATACCTCATTGGACCATATTTTATATTCGATTTTATTTATATGAAAAAAATATTGCTGTTCCTATTGCTGCCTGTTGCCATCAGTGTATCTGCTCAGCAAAAATTATTTAATACCTATTCGGATTCTGCAAAACTTGTTTTAGCCGCTAATGAAATAACCGGTTCCTTTTTTATGAAATTGAAGCAGGCCGATCCTTCTTATATTCAAGCACCAAGGGTGGTTTTAAACACAGACACCAAACTAGTTTTTTACCTGGCAGAAAACAATACCATTAATTTACCGCTATGGTCACAGCTTTCGCCCACCTTAAAATCCTTTTTTTATAAACTGGCCAATGGCGATGAAGCAGAAGGGAAAAAAATTTTCGGCGCATTTTTCAATGGGTTTTTTATTGCCCGGGAATTGGGACATACAGTACAATTTACCAAAGAAAAAGGCATGACCAATAAATACAAGGCAGACTATTTTGCCAATACGCTGGCAATTCTTTTTTGGCGTGAATCGGCTTACAGCAAGCAATTGGAAAAATGTTACAGCTATGTACACAGCATACTTAAAATATTACCCGACCCTGTACCTGCCGGAGAAAATATAGAAGATTATTTTCAGAAAAATTATGAGCAATTATTGCAGGACCCTCAAAAATTCGAATACTTTCAATTCAGCCAGTTTAAAACAATTTACGAAGACAAATCCTTAAAAGGTTTTGATGGTTATTTAAATAATTATTTGATAAGGTAACCATTGACCTCACCCCCAACCTCCCGATTTTTTTCGGGACAAGCTCTCTCCAAAAAAGAGGGGAGCTTAGAACCTTCAGCCTCGGCCAGTGTCCACCCAGGCTAAAACCGATAGCGACAATTTGAAATGCACCCTTAATTTCACCGATTCAATTACCGTCTTTTTTGCAGCCTTCTAAAAAATCTTTAACCCCCAGCACAATTGTATCAACCATCTGCTGTTGAAAATTTTCATCCAGAATTTTAGCTTCCTCATCCAGGTTACTAATAAACAGTGTTTCTATCAACGCATTGGGATATTCTGTCGGGCTGTTCAGCATAAAATTAAAAGAGCCGGTATTGCCATAGTCTTTTAAATCAAGTGCCAGCATGCGTTTATAAATATCTAAGCTTAAATTCCTGAAACCAATATATCGGTAATATGTACTGGTACCGCCTGTACGAATAGGGTCATCTGAAGAATTAAGATGGATGCTAAGCAACAAATCCGGAAGACTATCCCTGTAAAAAAGAATGCGTTCCTTGTTATCAAAAGTCTGCTCTTTGCTACGGGTCATAATTACTTTTGCTCCTTCTTTCTCCAATGCCTTTTGCAGTTTTAAACTTATAGAAAGGGTAATTTCCTTTTCATAAATACCGGTAGCGCCCACTGCTCCATTATTTGTTCCGCCATGCCCTGCATCTACAGCAATAACTAATTTGCTTAATGATAAATTTTCGGGCTGGCGTCTCACTTTAATAATAAGTGAATTTCCATTGTAATAAATAAAATGCCCCCAATGCTGGGCATGTTTTAAAGAGATGGTAATCCTGAAAATATCGTCTGTTACCTGTTCGTAGTCGATATTTTTAATTTCTTTCAGTGTTTCCAGTTGTGTTATCCAGTTGGTATTATTAGTCGCTCCAAAAATATCTACAACAATTGTAGATGGATTAACCAATTGAAAGGATTGATAGGGTAGTTTTTCAAAAAGGCCAACCTTTACATAATCATACATGCTATCGCCATACGCATAACATTTAGCGGTTAAAGATTCGGGTGCAAAAGTTCCTTTTGGCATCAGTGTTACCAGTTCATCAGGAATATAGGCTGTTCTTGTTTTTGCGAGTTGCAATTTAAAATGAGAGCCCACTTTGCCAATTATTTTTAATACAATATTACTGTCAATATAACCAATTTTGGCACCTCCTAACCGGTCATCACCCAGCCCATATTCCAGATGGGCAAGCCTGCCTTTGGTGATAGCTATTTCTGATGCCAATGGCGACAAAACAGAAAAGGTCTGCCGTGTTTCTTTGGTAACCTTATTATTCAATGAATCAGTAATGGTTACTGGAATTTTTATTACAGCAAAACTATCAGTGGCTTTTACAATATATTCTCCCTGGTAAATACCGGGCATATCTTTGGTGAAGGTCAGAGGCATTTCGTACAGGTGCGTATCTTCCATCACATTTACTATGCAATGCGTCAACGCTTTTACTTTAAACCTGATTTTATCGCCAGGCATTACCACCAGGTTTCCTTCAGGATAAGTGCTGATACTTTCAATATCCAATATTTTTACCGGTTCGGCAGGTTTTGGTAACGTATATGTGTAGGTGATTTTTTTTGAGACTGATTTACCAGATGATTTTGACAGAATGGCAAAGGAAGAATCACCCGGCAGTAAATTTAATTCAATAGCAAAAGCACCCGTGGAATAGACTTTCACCGGGGTTTTATTTACAGTAACCGTACAGGTTTTGCAGGTGCTGCCAATAATAAAATTACCGGGCGAGCTTACACTGATTTTTTCTTTAGAAGGTTGTACCAGTTTAATAAATGGCTTATCGGTATTCTGTGCAAATGCCTTTCCAATAAATAAAAAAGAAATACAGACTAATTTTTTCATGACGATGTATTAGAATACAACGGCAAAATTAGGCACTTTTATTTCGATAAAGCATTTCACACAAAGGGAGCAAAGGATACGAAGAACACAAAGAAGAAAGCATATTCATTAACAGTGTATTGCTTTGTTTACTTTGTTTTTGTTGTTTACTTTGTGTGAAACCTTATTTTACCATGGGTATTTATTCTCTGCTATCAGCTTGTCTGCTATTCTTCTTCGGGCATCTTTACTGTTAAATGGAGCTGCCTTTGTAAAACGTTTTAAACCCAATAACATCATGCGTTGTTCGTCACCATCTGCAAATGCATTGATGGCTTCTTTACCTGCTTTGTTAACCTTATCAATAGTGTCATGTAAATAACAACGCATCATATCAATTTGTACTGTGCTGGCTGCTTCACCCTGTTTATCTGCCATTTTCATAATACGCAACAAAGTACTTTCTGCTACAAAAGTTTCAATGGCCATATCAGCAATATTCATTAGTATTTCCTGCTCGTCAGAAATTTTCATCATTAATTTTTGCACAGCAGCACCAGCAACCATCAGGATGCTTTTCTTCATATTCAAAATAGATTTTCTTTCTGCCGCAAAAGCCGTTTCATCTTCATTACCAAAATCAGGTATGCTCATTAACTCTTTTGAAACTGCCATGGCCGGTCCCATCAGGTCGAGTTTTCCTTTCATGGCCCTTTTTAAAATCATATCTACAGTAAGCAGGCGATTAATCTCATTGGTCCCTTCGTAAATACGGTTTATGCGGCTATCCCTGTATGCCCTGCTGATAGTATATTCATCACTAAAACCATTGCCACCAAAAACCTGTACACCTTCATCCACCACATAATCCAATACTTCGCTGCCATGCACTTTTAAAATGGCACACTCTACCGCAAACTCTTCTGCTGCACCCAATACCGCCTCATTAAAAGGTTTGCCCGCATTGGCCAATTCTATTTCTTTTTCATCTATCCATTTACTTGTTCTGTATAAAGCACTTTCACTGGCAAAAATTCTGATGGCTGCTTCTGCCAGTTTATATTTAATAGCCCCAAAATTGGCAATAGCCGTTTTAAACTGTTCCCTTGTTTTTGCATATTCAATGGTAGTATTCAATGCCATTTTTGAACCACCCAATGCCGCAGCACATAACTTCAACCGGCCGATATTTAAAATATTAAATGCTATAATATGGCCCTTGCCAATTTCACCCAGCAAATTTTCAACAGGTACTTTGCAATCCTGGAAATATAACTGTACGGTTGACGAACCTTTGATACCCATTTTATGTTCTTCCTGTCCCTGTGTAAATCCTTCAAACCCTCGCTCGATTATAAAAGTTGAAAACTTGTCACCGTCAATTTTTGCAAACACGGTATATACATCAGCAAAGCCGCCATTGGTTATCCAGCATTTCTGGCCATTTAAAATATAATGTTTGCCATCAGCAGAAAGTACGGCAGTTGTTTTGGCGCCCAATGCATCGCTGCCGCTATTGGGTTCTGTTAATCCGTAAGCGCCTTTCCATTCTCCGCTGGCCAGTTTGGGAATATATTTTTGTTTTTGCGCATCAGTACCAAAATATAAAATCGGTAAAGTACCAATACCAGTATGCGCCGCAATGGCCACACTGAAAGAATAGCCACCACCAAGCCCTTCATTTACAAGCGTTGAAGTAATAAAATCTTTGCCCAACCCACCATATTGTTCGGGAATTGAAGTACCCAGCAAACCCTGCTCACCGGCCTTTACCATCAGCGATGGCATCAGCCCCGGCTCTAATTTATCAATACGGTCTGCAACCGGGTGCACTTCTGATTGCAGAAACTGCAAACACATTTCTTTTACCATCAATTGCTCTTCATTAAAATCTTCGGGAGCAAATGTTTCAAAAGCATTGCTTTCTTTAATTAACCATTCACCACCTTTTAGTGATGCTGTGGTTGAAGTTGATGTACTCATAATTGTATAATTTTTTTTGTTTGAAGGCTTATTTATTAGTCGGTATACAACCAACGTTTTAACTCAGGTTATCGTATACTTTCTGTAATACCATTTTGGCAATTTCAATCTCTTCAATAGTAACACCACCCAATGCTTCGTTTAATGTTTGATTGGCGAGGCCCATTGTCTTTTCCTGCAATACCTGTGCCTCATTTGTCAGGTAAATCATGTTCATCCTTCTATCATCCTTACTAGCAACCCGTTTTACCAGTTTCAGTTTTTCTAAATTATCTACCAGCCTTGTAATGCTTGGCTTATCCCTGAAAGTAGCATCGCATAATTGTTGTTGGCTAAGCCCGTCCTGTTTCCATAAATGATACAACACACTCCACTGTTCAATGGTTATTTCAACATTGGCTTCTTTAAAGTTTTTCTGCAATCTTCTTCCAATAGCAGTACTGGCCTTACCGGTTATAAAGCTGTATAATTCTCCCCGTTTAAATTGGTTGTTTGGCATATAGTTGTTTAAACAACTATATAAAGATAGATGTTTGGTTTGAAATTATAAAAATTATTTTTGTTTCCGGGCTGTTAATAAATATTCAACATCCTTGCGCCTGCCTGCCGGCAAAGGCAGGTCGCAACCGATAGCTATCGGCTCTTTTACGGCATATCATTATGGAACTGATTATACTTGTTATTACTGCAATTTTTTTTGTTGGTTATGCTGCACTTATTTTTTATTACAGGCAGTGCTGGCTGCAAATTCCTGACTATGAATCATCAGTCTTTATTAATAAAGACCCTTCTACTAAAATCACTGTCATTATCCCCGCCAGGAATGAAGAAAACAATATTGGTCATTGTTTACAATCCATCATTGACCAAACCTATCCAGCAAATCTTTTTGAAATAATTGTAGTGGATGATCACTCTACAGATAATACTGCACATATTGTTCGATCGTTTAACAGGCAAAATATACACTGTATTTTTTTAAAAGATTTTCTTAGTGACACTATCAATTCTTATAAGAAAAAAGCAATTGAAATAGCTATTGTCCAATCAACTGGCGATTTAATTGTAACCACAGATGCAGATTGTAATATGGATAAGGAATGGTTACAAACAATTACCTCTTTTTATGAAGACTACCGGCCGGCTTGTATTGTAGCACCTGTTTCCATCACTTGTAGCAATCGGTTTTTAGAAATATTCCAGGCACTTGATTTTATGGTTTTGCAGGGCATAACAGGTGCAGCTGTTTATAAAAAAATGCACAGCATGTGCAATGGTGCCAACTTTGTCTATGAAAAAAATGCCTTTCATGAAGTGGCCGGTTTTAAAGGCATTGATACTATTGCCAGCGGCGATGATATGTTGCTGATGCATAAAATATTTACACTTTATCCAGACAAGGTATTGTTTTTAAAATCAAAACAGGCCATTGTAAATACCCAGCCAATGCATACGTGGAAAGAATTTTTTAACCAGCGAATCCGTTGGGCAAGCAAGGCAGATAAATATGATGATAAACGAATATTCGCCGTTCTGGTATTGGTATACTTTTTTAATCTCTTACTATTGTTAGTACCAGTAATTGCAATTATCAATTATCAATTATCAATTATTAATTATTGGCTAATCCTTTTAATCTTAAAAACAACCGTTGAATTATTTTTCCTTTTCCCGGTATCAACATTTTTCAACATGCAAAGAATGTTATGGTGGTTTCCATTGGCTCAACCTTTTCATATTTTGTATACTATTATTGCGGGATGGCTGGGTAAATTTGGTAAATACAGCTGGAAATCAAGAATAGTAAAATAAATCATGAAATTGTAATTTGCAGTATGGACCAATCTTTTTCCTTTTCCCAACAAATATGGCGGCGCCTTAAAAAAAATAAGGGCGCTTTGTTTGGGTTGGTTATTATTGCGATTGCCATTTTTGTTTCACTATTTGGTTATTTGGTTGCCCCCGATGCCTCACCCAATGCCGATCTTCAAACAGTAGAGGTACAGGCGAAAAGGCCAGGTTATAGCCAACTCTTTTTAAAAATACCTGATAAGAAAAATAACCCTACCGGGTGGTTTAACAAACTGCTCTTTGGTATGGAAGACAATTACCGGTACCTCCCCATTACCAGTTATCGCATGCAGGGAGATTCATTGATAGTGAACAAATATGTAGATGAAGATACCAGCGTATTGCAAAACTATTCCATCAGTCAGCTTACCAATAATGAGCTGGGGCAGTTACTTGAAAAAAATATTATCACAAAAAAATATTATTTAGGCACTGATAAATTTGGAAGAGATATTTTAAGCCGGCTTATTATTGGTACAAGGGTAAGCCTGGCAGTAGGGTTGATTGCAGTATTTATATCACTTACGCTTGGCATTGTATTAGGGGCACTTGCAGGATACTACCGAGGCTGGGTAGACGAAATTATCATGTGGCTTGTAAATGTTACCTGGAGCATACCCACTTTATTATTGGTATTTGCAATAACCATGGCTTTAGGCAAAGGGTTTTGGCAAATATTTATTGCGGTTGGGCTTACCATGTGGGTTAGTGTGGCCCGTTTAATACGTGGACAGGTAATGGCCATAAAGGAGCTGGAATATGTACAGGCTGCAAGAGCATTGGGTTTAAGCGACAGCAGGATTATCATCAAACATATTTTACCCAATATTTTGGGCCCTGTTTTGGTAATTGGCGCCAGTAATTTTGCGACAGCTATTATTATTGAAGCAGGCTTAAGTTTTTTAGGCATTGGTATACAGCCGCCCCAACCCAGCTGGGGATTAATGATAAAAGAAAATTACAATTTTATTATTACCCATCATGCCATGTTAGCTTTGGTGCCCGGACTTGCAATCATGTTATTGGTGCTGGCTTTTAATTTATTGGGGAATGGTTTAAGGGATGCGGTGGATGTAAAAAGTACACCATGAACAATTCGTCAGGGTTTTGAAATATCTGCGCTAAACCAAAACTAAATGAAAGCACATAATAAAAAACGGCTTCAAATACAATAACAAACTATGTTAAACAATTTAATTGAAGTAATATCAAAAACAGTTATCCCAAATGCGGCAGACATCGAGTTGTGTACAACATATTTTGAACCCGTTAAAATTACAAGGAACACTATTATTGAAGAACAGGGCAAAGTACCCCAATATTTATATTTTATTTCTTCTGGTTTTATGCGGTTGTTTTATTATAACGATAATGGGGATGAAGTAACTACTTTTTTAAGTTCCCCGAATAATTTTATTGCATCCTTTCTTTGTTTCATTAACCAAACAAAAGCAACTGAAAATGTGGAATGTATAACCGACTGTGAAATTTTAAAAGTTTCGAACCCCCACCTCAAAACACTTATTGACCAGAGCGATAATTTTAAAAAATTCAGCCTGATAATATTCGAACAGGTAATTTCTTCTACTGCCTTAAGGGCAAACGGCCTTGCTACATTAAGTGCTGAACAACGCTATAAAAAAATCGTTGATGAGCAACCACAATTAATTCAGAATATTCCTGTACAATACATCGCTTCGTATTTAGGTATGAAGCCAGAAAGCTTAAGCCGTATCAGGCGCCAAATAATTTCCTAAGATTTATCAAGTAGATTTAAATTAAGCTTGCTGACTTTTGCAGTACACTTTAACGCAAAAGAATATGGACGCAATCAGACAGATACTGCCCAATTTACCGAAAGGCCCAATATCGGCCTTATTACTTAATGGAACTGTAGTAACAATGGCTTACCTGCTGGTATGGAAAAAATTTAAAAAACGATTACAAAACTGGAGGATACAAATTAAAGAACGGGTGGATGGCAAACAAATAAAAAGAAAACTTAAAAATTCTATTTTCACTTTGCTTGTGGGGGCTAGTTTTAGCAGTATTGTTATTTATCTAAGTACGCAAGGGTACACCAAAATTTATACAAATTTTTCTGACCACCATCCCTTGTTCGCTATTACTGGGTTTTTTATTTTACTTTTTATAGATGATACCTGGTTTTATTAGTGTCACCGATTGTTACATCACCCCAAAATATTTCGATTTGTTCATGTTGTTCATCATAAAAAGCATAGATGTAAATCCTTTCACTTCTATGTCGTTTCATTTTAAGGAATCGTTTTTACTTACATTTTGGATATTTCCAGTTTCCTGTTTATTTTCAATATATGCACCGGTTTTAATGTTTGTACAAATTTGGGGATTATTAGACAATGTAAAAGCACATCTTGGGTATGAATTCTATCCGGCCTGATTTAATAAAAGCTGGTTACGTTTTTTGACAACAAGTACGCATCACAATATGCACCATAGTAAATTCAATGGTAATTATGGAGTACATTTTCGTATTTGGGACAGGCTTTTAGGAACAGAATTTAAAGACTACAAAAGCGAGTACGATAAAATTCAACAACGTAAAAGAGGCCAACTATAAAAATAAAGTAAGTTCTATTCTTCCGGTGGTGCAACCTGTACATTCCTGTTAAAACCTTCTTCCAGCGAAATAAATGTTTCTGTACGGTCAATGCCTTTTATTTTTTGTAAAGCATCGTGCAAAACATAGCGCAATTGTGTAATGTCTTTACAAACAATTTCAATAAACATACTGTAATTGCCGGTAATATAATTGAGGCGTACAATTTCAGGAATAGTCATCAGTTCCTTTGCTACAGCATCATACATGGAACTTTTTTCAAGATAAATTCCAACAAAAGCAGTAATATCATAGCCTAATTGCTTTATATCAACATTTAGTTTAGTACCTTTGACGATTCCAAACTCTTGTAGTTTTTTGATACGAACGTGAATAGTGCCGCCGCTAACAAATAATTTCTTACCCAGTTCTGCGTAAGAGATTTCTGCAGTTTCCATCATTTCATGAATGATCTGCAAATCGAGTTTGTCGAGATTTAATTTAGTAGCCATTTAGTATTTATAATTTAGTGTTTATTCAAATATATATATGTTTATTTGAATATTATCTATATTTTTAAAATAAATTATAAAATATTTTCAACATAATGGCATTTTATATAGATTTGTACTATTAAGCGTTTGTAAAAATTGTGGGGTGATGAAATTTTTGGCAGACATGCCCTCTTGTCTCGGGGGTGAAGATAACAGGATAAATATAGCATAGAG
>JAYTTI010000002.1:0-10865 GCA_043745405.1 Ferruginibacter sp. | reverse complement strand
CCTTGTGGCGCAGGGCGCATACGTTTAATCACTCTTCCTCCATCAACCATCACTGTTTTAACGATCAGCTTAGCATCTTCTACCTTTACATCTGTATTTTTTTGCTCCCAATTATTGATAGCACTTTTTAATAACTTATATAAAGGAACAGCCGGATGTTTAGGGTTAAATTGTAAAACTCCTAAAGCCTTTTCTACTTCCATTCCACGTATCAAATCAATCAACAAACGCATTTTACGCGGTGAGGTTGGATAATTGTTAAGTTTAGCTACTGCTTCCATTTTTATTTAGTTTCAAGTTTAAAATTTTCATGCCCGTGAGAGCAATATATTCTTAACTTCTTTTATTACATTTTTTTACTTGAGTGACCCCTGAAATTTCTTGTTGGTGCAAATTCACCTAATTTATGGCCTACCATAAATTCTGTTACATAAACCGGAATGAATTTGTTGCCATTATGAACTGCTATTGTATGGCCAACAAAATCAGGAGAAATGGTAGAACGGCGTGACCATGTTTTAATAACACCTTTCTTATTTTTTCCTTCATTTATTGCTAACACTTTTACTTCTAAATTATCATCGATATATGGACCCTTTTTAACTGAACGTGGCATAGTATTATTTTTTTTGTTGATTTTCCTGATTTATTAAACAGGATATTTTAACAATGAATTTATTTATTGCTTATTTTTCTTCCGTTTTTTCTTTGGATAATCATTTTATCTGATCCTTTTCCTCTTGTACGTGTAACCTGTCCTTTTGCATATTTACCTGTACGGCTGCGTGGATGGCCACCTGAAGCCCTACCTTCACCACCACCCATCGGGTGATCTACCGGGTTCATCGCTACAGCCCTTGTTCTTGGCCTAACACCTTTCCACCTGTTTCTTCCCGCCTTACCGGCACTTTCCAAATTATGATCGCTGTTACTAACAACACCTACAGTTGCATAGCAATTAATTAATACTTTTCTTAACTCGCCGCTGGGCATTTTTAAAATACCATATTTTTCTTCCTTATTGGCCAGCTGGGCAGTGTTACCTGCACTGCGTACTAATTTACCACCTTGCCCTGGTTGCATTTCAACATTATGAATCATAGTACCCAACGGCATATATTTCAATTGTAATGCATTACCTAATTCCGGAGCAACATTATCACCACTTAAAACAGTTGCACCAACCTGTAAACCATTGGGTGCAATGATGTAACGTTTTTCACCATCAGCATAACTTAATAAAGCTATAAAAGCTGTACGGTTTGGATCGTACTCAATGCTTTTTACTGTAGCTGGAATATTCTTTTTATCTCTCTTGAAATCGATGATACGATACATAGTTTTGTTACCGCCACCCATATAGCGCATTGATCTTCTACCCTGAGAGTTACGGCCAGCAGTATTCTTTTGCTTTTCAAGCAAAGTTTTTTCAGGAATGTTGGTAGTGATTTCTGCGTATGCATTACCAATTCTCCAACGTGTACCTGCTGTGGTCGGTTTGTATTTTCTAAGTGCCATTTTGCCCCTATCCCCTAAAGGGGGACGAACTTTTTATTTTTATTAATCTCTGCGTTTTGCGGTAGCAGAATTACCATTCTTTAATATTGTCAACTACCCGTTTTACCCCTTCGGGAATACTGGGTTATACTGTTCCGTATAAATCAATTGTTTCGCCATCTGCCACCGTAACAAATGCTTTCTTTTTAGCAGGCTTACGGCCACTAACCACCCCAGCTTTTGTGTTACGGCTTTTAGCTTTACCAGGCATTACTGTTGTATTAACATTTTTTACCTGAACGCCGTAGAATTCTTCTACTGCTTTTTTAATTTCCAATTTGTTTGCTTTTCTGCTTACCACAAAAGCGTAACGATTCATTTTTTCAGTTTGCTTATTTACCTTTTCAGATAAGATAGGCTTTATTAAAACTTCAGACAATTTCATAACTCTAATTTGATAATTTGCTAATTTATTCTTAAGCCTCTGCTTCCACTTCTTTTTCACTAAAAATCTTTGCTACGCTTTCAGTAAAAACCAACACGTTAGCGTTTACTATATCGTATGTATTTACATCGCTTAATAAAGTTCCCTGAACACCAGGTATATTTCTTAGGCTTAGGTATACGTTATCGTTTTCTTCAGGAATAACAAACAATGTCTTTTTATCGCTAACCTGTAAACTCTTTAAAATATCAGCAAACTGCCTTGATTTTGGAGCACCCATCGTTACATCTTCTACAATTACAATAGCGTTGTCTTTTGCTTTGGCGCTTAAAGCACTTATTTTGGCAAGGTCTTTTACCTTACGGTTTAATTTAAAATTGTATAAGTGAGGCGTAGGCCCAAAAATTGAACCACCACCTTTATATATCGGGCTACGAAGATTACCTTTACGGGCACCACCGGTTCCTTTTTGTTTTACTAATTTCTTAGAAGAACCATTTGCTTCTGCTCTTGTTTTTACTTTATGTGTTCCCTGGCGCTGAGCAGCCAGGTATTGTTTTACGGCCAGGTAAACAACATGAGTGTTTGGTTCTACACCAAAAATTTCTTCAGGCAACTCAATGGTTCTTCCTGTTTTGGCGCCTTGTATATTTAAAATATCTACTTGCATGATTATTCAAATTAATTTTTGTGTTAAGAAACACAAAACGTGTGTTGCTTACTTTTGTATTAAAACGATTGAACCATTATGGCCTGGTACAGAACCACTAATTAATATATAATTCTTATCAGAGAAAATCTTTACCACTTTCAAGCCTTTCATCTTTACCCTGTCCTGACCCATACGGCCGCCCATTCTCATGCCTTTAAATACTCTTGAAGCATCAGATGAGTTACCAATAGAACCGGGTGCCCTTGAACGATCATGCTGACCGTGAGATTGGCCGCCCACACCATGAAAGCCATGACGTTTTACAACACCCTGAAAACCCTTTCCTTTGGTAGTACCTACAACTTCAACACTATCGCCTTCAGCAAAAATGTCAACAGTAATGGTTTCACCAACTGATTGTGTTAATTCGCTATCGCGTATTTCTTTTACTACTTTTTTAGGGGATGTCTGAGCTTTGGCAAAGTGATTAACTTCAGCTTTGATGGAGTGCTTTTCTTTTTTATCGCCAAATGCAATCTGGAGTGCATTGTAGCCGTCTGTTTCAACGGTTTTCTTTTGTGTAACTACGCTTGGTCCTGCTTCTATGATGGTAACGGCAGTTTGTTTGCCTGCTGCATCAAATACACTGGTCATGCCAATTTTCTTTCCAATAATACTTTTCATTGTATCTGTTTTTATCCAGCGCTGTTTAATTATAAACAGATGGATGTTTCGATATTTAATTATAAGAACTAACCTTTTGCCTGCCCCTTTACTTCGACTACGCTCAGTATAGGACGGTTCATTAGGCCTTTATTTCAACATCTACACCACTTGGCAAGTCTAATTTACTTAGAGCGTCAACCGTACGGCTGCTGCTGGTGTATATGTCTAACAAACGTTTGTGCGTACACAACTGAAACTGCTCACGAGCTTTTTTGTTAACGTGAGGAGCACGTAATACAGTAAAAATTTTCTTATGTGTTGGTAAAGGAATAGGCCCTGTTACTACTGCACCGGTACTGCGTACCGTTTTTACGATTTTCTCTGCTGACTTGTCAACTAAGTTATGATCGTAAGACTGTAATTTTATTCTGATTCGTTGTGACATATTTAAAGAACTTTAAACTTTCGTTTTTTAATTTGGAGTGCAAAGGTAAGGGGATGATTTGAAATAGCAAAGGGGAAGGGAAAGTTTTTTGAATATTTTTTTAGGGCGGCTGGGTAGTTTAAAAATTCAATTGGTGACACTATTTTAATTCTAACTAATTGATTATTAAAACAAAAAAATTGTAAACAAGTTAAACGTAATATTTATTTTGAAAAATAAGGGCCATAGAAACTTAAAACTATTTTGCAAAAACAACCTGATCCTCCTGCAGTAATGGCAAACTTTTAAACCGCATAATAATGTTGGCTACTGTTACTACATCTTTTTGGCAATAGGTTGCTATACGTTCCAGGTTATTTTCTTCCCAATATACCCTGCCCACCATGCTTCCGTCAATATCGTCTTTTGGTGATGGGATATTTAAAGCTGCAGCTAATAATTTTAAGGAAGTATAATTTTTATAATCACCGAAGCGCCAGTATTGAAAAGTATCTACCATATTTGTTTCCCAGGGTTTCATATTCTGAAAATCAAGGTATGGAGGAATGGCTAATCCATTAATCAATAATCTGCGGCATAAAAAAGGAATATCAAACTCTTTTATATTATGGCCGGTAAAGCACCAGTGGTTATGTGCCGCCTCTAACTGATTAATAGTAGAGATGAAATTTTGGAGCAATTCCTTTTCATTATGACCAAAAATTGATTTTACCCTGAACTGGTATTCATTTTTCTCATTTTTAAAATACCCCATGCTGATACAAACAACTTTGGCAAACTCTGCCATCACTCCCGCTCTTTGTGGATAATACTCTTCAACACTGACATCTTCCGGCACAGTGCGTTTTACTTTTTCTTCCCAAAGATGTTGCCAATCATCAGTTAAGGAACTATAGTGTTGTTGGGAAGAAACGGTCTCAATATCAATAATAAGGAAATTTTCGAGGGGCATTTTTGCTATCATACATTATGGGTTAATATCTAAAAGTAAAAAAAGCATTGCTTAAATGCAAGCCTCCTTTTTATTTAATTAAATTTTATGAATACTACCTCCCTAAATATTTTGTGGTGTTAGTCTAAGAAAATTACATGCCCCAAAATACATTACTGTTTAATTAGCCGCATGGCCTGCCCTCCACCCGAAGCAAGTTGAAGCGTAATTATATCCGCATTGGTTAAGGTTTGCACAATGATTGATACATTGTTAGGGTTCTCAGCTGCGTCCGCAGCATCACTATATATTTCCGCTGTATATTTTCCAGGTGGTAAAAAGTTGAGTGGCAATTGTACTAACTTTGCTTTTGTACTATTAATAGTTCCAATAAACCAATCCTGTCCTTTTCTTCGGGCAATGGTAACATATTCATGCACCTGCGCCTCGGGCACAATGGTTTCATCCCAGGAAGTAGGCACATCTTCAATAAACTTAAAACCAGGCTGGCCTTCGTATGCAGCAGGATAGTCACACACCATAGCAAGATAACTTTCCAGTACAACATACATCGCAAGCATATGGCATCGGGTACCAATCATCAATGGACGGCTTTGTTGTGTTTTAAATTTTGCCGGCGGCACTGCTCTAAAACCGCCCAAGTGATAGTCTGTAGCTCCGGCTAACAATCTTGTGAAGGGCATATTGATGTCATGATCCGGACTAAGGCCTGTTTCATTCCATTTATTGGTTTCGTAATTATAAGTACCTTCTCTCGTAAATTCATTTGGAAATGTTCGATGCAGTCCTGTTGGTTTAAATGCCCCATGAAATTGTATATGGAGTTTATGCTTTGCAGCACAACGCAATACTTCTTCATAAATATTCACAATTTCCTGGTCATCCCTATCCATAAAATCCATCATCAATCCTGAAAGGCCCCAGTTTTCAAATTGAGTAAAGCTGGCTTCCAGTTTTGGATACAACGCTTTCCAATGTACCCACACCCGTACACTTACCCCCTTTGATTTGGCATAATCACAAATCGCTTTCATGTCCAGACCAGGCACTGCCCTGGTAGGATCAGCTCCAGGACCTGGCTGAAATCCTGATCCATCATTTACATACCACTCGTGCATGCCATGTTCAACCACCGAATGATATTCAATTTTATGATTGGCACAGAAGTCTATATAATATTTATTTGTTTCAAAATTATTACCTCCCGGGAAAGTTGTATCAGGAACAATGCTGCCGTTCCACCAGGGGAAAGTACTTTTGCCGGGCTTTATCCAGGATACATCTTTTATCTCGTTGGGCTCACAAAGATTGGTGAGAATGTTTGATTCAATCAATGCACCCACTCTATCGCTTATCATCATTACCCTCCATGGAGTATGGTGAGGTAAAATGGCTTTTACTTTAATAGCTGTTTGGCCTGGCAGCGGCGAAAGCACAGTTGTTAAAACTCCATTTTTCTTTGCCAGGTACATGCCGGCGTAATTACGCAGGTTGGCTTCTGTAATGGCCATGTAAATATTGCCGGGGTATTGAAATAAGGAAGGGAGGTCCATCAAAGTGTCCGGTTTAATTTCACTCAGCAGCAATGAATCATAAAATCCTTCATGAGAAGTGGTATAATTTTCCCTGAAAAGTGTCAGCACTTTGGGATTTTGTGCCAGGTTAAACGTACTGTTCTCTTCAATTAATACATACGAAGACCAATTTTCCTGGGCTGGAAATTCATATCTAAAAGCTATCCCATTATTAAAAGCCCTTACCACAAAATTTACCTGTTTTTTATCATTACCATTTATTCGTATAAGCGGTATAGTTAGTTCCTGGTAAAAGCTATGGACGGTTTTAGCTTTTCCAACCACAAGATCATAAGTCTCATTACCGGTTTTAAATATTGGTTTGCCGGCAACAAGATTACCAGCAAAATTTCCATCTTCTTTAAAACTTAACCCAAGCGTTGATTTTTCAACCAGTTTTTTACCCTTGTATACTACTTCATACACCGGTGACTTTTTTGCGAGCTGGAATGAAAAAACAATATTATGGTCAGGAGATTGAAGGCTGATAATTTTTTGGGGGAATATTTTCTCTGCGATAATTATCATAAAAATAATAAGGCATGCTTTTTTTATAAATTTCATAGATAAGTTTTATAAGATGTTTATTTAAAAACAGTGATAATACGAGAAAAAGAATAATACCGGCAACAAGTATGAATCTTTGAGTGGAAAGTAAATTGACCCCTTGCACATTTTTTATAGAGTGAAATTACAATATTTATAGTTGAGGATGGGTTGAGTGTTTATAAAAATATCAGGGCAACAGATAACAATCAATGATAAATATTTGTTTTTTATGCTTTGGCAGTTTCAGGTTTTTACTTGCCCAAATCAGATGAAAGTAAAGCCAGCATTAGAATTTTATATACCTTAGCCGTAAATAAATCCTAAATTATGAGATATACATATTTGTATCTTGATCCTGGCAGTGGCACTTATTTGATACAGGTAATTATTGCTGTTGTATTAGGCGGTATGATGTTTTTTAAAAATGGCTGGATTAAGATAAAATCGTTCTTTATAAAGCCGAAGCCCGGAAATGATTTTAAGGAAGAAGATGTAGAAGAAAAAGAAAGTTTGTGAAGTAATTGTACAATTGCAATAATATTTCATCCTTTCTACTGGTTATGAGAATGTATTATTTACTGTATTGTTGATTTGTCAAAAAGTATTAAAATTTATTATCATCAAGATTTCAAATCATACTTCTTCGTACAAAGACAGAGATGGCTTTATATTTACTTACCAGCAAAAATATTATCGCTGCATCAATAAAAGCTATTTTGATAATTATCAACGCCTGATGCAAGATGGATTGTATGACTTATTAACAAAAAAAAACTGGCTGGTAAGCCATGTAGAAATCTTTGATGCTGAACTGCAGTTTGCTGATGCCCTGATAATTTTACCCCGACAGATACCTATAATAACTTATCCATATGAGTGGAGTTTTGCCATGTGGCAAGATGCTGCTTTGCTTACTTTAAATATAGCCAAAGAGGCAATTGAAAAAGGAATGTTGTTAAAAGATGCTACACCTTTTAATATTCAATTCCTCAATGGAAGCCCTGTTTTTATTGATACCTTATCTTTTGAAATATACTTACCAGAGAAACCCTGGGTAGCCTATCGTCAATTTTGCGAATGCTTTTTAGCTTCTCTTTTATTGCAACAGTATTGTCATGCAGACATTGGTAAAATTTTTACATTGTATCCCAACGGAATACCTCTTGAAATATTAATATCACTTTTACCAAAGAAAGCTAAATGGAACCTGCATACTTATCTGCATATTTATTTACACGCTGCTACAGCTGCAAGAGCTGGCAAAACAAAGAGTGCAAAAGCTGCAACAAAATTCTCTAAACAAAAAATGCTTTTGTTACTAAACGGGCTTATTACTTATGTAGCAAGTTTACATGTAAAAAAAACCAAAACTAACTGGGACGACTATTATGCTTCCACAATTTTAAGTGATCAATATTTACAGGAAAAAACAACACTGGTAACATTATTTTTAAGTACCGTTACCTATTCCTCTATTATTGACCTTGGTGCAAATGATGGATATTTTAGTTTGCTATTTAAAAATACAGCGACAGAGATTATTGCAGTAGATGGAGATGCAAATTGTATCAATAAACTTTATACTACCATCCGCAATCAAAAAATTAAAAATATCTTACCATTGATAAATACATTGCATACTCCATCACCTGCCATAGGGTGGAATAGTGCAGAAAGAGCATCTTTCGGTGAAAGAATAAAAGGGAATGTAATACTGGCCTTAGCTTTAGTGCATCACCTGGCTATTGCCAATAACCTGCCATTTCAGTTTATAGCAGAATGGCTTGCCGCAATGGGCAAATACCTATTAATAGAATTCGTTCCTAAAACAGATGAAAAAGTGCAATTACTTTTACAAAACCGGCAAGATATTTTTATTGATTATACAGTTATCGGCTTTGAAAATGCTTTTTCAAAAAAGTTTAAAATTGTAATGCAGCAAAAAATAATCGGCACAGAGCGAATACTTTATTTAATGGAAAAAGTTATATTTTGAAACACATTAAAAATATACCATGGTTTCTTCCTTTAGTGGTTGTTTTTTTTATTTTACATGGCATTGTCGAAAACTTTGGATTTATCTATTTTTCAGAGTTGGTTAAAATTTCACTTCTCATTGCCGGATGTGTAGCATTTTTTTATTTGTTTATCAGAATATTTATAAAAAATAAACTGCATGCCGCTTTGGTTTGTTTCTTTATCAGCAGTTGGTTATTGTTTTTTGGAGCAATCTTCGAATGGGCAAAAAGTGTTCGTTTTTTGTATTGGTTGTATAGCTATAGAATATTTGTTCCATTTATGTTACTTGTTTTTTTGCTGTTCATTTTATTTATCCGTAAAAAAACAAAGCTGTGGAATAAAGCATGCTTATATCTTAATTTGTTGCTGCTAATTTATTGCGTTTTCGATTTTGGTGCTTTAATTTTAAAATCGGTACAACCCGATAAGCAAGCCATTTATAAGCCGATTAATTTTGATACTGCTGTAGTAAAAATAAAACCGAATGTGTATTTGCTGCTTTTTGATGAATACCCTGGATACAAAAGCTTAAAGGATAGTTTTGCTTTTTCCAACGATGAACTGTATCAATTTTTTGCAGAAAAGGAATTTAAGTTTTTACCTGTTTTTTCCAACTACAATATGACTTTTTATTCGATGGCATCTATGCTTAACATGCAGTATATAGATAAACCTTTTATACCCTTACAAAATACTTTTGAAAATGATCAGCAGCGGCTTAAAGAAATAAAAAATGCAGAGGTGACACAGTACTTTAAAGCTATGGGATATCGTTTTATAAATTATTCTATTTTCGATATTTTGGATCAACCTTCCGTTAAAGGAAATTCTTTTGTTATTTCTCAGGCAACCCTTATTACAAACAAAATATTTTTTAATAAGATACTAAAGGATATAGGGTGGAATTTTATTGATGGCAAGTATAAGCTTCCATACTTTAAATATATTTTTATGTATGAAGACAGGAACAATAAATTTATTGAACAAAATCTTTTCGAAAACAAATATCTAAATAGTTTATCGCCGCAATTTATTTATGCGCATTTCAATATGCCTCATCCTCCCCTCTTTTATGATAGTAGTGGAAATTATTTACCGATCAAGAAAATGCTTGACCCACAATCCTATTTTGATAAACAAACTTTTTTATCGCAACTAAAATATACCAATACAAAAATTAAAAGCCTTGTAACAAAAATCTGTAAAAATGATTCATTAGCAATTATAATAGTAATGAGTGATCATGGTTACCGGGGATATAGCAATGCAAATATTATTGAACCCTTGCATTTCGATAATATTTGTGCTATTCGTTTTCCTGATAAAAATTATTTACCAACAAAAGAAAAATGGAGCAATGTGAATTTTTTTAGATACCTGTTCAATTGTGAGTTTAATCAGCAAATTCCTTATTTAAATGATAGTTCAATTTTTTTGAAAGATAAGCCACTAAATAACTAATCATTGCAGGCATTCATTATTTGCTAAACGGGCAATAACTCTAACAAAGAACCCTGCACTTGCGTACAGGGCTCTTTTATTAAAAGATGATAATGATCAATCTTCTACCTTTTGCTTTCCTTTTTGCTTAGCAATTACTTCTTCTGCAACGTTGTTTGGTGCAGGAGCATAATGACTAAATTCCATGGTTGAAGTAGCACGGCCACTAGATAAAGAACGCAATTGCGTTACGTAGCCAAACATTTCGCTTAATGGCACTTTGGCTTTAATTACCTGTGCATTGTTACGGCTGTCCATTCCTTCCAGCATTCCACGACGACGGTTAAGGTCACCGGTTACATCTCCCATGTATAGGTCCGGTGTTACAACTTCCACTCTCATGATAGGTTCTAATAAAACCGGCTTGGCTTTACGGCCTGCTTCACGGAAACCTGATTTGGCACATAATTCGAATGACATAGAATCAGAATCCACCTGGTGGTAGCTACCGTCGAATATCCGCACTTTCATGCTCTCTACAGGGTAAGCAGCCAATACACCGGTTCCCATTGAAGATTCAAACCCTTTTAATATGGCAGGATGGAATTCTTTTGGAATAGATCCTC
>JAYTTI010000001.1:0-91088 GCA_043745405.1 Ferruginibacter sp. | reverse complement strand
TCCGATAGACTTTGATTGACGGGAACTGATAATGGTTGTAGCATCAGCAAATATACAACAAATACATGTTTATTTAAAGTCTAATTAGTATAAATCGGCGTGCAAATTTCTGCTGCACTGAAGTTATCAAATTAATAGTATAACAATTGGTAGTGCAAGGTAATCGAATGTTTTGCTTTCCAACATTTCTGTCAATCAGTTAAAAATAGTTACATTTTTTTAACCTTAAAAGACCACGTAATAAAAAACTCTGCTACCAGCTCACCCCTATCGTTTTTACCGGTTGATTTTATTTTAATGATTTTACCTTCGCCTGTTGCAATAGCTTCTTCAATTGTTTGGTTGAGCGCCAAACCTTCGTCACAGGTGAAGGCAGTTATGCCTGTTGCTTTTTTAAAATAGGCCGCTTCTAAACCTGTTACCAGCATAGATACTGCAGGTTTTTTTTTGTAGGTATTCATCATGGCAAGCAGCCCGGTGCTCATTTCCGCGGCCATAGCCAGACAGGCGAAATAAGTTGACTTAAACGGGTTTTGAGAAAACCACCTATACGGCACCGTTACTACAGCCTTTGTTTCGTCAATTGTTTTTAACCGTACTCCCGAAAAAAAAGCAGCAGGTAATTTAGAAAACAAAAACATCCTGAATTTAACAGGATGCAGCATAAGCTGAACGAAGTGATCTTTATTAGGATTCATATCAATTAATTATTAACCCAATCAAAAGATTTTTAATTGCAAACTATTGTTTTGAATATGCTGCTGGAGACAGAGCCTTCGGGCTCCACTGTTCTAAAAAGCTCAGCACTTTTTTCTGATCATAACTTTTTTTTCCATCTTCCAGGTATTCGCTGTTTTGTGTATTCAGGCGCTGGCCCTTACCATCTAAAATAATAAATACAGGAAAACCAAAACGCTGCGGATAACCGTATTTGGCAAACACCGCTTCGTTCATATTTTCTTTACTATAATTTAAATGATACCAAATAAAACTACTGTTTATTGCAGAGTCAATTTGCGGATCAGCTTTACTTGACCTTGCAAATTCAAGGCACCAGCTGCACCAGTTACCACCTGCCTGTATCAGTACAAATTTATTTGATACGGCGGCTTTCGTTACAGCCGCATCAATATCTGCACCAGCATTTGCATCGGGATTATATAATTTTTTTTCCTGCGCAAAAATATTGGCTATTGATAAAAGCACAATGCCTAGCAGGTAAATTTTCTTCTTCATAAAACAAAGATAAATGATAATCAGGTTGCTGTTAATAATAACCTAACAGTTTATACAAGACTAACTCCCCGTTAAGGCTATTGTATCCTTTACACCCTGCTGGTAAGTGGTGGTAGAAAAACTAAAACGCTGATCAAATTTGGAAGAATCAAAAAAATAATCCCTGTCATATTGATACATCATTTCTGGCATTTCTTTCATTAGGGGTATAAATATTCCGAGCAGTTTTAATAACCAGGCTGGTAAAATAAATAGTTTATCAGCTACATTCATTTCCTTAGTAAATAAGGAGATCATATCTTTTCCCGTTATTGCATTTTTATCGGTGGGCAAATGCCAAACCTGTCCATAAGCATCTGCAGTGTTACCCAATAAAGCAGTGGCTTTAGCCGCATCGGGCGTATAAGTAAAGGAATGCTTTTTATCGGCGTTTATAAACCAGTTGGGCTTTTTGCCTTTTTTTATATTTTTATACACTACTTCTATTAGAAAACTTTTATCGTTATTGGGGCCGTAAAAATCTGCAGAGCGTGCAATCAACCCTGTTAGTTTGCCTGATTGTATTGCTGAAAGTAACATTTCTGCAACCTGGCTGCGTACCTTGCCTTTTTTACTGGGCGGATTGATGGGCGAATTTTCCGTCATATGCGCAATAGCATTGATATCGTACATATACACATTATCGAAAAATACCAGTTTGGCATTATGCTTTATACAGACATCTATTGTTGCCCTCATTATTACCGGCCATTTTTGCTGCCACACTTTCAAATTATACTCTAACCCAACCATCAGGTATACCACTTCAGAACCTGCTACCGCTTTTTCTATCAGCCCTGGTTCAGTCAGGTCTGCCGGAAAAAGCTCATCTGTTTCGTTTACTTTTTTTGGGTTACGGCTTACCAGCCTGATGCGGTCAGTGTACTTTATTAATTCACCTGCCAGTAAAGAACCGATTGTTCCGTTAGCACCTAAAATTGTTTGCATAATTATTTATTTTAACCTCACCCCGCCTTCCGAAAAAATCCCGAGGAGCTTAATCCTGTTAATTTGAAATGATTTTATTTAATTGAAATATTTTATTGCTTGGCTATTTCTACCACACAGCCTACTATTTTATTTTTATCGGTTGCATCGGTTTTAAAATAAATACCGCCATTGTTGGTGTTGGAATAGGTTACATTTTTGATAGAAGTACTGCTAATGACCTCGTTTAATTTACCGGCATAAGTTGTTTGAGTGCTTTTATTGATGGAAGCATTGATGGCATTATAATCTAATGGCTCCTTACTTACAAGGATGCCCATAAAATCTTTGTTACCCAAACTGTCTGCCCTTATGGATTGTGCTTTAGGAAAAAGCCTGTAACCGGTAATGCCACAATAAGGCGAATGAATTGGCTTATACGGAAACAACACAAAACTGGTACCTGCCGGATTGGGTGTAAACAAATAAATATAACACTCAATAGCATTTTTTATTTCTATTTTAAATTTGGTTCCTTTGCGTATAGGCGTAACTGTGGTGAAGGTATTTTCACTGCTTACTTTTAAAGGAATATATTGTTTGGTATCGTTGTCTACAAGGCCGATGTTACATTCAAAATCTATATTAAGTGCAGCCCCCTTTTTAGGCAGTGGGTCTATTCCATAAGCCTCCCTTACAAATTCTTTAAAGTCGTTGTACCTTACCCAGCCAATACCATTTTCGCCCCACTCTTTACCCCAACTGTTCATTATCTGAAAGGCGCCACCTTCCAGGCGGTCATCGTAACCAATAACACAAAGTGCATGGCCTCCAAAGCCCGCCTGCCTGTAATCCTGCTGGCTGGGATGCCAAACTTTCTGCCCCAGCATACCTTCCATAAAACTACCCCCTACCATCATACCAATTACAACGGGTGCATCTTTTGCCAGGTGTTCTTTAACAGCACGAAGACTTAAATTACTAACGCCGTCACCTTCTGTTAAACGGTTAAAACCATGCATGCGGTTTTGGGCCGCTGCATTCATCATTTGATTGGTTGGCTGACGGCTGCAATTATTTTCATCGTAAGGAAATTCATTAAAAGGAACGGCACCTTTGTTGGTCATAAATTCCATGGCCTTAATAATGTAAGAACCCTGGCAACCATCCAGCCCTATCTGGCTATATAAAAAAGCCGGGCTAAAGGCCACATTGTTGGGGTTTTGTGCAGTACTGGCACTTTCAATAATACTGCGTGCCGCATAACCGCTGCTCCAGGCAACACAACTTCCCTGCTTGCCCTGGTTTTGCCTGTCGGGTGCAAAACGTAACAGCGAAACACTTTCTGGCAAAGGGTTTTTTGTATTATCATCTTCCAGCCCTTCGTACACGCTGGCTTTTTTAAATTCGTTGGGATCCAAAGTACCACCCCTGGTAAAATTAGAAACAATATCAGTTATACCAGAACTTCCATTACAGGATTGATTGCGCAACAAAAAATAAGCACCTGCTGCAAGCACCAGTAAAATAATCATTCCCTTGCTGCAACCACCCCGGCCACTACCGCCACCATCATTTCCACCACTGCTTCGGCCGCGGAACAAACTAAATATCAATGGCAAAAAATTAAGCAGGCTGCCAAGCCCTATTCCGCCTCCACCTCTTCCGCCTGAACTAAATCCACCTCCGCCGCCATTACCGCCATTACCGCCATTATCACTATTGTCCTGGGGATCGTCTACCATTTCGAGTGCCATATTGTACTGATTTTAGTTTTAAATTATTTTTTATGAATTTATTATATGTTTATACGCTGAATAAATTCAGCTTAATTTTTCAGGATAGAATTTTATCTGAAAGCAACCTTGTTATACTTCTTCAAAAGAGTTTGATTTTGCAAAGAATATTGGCAGGAAATAAAAAATGTATTTGCAAATTAATGAAATTAAAAATAGAGAGATTTTTTTTCTATATGTAAGGAATTATTAATTATGGGATGAAGGTAATTGTTGTTGTAGTAGCAAAAAATGCTGGGCTGGAAATTAAGTGGAAATGACATTGCTGTTTTGCGGCTGCTATAAGTGCTTGCTCTAAAAAAAAGAGAGGGATATTGTAAAAACCCACATAAGGAGATTAATAAAGGGGTTTCTTTTCAATAGAAAGTCTTCATTTATTGAATGATTATACAACAATAAAATACTGCTATTTGACTAAAAAAGATGGTATTAAGCATTTGACAATATTTTTAAAAATAGTCTAAAAATTACTGTCTTTTTTCTTTTCTTCCTCCGCAAGTTTAAAAGATAAAGGGCCGTTACCTATAATTAAAAAATAAATAAGCAGTAATAATACAACGATGCTGATTATTAATTCTGAATAGGGCAGCAATACATCTTTTGCTGTATGTACAAAAATGATGGCACCGATAAGTACGGGAATCTGAATAAGACAGGCAAAGCGGGTAAGTAAGCCCAGTACTAAAAGTAACCCTCCAACAATGTGCAAAAAAGGTATTACATGTGCCGCCAAAACAGTAAGGAAAGAACCAAAGGAAGCTCTGCCGCTCATAAGGCCGATGAGCACACTGGTATTGCGAAGAAAATCAATTCCTTTATAGCAAAGAAATACACCTAAAATGATGCGTATTATGTCTACCCATTTAGGATGATGGTGATCGCCCCAATATTCAAACCGGTGGAGAATGTCCATAACATAAAATTTAAGTTTCAGAAAAAAGAACTTCTATAAATCTAACACATTTTTGAATCATTTCAAAATCCCAGTTGTTGTTTTTTATGCTTATGATTAATGCAGCCTTTATAAGGATAAATACAACTTAAAATGAATTATTTCTTACGGTACATATAATGGCTTGCAAACTGCTTAATATATCTGCTCATCATATTCCAAAAAACTATCCACAGTTTTTTTATTTACTAAAAATTTATTTCGCCAGGCTGCTGTTGAAGCTAATATGGTTAATAAAATCAACAGGGATAAGCCCTGGGGGAGATTTGACTTTTCTGAAATAAACCCTATTAATGATGGGCCGGCAAGAAATCCTATCAGCCCGCCTGTGGTTACCATTGCATATCCTTCTACAGTACTTACACCGGGAATATTTGCCGAAGCACTGAACAATACCGGAATAATACAGGAACAGCCACAGCCAATTAATATATAACCCAAAATAGCCACCGGAACAATGGGTACTAATACAACCAATGTAAAACCAATGGCAGATAATAAGCACCCGCAAATAACAATTGTTTTGCTGCCAATTTTAGCAATTAGCCCATCGCCGTTTAGCCGGCCAATCGTCATGGCGATGGAAAAACCAGCGTAGCCCAGGCTTATCATTTCTTTAGGAGCATGCAATGTTTCTTTAAAGTAAATAGCGCTCCAGTCGGCCACACAACCTTCTGCCATAAAAGTAACCATGCAGATAAATGAAATGCCCAGTATGGTTGGCGATGGCAGTTTAATACCTGACCTGTTGTGAATAATATCCTGGTTGGCCAGTAATAATTTTTGATTGGCGGTAATAACCGTTAAAATGATACTGGCTACTATAACAATCTGCCAGCCTGATATCAGGTGAAATGAAAACAGCATAGCTGCCAAACCTGCACTAACAGCCCCTCCCAGGCTATACATGCCATGGCAGGTACTCATCAGCAAGCGGTTGGTTTTTTTCTCCATTAAGTTAACAGTGGCATTGGCAGACACACCATTTAAAAAACTGAATAACCCAAAACAATACAGGCATGCCCAGAACATGGGTCTGTTAACCGCATTTATCTGTAATATCATTATTAAACACAAAACACGGTAGCCGTTAAACATCCACCTGCCCACAGTTATTTTACTAAAAACCCTTGTAGATAAAAGCATACCGGTAATGGCGCCCAATGGAGATAACAGTAAAGATAATCCCAGGCTGCCATCGGTAAAACCCAGCCTTTGTTTTATACCAGGTATGGCTGCCACCCAGGTACCAAATAAAAGACTAGATGTTGCGAACAAAAAACCTACCGCCAGGGCAGGTTTATTTTTTATAAAAGAAGAAATATTTTTAATCATTCATCAAATAATATTTACGGGTAGCCCAATACCCAAATGTAGTTTTTTTGTTCTGATGAATTTATATTGATTGGAAATAATTGTACCCTGCCATTAAAATGGTACAATTTCTATTACAGAATGACTTACCGCCATTACTATATTACTGGAATAACTATGAGCAGATAGTTATAATCAGTCGCTGTTTTCATTATGCAATTTCTGTTCGTGGGCACCGGCGGCTATATATAAAGCAAAACAGGCGATAGCCGTATCTTTCAATATACTTATCAGGGCTGATTGTTTCAACCCTTTATCGCCTGAATTTAGATAATTAGGAAGATGCAAGGTTAATACAAAAATTATCAAGATGGCTGCCAAAAGGTAACCTGCAGCTTTTACCATTCTGTTCGTAATAAAAGCTATTGCTACCAATATAAATGCTGCCCCTACAAAATAAACCCAAATAATACCACCTGGTAAATAGTCTGGCACATAATTTACAAGGTCACGGGGATGCAGAAAATGCTGTATACCAAAAACAATCATTACAAGCGCTAGCATGTAGATTGCAAAACGGGAAACAAGGTGTGGAAATTTCATAATAAGTGATTTTAGAAGAAAAAGTTACAACATTTAAAATTGATGTGCAACTCTTTGATCAGATTCTTTTTATGAATTTTTTATAAAGGCTTTATTTTCTTTTATCTGCTTATTGCAGCCTTTATATTTTCCATCAGCCTTTATACTTACTAAACTTTGTTACAATCTTCATTTTAAAGAAAAATATTTATTCAAAAATAAAAAGCAGTCACGATTAAACCCTTTATAGTGGCTAAACATAGCTGCTTATAACTTAAAATGAACGTCTTACGTTTGCTTAAATCACCTGGTTTTTCAGCAAATCTTCAAACTCATCTTTTTTGCGGATAAGCTTTGCTTTACCATCAATTACCATTACTTCGGCGGGTTTTAGGCGGCTGTTAAAATTGCTGCTCATTTCAAAGCCATAGGCTCCTGCATTGTAGAAAACAAGATAATCCCCTTCTCTTACCTCGTGTAGTTTTCTGTCCCATGCAAAAGTATCTGTTTCGCAAATATTGCCTACTACCGTGTATATCCTTTCAGCTCCCTTGGGATTACTAATGTTTTCTATATGGTGATAAGCGTCATACATCATAGGGCGAATAAGGTGATTAAAGCCACTGTTTACCCCTGCAAAAACTGCCGCAGGCGTTTGTTTAATCACATTAGTTTTTACTACAAAATAGCCGCACTGGCTCACCAGGTATTTACCAGGCTCAAACCACACCTGTAATTTTCGGCCCGTTTCTTTTTCAAATTCAGCAAAGGCAACGGCAACTTTTTCGCCCAGGGCAGTTACATCTGTTTCTGCATCGCCGGGTTGATAAGGCACTTTAAAGCCGCTACCCAAATCTATAAACTCAAGATTAGGAAAATGGCTGGCAAGATCAAACATTACAGACAAGCCTTCTAAAAAAACATTAATGTCTTTTATTTCGCTGCCGGTATGCATGTGAATACCTGTTACATTTAATTTGGTTGTTTTTACAATACGTTCAATATGCCGCATCTGGTGGATGGAGATGCCGAATTTGCTATCAATATGCCCGGTAGATATTTTAAAATTACCGCCTGCCATAATATGCGGGTTCAGGCGTATACACACGGGGTATGTACCCTGGAATTTATTGCCAAACTGTTCTAAAATAGAAATGTTATCGATATTGATATTTACCCCCAATTCTTTCACAGCTACAATCTCTTCAAAATCTACGCAGTTAGGTGTATACAAAATATCTTTTTTATCAAACCCAGCCATCAGCCCCAGCCTTACTTCATTAATGCTCACACAATCCAGCGAAGCTCCTATTGATTGTACATACTTTAAGATATTAATATTTGTGAGTGATTTACAGGCATAAAAAAAACGGGCATTGCATCCTGAAAAACCCTTTTGCAGTTTTTTATATTGCGCTGCAATACGTTCGGCATGATAAATATAAACGGGCGTGCCAAATTCATCGGCGATTTCAATCAATTGATTGTGGGTTAAGTTTTTTGCCATGTTCTTTTTTGCTGTTTTTGTTTTTAAATATATGGTGCCTTATTTTAACTGGTTACTTTTAATTGCTGCACATAAAAAAAGGTATGAGAAACATTCGTCGTCATACCTTTTTTAAATTTTATTTTAAGATTATGATTCTGATTGTTCATCACTATTGCCCTTCTGCTTCCGTTCTTCTTCATCAACATCACCCGATACAGAAAGTACCCTTTCTTCATCCTGTTTATAGGCTTCAATGATTGCTTCCCGAAGAGGTAAGGTATTTTCTGTTTCCAAAACCATCTCCTCATTATTACTAGTTGCTATCAATTCCTCTATTGGTTGGTGATTTACAATTGTGGCCTGCACCAGTTCTTCCATCAGCACTTCGTTAATCTTTGGCAGGTCGGCCGTACTGTTGATGCCAAAATAATCCATAAAAGATTTTGATGTGGCATATATCAATGGCTTACCCACTGCATCTTCATTTCTGCCGGTGATAATCACCAGGTCTTTCTCTAATAATTTTTGAACCGCATAGTCGCAGTTTACACCGCGTATGGCTTCCATCTCGCTTTTGGCAATAGGTTGTTTATAAGCAATAATGGCAAGGGTTTCAAGCGCCGCGGTAGAAAGGCGTTTTAAAAATTTATCGCCATTTAATTGTGCTACGGTTTTATGATATTCTTTCTTTGTTAAAAACTGCCATCCGCCGCCACTTTGTTTTAATTCAAAAGCATAAAACTCAGAGCTGTATTTTTCATGTATACCTTCAACTGCAGCGTCCACCTGTTCAATGGTGGTTCTGTCTTCAATAAAACCCAGTGCATTGTTTAGCAATTCTACCAGCTCAGTATTAATAAGCGGTTTATCACTTGCAAAAATCAAGGCTTCAATATGTGGTATTATTTGCGAAAGTTCCATTAATAAATTTGAAAATGTGAAAGTACTCAATTTGCCCATTGCGGACTTTGAATTTTCCAATTGAGTAATTTTCCAATTGAGCAATTATCCATTCAATGCTGCTGCACCACTTACTATTTCTGTTAACTCGGTAGTAATAGCCGCCTGTCTTGCCCTGTTGTAACTTATTTTTAACGATTTCAGTAATTCGTTGGCATTGTCGCTTGCCTTATCCATCGCCGTCATACGGGCGCCGTGTTCGCTGGCGTTACCATCCAAAACTGCCTTAAATAATTGCGTATTCAAAATTTTAGGCATCAATTCGCTAATCAATACTTCTTTGCCAGGTTCAAAAATAAAATCGGCATTTTTTTCACCAGCCTTTTTTTGCACTTTGGTTACCGGCAAAAATTGTTCGGCAATAAAAGCCTGCGTACCTGCATTTTTAAATTCACTAAATACCAATTCTACCGCATCTACATCTTTACTGGCAAAACTTTCCATGGCATATTTAGCCGCAGCCTGCACTTTAACAAAGCTAAGCCCTGTAAAAATATCCCAGTAATTATCTACCACCTTAAATCCATTTTTTGTAAAATGTTCATATCCCTTTTTACCGATGGGCAAAACAATAACTTTTCCTTTTGCATGCTGTGCTGCATATTTTTCAAAAATCAGTTGTCTTGTTAATTTAATCAGGTTACTGTTATAACCGCCACATAAACCCCTGTCGCTGGTTACAATAATAATCAATACTTTTTCCACGGACCTTTCTGCAGCCAAATCTATTTTTACATCCCCATCGCTGTTGCTAACGATATTACTCAGCATCTCCTGGAGCTTTTTTGCATAAGGGCGCATTTGGGTAATGGCATCCTGGGCACGGCGCAATTTTGCCGCACTTACCATTTTCATTGCTTTGGTTATCTGCTGGGTACTTTGTACACTTTTAATTCTATTACGTACTTCCTTTAAAGCTCCTGACATATAAACTAAATTAATTAAGTTTTGTTTTTGGATGGCAAAGGTATGGCAAAAAACCATAAATGGAAGAGGGTTTATTAACAAAAAAAACCCTGCTTTTAGTGTTCAAATATGGTGAAAAAATATAACAAATTATATTTTTTCATAAACCCGTAAAATTACCCGAACTCATTTTTATTGCCGTTAAGGCGTTGAGGCGTTTTTATTTGCCTCGCATCGTAAGCTCTTAACGACTAAACGGCCATTAATTTTCTGTCGTTAAGTTGATAAGATTTTATCAACACAAATTACCTGGGCCTTGTTTTATATGATAAAGTAACTATAATTGCAATCTTTACGCAATTGAAAAATATGGTGACAACCTATTTTGATACTGTTACCGATGAAGAACACTAAAAATATACTGTAGATGGAATTAGCTTTTGATCTTTTGCTTACCTTATTGATTGAATTGCCAATCATTGCACTTTTCTTTAAAAGAAAAAAGCGCCCTGTAGCATTAATGTATGGTGTATTGGTAAATTTAATCTCCTGGCTAATAGCACATATTTTAAAAATATCTACCGATATAAATATAGTTGTAATTGAAGTTGTAATTATAACCGGAGAAGCCGTCGGCTTATGGCTACTTACCGGCTGTGGCTGGAAAAAAGGTTTTATAATGTCAGTAATTGCTAATAGTTTAAGTTTTTTAGCCACTTACTATATACACTTTGATGCAGATATTTTTCAGGATAAAAACAACATAATTACATATTAACATGTACACATCAGCAGTTTTTTGTAGTAGAAAGTTTAGAAGTATGCAATAATGTTTAAAAGCGCTGCCCCCCTTTTCCCTTTCAACTACCATCAGTAAACTGTCAACAAATTTGTACCTTTGCTGCCCCTATAAATAGTGTTAGTTCTGTCAATTTGGCTTTAAGAATATTTAAGCACCATATTTGACACTGCAAAACACCCGCATTTTTTATTGTAATACTTATAACTCAGAATTTTATGACAGGTTTTTTATCGAAAATATTTGGTGGCAACAAAAGCGAGAAGGATGTAAAAAAAATAAGTCCGCAGGTTGAAATTGTCAACCGCTTTTTTACCGAATACCAATCCTTAAGCAATGATGCTTTGCGTGATAAAACGCAGGATTTTAAACAACGTATTCAACAGCATCTTGCCGGTATTGATGAACAGATCAATACTAAAAAAACTGATGCAGAAAATTTACCTGTTGCAGACATTAACCAAAAAGATGTTTTTTACCAGGAAATAGATGCCCTTAAAAAAGACAGGGATAAAAAAATTGAAGAGGTATTGCTGGAGATTTTACCCGAAGCTTTTGCCGCCGTAAAAGAAACCGCCCGCCGTTTTAAAGAAAATACTCAATTGGAAAGTTCAGCTACAGAACTCGATAAAAAACTTGCCGTTACCAAAAAGCATATCCGTATTGAAGGCGATAAATCTTTTTTTAGCAATACATGGACAGCAGCAGGCGGTGACGTAACCTGGAACATGCTGCACTACGATGTGCAATTAATTGGCGGTATGGTTTTACATAGCGGTAAAATTGCAGAGATGGCTACCGGTGAAGGTAAAACGCTGGTGAGTACTTTACCTGCCTACTTAAATGCATTAAGTGGCGAAGGCGTGCATATTGTTACAGTAAACGATTACCTGGCAAGAAGAGATAGTGAATGGAACGGCCCCCTCTTTGAATTTCTGGGACTTACTGTAGATTGTATTGATAAACATGAACCCAACGGTGATGCAAGGCGTGCAGCCTACAATGCTGATATTACTTATGGTACCAATAACGAATTTGGTTTCGATTATTTGAGGGATAACATGGTACACAGCCCCGATGAAATGGTGCAACGCAAACATCATTTTGCCATGGTGGATGAGGTGGATAGTGTATTGATAGATGATGCCCGTACCCCTTTGATCATTAGCGGACCTGTTGGCCACAGCGATAATACCCAACAGTTCTTCGACCTGAAACCACGTATTGAAAAATTAGTGGATGCACAGAAAAAAGCTGTGAACCAGTTTTTAATTGACGCTAAGAAAAAAATAGCCGAAGGCAATGATGACCCGAAAGATGGCGGTTTATCCTTGTTCAGGGCACACAGGGGCTTGCCAAAAAATGGCGCCCTTATTAAATTTTTGAGCGAGCCGGGCATGAGGGTGAAAATGCAGAAAAGCGAAAACTATTACCTGGCCGATCAGCAAAAAGAAATGCCCAGGGCAGATGAAGAACTGTACTTTCATATTGATGAAAAAAATAACCAGGTTGATCTTACCGATAAGGGCATCAACCTTATCACCAAAGCAGGTGAGGATACCGAGTTTTTTATACTACCCGATATTGCTATTAAACTGAGTGATATTGAGAAAGGCACTTTAGGTGCTGATGAAAAATTACATCTTAAAGAAGGATTGCTGAATGAGTATTCGCAAAAGGCCGACCGCATACATACTGTACAGCAATTATTAAAAGCATATACTTTATTTGATAAAGATACCGAGTACGTGGTAATGGAAGATGCAGTTAAAATTGTTGATGAACAAACAGGCCGTATACTGGATGGAAGAAGGTACAGCGATGGTTTGCACCAGGCCATAGAAGCAAAAGAAAATGTAAAGATAGAAGCCAGTACACAAACCTATGCTACGGTTACTTTGCAAAACTACTTTAGGATGTACCACAAGCTTTGTGGTATGACGGGTACAGCAGAAACTGAAGCAGCAGAGTTGTGGGACATTTATAAATTAGATGTGGTAACCATCCCTACTAATTTAATTGCTATCCGTAAAGATGAACAGGATTTGGTGTACAAAACCAAACGTGAAAAATACAAAGCGGTTATTGATGAAATTGAGCGTTTACGCCTTGCCGGTAGGCCTTCGCTGGTGGGTACTACTTCTGTAGAAATAAGCGAATTGCTGAGCAGGATGCTGAAACAAAAAAATATTCCGCACAATGTATTAAATGCAAAGCAGCATGCCAGGGAAGCACAGGTTGTTGCGGAAGCAGGTTTGGCAGGCGCTGTAACCATTGCTACCAATATGGCCGGCCGTGGTACAGATATTAAGCTTGGGCCAGGTGTTAAAGATGCCGGCGGTTTGGCCATTGTAGGTACAGAGCGCCATGAGAGCCGTCGTGTAGACAGGCAGTTGCGTGGCCGTTCAGGCCGCCAGGGCGACCCGGGTAGCACACAATTTTTTGCAAGCTTAGAAGATGACCTGATGCGTATGTTTGGCAGTGAACGTATTGCCAGCCTTATGGACAGGATGGGTTATAAAGAAGGAGAGGTAATACAGCACAGCATGATCTCCAAATCAATTGAAAGGGCACAGAAAAAAGTAGAAGAAAATAACTTTGGTATCCGTAAACGTTTGCTGGAATATGATGATGTAATGAACAAGCAACGTAACGTGGTGTACAGCAAACGTAACCATGCCTTGTTTGGCGAAAGGCTGGCGCTTGACCTGGATAATGCATTTTATTCTGTGGCAGATGGCCTTATCAATTCCTTTAGGGAAAGCGGCGATTATGAAGATTTTAAATTAGCCGCTATTGTAAACTTTGGTATTGATACCGCTATTACACAGGAAGAACTTGAAAAAGGAAATGTGCAACAGGTAGCCGAAAAATTATACGATGAAGCCAAGAGTAATTACAACCGTAAAGTAATTGCGGTGGCTGCACAAACTTTGCCCATCATTAAAAACATCCGCAAAGAACAGGGCAACCATATTGAAAATGTGGCGGTACCGTTTACGGATGGACGCAAACAGATACAGGCGTTGGCTAACCTCGACAAAACCATTACAAGCAAAGGAGCAGAATTGCCCAATGCCCTGGAACGCAGCATTACCCTTGCTTTGATTGATGACGCATGGAAAGAACATTTACGTGCCATGGACGATTTGCGCCACAGTGTACAAACAGCGGGCTACGAACAAAAAGACCCATTGGTGATTTATAAAATAGAAGCCTTTAGCGCCTTTAAACAAATGGACGACGCTGTAAATAAAGATATTGTAAGCTTCCTTTGCCATTGCGCCATACCAACGGAGCAAACCAATGCAGGTACCATAAAAGAGGGCCGTGAACAAAAAACAGACATGAGCAAAATGCGCCAGCGCAAAGAAGAATTTGCAGGTGCAGCATCCGGTGGTGGCCCCGAATATATCAGTAACGAAAATGATTACAACGAGCCCTCACCTGCCATTAAACAGCAACCCATACATGTAGAACCAAAAATTGGCAGAAACGATACATGCCCCTGTGGTAGCGGCAAAAAGTTTAAGAACTGCCATGGTAAGGATGCATAAATTATTTTAATATTTTTTTTAAGGCTAACTTTTTTGAGTTAGCCTTTTTATTTTGAGATTTTAGTAGTTCATTAACCAGCAACAAATTCTTATATTCGTTTACACATGTTTAACGTACAGAGTTGCGTAAATACACCAATTGTGCGTAATATTTTATGACCTATAATTTACTATTTCAAACAAGTATGGGAAGCTTCAACTTAATGAAGCTTGACGAAAGGAAACTGCCTATTGTGCTTGACTATTATGGAAATGGTAAAGACAAGTTTACAATTTCTGGGCAGACATATCATGGAAAAAACTTACAAAATTTCAAAGTATTCACTTGTGAAAAAGAAGTTGACTTAAATGCCTTCGAAAAGTATTGTCGACAAAATTATCTAATTGAAAAAAATCTTATTGGATTTTACTATCCAGTAGATACACTGCTTTTGCTTGGCAAAGACAAGACAGAAGATTTTATTGGCGACAATCCTTATGGATACAAAAAGCAAGTTGCAGTTACTAAACAAGACAATGGATTTTTTGTAAACCCAAAACGAATTGACGAATTAAAGAACTTAACTAATAATAAGTTTGACTTTTCAAAATTGCTGCGGTTATGTGAAGAAATAAATGACGCTTTTGGTGGGAAAAATTATTTATCTGTTGGTATGATTGGCCGAACAATATTGCATCATATTCCGCCCATATTTAACTTTGCAAGTTTTGACGAAGTTGCTAATAACTATGGCGGCCCAAAAGAGAATAAAAGTTTTAAGAAGAATATGAGTCATTTGAACGAATCGCTCAAAAACATAGCAGACGGTTTTCTTCATACACAAATAAGAAAGACAGAAACTTTGCCTAACGAGACACAAATTGACTTTAGGCAAGACTTGGATTCTTTGTTAGGTGAGATAGTTAGAATTTCAAAATAATACTACGCACAACATGAACTGAGTAAAAACCAAATAAAATTTGATGTTTTTATGGTTTAGCTGAGCAGCATACATTGGAACCCTGTACGGGCAGGCATTTGCAATTTACCAGAGGAGTATTATTTTTCGTCAGCAAAATTTTATCACATCGGCATTGATGATTTTAATATGCTTACACATTGTTAAGTGTATATTTGAGTATGCCTTCGGCTGTTGGTCAACAAGACCAATAGCGGCAGAAGTCTCTAATTGTTGGAAACGTACTATTGATTGACTATACAGCATACAAGAAGTCCAATATAAGTTAAAGCTACAAAACTAATTTATACATATTGGTCTTAATTAACCCATTATAAAAATGAAGAAACTAATAACTCTTTCAATTATCCTTCTTTTAATTGTTAACCTATCTTTTTCTCAAACTGAAAATAATGATAATTTATCTAATCAAATAGAAGAACTAAAGCAAGAAATAAGAAGTAAAGGACTTGCAAATCTTGATAAAATTGAAGGAATATATGAATTTAAGAGAATCGGTGGACCATACGGTTGGACTCCTGAATGGCTTAATAAAACTACTACGGAATATACTTATTTATACATTATTCACTCTTATTCTCCAAATACGTTCGAAATTTTTGAATATGAAGCGTACTATGGCGATTTCGTAATTCAGGATTGGACAATAAAGAAGGAAGGTAATAAATATTTGATGAGAGGTTATGGGAAAGACTTTGACCATACTGAAAACGAAATTACCTTTATAGAAAACAAAGCCAACTTCAAACAAGAATCAAAGTATAAAACAGGGAATATGGGTATTACTTACACTTTCGAAAGCATTAAAAAAATATACCCAAGTTCACTAGAAGATAATATCTTTAAAACAGGTACTGGATTTTTTATTTCCACACTTGGTTATATCGTAACCAATTATCATGTTGTAGAGAATGCTAATAATATTTATGCAACTAATGAAATATTTACTAGGTCATTAGCACGGTTGGTATTTTTTGATAAATTCAATGACATTGCCTTGCTTAAGGTAGATACATCCTTAAAAAACATTCCATACAACATTTTCACAGGTGATAAAGAAATTGGGAATAATGTATTCACATTGGGCTATCCTTTTATTCAATCAATGGGAAAAGAGGTTAAATTAACTAATGGAATAATTAATTCAAATTCGGGTTTCGAAAATGACACAAGATATTATCAATTTTCGGCTGAAATTCAACCTGGGAATAGCGGGGGACCTTTATTCGATTCTGAGGGAAATATTATTGGATTAGTTTCTGCAAAACATAATAAAGCGACAAATGCCGGCTACGCCTTAAAATCAAAATTTATAGTTGATTTCATTAAACTTAATGACCCTTCAATATTGAAGAAAAATGTTAGTACATTTAAGAATTTAAATCTTACTTCAAAATACAAAATATTAAAAGACTATATTCTGCTATTGGAGATAGAGTAAATCCTGCAGCATGAGAGATAAATACTATGTAGGTGAATTAGTTTATTAATTAAACCAACTAAAATCTTGCAAATGATTACAGATGAAACCTTAAAAATAATACAACAAGAAAATTTTTGGTGGAATGCCAATGAGAATAAAGCTCTTTTTGAAATGAAAGAAATTACATATAATTACGACCCATACTCAATAATATATATAGAGCAATCATTTCCTAACATGATTGCAATAAGACGCTCTGTATGCTTAGGTATGTCAATAGGCAACACACAGCTTTTAGATGCAGGACTAGTTATTGATTTTCATCTCAACAAAAATTTATTCGACAATTTAAAAGAAGAGTTAATAAAGACAGGGACAGAAACACATGACAGATTTATGCAAGCATTTGAAGAGCGTCGTTACCAATCATGTATTTCTCAAACATATCAACCAACTTATAAGACTTCTATTTTACTTGAAAAAGTCGAAAAACTACTACAAGAAGGAAATGGACTTTAAGAGTAAAACCACTTTTTCCGGAGCAAGTCTTAGGCCGCTGTTGGTCTTGTTGACCAACAGCCGAAGCGTGATCTGGTAATATTTTCTTTATTACAGTACAAACATACATTCCATATTTTCCAGCCGCTGTTGGCCTAAAAGCAGCCAAAGCGTGATCTGGAAATAGTTTTATGTTTACTATACAAACATACATTCGATATTTAATTATCTTAGGCTAATGGAAGAATATCCATTATACTGGCTGTAGTTTAATACTGCAACTATCCTGGAGTGGAAGCCATTGCTGCGCCAGGATAAATACAAGGATTTATTAAATAACCAAGATAATTTTTTCAGGACGGGTCAATTTGCGGCACAAAAAAATTCCGTCATAGACGGAATTTGTAAGGCTCTTTAAATTAAAATATTTGGGATGTTTTATAACCTGATACCTGCTGTTAATGACAGAACCTGGTTTTTATATTTCGGAGAGTAAGACGAGCCATTTCCGTTGTTTGACTGGAAATCTAAGCTATAGCGTAAATCCAATACAACAGGTCCTGCACCCGCTTCAATACCTACCACTCCACCTAAGATATTTTTTCTTAAGTTATCATTATCCGCGTTTTTGATGGTTTCGAAGCCACTATTACTTATGGTGTATTTTGTTTTGGTGGAGGTAAGAAAAGAAAATTGTGGCCCTATCACAATACCAAAATTTTCTGATGTTTTAAATTTTGCCAGTAACGGAACGTCGATAAAATTACTGGTGACCTTATACTCGTAAGGTGTACTTAAATAACTTCCTTTAGATTTATATCCTTTTTGAGAAAATAATACTTCGGGCTGAATACTGAAACCTTTTACAATGGGCAGTTCTAAAAAGAGCCCGCCTACAAACCCGGCCTTTGAACCATTTGTGGTATTTTCATCAATATGCTGGATTACATTGGAAAGGTTTGCGCCTGCCTTTAATCCAATATGAAACTGGCGTTTGTCGGAATTGTCGGTTTTAGCATACGAAGATGTTGACATTGAATTACTATTATTGCTGTTCGTGGCAACAATAGTGGTGTCCGTTACCGTACTGGGCGTCCCGGTTGTCTGTGCATTTACTTTTGCAGCTACAACCAATAGTAGTGCTGTGGAAGAAATTAAGATTGTTTTCATAAAGTTTTTATTTTATTTAATACATTAAGTGAAAAGGATGTGCCAAAAGAATTGTTACTATAAATAACTGGCATGCATGCATCAAAACCGATTTTTTTGTCTAATGCTTTCCTCGAAATGGGGATAGTTTACATCAATTAATGTTTCTGCATTGATAATGATTGTTTAAAAATTCCCTACGCTGACCGGACGATAAAATATGGTTAAAATGTTCACAAAGAATTATTAATGATTTAGTCGCGTCGGGGTTTTCGCCGTAGAATTTTCAAACCATAAAAGAACCATCTGCGAAACCCCGACGTCTAAAAGAGCCACAAACATCATTACCCGCCTCAATATTTTATAACCTTATGAAATTTTGCCACTGTTGGTGATGTTATTCTGAAATCAAAGCAATTAAATTACAGCAGACTTCCGAAGTTTTTAAAACTTCGGAAGTCTTACCGAAGGCCGCAAAAAATACAAACCAGTTTTATTAAGTATACCAAGCAGCCGCACAAAGACAGCAGACAATGGACATACAAACCCGCCCGAAAAACAACAACGAAAACATAACAGCACCTACAAGAAATTGGCGGTTCAGTGGTTAAATGAAGTTATGTCATTCTTCCGGAGCAAGTATCACCATCACAAACCCTCGCCGGTGAGTCTCAGCACTGGCCTGTGTTTTGACGGCAGGACTCACCGTACTACGAAGCGAAATACTATTCTTTAAAACTACTCTTTAAATCAATATCATCCCAATCACGAAAATTCATTAAAGGATATTTCCCTGCTCTCCACAAATTTAAAACTTAGCGAAACGATGAAGTTATTATTTCGGCTCAGTAGTATGGCGAGTCGGCTAAGGCCAGACCTGGGAACGAAGACATCAATGTTCAATTTTTAAAATGACCGGTATGGTTCGCTTGTGGGTTTTGTGATATTAGGGTAAGGCAACACACTCACCAATGAAATCTTATAACCACTGATGAGAGTATTCGTATTTAGTAAAAGGTTTTTTAAAGTTGCCAGCCTAAAGCTTTTATTTTCCCCATCAACGTTGATGGAAAATTTGCACTCGGCATAACCTTCCTAAATGCATTCCGCACCAGTAGGGCACCGGCCTTCAATAACAAGGTTGGTAAAACAAACGGTGACGTTTGTGAAAGAATTATTGCCTTCATTTTTTGGAGTGCCACAATTATTCAATGTTAATTCTATCTCCCCATTTTCTAAAGCCTTAGTTTCATCTTTTTTGCAACCGGCTGGTGAAACGATGATCAATAAACTGAAAACAAGAGGCAGTATCTTTTCATAATAGCAGTTTTTATTAATGACACCACAACAAATAAAAGGGTTGCATTTAAACTTTTTCCTTTTTCGGTGCCCCACCCTTATCTTAAACACAACATCGGCCTCCCGAATGCGTATTTTATTTGGATTAAAAAGTTGGATACCAACATGGGATAAAAATTCTCCGGTCTTGTAGTATCTTGTGGGTGTACTTAAACAGCTAATTCAATCAATATGCTGCAGGCATTGATCACTGGTTTTACTATGGGCTTATATCTTGCTATATCAGTGGGGCCTATTTTATTTACTGTAATAAAGCAAAGCCTGGATAACGGCATCCGCGGAGGCTTCAGTTTTGTTGCAGGCATCTGGCTCAGCGATATTCTTTTTGTGGTATTAAGCAACACCTTCTCTGTTTTTACCGCCCATCTTGCCAATACTTATATCAGGCAGATTGGCTATGGAGGTGGACTGTTGCTGCTGGCACTAGGTTGCTACTACACTTTTTTTAAACCGGCTAAACTGCCACAGGCAGTTGGTATAAACAATCCCATTGGTCACGGGCACATGGCCAGGTTATTTATTACCGGTTTTTCCATAAATACCCTTAATCCCATCTTGTTTTTTGAGTGGTTGACCGCAGCTACGGTTTTTGCCGGTACTAATACAATAGCTGAACGCCTCGTAATTTTCTCAGTATGCCTGTTTGTGAATATAGGGTCGGATACACTGAAGGTACTGCTGGCTGGTAAGATAAGGCCCAGGCTCAATATGCGGAACCTGCAGGTGATCAACCGGCTCACTGGTGCGGTATTAATTATTTGCGGCTGTTTTATCTTGTACCAAACTTTTTATAACGCCAGCCTATGGGGCAAAAAATTATCTAGTGTATATACCAGTTATGCAATGCCTGAATAAATTTATCTGCAGACCGTATTTTAAACAAACATTGTTTATGCTTAATAATAAATTGATTAATTAATTTCACAACATTATTGCTAAAAATTAAATTTATACAAACTGTATTATCATCATACCTCAGAGGCGCAGGAATGTTGCGTGATCAAAGTGTGCTGGATTTCTGCGTCAAACTATTATTAATTGTTATCCCTTTATTACTGTTGGGCAAAGAAAGTAATCACTTTTAGCCTGTCGTCAATCCGGTTTATTTGCAGCCCAGATCGATACTTTTTATTTCCACAAATCAATTAATGCACCATTTGCACCAAACACCGGATCTGTTGTTGGGATGGTTAGTGAAGCAATATTTCTAAATGCTGCTTTTCTTTCTTCAGCAGTGCCGGTCATCATGTCCCATGATTTTCCTTTTGGGTAGCCACCTATAATTTCATAATTTTTGTGGTTCGAAACTGCAAAATGTCCAACACCCGCTGGTAATATCAAAACATCACCAGCTGATACTTCAAATATTTTTCCGTTCTTTTGTCCGCCGATCTTGAGGCTAACCGATCCCTTGCTAACGCCTAACACTTCATGTGTAATGCTGTGAAAATGGTCATAGGGCAGTACTATATCCCGCCAGTTATTTGTCCAGTTGTTGGTTTGAAAACAATCCTCAAGCCATTGCGCATTATCAATAGTGTTACATACTTTCCTGTAAATAATTACCGGCAAAAGGCTGTTAGGGATAGTGCCGTCATCTGCAAAAATATAATTTGATAGAACTTTTGTCATTTATAATTTTTTATCCAAAATCTTTTTCCGGAGCAAATCTCACCATCACAAACCTTCACGAGCAATCCTCTTATTATTTTTTTGATTTAGGATCAAGGATAAGAATTTTTATGTTCCTGAAATCAACCGGCTGGCCCTCACTTTGCAGGGCAATAAAACCCTCTCTCAATAGTTTCCCATCCTGCTTGATAGCAGGATCGTAATTGTTTACTACGCCGCCACCAATCTGTGGTTTTGAATACTGCAACACCGTATCGCCATTTATGATATGTGTAATCAACGAATCGCCCAATACAATAATTTCGCCTTTTACCCATTGGTCACCCTCATATGTTTTTGAACTGGAGGGGATACAATGACGGGAGTCTATTTTTCCCTGAAACACTACATCAGTGCCAGGTGAACACATATTACCGGTAGGCCTTGCTGCACCATCACCCAATCCTGCGAGCAGCTGAAACTCAATAGAGATAGGCCAGTTCTGATCTCGTGGCATTGTTTTAGGGTCTTGCGAATGAAACATTACACCGCTGTTTTTGAGGGTGTATTCCGGCGCATCTTTCCGCCATTCGCCTACAATACGGTATTCAAATACAAGGTGATAATACGAAAAGGGTTGCTTATAATACAGGTGTCCAAACTGTTCATTGAATTTATCATACTGATCGTACCGAACTTTTATAATACCATCCTCTACCCTAAAAGTATTTCCATAATTATTGCCCACATCATGATGGTTAATTTTTACTACCCAGTCATTAATATCCTTACCATTAAATAGGGTTATCCATTTTTTATTATCAGCACCTGCCTGGGAAAAAGCAGGTAAAGAAAAAAACAGCAGTGCTGCTAAAGAAAAAAATAATTTCATCTTTTAAATTTTAGGTTTTAAGAGTCTGTTTTTGATTTTTCTTCAAAATACAATAAAAAAACAGAGTATTCTTAAAAGATATTTCAGATGCGTTACCAATCTCTTTGAAATAATTTACCTGGCAGTACACAAGACATCCGAAGTTTTTAAAACTTCGGATGTCTGTACCGGATCAAAACCTCCCTAAAATTTTAAAATTTATCAATCTTGGCGTAAGGCTATTAGGAATGCTATAGACAGTATTTGAAAAATCTTTTATAGATTGATAGGAGATGGTGTTTGGCCTGTCAATGAGGTTATACACTTCAAAACTTGCCCAGATATTTTCAAAACCTTTAAAGGGATTATGGCTTCTGTTTTTATTATTATTTCTGTCATACAGCAATGCACTAAAGCCAATATCCACCCTTATGTACGGATCAATAATTAATGCATTACGGTACTTTGGATTATCAGGAATATTAAAGGGCATATTGCTGCCATAAATGATATTTAAATGCACCCTGAAATTTTTATTGGTGGCTAAATAATCCTGTAAAAATAATCCCACGGTTAATAACCTGTCTGTCGGGCGCCTTACCCAGCCTACATCCTGTTTAACGCTGTCAACCGGTATTTTATCAGGGGTTGTTGGGCCAATAATTTCACCGTCTTTATTTAAATAATTATAATAATAATCTCCTTCAATATTTTCTTTTGTTTTCATAAGGCCAACGCTCAGCCAGCTTTCAGCATCTTTTATCAATTCGCTGTACAACCTCGTCTCTAATCCATAAGCATAGGCTTTGGTATTATTCTCACCATAATACCTGATTTTTAAATTATCGATATCATAAGGTATACAGTCTTTAATGTATTTGTAATAAGCTTCGGTTGTAATGCGAAATGGCCTTCTTGCAGTTGCAAAATTGTAGTCGAACCCAGCAACAAACTGTACACTTTTTTGTGCCAGTATATTTGTATTTAATGTGCCATTGTACCTTCTGTATTCCCTGTAAAAAGGGGGCTGGTCGTAAATGCCGGCAGCTAATTTGTACACTACATTTTTATTTGTTTTAGGTATAATGCTTAACTCTGCACGGGGGCTTATTAAAAACTCTTTGGTGAACGTATTGTAATTGTATCTTATGCCGGCCTGTAATAAAATATCATTTTTATTATTTGCAAAATTGATATTGTCCTGCACAAAACCACTGTAGGTTTGTATAGAAAGATTGGCGGAAGAATTTATAAAATGATAGAGGCTGTTTGTATTACCAGGTAACGAGTAACCTGCGCTATCCTGGTATTCCCACTCGTATAACTTATCAGTTATTTTCTGTTGTTGTATACTGTTACCAAACTGAATAAAATGTTTTCCGTAATCAATACTTCCTTTTATGGCTGCATTATAGATGGCTATATTTAATTCGTTGCGGCCATAATTTCGGTAAAATCCGGCTCCTAAGGGGTTTATAATTTGTCCATAGCTACTGCTGGTATTATCAAAATCCCTTTCGCCAAACAGGTAGGAACTGCCAATATCAAAATTTTCATTTTCAATATCTCCATACCGGCTTAGCATCCATTTAAGCTTTAGCCTTTTATTTACCTGTTGTATTGCGGTTATGCCCAGCATGCTTGATGTATAACTATCCTGTTCCTGTCCATCAAAATCAATATTCAGCCCAAGGTTTGCTGTAAACAGCGGAGTAAAAACAGCCGATGTTTTTTGAACCGATTGAGGTATAAAGATAAATTTGGTTGCAGAAAGAATACCCAGCATTTCAAGCTGCCATTTTTCATTTAGTTTGTATGTTATTGAAGCCTGGAAATCGGCAGATGCTGGTGTATAATAGCCAATAGTTTGCTGACTGTTTAATAAACTGCGGTTGTTTTTAAAACGCATACCAATCATAAAAGTGGCCTTTTCATTTTTACTGGCCCCTTCAAGGAAAAGGCCCTGCTCCAACAAACTGATATAAGCAGAGCCACTAATTTTTTTTTGCCTTGTAGATGAATCGGGCAAATTTGGTTTCTTATATTGGATGTCTAAAACGCTGCTCATTTTATCTCCATATTTTGCCTGGAAACCACCTGTGTAAAAATTTACATTCTTCGTCATTTCGGGATTAATAAAACTCAGCCCTTCCTGCTGCCCGCTTCTTACCAGGTATGGACGAAAGATTTCAAAATCATTGATGTACACCAGGTTTTCATCATAATTTCCACCGCGTACACTGTATTGAGAAGTGAGCTCATTATTACTGCCCACCAGTATTTTTATTAAACCTTCAATACCGCCTACCGTACTAGGTAACACCAATGCATTTTTAGGATTTATTTTTATCATACCTATCTCTGTTCTTTCTTTGCCAGTGCCTATTACAACGGTTTGAAGCATTTTGGAACTTCTTTGTAACTGAACCGTAATTTTTTCTTCTTCATTTTCGCTTAAATAAAAATTTTTCTGCGTTTCTGCATAACCGGTATACGAAAAAATAAGTGCAAGTGATTTTGATGATGCTACTTGTATACGAAAGAAACCACTGTCGTTGGTAACAATACCGTTTTTTTTACCCAATACAATAACAGAAACATTTACTAATGGTTTGTCATTTTCATCTGTTACATGTCCGCTTATGAAAGCAATTTTTTTTTGGGCCGATGCAGTAAAAAAAAACAAGGATAATACAAGCACTGTAAATACTCTCATTGCATGAAGATAAATATTTTATTTTTCAGGAGACTGTTTGTAAAGTTATTGGTATTTACATTTTTAATAACGTGGAGTTATTAAAAATATTTCAATCATATTCTTCCCTATACGAAAATGTTAAAAAGGCAAATTTTTACAGGAATATACAATTTGAGCAGTTCTTCTTAATTTCGAATAAAAAAATTGAAAACTTTATTAGCAGTTACCATTTTATTTGCATGCTTTTTTTGCAGTTGCAATAATAAAAATAATACTAAAGCAGGGCAGGATAAAAAGCCTGCGGCCGATACACTGTCAAGCCTGATGAAAAGTTTATCTACTTCAAATACATTGCCGCAACTGTTGAGTCAAACCTGGCAAAGTAAAGAAGATATGGATGATGGAATTTTAAATGGCAGCGGTGATGGCCTTGAAATTCCTTTTCGTGGATTTTGTTTTTTTGATGATGGTTCGGTGGTTCAAAACCCCCGTGATAATAATAAAACGGGTAAGTGGGTAATGGATGAAAAAACAAAGAAGATAACCATTATTTTTAATGGAGGATCAAAAAAAGAGTATAAGTTAAATGCCATTGGGGTTAAAAACCTGCTTTTAAAAACAGGTAAAGAAGCAGCTATAAAATTTGTTGCTGATGGGAAAAAATACATTGATAATTTGAATGACCCCTTTTACCCGGCAAACAATAAATGGCGCATAAAACCTACCCATGTTGAAACTGATAGTGCGGTTAAACAAAGGGTAATTGAGTGTATACTTTTTTATAATAAATTTTTACAGGATCATGTAAACAGAAAGTTAGCCGTTATTTCTTTTTATGGTTTACCCAGTTGTTTTAAATGGTACCAGGGCGGCATATCCATTGTAAATAAAGCGAAAATAGGGCCTAAATGGATTGATTGTTTTTATAACAAAGACCAGGCTGAGCAAGGCCAGCAATTGCTTGAAAATATTATCTCAAAAAAATATAACTGGAACCGAAACGAAGCCAATTGGGTAAAACAATCTGCGGATGTATTATTACAAGTAGCGGATTCGCTTAAATAGCTTTTAATGCAGCAATGGTCTTTATTGGATCAGCCGCTTTAAAAACGGTGCTGCCTGCTACCAATACATCTGCACCGACATCAATAATCATCTGGGCATTTTCTATAGTTACGCCTCCGTCGATTTCTATTTTTACGTGCAGTAATTGTTCATCAATCATTTCCCTCATTCTTTTAATTTTATTAATGGTATGAGGGATAAATGACTGCCCGCCAAAACCGGGATTTACACTCATCAATAAAACCACATCAATATCCTGTAAAATATCTTTTAATAATTCAACCGGTGTGTGTGGGTTAAGAGCTATACCAGCCTGCATGCCCAGGCTTTTTATCTGTTGGATATTTCTGTGCAAATGGGTACAGGCTTCATAATGCACCGTTAAAATATCGGCACCGGCTTCTTTAAATGCTTCGGCATATCTTTCAGGCTCTTCAATCATTAAATGTACATCGCATATTTTGGTAGTAGCAGTCCTGAAAAAATTTACCAGCATGGGCCCATAACTGATGTTGGGCACAAAACGTCCATCCATTACATCAAGGTGGTACCAGTCTGCCTGGCTTTCATTTAGCATATCGCATGCTTTTTGTAATTGTAAAAAGTCAGCAGCAAGGAGCGAAGGTGCAATGATGGCCATATTTAATTTTTGTGTTTCTTATTTTTATCTGGATAGCAAAGTTAAGCTCATCAAATCAAAAGCTGCAAAATCAATTCAAGCACTATAGGGTTAGAAAAAATTATTAATTAACAATTATTAATTAGAAAAATTACTTACCATTTACCCTCGCAAGCCCTTCTTTTGCTTCTGCATAATCTGGATCAATTTGTAAGGCTGTTTGATAACTAATAGCCGCTTCTTTTGGCTGGTTCAATTTTTCATAGCAACGGCCAAGCCAATAATAACCTTCATCATAAGTACTTTGCAGCGCTACAGCTTTGTCAAGCGATTCTATAGCTTCTTTATAATTGGCCATGTTGTAGAGGCAAATTGCTTTTTCCCTGTAAGCCATCACATTTCTGTAATCTAAAGCAAGACAGTTATCAAAAAACGAAATCGCTTTTGGGTTATCGCTTGTATAAGAGAAGTAGAGCCCTTTAATAAATAGAGCCTGTTTATCTGCTTTGGGTGTTTTTAAAAGTTCGTCTGCCAAGGTCAGGGCCATCGGGTTTTTTGTTTGCGCATACAATGAACCTAATGAAATCAGGTATTCCGGTTGTGCATCAATGCTAATGGCTTTTTCAAAAGCTTTAATGGTATTAACAGTATCGCCGGTTTCAAAATACAAAGTGGCCTTCATATCCCAAAGCCTTGCGTTAGCGGTATCTTTTTGTATAAACTTTTCTGTTTCGCCAATGGCTTGTGTAAAGTTTCCATTGCCCCTAAAATATTGTACCAGGTTTTCTTTTAGCAAAAGTGAATCAGGGAATTGAGCAATGGAATCCCTCAGCAACTTTTCTTTTGACTGCATGGTAACTTCGTCAATATTGTTTGTAGAATTATTGCAGGCTGTTAAACAAATGCACATAGTGGTAAATGATATAAAAATATTTTTCGTCATATTTGAAATATATAGGTTGCAAAATTAAGCGCTAAACAATAACTGTAATGACAATTTTTTGACAATAGAATAACAGCAGCAGCTTACCTTTGCTGCCACAAAATTTTTTAGCCATGAAAAAATTTACCCTGTTATCCCTGGTGGTAGTTACAGCATTTGTTATCAGTGCTTATAATACATCAAAATTTAAACACGGGCTATTAGCTGTTGCAGAAGCCGATACCATTCAATTTCCGGGAGAGACTCATTTTGCCAATGTACAGCAATTAACTTTTGGTGGCGATAATGCAGAAGCCTATTTTAGTTTTGATGGTAAGTATATCGTTTTTCAAAAAACAAACCCTAAAGAGGGTATCAATTGCGACCAGATATGGATGGGTAAATTACCAACAACAACAGGCGAAAAATTTGAACCGAGATTGGTAAGTACCGGAACCGGAAGAACTACCTGTGCTTATTTTTTTCCTGATGGCAAACATATTTTGTACGGGTCTACACATTTGGCTAATAAAGAATGCCCACCGGTACCGGATAGAAGTAAATACGGCAGTAAATATATATGGGCTGTTTATGAAGGTTTTGATATTTTTAAAGCCGATACCAATGGTAAAATTATACAGCAACTTACCAACACAAAAGGCTACGATGCAGAAGCCACCATTTCTCCCAAAGGAGATAAAATATTATTTACATCCTTAAGAAATGGTGATTTAGATTTATACACCATGGACCTGGATGGTAAACATGTAAAACAAATTACCAACATGCTGGGGTATGATGGTGGTGCATGGTTTAGCCCTGATGGTACAAAAATAATATGGAGGGCAAGCCGCCCTAAAACTGAGGAGGAAATAAAAGAATACAAAGACCTTTTAAAAGAAAACCTGGTAGCGCCAACGCATATGGAAGTATGGATTGCCAATGTTGATGGCAGCAATGCACACCAGGTAACCTTTTTAGAGCAGGCCAACTGGGCGCCCAATTTTACACCAGATGGAAAACACATTATTTTTTGCAGCAACCACGAATATAAAAGAGGCTTTCCCTTTAACATGTACCTGACCGATATAGATGGTAAGGGTTTAGAGAAGATAAGCCGTGATAAGGGTTTTGATGCTTTTCCGATGTTTAGCCGGGATGGTAAAAAGTTTATATTTTCCAGCAACCGCAACAATGGGGGCACAAGAGATACCAATGTTTTTATTGCAGATTGGGTGGAATAATAATGTATAGCCGAATAATGGATAATTGAGCAACCTGTAAACTACCGTTAATTTATTACTGTATTTGATTATCAATTATCAGTTAATCCATTATCAATTACATCACAGTTCAATCGCTTCACAGTCCTTCATATCTTTTCCATCAATGGTAAAACGTATCAGCGTTCTTACTTTTTGCCAGCCCTGTTTACCTGCAGCTCCGGGGTTCATGTGCAGGCAGTTTAATTTTTCATCATACATTACTTTTAAAATATGCGAATGACCGCTGATGAATAATTGAGGTCGATGTATCAGTAATTCTTTTTTTGTATCAGGATTATATTTTGGCGGATAACCACCGATATGCCTCATCATTACTTTTACATCTTCAACCATAAAAATCAATTGTTCAGGAAATTCGCTCCGGATATCTTTTCCATCAATATTGCCATAAACGCCTCTTAATGGTTTTAATATTTTTAATCTCTCTCCAATGGCAGCGCTGCCAAAGTCGCCGCCATGCCATATTTCATCACAGGTTTTAAAATGCTCGGGAACGCTTTCATCAAAATAATTATGAGTGTCTGATATCAATCCTATTCTTGTCAAGTAAATGGTTTTAAAAATGTAAATTTGATGGTAAGATTGCACAATTCAAAATCAGGTTGCGGCATTTTGCTGGAACTTTATTTATTATATGGTTTTGGATAACCATAAATTATAATTTATATTAATTATTGCTCATGCAAAAACTTGTTGAAAGATTTTTTGATATTAGCCATGATGCCGCTGCTACATTAATCATTACCCTAATCACATTCTTTTTGGGGTATATTATTACAGGACTTGTTTATATTATTGGCAAATATTTTCAACGCAAATCAACCAGAAAAATTTATATAGAAAATTTAATTAGCCTTAATAAGTCACTAAAAAGACAAGAAAGGCAATTATCCTATAGTTTAAAATCTTTTGACATAGTTAAGAATGCGCATTGGGAGTATGCAAAAGCAGAATTTTTTCAAATACCTGTTTTTAGAGAAATTACCTATAAAGATTCCTTCAGAAGTTTTTTCCTTGGAATAGAGAATCAGTTTTCCATTTGTGCGAATAAAAAATTAAAAAGACGTGCTTTTAATAAAACATGGGAAAATTTAAAAAATATCCAATTTTGGAGTGATAAGGCATTCAATGATTTTAATCCCATACTTGAGAAATATAATCAATATGGAGATTACAGAAATATAGCAATAAATGATTTAAGAAAAATGTGGGAACAGTTATTTCAAAATGATCCCCAAAATATTCCTCTTGAACAACTTGAGTATATGAAAAAATTAGACGAACTAATTGCAAATTTTCAAAAAATACCATCAGATAGAAGAGTAACACCCTTTACAACACATCGCTATTTAGTTTTAAAAATTCGCATCTTAAATAGAAAGTATCCAAATTTTTCATTTGTAAGATTATTTAATGATAAAGCACTAGAAGTTTCTAATCATTACCATAATATGGAATTACTTCTCAGGCATACAAAAAGCCAATATCAAGAATATTACTATCTCTTTCGATGTATTCAAAAGATAAATGAAAAAATTATTAAAATTTTGAGATAACCAATTTATACTACTTTTCTTAAAATGAAAAAATTATCAATTAACGATGCCACACTATCATACACTCGGAAAAATTCCCCACAAACGTCACACCCAGTTTCGTAAACCCGATGGCAGCTTGTATGCGGAACAGTTATTTTCCACAGAAGGTTTCAGTAATGATTATTCTTTGCTATACCATAATTATCCCCCAACACAAATCATTAAAACTGATACACCGCATAATGTTCAGCCTGTAATTGCAGAAGAAAGAATGCTGCAGCACCGCAGCTTTGAAGGCTTTAATGTAAAACCCGAAAAAGATTTTCTACACAGCCGTAAACCGGTGTTGGTTAACAGTGATTGCCATATTGTATTGTCTGCACCTCAACAAAGCATGGGCAGTTATTTTTACAAAAATGCCGATGCAGACGAAATGATATTTGTACATGAGGGGAGCGGCGTTTTAAAAACAATGTATGGTGAAATTGATTTTGGGTATGGCGATTACCTTATGATACCACGGGGTACCATTTATCAGCCACATTTTGCCACCGAGAATAACCGGCTGCTGATTGTAGAATCGTTTAGTCCTATCCGTTACCCTAAAAAATACCTGAGTAAATATGGACAGTTGCTGGAGCATTCGCCTTATTGTGAAAGAGATATCCGTACACCAAAAAATTTACAGACCCATGATGAAAAGGATGACTTTCTGATTAAAACAAAGAAGAAGGGGGTTTTGTATGGTATACATTATGGTCATCATCCATTTGATGTGATAGGGTGGGATGGTTGCTGCTATCCTTACGCTTTTTCTATTCATGATTTCGAACCCATTACCGGAAGGGTTCACCAGCCGCCACCGGTACACATGACCTTTGAAGCCAATAATTTTGTCGTCTGTTCATTTGTGCCACGTTTATTCGATTATCATCCCGATTCAATCCCCGCTCCTTATAACCATAGCAATATTGATAGCGATGAAGTATTGTATTATGTAGATGGTGATTTTATGAGCCGCAAACACGTTACCCGAGGAATGATTAACCTGCACCCAGCGGGTATTCCTCATGGCCCTCATCCAGGGGCAGTACTAAAAAGCATTGGTGCCAAACAAACCAATGAACTGGCAGTAATGATAGATACTTTTCATCCATTACAATTAACGACCACAGCGCTGGAAATTGAAAATGAAGGATATGTGATGAGTTGGGCAGAGTAAGGGGAAGCTTTAATTAGCATAATTATAAAAATTAGCGCTTAAAGCAACCTCCATATGTTTTTTTTCGATAATAAAAGTATCCACTTTTATTTATCAATTAAAAACAGCCATAACCATGAAACTTTTTTACACTGCCGCACTTGTACTGTTACTGTTTAGTGCCGCCAATGCCACTACCTGGAATGTTTCAGTTGCAAATTTTTCGTTTAATCCTGCAACAATAAATGCGGTAGTGGGAGATGTAATACAGTTTAATTGGGTTACCGGGACACATACCACTACATGTGGCAACGCCTTGACTGGTACTTTACTGCCAGCCGGCGCTGCTGAATGGAATTCCCCGATAACTTCGGGGGTCACTTCATTTACTTATACAGTAACGGTACCAGGAAATTATTTATATGGCTGCATACCGCATTTTGGCTTTGGCATGCAAGGTAGTATTACTGTCAGCGGTGCTTTGCCAGTGGCATTCGGGTCATTTTCTGTTACTAGTTTTGCTTCCAAAGGGTTGTTGCAGTGGCAAACATTTTCAGAATCAAATACTGATTACTTTTCAATAAGAAAAAGTACAGATGCCACCCATTTTTATGAGATAGGAAGGGTAGCAGCAGCCGGTAATTCCAATACAATCCAGTTATATCGATTTACAGATATCGACCTGGGCAGTATCTGTAAATATTTGTATTACGAAGTTGTAACTGTTGATGTAGATAAGACAGAAAGTTTTTCTGACATCAAAACTTTGCGCAACAATGCAGTGGTAAAAAATGATTTGATTGTGTCTTTAAGCCCGAACCCAATTTCAAGGCCGGGCCAGGTACAGCTAAAATTTAATTCAGATAAAAAAGGAACAATGGATGTATTGGTGTATAACAGTGCCGGGGAGATGGTGCTAAAAACAAAGCTGGCTGCATTTTATGGGCTCAATAGCGGCCACCTGCATGTGTGCGATTTACAAAAAGGCACGTATAATATTGTGTTCAATTTGGCTGGAAAAAAAGAAACAAGAAAAGTAGTGGTGCTTTAAAACCAGTTGAAATTACTATCTTAAAATATAGGGCAGCAATTTTTTTTCTTTTTTCAAACAGGGTTAAAAAATATTTTATTTTAGCAAGAGATATTTTTTAGTTTTCTAAAAAGTGGTAAATTGGTTCAAAATAAAAACAATTTACCATGATAAAATTTCAAGACATAAAAGTAGGCGACTACTTGATGGCCGATAACGACGGCGATGCATTGCAGGGAGAAGTAACCAACCTGAATGGTGATGAAAAACAAGTATGTGTAGATACCGGTACCCAGGAATTTTGGTTTGAAACTTCTCAATTAAGTGCTATACCGCTGGATGAAGGACAACTGACCAAGCTAAAATTCAGTAAACAGGAAAATGAGGATGGTACTGTAAAATACATGAAAGGGGCATTCAGAATATTGTTACCTGCAAAAGGAAATTTTAATACCATGGAAATTTGGTATCGTGATGAGAAGAGGCATATTCTGCAACCTATAAGTGTACATCAGTTGCAGAATCATTTTTATGAAATGACGAAAGTGCACTTAACAGACGTGCCGTTTTCTTAAACTGATTATACAAGGTAATAAAAAGCCCCGTGTAGCAATTGCGCCGGGCTTTTTATATGGTTAAAACTATTTTATGTCAGAACTTTTTAAAACGGTGTGTTCATCTACATGTTCATCAAGGCCGGCATAACTTACATCGATTTTATTTTTAGATTCTACCAATCCTACTTTTTTTGCATAATAAGATTGAATATCTGTTGTAATGGCTCCTGCAGGTAATGGAACACTATACGCAGAAACCTGCAAAGTAGTAGTAACATGAATTACATCAGTATACGCAATACCATTAACAGTAAGGGTTCCTTTTTCTGTAATAGTATTAATAATCTTTATTGTGATCGGAATGCTCGAAACACTAATAGAATAGGATTGATTCCAGGAATCATTTATTGCAACATTATCCTTTAAATAAATATTTTCAATAGGGGCACCACCTAATGTTGTAGGCAGGCTGCGAAAAGTATAATAATCGTTGCCGGTAGTATTATAATATTGATTTTGACTGCCGGTAGTGCTGTTTGTAAAAACATGGTATGCTTTACCATTTATAGAACTATCTCTATCAGTAGAAGTAATGGTGTAATTAAGGGATGAAGGAGCAATATTATTGGTTAATGTATAGTTCCATATACTGTTGGGCGTATAACTCATATACCCTGTAGTGTCTGGTACGGGGGCTGGGGTGAGGTCCTTTTTACAGGAAAAAAAAGTGAATGAAATAACAGTTAATACAAAAATGATCTTTTTCATGGGGTTAAATTTTTGATTTTAAAAGGTAAATATCCGATTTTTTTCTTAATAATTAAATTTATCCACTTATCTTTGCGCTCCCAAAATATATGGCGAAGCAAGCACTGATTAAACAAGACGGAACAATTTTAGAAGCGCTGAGTAATGCTATGTTCAAAGTTAAGCTGGAAAACGGACACGAAATACTGGCAACTATCTCGGGAAAAATGAGGATGCACTATATCAGGATATTGCCTGGTGATAAGGTGGGAGTTGAGATGAGCCCATATGATTTAACAAGGGGTAGAATCATATTCAGGTATAAATAACAGGTATTAATATATAAAAATTACAACGATGAAGGTTAAAGCTTCCATAAAAAAGAGAAGTGTTGATTGCAAAATTGTACGTAGAAAAGGCGTACTATTTGTGATTAATAAAAAAAATCCACGTTTTAAACAAAGGCAGGGATAACAATTTGATAATGGCGAAAGCTGATTAAACTAATCAACAAATTAATAGAATTATGGCTCGTATTGCCGGTATAGATTTACCAAAAAACAAAAGAGGCGAAATTGGACTTACCTATATATTTGGTATTGGCCGTTCAACTGCTCAGTATATTTTAGATAAAGCTTCTATAAGCTACGATAAAAAGGTAAATGAGTGGAATGATGATGAACAAACCGCTATTCGTAATGTAATTAACGCAGAGTTTAAAACTGAAGGTGCTTTACGCAGTGAAGTACAGATGAATATTAAGCGTTTACTGGATATAGCCTGCTACCGTGGTTTGCGTCATCGTAAAGGTTTGCCTTTACGTGGACAACGCACACGTACCAACAGCCGTACCCGTAAGGGCAAACGGAAAACTGTTGCCGGCAAAAAGAAAGTTGCTAAAAAATAATTAAATAAGATGCCGGGTAGCAATACCTGGTATTGGCTTTAATAGACTTAAGTATAATTGAACAAACGCCGGATAGCTTTAAGTCGCAGTAGGGTTGGTTCAGTCCCGATTAAAAATCGGGTTACATTTTTTTAAAAAGATTACCTATAGTAAAGTATTATGGCAAAAGCACAAAAGGCTCAAAGCGCAAAAGCAGCCGCAAAAAAAAGAGTAGTAAAAGTAGATAGCTACGGAGATGCTCACATCGTTGCAAGTTTCAACAACATCATTATCAGTTTAACCAATAAAAGCGGACAGGTTATTTCCTGGTCAAGCGCAGGTAAAATGGGCTTTAAAGGAAGTAAGAAAAATACTCCTTATGCGGCTCAGATGGCCGGGGCAGATGCAGCTAAAGTTGCTATGGATGCCGGTTTAAAAAGAGTAGATGTATTTGTAAAAGGCCCAGGTTCTGGCCGTGAAGGTGCCATCAGGTCACTATCACAATCAGGTATTGAAATCAATATGATTAAGGATATTACGCCTCAACCACACAATGGTTGCCGTCCTCCCAAAAAGAGAAGAGTATAATCCTTATCCCCTGAATGGGATTTTGGAGTTTTATAAATAAGCATATTTAATAACGGGTGCAACATTCATTTTAAGATTTTTTAATGTTGTATCGTCACTAAAAAATCACAATTATAATTATGGCAAGGTACACAGGCCCCAAAACAAAGATCTCCAGAATTTTCGGAGAGCCTATTACAGGAAACGGAAAGTGGTTAACTAAAAACAGTAACCCTCCGGGAATGCATGGTGCAACCCGCAAACGCAAAACTTTAGGCGAATATGCATTACAGTTACGTGAAAAGCAAAAAGCTAAATACACTTATGGTTTGCTGGAAAAACAATTCCGCAAAACATTTGATGAAGCTGCAAGGCGTAAAGGTGTAACAGGCGAAAACCTTATCAAATTATTGGAAGCCCGTTTGGATAATGTTGTGTTCCGTATGGGTATTGCTCCAAGCCGCCAGGCTGCCCGTCAGCTGGTGAGTCACAAACACATCACTGTTAATGGCGACGTATTAAATGTTCCTTCTTATTCGCTAAAACCCGGTGAAACTGTTGGTTTAAAAAATAAGAGCGCTGTTAATACTGCTATCAAAGGTAATGTTCGTGGAAAAAATACCAAATTCAACTGGATAGATTTTAACGAAACAGAATTGAAAGGTACTTTTATAGCTTACCCGGAAAGAGAAAGTGTTCCTGAAAATATTAAGGAACAACTTATTGTGGAATTGTATAGCAAGTAACACAACAATGATGGGTTATGAAAACATACTCGTCGCACAAATTTTAAACTTATAAAACAAAATACAAATGGCCATTTTAAATTTTGTTAAGCCCGATAAAATTGTTCTGCAAAAAGCAAACGACTTTGAAGCACAATTTGAATTTCGTCCGCTTGAGCCAGGTTACGGTGTTACTATCGGTAACGCACTTCGCAGGGTTTTATTAAACTCTTTAGAAGGTTATGCAATTGTAGGTATCAACATTGTTGGTGCTGACCATGAGTTTGCCACTATTAAAGGTATCACTGAAGATGTTACGGAAATAATCCTTAACCTTAAACAGGTACGCTTTAAGAAGAAAGTTGAACACGAAGTAAGTAATGAAAAAATTACACTTTCTATAAAAAATAAAACAGAGCTTACTGCCGGTACTATTGGCGAAGCTTCTTTGTCTTTTGAAGTAATGAATCCTGAGCTTGTTCTTTGCGTAATGGATAGCAGCGCTAAATTAGATATAGAAATCACTATCGGAAAAGGACGTGGTTATGTACCAGCTGAAGAAAGCCAGGATAAAAGCTCACACTTTGGATATATTGCTGTTGATGCTATTTATACACCAATCAAGAATGTAAAATATACCATTGAAAATACCCGTGTTGAACAACGCACCGATTTTGAAAAACTGATCATGGAAGTTATTACTGATGGTACTATTCAGCCGGAAGAAGCAGTTAAACAGGCCAGTCGTATTTTAATTCAGCATTTGATGATCATTACTGATGAAAACATCACTTTCGATACCAAAGAAGATAAAAAGGAAGACCTGGTTGATGAACAAACTTTACAGTTACGTAAAGTTTTGAAGACACCTTTAGAAGATCTTGATCTTTCTGTACGTGCCTTTAACTGTTTAAAAGCTGCTAAAATAAATTCATTGAGCGAACTTGTTCAATACGAACAGGAAGACCTGATGAAATTCAGGAACTTTGGCCAGAAATCTTTAAGCGAAATTGAACAGGTGTTAATAGAAAGAGGTTTAGGTTTTGGAATGGATTTAAGCAAGTTGAAATTGGATGATGAATAAAGCGGGCCCCCCTCTAAATCTCCCCTGATAGGGGAGACTTGTGGAGAGCTCAAATAATTAAATAATCTTTTTATAATAAGTAATCTGTAATTCCTGACACGGTACAGATGAAACACTAAAATTAAAATGTCATGCGTCACGGAAATAAAAATAACAATTTAAGCAGAACAGCTTCTCATAGAAAAGCATTGCTTATGAACCTGGGTTGCCAGCTAATCACTTATAAAAGAATTACTACTACTTTGGCTAAAGCAAAAGCCTTACGTACTTACATTGAGCCATTGATTACTAAAACAAAAAGCACAGCAAGCAAAGAGCAAATTATGCACAATCACCGTATTGTGTTTAGTTACCTTAATGATAAGGCTGCTGTAAAAGAATTGTTTACAGTGGTAGCTCCTAAAGTTGCAAGCCGGCCCGGGGGTTATACACGTGTTTTAAAGTTAGGTGCAAGAACCGGTGATAATGCAGAAATGGCCATGATTGAATTGGTTGATTTCAATGAAATTTACGGTAACAGTATTGCTAAAGCAGCAGCGGCAGAACCAGTTAAAAAGACAAGGCGTAGTGGTGGGGGAAAAAAGAAAACAGAAGGTGCTGAAGTATCCGAAGAGTTAAAAGCAACTGCTCCTAAAAAGAATACTGCAAAAGGGGATGACCTTAAATTAATTGAAGGCATCGGACCAAAAATTGCAGAAACACTTACTGCAGCGGGTATTGTTAGTTTTGCTGATCTTGCAGCTTCAACTCCTGAAAAATTAAAGGAAATTCTTGATGCAGCAGAAGGTAATTTTAATGCTGCTGTTACCACGTCTTGGCCAGAGCAGGCCCAACTTGCGGCTGATGGCAAAATGGATGAATTAAAAGAATTGCAGGACAAATTAATTGGAGGTAGAGAAGCCTAATATGATTCAATAATATTTACATAAAGCAAACTGTAAAAAGTTTGCTTTTTTTTTGCTATTTTTTTCTCAGGTTACCAATGACTCAAAAAATGAATAGCAATACATTTATTTTTTTTGATTTAATAAATACATCTCAAATTAATATCTTTTATTATTGAGTTGAATTGGTTGGATAGTGAAAGGTTTTTATTTTTACAAAATAATTTATTCCGATAATGAGTAAAGCTAACAAAGCAATTTTAATGCTGAAAGACGGAACCATTTTTAATGGCAGAGCTTTTGGGAAGACTGGTACCACCACAGGCGAAATTTGTTTTAATACTGGCATGACGGGTTACCAGGAAGTTTTTACAGACCCCAGCTACTATGGTCAGGTGTTGATTATGAATAATGTGCATATTGGTAACTATGGTGTTATTGATATTGATGTAGAAAGTGATGGTGTAAAAGTGAAAGGCGTTATTGGTAGAAACCTGGAAGAAAAATATTCCCGTTTTATGGCTGATGAATCTTTACAGGAATATTTTGAAAAGCAGGGTGTCGTTGCAATTGACGGCGTAGATACAAGGGCCCTTGTTACGCATGTGCGCAAGCAAGGTGCCATGAACTGTATCATCTCATCTGATATAACTGATGTAGCTGTATTAAAAGCACAGCTGGATAAAGTGCCATCAATGGATGGGCTGGAACTTGCTTCAGTAGTATCTACCAAAGAACCTTATTATGTGGGTAACCCCGATAGCAAAATAAGGGTTGCTGTATTGGATTATGGTATCAAAAAAAATATATTGAATTGCCTGGTAGAAAGAGGGGCTTATGTAAAGGTGCACAATGCCAAAACAAGCTTTGAAGAACTGGAAGCGTTTAAGCCTAATGGTTACTTTATCAGCAATGGGCCTGGAGATCCTGCACCTATGCAGTATGCGGTACAAACAATAAAACAAATTCTGGCACTTGATAAACCTCTTTTCGGAATTTGCCTTGGCCACCAGTTACTTGCACTTGCCAACGATATCCCTACTTTTAAAATGCATCATGGCCATAGGGGGCTAAACCATCCTGTAAAAAATATTGTTACCGGTAAAAGTGAAATCACCACACAAAATCATGGATTTGGTGTAAACCCTGATGCAGTAAGGGCTTCGGCGGTAGTAGAAATTACTCATCTTAACCTTAATGATGATTCTATAGAAGGGATACGTGTGAAAGATAAAGCGGCTTTTTCTGTTCAGTATCACCCTGAAGCAACTCCGGGTCCGCATGACAGCCGTTATTTATTTGATGAGTTTATAGCTTCGATAAAGGATAATTAGTTAAATGATAATTGATAATAAGGTTCTCAATTGTTTATTACAACATACAATTTTAATTATCAATTAAATATTACATTCGTATAATGAACATCGCCATCATCAACGGTCCAAATTTAAATCTGCTGGGTACAAGAGAACCGGCAATTTATGGTAGCCAGACTTTTGAGCAATACCTGCAAGAATTAAAAGCATTATTTCCTGCCGTGCAAATTCATTATTTTCAAAGCAATATTGAAGGCGAACTCATTAATGAAATACAACGCATAGGATTTACTTATGATGGTATTATTTTAAATCCTGGCGGCTATACTCATACCTCTGTTGCCTTAGGCGACACCATTGCGGCAATCACCACACCTGTTATTGAAGTGCATATTTCAAATATTTTTGGTAGGGAGGAATTTAGAAAACTATCACATATATCTGCAAAAGCTAGAGGAGTAATCAGTGGCCTTGGTTTAAAGGGATATGCCCTGGCAGTAAATAATTTTTTGTAAAAATCAGTTGTTTCTTTTTCCGGTAAACTTACGTTTTAACACCTCCTGTACCGGGATATTTTCCAGTTTACTTTCCAGCCATGAGATAATGTCCAGGTACATAAAGGCACGGGTTTCAAAGCGGTTACTTTCTAAAGTTTTTAATTTTACCAGTAATTTTTCCAGCTCCGGTTTTATTGTTTTTACTGATAGTTGAAAAGATTTCCGGATAAATTTAAATATCTCTTCTTCTACCACACTCAGGTTTTGCATCTTCGCCATAAAACGGTAAACAGATTTTATAAGCGAATCCAAAATATCGTCATTACCTAATTCATAATGAGCAATAAGGTGCAGTAGCCTGCTGTAGCACTGCAAATCAGTACGCAGGTCAACTTTCCAGTTGATGATTTTATTTAAATAATCAATGGCTTTTTCATAATTGCCGCTCCCAAAATACAGGCAGGCAATTTTATAATCAATAACTAATATCCGGTGCCTGTCCATATAAATTTCGTATTCACTTAACTTACTTTCAATTTCAGGAATTGTTGCTAAGCCTTCCGTAAAACTTCCTTCCAAAAAATGTTTATTAAAGGTAGATATGGTGCGGTACACAAAACATTGTATACGGTTATTTACATTATTCACCACAATGGGGCTATTACAAAAAATGTCAAATGCCGCTAATGTTTCTATTAATTTTTTATGATTGCCCAGATCAAAATGAGAGCCCATCAGGTTGTGCATACCTTTAATATAATGCCCTGTTTCAATAGTAATCATAAAAGGTTCTTTCTCAAAAAGGTCTACCCATTTTTGCGTGTACCGGTAATATTGTAAAAAATCCTGGCGTATAAAAGCATTCCAGCAATAGCTTTGGTACAGGTATAACTTTTCATAAAAGTATTTGCACTGGAAAGTTTTATCGCCTAAATTATCAATAAAAATTTTTTGTACAGCAGCATCTTCTGTTTCATTGCGGCTATGCCCGTTTTGTATATACCAGCTGTATAATTGCAGCGAAAGGTTTGATAACTGGGAAGAAAGTGCGAGGCTATTACTTATTTCAGTAGTTTCTTTGCTGAGTTGGTCTGCCCTGTTTTGAATACTTCTCGTAATATATAGCGATTCAATGCTTTTTTCAAAAAACAATGCCTGCTGAAAATAGGTAAACTGGTTATTTGCTTTTGCAATATCTTTTATCCTGTTCAATATTTTCAGGCTTTGCAGGTAAAGACCCTTATTATATAAAATGCGGGCATATACCATTTGCTCGTTCAACTGTATATCTATATTGGTTACATCGTCTATCAACCGTAAGCTACCCAGTACCTGTTTATAAAGATGGGCTTTCAGATTGCTTAACTGCTGTTTTTTTATATTTTCATTTCTTTTTAATAAAACGGCTTCATCATATTCGTCCATTTTGTCCAATGCATCAAAAAGCTGTACAATTTTTAGCTCTTCGCCCGATGTATTGCGGTTAGCATATATCTTAAAATTGCGTTTTTCGCTCTTTTCAAGCGATTTAATTAGCTGAAACAAGGTGTCTGTACTGCGGTTGGGCATCGTAATTTAGTTTCTTTGAAACCCCTACTGGTTAAGCGTTTTATGTAAAAATAGCCGATTTTTGAAGCGTAAAAAAGGTAACAATTTGTTTAAATAAACCCATTTTATATAGGTAAATTCGTACACTAAGGCCAATAATTATTTAATTGAACTGCCCTTTAAACAAAAATAATTAAACCTGCTGTATAAAATCAAGCTATTTCTATGACAAATAATAAGATACATATTTTTGATACCACCCTCCGTGATGGGGAGCAGGTGCCGGGCTGTAAACTAAATACCAAAGAAAAGATTGCGCTGGCCATAAAGCTTGAAGAACTAGGCGTTGACATTATTGAAGCTGGCTTTCCTATTTCATCTCCGGGAGATTTTAATTCGGTTAATGAAATTTCAAAGATTATTAAAAATGCTTCTGTATGCGGTTTAAGCCGGGCAGTGCTAAAAGACATTGAAGTAGCTGCAGAAGCATTAAAATATGCCAAACGTCCAAGAATTCACACGGGAATTGGTACTTCAGATTTTCATATTAAATCAAAGTTTAATTCTACTCAGCAGGAGATTTTACAAAGGGCTATTCAATGTGTAAAGTGGGCCAAAAATTTTGTAGATGATGTAGAATTTTATGCAGAAGATGCTGGCCGCACCAGTAATGAATACCTGGCAAGGGTGGTAGAGGCAGTAATTGCAGCCGGCGCAACCGTGGTAAATATTCCAGATACAACAGGTTATTGCTTACCCCATCAATACGGCGAAAAAATTGCCTACCTCATAAACAACGTGCCTAATATCGATAAAGCAATTATATCCTGCCATTGTCATAACGACCTTGGTTTGGCGACGGCTAATTCTATTGCTGGTATTATCAATGGCGCAAGACAGATAGAATGTACTATTAACGGGCTTGGTGAAAGAGCAGGCAATACTTCACTGGAAGAAGTAGTGATGATTATTAAGCAGCATAAAAGCATGGGTTTTTATACTGATATAAATGCTAAAGAATTATATCCTATGAGCCAGCTCGTTACCGAAACTATGCGCATGCCGGTGCAATGTAATAAAGCCATTGTGGGCAGTAATGCTTTCTCACATTCTTCCGGAATTCACCAGGATGGATTTTTAAAAGATTCATTAACTTATGAAATCATCAACCCGGCAGAAGTTGGTGCAGAAGAATCAAAAATTGTATTAACGGCAAGGAGTGGCCGCAGTGCGCTGGCGCATCGTTTTCAAAAATTAGGTTACCGGTTCGACAGAAATGATATTGATGTATTATACCAGGAATTTTTATTGGTAGCAGACAGTAAAAAAGAAGTGATGGAAGAAGACCTGAACCAATTGGCGAATGCACATAAAAAAGAAGTTGTCGTTTAGATATTCTGCAATGCATATTATTCATATAGATATTTGTAGAAAAGAGAATGCCCACTCTTTATATTTGTACAGCATTGAATTTTAATATTTTTTATAATTTATTAACCAGCATAATATTTTCCTGTAGGAAATAACCATGAAAAAAAATATAGCAATAATAACCGGGGATGGCATTGGTCCGGAAGTAACACAGCAATCAATAAAAGTATTGGAGGCTGTTGCTGAACATTTTCATCATGAATTTATTTTTACCTATTGCCTCATGGGGGCCGTAGCTATAGATGAAACGGGTGATCCGCTACCGGAAAAAACTATTGAAGTTTGCCTTGCCAGCGATGCTATTTTGTTTGGTGCTATCGGTCATCCAAAATATGATAATGATCCAAGTGCTAAAATAAGACCAGAGCAGGGTTTGCTAAGGCTTAGAAAAACGTTACAATTATTTGCCAATATCAGGCCCATTATAACCTATCCTTCTTTACATCATTTATCGCCTTTAAAAAGCAATTATATTGAGGGAGTAGATTTTATCATTTTTCGTGAATTAACCGGCGGTATATATTTTGGAGAAAAGAAAACAGATGAGGCCCAAACCTGGGCATCGGACGATTTCAGATATACAAAAGAAGAAGTGGAGCGTATCGCTCATCTTGCTTTTCAATCTGCCCGGCAAAGAAAAAAGAAATTAACCCTGGTAGATAAAGCAAATGTGCTGGAAACGTCAAGGCTTTGGCGCAAAGTGGTAAAGGACCTTGCACCCCAATACCCCGATGTAAAACTTGATTTTTTGTTTATAGATAATGCCGCCATGCAGATTGTTTTAAATCCAAAACAGTTTGATGTAATACTAACAGAAAATTTATTTGGCGATATTTTAAGTGATGAAGCCAGTGTTATCACCGGGTCTTTGGGTTTGCTGCCTTCTGCATCCATTGGCAATAAAAATGCTTTGTTTGAGCCTATTCACGGATCTTATTCAAAAGCTACTGGTAAAGATATTGCCAATCCATTAGGCTCTGTTTTATCTGTTGCGATGATGCTTGATTATTTTAATTTGAAGGAAGAAGCCCAAATGGTAAGGGATGCCGTGGAATGGACCATTGAAAGTTTATTTGTATCAAAAGATATCGACCCGATTAATTTTTATTTTACTTCAACAATTGGCGAACTCATTAGTGAGTACATCAACGGAAGAATCAGTGGTAGAGTAAATAGAGAAAATATTGAATTAAGGAAGTCAACCATTATATAAGTAGTTCGAATAAAATAGTCATTTCAAATTGTCTTTGCCTCAGGTGGTTGATGGGGACACCAACCACGGCTCTGCCTCGGCCGGTGTCCCCACCGGCCGAAACCAAAAGTGACAGTTTGAAATGAAATAATACAAAATAGTTCTTTGTTTTTTTAAAATGCTTGGGTATATTTATCTACAACGTTTCCATATGTTTGTAGTAAATTTATTTAGTGGGGTAAAAAGTATTGCAGTAATTGTTATTGCAGTCATCGTCATTATTATACCTGCAGCATATGGAGGAGGATTTTTTAACACGTAGTAAAATACTAATCATAAAAAAACCCCGCCTCCAGAAGAGCCGGGGTTTTTGTTGTCAAAAATTAATTAATTATAAATAGTAGAAAATTAAAAATGGAATTAAATAAATATAGTAGAACCATCACACAGGATGCAACACAACCTGCCGCACAAGCCATGTTTTATGGTATTGGGTTAACAGACGAAGATATGGCAAAGGCACAGGTTGGTGTAGTAAGTATGGGGTATGATGGCAATACCTGTAACATGCATTTGAATGATTTGGCTAAGTTGGTAAAGCAGGGAATTTGGGAAAATGATTTGGTGGGGTTGATTTTTAATACCATTGGCGTTAGTGATGGCATGAGTAATGGTACAGACGGAATGCGCTACTCTTTAGTGAGCAGGGATATTATTGCAGACTCAATTGAAACAGTTTGTGGAGCACAGTATTATGATGCGCTGATTGCAATTCCGGGCTGTGATAAAAATATGCCGGGCTCCATTATGGCAATGGGAAGATTGAATCGCCCTGCTATAATGGTATATGGCGGCACCATAGCACCCGGCCATTATAAAGGACAGGATTTAAATATTGTATCTGCCTTTGAAGCACTCGGGCAAAAAATAGCAGGCACATTAAACGAAGCAGATTTTAAAGGCATTGTGATGAACAGTTGCCCCGGGGCCGGGGCCTGTGGCGGCATGTACACAGCCAATACCATGAGCAGCGCCATTGAAGCATTGGGTATGAGCCTGCCTTATTCTTCTTCCAATCCTGCATTGAGTGAAGAAAAAAAGAAAGAATGTCTGGATGCTGGTAAGGCCATACGCCATCTGATGGAAATGGATATTAAGCCCTCCGATATCATGACAAGAAAAGCATTTGAAAATGCAGTTACTGTTATCATGGCATTAGGCGGCAGTACCAATGCAGTATTGCATTTTATAGCTATCGCAAAAAGTGTGGATGTATCTTTTACACAAGATGATTTTCAGATAATCAGTGACAGGGTTCCTGTATTAGCCGATTTAAAACCCAGCGGTAAATATTTAATGGAAGACCTGCATAATATTGGTGGTGTTCCGGCGGTGATGAAATATTTATTAAAAGTGGGATTATTACATGGCGATTGCATGACAGTTACCAGTAAAACAATTGCAGAAAATTTGGCGAATGTACCTGAGCTTGATTTTGATGAACAGAAAATTATTTATCCTGTCTCAAGTCCTATTAAACAAACAGGGCATTTACAAATTCTATTTGGCAACTTAGCAACAAAAGGAAGTGTTGCAAAAATAAGTGGTAAAGAGGGAGAATTGTTCGAAGGGCCGGCAAGGGTTTTTAACGGCGAGTTTGAATTAATAAATGGTATCAATAGTGGCCGGATAAAAGCGGGTGACGTAGTGGTGATAACACATGTAGGGCCAAAAGGGGCGCCGGGCATGCCTGAAATGCTAAAACCAACTTCAGCAATTATAGGTGCCGGATTAGGTAAAAGTGTAGCATTAATTACTGACGGAAGATTTAGTGGTGGAACACATGGTTTTGTGGTGGGGCATATAACTCCTGAGGCATTTGAAGGAGGTTTGATTGGATTGGTGCAGGACAATGATATCATTGAAATTAATGTGGCTACAAAAGCGATTACGCTAAAAGTTTCTGAAGAGGAAATAGCCAAAAGAAAAGCGGCATGGAAACAACCGGCTTTAAAAGCTACCAAAGGAATATTATATAAGTATGCAAAATATGTAAAGGATGCTTCTGAAGGTTGTGTAACGGATGAATAAACTATAAGCGGTACAAACTCAGGCAGAATAAATTTATTACAATTATTAAACGATCAAACAATGGAAACGATTGACATCATAGCAAAAAAAGGACCACAACAAAAAGCAGCCACTGTTACACAGGCAGCTGTTCCGGCAGCTGAACCAGTTTCTATGTCCGGTTCACAAGCCGTACTGGAAGCTTTTATTGCAGAAGGTGTGGATACTATTTTTGGTTACCCGGGTGGCGCTATCATGCCTATCTATGATGCTTTATACGATTACCATCAACAGATAAAACACATTCTTGTGCGCCATGAGCAGGGGGGTATACATGCAGGTCAGGGCTACGCCCGTGCATCTGGTAAAACCGGTGTAGTGTTTGCAACAAGTGGTCCCGGTGCAACCAATCTTGTCACAGGTTTAGCCGATGCCATGATTGACAGTACGCCATTGGTTTGTATTACCGGCCAGGTATATGCTCATTTATTAGGCACAGATGCTTTCCAGGAAGTTGATGTTATTAATATTACCGCGCCGGTTACTAAATGGAATTACCAGGTAACTGATGCAACGGAAATACCATCCGTATTAGCAAAGGCATTTTACATAGCTTCAACAGGCAGGCCCGGCCCGGTATTGATTGATATTACCAAAAACGCACAAATACAAAAATTCGAGTACAGGGGATATGTAAAGTGTATGCATATACGCAGTTACAGGCCAAACCCGATTATAAGAAAAAGCTATGTGGAAGCCGCTGCAAAAATGATTAATGAAGCAAAAAAGCCATTTGTAATTTTTGGCCAGGGGGTTATTTTAGGTAGAGCAGAAAAAGAATTTAAAGCCTTTATTGAGAAGGGTGGATTGCCCGCCGCATGGACAATACTTGGCTTAAGTGCCTTACCAACAGACCATCCGCAGAATGTGGGCATGTTGGGTATGCATGGTAATTATGGCCCCAATGTATTGACAAATGAATGCGATGTTTTGATAGCAGTGGGTATGCGTTTCGATGACAGGGTTACAGGGCGTTTGGATAAATATGCCAAACAGGCCAAAGTAATCCATCTTGATATTGACCCTGCAGAGATTGATAAAAATGTAAAATCAGCCGTACCGGTTTGGGGCGATTGCAAGGAGACTTTGCCTTTGCTTACCCAACTGATTACTGAAAAAAAACATACTGACTGGTTAAACAAATTCAAAGAGTTTACACAAAAGGAAATTGATGTTGTAATAAAAGACGAACTAAACCCAACAACTGATGAATTAACAATGGGTGAGGTAATTAAAATATTAAACGAACTTACCAATGGCGATGCTATTATTGTTACCGACGTAGGTCAGCACCAGATGGTTACCTGCCGCTATGCAAAATTTAATGAAACTAAAAGCAATATTACCTCGGGTGGTGCAGGTACCATGGGCTTTGCATTACCTGCAGCTATTGGTGCAAAATTTGGTGCACCGCATCGCACAGTAGTTGCTGTAATTGGCGATGGTGGTGTACAAATGACCATCCAGGAATTAGGTACTATCATGCAAACGGGTACCGATGTAAAAATATTGATTCTTAACAACCAGTTTTTAGGAATGGTTAGACAGTGGCAGCAATTGTTTCACGACAAGCGTTATTCTTTTGTAGATATTGAAAGCCCTGATTATGTGCAGGTAGCAAAGGGATACCGTATTGAAGCGCAAAGTGTTGCTGAAAGGACACATTTAAAAACAGCATTAAAAGCAATGTTGGATCATAATGGCGCTTATTTGCTGGAAGTAATGGTAGGTAAAGAAAATAACGTATTCCCAATGGTGCCACAGGGTTGCAGTGTTGCTGAAATAAGATTAAGTTAACTGATAATAAATTGAAAAAATGGTAATAGAAATAGATAAAAGTATTGACATTGTAAAAACAACAAGAAAAAATTTCCTGAAGTTAATAGAAGGATTATCTATTGATACCCTCAATAAAATTCCTGACGGTTTCAATAATAATATCATCTGGAATTTTGGGCATATAATTGTTAGCCAGCAAGTACTTTGTTATAAATTAGCGGGACTCCCTCTAAATATAGACGAATCATATATTTTAAAATATTCAAAGGGAACAAATCCCCAAACATTTGTAGATGAAAATGAATTCCAATTTTTAAAAGAAAAATCTGCGGAGTTTATTGACAAGTTGGTGGTTGATATCAAAAAAGAACTGTTTAATAATTTTATTAGTTACACTACAAGTTTTAATGTTGAGTTAAACAGTATTAGTGATGCTGTAAAATTTTTACCTGTACATGAAGGTTTGCATTTAGGATATGCTATGGCACTTAAAAGAATTGTAAATAAATAATGGATACAGCAACAGTAAATACAAATTGGAATGCCCACCTGTATGATAACAAACATTCGTTTGTTTTTAAATACGGCGAAGGTCTGGTGGAAGCATTAAGTCCTCAGCCTGGCGAACGTATTCTCGATTTGGGTTGTGGTACAGGATATCTTGCCGGTGTAATTGCATCCTACGGAGCCACTGTTGTAGGGATAGATAGTTCTTTGGATATGGTTACAAAGGCAAGAGCGCAACATCCTTCATTGGAATTTAAAGTGCAATCTGCTACAGAATTTCATTTTGATGAAAACTTCGATGCCATTTTTTCAAATGCCGTTTTGCATTGGGTATTGCAAAAAGAAATGGCCATCGATTGTATGTACCGAAATTTAAAAAAGTCAGGAAGAATTGTACTGGAGATGGGTGGTAAATACAATGTAGAAAAAATAATCGCTGCTTTGCAGAACAGTTTAATTAAACATGGCCTTGCTGAAAATGCAGCTATTCCTTTATGGTATTTCCCTTCATTAAGCGAGTATACGGGGTTGTTGGAAAAAAGAGGTTTCAGGGTTACATACGCAGCGCACTTTAACAGGGAAACAAAATTGGATGATACAGCAAATGGGATTAAGGATTGGATAAAAATGTTTGGCAGTTCTTTTTTAAAAGGGATTGATGAAACCTTAGTTGATACGATTTTAAATGAAGTACAGGAAAGTCTTAAACCCACTCATTATAGAAATGGAGAGTGGTATGCTGATTATAAAAGGCTAAGAGTAATTGCTATAAAATAAATTATTGATCAAACGGCTGACGCCGCAACAGTATACAAAATGAAAAAAGAATTTACCATAACCGTTTACACAGAAAACCAGATTGGTTTATTAAACCGCATCGCTATTATTTTTTCAAGAAGAAAAATAAATATCGATAGCATGAATACTTCACCATCAGAAATTGAAGGTATTCACCGCTTTACTATTTTAATTGATGAAACAGAAGAGGTGGTAAGAAAAGTATGTAGGCAAATTGAAAAGCAGGTAGAAGTGTTAAAAGCTTATTACAATACCAACGAAGAACTGGTTTGGCAGGAAATGGCACTATACAAAGTGTCAACAGATGAAGTGGCTGAAAAGGTAAAAGTGGAAAGATTATTAAGGGAATGTGGTGCCAGGGTAGTTGCTATAACTAAAGATTTTACAGTCTTTGAAACAACAGGTCATCGGGAAGAAACAGATAAACTGATCAAGGTACTGGAGCCATTCGGATTAATAGAATTTGTACGCAGTGCAAGAATTGCTATTATAAAAGAAAGTCATGGCTTTCATGAAAAGCTAAAAGAATTTGAGAAAAAGGAACCTGGAGAAGATGTAATTGAAAATGAATTTTTAAATCAACAGGAAGAAGTGTTCAGTATGTAGCCTCCCTGCCCTCCAGAGGAGGGTTTCTAAAATACTTAATTTGAAGTTTTTTAATAACAGGATAGCATTTAATAAAGTAAAAAAATAAACATCAATTCATAACAAACCCCATTGCTTATTGGCAATGAAAAAATCAAATTATCAATGGCTAATTATTTTAACACATTATCACTAAGAGAAAAATTAAATCAATTGGGTGTATGTGAGTTTATGGACAAAAGTGAATTCGCAGAAGGAGTGAATGAACTGAAAGGTAAAAAAATAGTGATTGTAGGCTGTGGCGCCCAGGGTTTAAACCAGGGGTTGAATATGAGGGACAGCGGTCTTGATATTACATACACTTTAAGGCAGGAAGCGATTGACGCTAAAAGGCAATCCTGGAAAAGTGCCACCGAAAATGGTTTTAAGGTAGGTACATACGAAGCATTGATTCCAACTGCCGACCTGGTAATCAATCTTACGCCGGATAAGCAACATACTGCTGTTGTTGGCGCCATCATGCCTTTGATGAAGGAAGGTGCAACTTTATCTTATTCTCATGGATTTAATATTGTGGAAGAAGGTATGCAGATACGCAAGGATATTACTGTAATAATGGTAGCTCCAAAATGTCCCGGAACAGAAGTGAGGGAAGAATATAAAAGAGGTTTTGGTGTACCTACACTGATAGCAGTACATCCTGAAAATGACCCTGAAGGAAAAGGATGGGATTATGCAAAAGCTTATGCAGTTGCTACAGGTGGTCATAAAGCGGGCGTTTTAAAATCGTCTTTTGTAGCAGAAGTAAAATCTGATTTAATGGGCGAGCAAACTATTTTATGCGGCCTTTTACAAACAGGTTCTATTCTTAGTTTTGATAAAATGGTAGAGAAAGATATTGATAAAGCATACGCCTCAAAATTTATTCAATATGGCTGGGAAGTAATTACCGAAGCATTAAAGCAAGGAGGTATTACTGCCATGATGGACAGGTTATCTAACCCTGCAAAAATTAAAGCTTTTGAAATTTCTGAACAGTTGAAAGATATTATGCGTCCTCTGTTTCAAAAACACCAGGATGATATAATGAGTGGTGAATTTTCAAAAACAATGATGGAAGACTGGGTCGATAATGATAAAAATTTATTGTTGTGGAGAGCAGCAACAGGCGAAACTGCTTTTGAAAAAACAGAGCCCTCAGTTTACAAAATTGCAGAACAGGAATATTTTGATAATGGATTATTAATGGTAGCATTTGTAAGGGCAGGGGTAGAACTGGCCTTTGAAACAATGGTAGAATCTGGCATTAAAGAAGAATCTGCTTACTACGAATCTTTACACGAAACACCGTTAATTGCCAATACAATTGCCCGCAAAAAATTGTTTGAAATGAACAGGGTAATTTCTGATACGGCAGAATACGGCTGTTATTTATTTGACCATGCGTGTAAACCTTTACTGGCAGATTTTATGAAAACAGTTGATACAAACCTTATTGGTAAAAATTTCAATGAAGGCATTGATGCTGGTGTTGATAACAAAGTGATTATTGCAGTAAATGAAATTATTCGTTATCACCAGGTAGAAGTAATTGGTGCAGAATTAAGACAGGCGATGACTGATATGAAAACAATAAATACGGTGGCGTAGTTTTCATTTGCAGTATGGATTGCTTAATGAAATAGGAGTTTTACAGCGTTAAAAAGGATGATAATTTATATGGTTACCTGGTGTAATAACCGGTACGATTGTTTTTGCCAAAACGAAATACAGAACATGGATTATTATTTTTTTAAAAATAAATTTAGATAGATGAATACAACTGCGAGTAATACAAAGCTGAATGAAAAACTGTACCCGTCTGATAACTCCGCAGAACAAGGTTCCGATTTTTTATCTGGAGAAACTGGCGGCGGTTTATACGATCCTCAATTTGAGCATGATTCCTGTGGTATTGGTTTTGTTGCTGATATAAAAGGCAATAAATCGCATCAGCATATTTCTGATGCATTGACCATTTTAGAAAATATGGAACATCGCGGTGCTTGTGGCTGCGAAACAAATACAGGCGATGGTGCAGGTATACTCATCCAGATACCACATGAATTTTTCTTTGATGAATGTGTAAAATTAGGAGTGCATTTACCAGCTTTTGGCAAGTATGGTGTGGGCGTAATATTTTTCCCTAAAGAAATAAAATTACGGGAAGAGTGCAGGGATATCTTTAATCGTGCCGCGGAAAAAATAGGGCTTGAAATACTCACGTATAGAAGTGTTCCTGTAAATACAACCGATATTGGCCCAACAGCATTATCTGTAGAACCAGTAATGGAACAGGTATTCATCGCATGCCCCGATCATATAACCAACCCATTGGATTTTGAAAGAAAGTTATTTGTATTGCGCAATTATACCAGTCATACAATAAAAAATACAGTCAGGCAGGATGCCATTGGTTTTTATATTGCTTCGCTTTCTTACAAAACAATTGTTTATAAAGGGCAACTAACAAGTACACAGGTACGCAATTATTTCCCCGACCTTAGTAATAAAAGGATAGTATCCGCATTTGGCCTTGTTCATTCACGTTTTGCAACCAATACTTTTCCATCCTGGAAACTGGCGCAGCCATTCAGGTACATGGCACATAATGGAGAAATTAATACGTTACAGGGAAACCTAAACTGGTTAAAAGCAAGTGAAACGGGCTTTGTATCCCCTTATTTCAGTAAAGAAGAAATGGAAATGCTGTTGCCGGTTGTTACCAGCATGCAATCAGATTCTGCCTGCCTTGATAATATGGTTGAACTACTGACCTTAACGGGTAGGTCGCTTCCACAGGTGATGATGATGTTGATACCTGAAGCATGGGATGGTGATGATAGGATGGACCCGGTGCGAAAAGCCTTTTATGAATACCATGCCTCTATGATGGAACCATGGGATGGCCCGGCTTCTATTTCGTTTACCGATGGAAAAATTATTGGTGCCACCCTCGACAGGAATGGTTTGCGCCCTTCCCGCTATTGTGTTACTACAGATGACAGGGTAATTATGGCATCAGAATCAGGCGCATTACCTATTGACCCTGCATTGATAAAAGAGAATGGCCGCCTGCAACCCGGCAAAATGTTTGTGGTTGATATGGAGCAGGGGAGGATTATAAGTGATGAAGAATTAAAGAGAGGTATATGCGCTCAAAAACCTTATGCTGACTGGTTAAATAAATACAAGATCCGTTTAGAAGAATTGCCGGAACCAAGGGTAATGTTTACCCATTTGGAAAGTGACCAGGTATTTAAATATCAAAAAGCATTTGGGTATAGTACCGAAGACCTGGATACGATTATTGCACCAATGGCATTAGATGGAAAAGAGCCGATTGGTTCTATGGGAACAGATGTGCCATTGGCAGTATTGAGCGATCAGCCACAACATTTAAGTTCTTATTTTAAACAGTTATTTGCACAGGTAACCAATCCACCCATTGATCCAATCAGGGAAAGATTAGTAATGTCTTTGGCCACTTTTGTTGGCAACAACGGAAACCTTTTAAACGAAGTTCCAATGGCATGCCATACCGTGGCATTAAAACATCCCGTATTGTCGAATTTTGAATTGGAAAAAATAAGAAGCATTGATACAGGAGTTTTTCAGGCAAAGACCCTGCAGATGTATTACCGTGCAGATGGTAAACCCGATTCGCTTCAGAAAGCGCTGGCAAGGATTTGCCGTTACGCTGTAGATGCAGCAGAAGATGGCTTTGAAGTATTAATATTAACAGATCGTTCAATAGATTCTGACCATGCACCCATACCTTCCTTACTGGCAACGGCTGCTGTACATCATCATTTAATTCGTAAAGGGTTAAGGGGAAGCGTTGGTATAGTAGTAGAAGCAGGTGATGTTTGGGAAGTGCATCACTTTGCCTGTTTGCTTGGTTTTGGTGCAACAGCCATTAATCCATACCTGGCATTATCCAGCATAAGGGATATGAAGCTAAGCGGCAAACTGGTTGCAGATTTGGATGTTGAATATTTAAAGAAGAATTATACCAAGGCTGTTAATGACGGCTTATTGAAAGTGTTTTCTAAAATGGGGATATCTACTTTGCAATCTTACCAGGGAGCACAGATATTTGAAATAATCGGTTTAAACAGATCGGTAGTTGATAAATATTTTACCGGCGCAATATCCCGTATAGAAGGCATGGGGCTGGATGAAATAGCTAAAGAAAATTTAGCCAAACATGCCTATGCATTTAGTAAAAAAGAACTACCGGTTGATCGTTTATCTGTAGGTGGTTTGTACCAGTGGAAACGTAAAGGGGAATTTCATTTATTTAATCCGCAAACCATACACCTTCTACAATATTCAACAAGGCAGAATGATTATACTGCATTCAAAAAATATTCGAAACTGGTAAATGAGCAGGGCGAAAAAGCCTGCACATTAAGAAGTTTATTTCAATTTAATTTTCACCGTACACCTATTTCTATTGATGAAGTAGAACCGGCAGAAGGAATCTGGAAACGTTTTGCAACAGGTGCCATGAGTTTTGGTTCCATATCTCATGAAGCACATAGTACTTTGGCCATCGCTATGAACAGGTTGGGTGGTAAAAGTAATACCGGTGAAGGTGGTGAAGATGAAATGCGTTTTGACACCTTGCCAAACGGAGATTCTATGCGCAGCGCTATTAAACAGGTAGCTTCTGCACGGTTTGGGGTAACCAGTAATTACTTGACACAGGCAGATGAATTACAAATAAAAATGGCACAAGGGGCCAAGCCGGGCGAAGGCGGGCAATTGCCTGGCGACAAAGTAGATGACTGGATTGGAAGGGTAAGGCATGCTACACCAGGTGTAGGATTAATTTCTCCACCACCGCATCATGATATTTATTCTATTGAAGATTTGGCACAATTGATTTTTGATTTAAAGAATGCCAACAGGGCTGCCCGTATTAATGTAAAATTAGTTTCTAAAGCTGGGGTTGGTACTATTGCGGCTGGTGTTGCAAAAGCAAAAGCAGATGTTGTTTTAATTGCAGGTAATGATGGTGGCACGGGTGCATCGCCCATCAGTTCTATCAAGCATGCAGGCCTGCCTTGGGAATTAGGTCTTGCGGAAGCACACCAAACCCTCGTAAAAAATAAATTACGCAGCAGGGTGGTGTTGCAAACAGACGGGCAATTAAAAACAGGAAAAGATATTGCAATCGCCACTTTGTTGGGTGCCGAAGAATGGGGTGTTGCAACGGCAGCGTTGGTAACCGAAGGCTGTATAATGATGCGTAAATGCCATTTAAATACCTGCCCTGTTGGCGTAGCTACACAAAACCCGGAATTGCGGAAACGTTTTACAGGTGATGCTGACCATGTGGTAAACCTGTTTAAATTTTTAACAGAAGAATTAAGGGAAATAATGGCCCAGCTTGGTTTTAGGACCATTAATGAAATGGTGGGCCAGGCTGATTGCCTGGAAACAAGAACAGGTATGACTCATTGGAAATACAGCAAACTGGATCTGTCGCCAATTTTATATAAAGAACCGGCTTCTATTTATACCGGCCTGTATCATAAAGAAGATCAGGATCATGAAATGGAAAATGTACTGGATTGGAAATTGCTGGAAGCCGCAAAACCAGCTTTAGAGAGGCAGCAAAAAATATCGGCTTCTTTCAATATAAAAAATATCGACAGAACAACCGGAACTATTTTATCAAACGAAATTTCTAAAAAATATAAAGCTGCTGGCTTGCCCGATGATACCATTCACTTTAAATTTACCGGTACTGCCGGGCAAAGTTTTGGGGCATTCAATACTAAGGGTGTTACCATGGAGCTGGAAGGCGATGCCAATGATTATTTTGGCAAGGGATTAAGCGGAGCCAAATTAACCGTTTATCCATCTTCTAAATCAACTTTTGTTCCTGAAGATAATATCATCATTGGTAATGTGGCTTTTTATGGGGCCACTTCTGGCGAGGCATATATCAGGGGTAAAGCAGGCGAACGTTTTGCAGTACGAAACTCAGGTGCCACGGCAGTTGTAGAAGGTGTAGGTGATCATGGCTGCGAGTATATGACTGGTGGCAGGGTGGTAGTTTTGGGTAATACGGGACGGAATTTTGCAGCCGGTATGAGCGGCGGCATTGCTTATGTATATGATGTAAAAGGCAGTTTTGAATTAAATTGTAATAAGGAAATGGTAGATCTCGATCCAGTAAATGAAGAAGATAGAGATGAATTATACAACCTGATAAACAATCATTTTAAATGTACAAAAAGTACAGTCGCCAAATTTGTACTGGATGATTTTGACAACCAATTGAAAAATTTTGTAAAAGTATTTCCAAAGGATTATAAAAAGGTATTGGCAAAAATATCTTTATCTGCCAAAGAAGGAAAACTTAAATAAAATGATTTATCAAAGCTTTTAAAAGTAACAGAAATAATTAACGTATAAACAGAACAATATAATGGGCAAACCAACTGGTTTTTTAGAGTTTACACGGGAGCTTCCTGCAAAGCGTTCATCACAGGAACGTGTACACGATTATAAAGAATTTATAGAAAGGTATCCGGATGAAAAACTAAATCAGCAATCGGGCAGGTGTATGAATTGTGGTGTTCCTTTTTGTCATAATGGATGTCCTTTGGGCAATGTTATACCAGAGTTTAATGATGCAGTATATAGAAAGAGCTGGAAAGAAGCCTACGATATACTTTCTTCTACAAACAATTTTCCGGAATTTACCGGCCGTATTTGCCCCGCACCCTGCGAAACTTCCTGCGTGTTGGGAATAAACCAACCTGCTATTACAATTGAGGAAATAGAAAAACATATTATTGAAATTGCTTTTGACAAAGGTTTTGTAAAAGCTCACAAACAAATAACCCATACGGGTAAAAAAGTAGCTGTTGTAGGAAGCGGGCCGGCGGGCCTTGCAGCAGCAGCCCAATTAAATTATGCAGGGCATACTGTTACAGTTTTTGAAAGAGATGATGCACCTGGTGGATTATTACGATACGGGATACCTGATTTTAAACTTGAAAAATGGGTAATTGACAGAAGGATAAAATTAATGGAGGAAGAGGGAGTGATTTTTGTTTGTAATGCCAATGTAGGTAAAGATATAAGCATTAGTGACCTGCTAAGGGAATACCAGGCAATTGTTTTGGCCGGGGGATCAACCATACCTCGCAATTTACCTATTCCGGGACGGGAGCTAAAAGGTGTTCATTATGCCATGGAGTTTTTAAAACAGCAAAATAAAAGGGTTGCCGGAATTCATTTTAGTGAAAAAGAAATTCTTGCTAACGGCAAAAATGTGGTGGTTATTGGCGGCGGAGATACTGGTAGTGATTGTGTAGGCACCAGTAACCGTCATACTGCAGCTTCTGTAACACAGTTTGAATTATTACCCAAGCCTCCTGAACAAAGAAATGCTATAATGCCATGGCCTACTTACCCGATGTTACTAAAAACAACTTCATCACATGAGGAGGGGTGTGATAGAAAGTGGGCCGTTGCCACCAAAGAATTTATTGGTGATGAAAAGGGAAATTTAAAAGCCATCATAATGGTTGATCTTGAATGGAAGGTGGTAGATCAGCGGCCCGCCCAGTTTGTGGAAATAAAGGGAAGTGAAAGAAAGGTTCCATGCGAACTGGCATTGCTTGCAATGGGATTTGTGCATCCACAGCATGAAGGGTTAATAAAAGAGCTGGAACTGGAATTAGATGAACGTGGAAATGTAAGGGCATCCGAAAAAAATTATCAGTCTAATATAAGCAAAATATTCACAGCCGGCGACATGCGCCGTGGACAATCATTGGTTGTATGGGCAATAAAGGAAGGAAGGGATTGTGCCGAAAAGGTAGATGAGTTTTTAGTGGGTAATTCTTTACTTGAAACAGCAGATGAAAATGTAATTGCACGATACCTGGTATAACAATTTTTTTTATTTATTAAAAGGCCCTTGATTATTTCAGGGGCTTTTTTGTAAATATACTTGTCTATTAATTGTATTCACTATGATTTTTAGTTACTAATGCTTCAATAAATACTGTTTAATAAAAAATATTTATCAATTTTTACTCATATTTTTTATCAAAATGACAAGAATGTTTAAAAATAATTGATATTTTTTTTATTTTAATCAAAAAAACTGTTTAACATTGTATTAACGACAAACATATATATATTTATAATATTTAAAATTACAAAACGTTATGAAAAAAATCGGAATTAAAGAAGTGCTTCCCTTTCTTGCACTTACCTGTGTAGCAATTGGCAGTTTATTCTTTCCAACAGCAGAAGTTTTTGCAGATACTTCTAAATATGTTACAGGTGATATTACCTGGGTTTTAGTGGCAACTGCACTTGTATTCTTAATGACGCCAGGCCTTGCATTTTTTTACGGAGGCATGGTTAATCGTAAGAATGTCTTAAGTACGATGATAAAAAGTTTTGTTGCTGCTGGTATTGTTACTGTAATGTGGCTTACAGTTGGCTATGGTATGTCTTTTGGTACTTCTGTTAATGGAATTATTGGTAATCCTATGTCGCATTTGTTTTATAAAAATGTTGTGTCAGGTGCCCCATGGGTTGGTGGCCCCACTATACCTTTAACCCTGTTTTCACTATTTCAGTTAATGTTTGCAATAATAACACCGGCACTGGTAGTAGGTGCAGTAGCTGAAAGGGTAAAATTTTCTTCTTATGTTTTATTTATAGTGCTTTTTGCATTATTTATCTATTTCCCCGTGTGCCACTGGGCATGGCATCCGGATGGGTTCTTATTTAAAATGGGTGTTTTAGATTTTGCAGGTGGTACCGTTGTTCATATTACCGCTGGTTGCGCTGCTTTAGCCGGCGCATTGGTATTAAAAAGAAGAAGGTCACATATTCAAAATATCGAAAACCATCCTGCCAATGTACCTTATGTATTGATAGGAACCGGGTTGCTTTGGTTTGGTTGGTTTGGTTTTAACGCAGGTTCTGCATTAGCAGCTAACACCCTCGCGGTATCTGCATTTGCCACTACAAATACGGCAGCTGCAACTGCGGGTTTATCATGGATGTTTTTTGATGTAATACGAGGAAAAAAACCTTCAGTACTTGGGTTTTGTATTGGTGCCGTTGTAGGCCTTGTAGCCATTACCCCGGGAGCAGGTTTTGTCGGTATTGCTCATAGCGCTTTTATTGGCTTTGTTGCTGCTATTATTTCTAACCTTGCAGTATCACTAAGGTCAAGATCTAAGGTTGATGATACTTTAGATGTATTTCCTTGTCATGGTGTAGGAGGAATGGTAGGTATGTTATTAACTGGTGTTTTTGCATCTCACGCAGTTAATAGCGCTGTTGGTTTAGATGCTGCCGGCAACCATCAGGGCTTGTTTTTTGGAGGGGATTTATTTTTTACACAATTTAAAGGAATGATAATAGTAGCCTCTTATAGTTTTATAGTTGGGTGGCTAATTTTCAAGTTTATCAATTTTATAAATCCGCTAAGGGTTTCTGAAGATGAAGAAACAGCCGGTTTGGATGAATCGCAACATGGGGAAAACTATGTTCAAGGCACGCTGTTGGTAAAAACTGATGGCATTATAGAAGAAAAGGTAATCTAAAAATAAAAAAAACTAAAAAAAGCCACGATTCAAAATCGTGGCTTTTTTTGGTTTTTTATAAACATATAAAATAATATAATATTAAAAATATTTGCGAAATTAATTAAAAATTTACTTTTTATGGTTAAAAAATAAATTATTTTTACAAATAATTTTTAAAATATAGATATAAAATACAGATTTATACACATGTAATTTATAAAAATATATAAAAAATCATTCAATTGATTCTTTTTGTTAGTATCATTGTGGAATAATATAAAATTTAATCTTGTTTTTGCTGATTTCAATAAATTAAACAGGATAATGATTGCAGTGGCCAAAAAATTGAACTTTTTTCTTTTCTAACTTCTAAAACTAAAAAAATGATGAAAAAAATTTTTGGAACAGCAATCATCGCTTTTGCAATGATTCCAGCTTTGTTTGCACAGGATTCGACCAAAAGCCTGACATTTTCAGGTTCTGTTGATGGATATTACCGTCATAATTTTGCGAATGCTTCGGACAGTTACCACAGTAACAACTATACAAGTTTTACAAATTCCCAGGCTTCATTTGCCTTGGGAATGGCTTCTATCAGGGCCGACGCTACTGCCCTATCTGGTAAGTTAACTGCTACTGCCGATTTAGGTTTTGGTGCAAGAGCTCAGGAATTTTCTTACGCCGAAGCTCCCGGCAGTACAACGCTTTCTATGGTAAAGCAAATGTTTATTACTTATGCGATATCTAGTAAATTTAAAATTACGGCAGGCAAATTTGCCACTCATATTGGTTATGAAGTGGTAGATCCATACTTGAATAAGAATTATAGCATGTCTTATATGTTTACCAATGGACCATTTTCTCACACTGGCGTAAAAGCCGATATTACTGCAGGCCCTATTGGTTTAATGCTTGGAGTTGCAAATTATATAGACCAGACAAATTCCACAACCGATGTAAAAACTATCATTAGCCAAATTAGCGGTGGTTCAAAAGATGGTAAACTAAAAGCTTACTTAAACTATGCAGGCTTTTATGGTTCTTCTGAAGGAATGAATCCCAGTAAATTGAAAAGCTTTACCCAGCTTGATTTTGTATTAACTGATATGCTAAGTGATAAATTTAATATTGGTTTTAATGCTACAATGCAAGATCGTACGCAGAAAGCTAATGCAGAAATACCTAGTGGAGCGTGGTACGGACTTGCTTTGTACCTCAATGTTGTTCCCTCATCAAAAGTTGGCCTTACTTTAAGAAGTGAATATATTGGTGATAGCAAAAAAGTTTACTATTCAACAAAAAGTATTTTCGCTAATACATTATCACTTAATTATAATGTAGGCCCTTTTACACTTATACCAGAATTTAGGTTTGAATTTGCCGGTGCTGATGATTTTTATACAAAACATGATGCCACTGGTCAGTCTTCTACAGGAACTTTTTTATTAGCAACAGTATATAGGTTCTAAAATCTTAAAAGTAACAATTTGAATTTGCCGCGAATGATTTCTATGCAAATATGATGGCGCAGAAATATCATCGACAGGAGAATGTTGTTAATGGAAATATATAAATTCTAAAGCTTTTTTTAATAATTTTTTTATCACCTTAAACTCACCAAAAATGTTTTCATCAACTTTAGCTAATCTCAGGCAAATGGGACAAAGGAAATCTCCTTCCGCTACTGCTATTCAATTAAGCAAAGCAGAAAAATGGCGAATGTGGTTTACCATTGTTTTTGCAAAAGTATTGGGTGTTTTTATTATTGTTACTGCAATGAAAGTATTGCCCACTTTAATTGCTTCAACTGCAAATGCGCAAGAAGTATATACGCCGCACGAAACAGTTTTAATGAATACAGCAAATACTATATGGACACTAGTTGCCGCGTTTTTAGTTTTTGGCATGCAGGCAGGTTTTGTTATGCTTGAAGCTGGTTTTGCCAGGAAAACCGAAACGGTAAATGTATTAATGGAATGTTTATTTGATACTTGTTTATGCGGCCTTCTTTTTTGGGCTATTGGATATGCTTTTATGTTTAGTGAAGGCAATGCCTATATTGGTTATCATTGGTTCTTTTTACAGGGAGCTCCGGAAACTTATTTAACTACCGGTATACCGGTAATTGCACACTGGATTTTTCAGTACGCTTTTGCCGATACTTGTTCTACCATTGTTTCGGGAGCAATGATCGGACGTACCAGTTTTCGTGGTGATATATTATATTCAATAGGGATTACCGGGTTTATCTATCCAATTATTGGTCATTGGGCGTGGGGGCCAGGTGGATTTTTGGCAACATATGGTTTCTGGGATTTTGCAGGATCCAGTGTAGTACATACTATTGGGGGTATCGCTTCTTTAGCTGGTGCCATCGTATTAGGACCACGTATCGGAAGAGTCTTTAAACGTGATGGCGGAGGAATGCCTCCTGCGCATAATTTAGCTTTAGGCGCTGTAGGTACATTTATACTATGGTTTGGCTGGTATGGCTTTAATCCGGGCAGTACACTTTCCGCTGTGGATATGCAGGGAATTGGCCGTGTTGCTACAAATACTACCTTGGCTGCTTGTTCTGGTGGTATGGTTGCTATGTATTTGGCATTGTGGTTTGGTGGAACCAAAGGCAAATTTGATTTACCCTTTACTGCCAATGGAGTATTGGGTGGTTTGGTTGCAATTACATGCCCTTGCTATTGGGTTTCTCCTACCGGGGCTGTTTTAATTGGAGCTGTTGCTGGATTAGTTGTTTACATGGTTACAGGGTTATTGGAATATTTAAGAATTGATGATCCTATCGGCGCGGTTCCGGTGCATGGCGCAGCTGGTATTTGGGGTACCTGGTCATTAGGATTATTTGCTTGTGGCAACTATGGGGTATCTGGTCCTACTGGTGCCGACAATTCTGCTCCTTTAAAAGGATTATTCTATGGAGGCGGAAGTGATTTGTTTGTAAAGCAAATGGTAGGTAATCTTACTATTGTCGCAGCTACATTTGTTGTGACTTTTATATTAATGTGGGTTATAAATAAACTTCCGAATCCCTGGAGATTACGTGTAGAAGCCGAGGCGGAGACAAATCCAGGAGGGTTAGATGTATTTGAACACGGTACACCTGCTTATTCTGATTAATAAATCGAAATACACATTTATTTTTTAGTAAAATGCCCTGTTTGATTTATCAAACAGGGCATTCTTAGGATCATTTTTAAAATTAATTGTTAATTATTTGTTAAAAAAATTATTTTTGCAAAAAAAAATAATTTAAAAAAAATAATAAAAAATAGGAAACGAAGGGCTATTAAAATAGGCAGCAGTGTTTATTTTTCGATTTATTTAAAATTCTACAACCAAAAAAATATTTGACTTCCTTTTTTTTAATATACCCTAAAATAAATGGTATATAAAAAAATAGCATTTGTCAAGCGTAAGTGTCAGAGCGTTTTAACAAGCAATTTTGTATTAATTAAGGTCGTTATTTTGTTCTATAATTTAAAACAAAAACTTAAAAAATACAAAATGAAAAGTCTAATTAAAGCTAGTTTATTAACATTATCTATCTTCGGTTTGCAGATTTCAGCTTCTGCAGCACCTGCTGTAAATTCAGAAGTTGCTACAAGCGGAACTGCCGTTGTAGGATATTTTTTATTGTTAGTTGCATTTATTGTAGCTCCGGCATTCAAGAAAAGCACTCATTCATCTCACTAATAAAATTTATCTAAAAAAGAAGAGGCTGCTTTTATAAAAGCAGCCTCTTCTTTTTTAATGCGATTAAGGCAATTACGCTGAATTTCTACCTGCATTGATGATGCCAAAAGAAGAGCGCATTACTAATTTTTCATAGACTTCTTTTAGTGGAGAATTAACAAGGCTGTCATCTATTTCCCTTATATTCATAATAGCAAATTGCTGAATAGTCAATAAAGGCATTACTATTCGCTCTCTCATAGCTATGGATAATTGATCTACCGGGTAATCGCTCATTAACTCTTTTTTACCTGAAAGTTTTAAAATATAGCTCTTCGTTAAATTATATTCATCATAAATGATGGTCCATATTTCGCCATATTTTGGATCTTTTGATAAAAATTCCGTTAAGGGAAAAAAACATTTCTTCATGGCCATTTCACAATTATCGAGTAATGTTTTAAAAAACAATGAGTTATTATACAAAACTTTTAACTCGCTGAATTTTCCTTTTTTATCTAATTCCTGCAAAGCAGTACCCACCCCAAAATACCCGGTTACATTTTGTTTTAATTGTGCCCATGCACCAACATAAGGAATGGCCCGAAGGTCTTTGAGCAATAATTTATTACCACCCGATCTTTTGGCCGGCCTGCTGCCAATATTTGTTTCGCTGTAAAATTTAAGAGGGCTTACCTGCGATAAATAATCAGTAAACCGGGGATGATTTTTTAAGGAACTATACTTTGTAAAACTAACTTCTGCCAACTGGGTCAGCAAATTTTCTTCTTCTTTTTCCAAAGTAATATGCCGGTTATTAAACAGCTCGTTTGAAATGCCTGCATGTAACAATTGTTCAATATTAAACTGGGCTCCTTCTACTGTGCCAAAACTAGAGCTTACTGTTTGCCCCTGTATCGTTAACTGAATTTCTTTGTTAGAAATATTACTTCCCATCGATGCATAAAACTTGTGTGTTTTTCCACCACCCCTTGATGGTGGGCCGCCGCGGCCATCAAAGAAAAGCACTTCTATTTTGTATTCTTTTGAAATAGCTGAAAGATTTTCTTTGGCTTTATATATTCCCCAGTTGGCCATTAAATAACCACCATCTTTTGTGCCGTCAGAAAAGCCCAGCATAATAGTTTGGTATTTATTTCTTTTGGACAGGTGGCTTGCATATATTTTGTTGCTGTATAATTGCTTCATAACTCCGTCTGCATTTTGCAAATCATCTACGGTTTCAAACAAAGGAATAATATCAACACTAAGTTCTTCTTTATTCCATCCACACAGTAAAAATAATCCGTACACTTCCAATACATTTAACGCACTGCTGCACTGGCTTATAATATAGCGGTTGCAACCTGCTTCACCATTGAAATCCTGTATGTTTTTAATGGCTTTTATGGTTGCAATGGTATCCGTTACAAGGGGGTCATCAAAACTTTCATCTTTTAATGTAACCTTGATATTAGTAAGGATATTTATTTTTTCTTCGTTTGAAAGACTTGCATAATCAGCCGGTAAATAACCTGTTTTTTTTGCAATAGCTTCAAGTACCGTGCTGTGTACGGTGCTTTCCTGGCGAACATCTAATGCGGCAAAGTGTAATCCAAATACATTAACCTTATTAATAAAATTGTCTATTAAATAAAGAAATAATCCATTGTGTTTATAGATAAGTATATCTTTTATTTTATTCAAGGAACTAAGTATATGTTCTTTATTTAAAGCAGTACGTTGGCCAGGAATAAAAATGTTGTTATACATCTCTGTTTCAAGGTTGGCTAAAATGGTATCTACGCCTTCAAAAGTTAACCTGCGTTTTATGCGCCTTATTTCAAGATAGTAAGATTTTATAATGCTGCCTCTTAAAGCATCGGCTACTTTTAACGTGGTGGCGGCAGTAACAAAGGGGTTGCCATCCCTGTCGCCGCCTGGCCAAAAGCCCATATAAATAATCGGGTTATTGCTATCAATGGCATTGGGAAACTGATTTTTTAAAAAAGACATGATTCTTCCCGCCGCAGCGTAAAAAATATTTTCAAGATACCAAACAAGGTTGATGGCCTCATCGTAAGGAGTTGGTTTTTGTTTCTTAAAAAAAGGTGTTTTGCCCAATTGCTGCAGGTACATATTTATTTGTGCTGCATTGTTATCTGACAAAGCTTTTGATAAATCATTGATAATGCCCAATACAGAACCAGGATAAAATTGGGTAGGATGTGCCGTTAAAACCATTCTTACTGCAAACGTTTTTAGCTTGGCAGCAAGCTCCTCTTCCTTATTACTTTGCAATACCTCACTTTCTAAATGTTTTAATGTACCAACCCCACCCATATCATTTACTTCTTTAAAAGCAGCATCTTCAAGGGCATCAAAAAGTACTACCTGTCGCTCTATATATTGAATAAACCTAAACAACAGGTCGAGCCTTTCCTGGGGATTTGTATAAGTAGTTTGCTTGGTAAAAAACTCTTCAATAATTTCAACCGGGCTTTGTTTTTTACGGTATCCTTCTTCACAATTATTTTGTAACAGCGATAAAAGTATCCCCGTTTTTTCAATACGGTGAAAGGGGAGGGAGGTAAAGAGGCTATTGTAGAGTTGAAATTTTATTCCAACTAAATTTTTAAAATGCTGCAAGCCTGTAGATGACTGATGATCCATATTCAATAAATATTAAGGAAAATGTATTAAAGCTGGCAGCAATAATTAGAAAGCATGAAAATACTTAAAAAATTTCAAATCCTTTGCCTCATTTACAATTATTTACTTAATTTAGCGCTTGCAAAAGTGGTTCAATTGAAATTATATATTATCTCTTCTAAAAAGGCTATGGCCATATCGGCCATCGGTACCACTATTTTTACAGCAGGTACAACCCGTTAAGGGTTGCAAACTTTCATATTACCTTTGGGCAAATTAGCTGTTTTTCATTCAATGAAATATATAAGCAATATTTTACATCACCTATTTAATTACAAAAAATGCAGGTTTTAAAGTTTGGAGGAAGTTCAGTAGCCAACGCAGAAAATATTAATAAAGTAATTGCTATTGTAAAAGAAAAAGTTAAACAGGATAAAACAATTGTTGTAGTTTCGGCATTAGGCGGAATAACGGATATTTTATTACAATGCAGCCAACTAGCTGCTGATGGTAATGAAGCATATAAAGAAAAATTACACGAGGCAGAATTACGGCATCTTACCACAGTAAAAGAGCTTATCAGCATCCTGCATCAAAGTGCTATACTAAGTTTGGTAAAAACATTATGCAACGAAATTGAAGACATCTGTAACGGAATTTTTTTATTAAAAGAATTGTCAGAGCGGACTAAAGACAGGATTGTCAGTTATGGAGAAATTTTATCTTCTAAAATAATTGCTGCCAAATTAAATACAGACGATATACAATGCGAATGGGTAAGTGCAGCAGCACTCATTACTACCAATACCAATTTTGGCGCAGCAGCAGTTGACTTTGCAGTTACCAATAAAAAAATAACTGATCATTTTAGCACTCCCGGTGCATCTTTATTTATAATGCCAGGCTTTATTGCATCGGATGCTAACGGTATCAGCACAACGCTGGGAAGGGGAGGGTCAGATTACACAGCGGCTATTGTTGCTGCTGCACTAAATGTAAATGTTTTAGAAATCTGGACAGACGTATCTGGTATGATGACTGCCGACCCGAGGTTAGTTACTAACGTAAAGATCATTCCCCATATATCTTACCAGGAAGCAATGGAGCTTTCTCATTTTGGCGCTAAAGTGATTTATCCGCCAACCATACAACCTGTAAGCAGTAAGGGCATACCAACCTGGATAAAAAATACTTTTGCACCTCAGGATAATGGAACTGTTATTGAAAAATTATCGGATAGCAATGGAAATAGTATTAGAGGAATTTCAAGTATCAACAGCATTGCCTTATTAAGCCTTGAAGGAAGCGGCATGGTGGGGATACCTGGATTTTCTAAAAGATTATTTGAGGCATTGGCGTTTAAAAAAATCAATGTAATTCTAATCACACAAAGTTCTTCAGAGCATTCAATATGTGTAGGCATTGATGAAGCAAATGCTGATAACGCACAGAAAATAATTGATGAGTCTTTTGCTTATGAAATAGAAACAAAAAAAGTTGATCCGATTGTAGTAGAAAAGGGGCTGGCCATAGTAGCGTTGGTAGGCGATAATATGAAAAGCCATCCCGGTATTAGCGGCAAAATGTTTGGTAACCTTGGGCGAAATGGAGTAAACGTAAGAGCCATAGCACAAGGGTCTTCAGAAAGAAATATATCTGCGGTGGTGGCAGCAAAGGATGTAAAAAAAGCCATCAATGTTTTGCATGAAGAATTTTTTGAAACGGTTTATAAAGAGATCAATCTTTTTATTGCTGGTGTAGGTAATGTGGGCGGTAAACTGGTAGCACAAATTCTTCAACAACAGCCATACCTTTTGCAAAACCTGCATTTAAAAATAAATGTTGTGGGTTTAGGCAATAGCAAAAAAATGCTCTTTAAGGATGAGGGTATTGATTTAAAACATTGGAGAGATTTATTATTGAAGGATGGCGAAACTATGAATATGCAGCAATTCATTGAAAGGATTCAATCAAAGAATTTGCGTAATGCCGTTTTTGCAGATGTTACCGCCAGTGAAATGGTAGCCAAATGTTATGAACAGTTATTGCAAAAAAGTATTTCTGTAGTGGCATGCAATAAAATAGCCTGTTCAAGTAGTTACGATTATTATAAAAAATTAAAAAACCTTTCAAGGGAATTTAATGCGCAATTTCTTTTTGAAACCAATGTGGGAGCAAGTTTACCAATTATCGGTACACTAAATGATTTATTGCGTGGCGGTGATAAAATAAATAATATACAGGCTGTGCTAAGCGGCACCCTTAATTTTGTTTTTAATAATTATGATGGTAAAAAAAGTTTTGCCACCATTGTAAAACAGGCGCAGGACGAAGGGTATACAGAACCGGACCCACGATTGGATTTGAGCGGAAAAGATGTTATGAGAAAAATAATGATATTGGCCCGTGAAGCAGGCAATGTGATTGAGATGGAAAATATTGCCAACAATTCTTTTATGCCGGCAGCCTGTATGGTTGGTTCTGTAGATGATTTCTATAAATCAATGGAAGAGCATGAAGAACATTTCAAAGACTTGTATAAAAAAGCCGGAGCTGATAAATTAAAATTTGTGGCTTCTTTTGAAAATGGAAAGGCATCGGTGGGGCTGCAGCATATTGGCCCTCAGCACGATTTGTATCATTTATATGGTAAAGACAATATTGTACTTTTTTATACTGACCGTTATACAGAACAGCCATTGGTAATAAAGGGTGCAGGAGCAGGTGCTGATGTAACAGCATCCGGTGTGTTTGGGGATATAATAAAAGCAGCACGAGTATAGCCTCGTTATTAGAAGAAGCAAACAGCAAGTATATGAATGAGCAACAAGGTGAAACAAAACCTCAAAATGCAAAGCAAAATAGACCCCCTTCAGGGGATAGGGGCGTACAGGTTTTAGCTCCTGCAACAGTGGCCAATTTAGTTTGTGGTTTTGATGTATTAGGTATGTGCCTGCATGAGCCCAATGACTTAATGGAAATAAGGTTACTGGAGGAAAAGAAAATCATCATTATAAGTGCCGACGGCTACCCGTTGCCGCTAGACCCTGCACAGAATACAGCCGGCGCACCTTTGGTAGAAATGCTGCACGAACTGCCTGGTAATACTGGCTTTGAAGTTACCATTCATAAAAAAATAAAACCCGGTAGCGGTATTGGCTCCAGTGCGGCCAGTGCCGCTGGTGCTGTAGTTGGGGCAAATCATTTATTAGGAAATTTCTTTTCAAAACAAGATCTTGTACGTTTTGCGATGTTTGGAGAAAAAGTAGCATCGGGTGTAAAACATGCAGATAATATAGCACCCTGTATTTATGGAGGCATTACTTTAATACGCAGCATTTATCCATTGGATATTGTGCCTATCCCTGCCCCCCAATTATTTGTAACCATTGTACACCCACAAATAGAAGTGCGTACTTCAGATGCCCGCCAGATTTTACGTAAAGAGGTTTTATTAAAAGATGCCATCAGGCAATGGGGCAATATAGCCGGACTGGTAGCAGGGTTCATGCAAAACGACCTTGACCTGATAGGCCGTTCTTTAGAAGATGTTATCATTGAACCAGTAAGAAGTATTTTAATACCTGGTTTTGATGAGGTGAAATTGAAATGTAAAGAAGCTGGTGCATTGGGTGGTGGTATTTCCGGTTCGGGACCCTCTATTTTTATGTTGAGTAAAGATGAGCCTGCGGCGATAAAAGTAAAAACCGTAATGAAAGAAATTTACAACCGGATAGGTTTGGATTACCATACTTATGTTACTACTATCAATCAAACAGGCGTAACTATAATTAATAATTGATAATGCTTTCACCAGGTATAGTAACCATAAAATTTATTAGCTATTTTAATCATGACAGGAATACACATAACTCATAATTTACAATACATAACAAAGAAAAGCCCACACCTTTAAAGAATGCAATTCTACAGTACCAATAACCAATCACCCAAAGTAGATTTTAAACAGGCTACCATTAACGGACAGGCGCCGGATAAAGGTTTGTATTTTCCTGAACAAATACCTGTTTTTTCAAAAGACTTAATAGAAAATATCAATTCCTATAGTAATGAAGAAATTGCTTACCAGGTAATCAAGCCTTATACAGGAACATCTATACTTGAAGAAGAATTGCGGCGCATAATAAGCGAAACAATTAATTTCAATATTCCTTTGGCTAAAGTCACAGATACAATTTTTTCGCTGGAGTTGTATCATGGGCCTACATTGGCTTTTAAGGATATTGGCGCAAGGTTTATGAGCCGTTGCCTTGGCTATTTTGTTAAGGGCCTTTCAAAAAAAGTAACCGTACTGGTAGCAACATCCGGCGATACAGGCGGAGCTGTAGCCAATGGTTTTTATGATGTAGATGGAGTAGAAGTGGTGATATTATATCCATCCGGAAAAGTAAGTTCTGTGCAGGAAAAACAATTGACAACGCTTGGAAAAAATATTCATGCACTGGAAGTAAATGGCAGTTTTGATGATTGCCAGCAAATGGTAAAACAGGTATTTACAGATGAGGAATTAAATAAAAAACTATTTCTTACTTCCGCCAATTCAATCAATGTGGCAAGGTGGTTACCACAACAGTTTTATTATTTATTTGCGTACAAACAATGGGCACAAAATAATAACCCGCCGGTTATATCAGTGCCCAGTGGCAATTTCGGCAATATCTGCGCAGGCATATTGGCACATGTGTCGGGTATGCCCGTAAAACATTTTATTGCAGCCTGCAATGCAAATGATATTGTGCCCACCTTTATGCAAACAGAAAAATACCAGCCTAAAAAAGCGGTGGCTACTATTTCAAATGCAATGGATGTTGGCAATCCCAGCAATTTTATACGCATACTTGAAATTTTTAATCACCAGTTTGCAGACCTTAAAAATATATTAAGCAGTTGCAGTATTACAGATGATGAAACAAGAAACACCGTAAAAAATGTGTATCAAACTTACGGATATTTATTAGACCCTCACGGTGCTGTAGGATGGCTTGCATTGGAACAATATCTGCAAAATAATCCTGTAGAAAAAGGCATTGTTTTAGAAACAGCCCATCCAGTAAAATTTTATGATGTGGTAGAACCTGTAATTGGCCAAAAGGTAACCATACCTGCAACGGTACAGCAGCAACTTTTATTAGAAAAAAAGAGTACTAAAATTGAAGCAGAAGTTGATTTACTAAAGCAGTTTTTATTGACATTGTAAATTGTAGTAAATTCTGCTGTATAAAAAAGAGGCTGTAATTGTAATTAGGCCGCTGCCTGTTCTGTAATTTCATCCATTGTAATGCCAGAATGACTTTCATCATAAACACATTTACCATTTTTTATTAACAGTACCTGTGGTGATTCGTGGCTTACATCAAATTCTTCTGCTATTTTTTGAGAAATGTTCCGGTGTTTTATAAGATCCAGGTAATAAAAATCTATTTCCCCCGGTGTTGCTGTTTTTTCCAACCGGTGTTTAGCCATACTGCTTATAGAGCAGCGGGTGCTATGTTTAAAAATAAGCTGGGGCTTTGTTTTTGACAAGCCTTTAACTTCATCCAATTGTAATTCATTGGTTATTTCTATCCAGTTCATATAGTAAAAAAGTAAAATTTAATGAATAATACCATCTGTCATGGGGCAGCCAGTGCCTTTTTTGCTTGCCCCGCACGAGGCTAAACCTATAACCGCTATTATTGCAAAAATCATTAGTAAAATATTTCTTTTCATTGTAAAAAATTTGGTTGTGCAAGGATTTTATAAAGCACAAAGATACAAATTTACCCTATCAACATTAGAGCCATAGTTTTTTGTTATTTAAATCTTAACTTGCCATTAGTATTTCAATCTTCATGTTTGTAGCCGTATGCTATATTGGCTGTTCATCTAAATTGGGATACTTTTATTATAATTTCAAATAAAACAAAATTAACAGTCCAATGTCTTTACAATTAATCCGCCCAATTGTCTTTATTGATTTAGAAACTACCGGTGTAAACCTTTCTACAGACAGGATTGTAGAAATAGCCATGATAAAAATTTTACCGGATGGCAGCAGGCAGGTAAAACGAAAACTCATTAACCCGCAGATGCCTATCCCGGCAGTAACAACAGGTATACATGGTATTAGTGATGAAATGGTTAAAGATGCCCCTACTTTTAAACAGGCAGGTAATGAACTAAAGCAGTTTATAGAAAACTGTGATATGGGAGGGTATAACAGTAACCGGTTCGACATCCCTATGTTGATGGAAGAATTTTTACGGGCAGGTATGGAGGTTGACCTTAGCACCCGCAGGATGGTAGATGTGCAGCATATTTTTTACACCATGGAACCACGTACATTAACTGCCGCCTATAAATATTATTGCGAAAAAGAATTGATAGATGCGCACAGTGCCGAAGCTGATGTAAATGCTACCATTGACGTATTGCTGGCCCAGCTTAAACGTTACCCTAATTTAGGTAGCTCGGTAGACAGTATTTTGGGCTCAATCGGGGAAGAAAAAATAGTAGACTATGCAAGGCGTTTTTTGTTTAATGAAAAAGGCGTAGAAGTGTTTAATTTCGGCAAGCACAAGGGGCGCCCGGTTATTGATGTGTTAAAGGCAGAACCACAGTATTACGACTGGATGATGAGGGGGGATTTTCCATTGCATACCAAGCAAAAGTTAACCGAAATATTAAACAAAACCCTGTTAAAGAATAACTAATTATCCCCCCTTTGAAAATTGGTGTTGAAAATATTATGTACAATTTGTACATTCGTTATAAACTATACTAATTAGGCATTGGAAAAACTAGTTATCATACCAACATACAACGAAAAAGAGAATATTGACGCAATTATCAATACGGTATTTCTATTGCAGCAACAGTACCATGTATTGATAATTGATGATGGCTCGCCAGATGGAACTGCAAATATTGTACGTTCTCTTATTTCAAAATATTCGGGCCAGTTATTTTTAGAAGAACGAAAAGGTAAATCTGGTTTAGGTACTGCATACATACATGGTTTTCGCTGGGCCTTACAACGAGAGTATAATTTTATTTTTGAAATGGATGCAGATTTTTCTCACAATCCATCCGATTTACAAAGATTGTACGAAGCCTGCAAAAATGGAGCAGGCGTGGCAGTTGGGTCAAGGTATGTAAAAGATGGTTCTGTTGAAAACTGGCCTACTAACCGTATTATTTTATCCAAGGGCGCATCGTTATATAGCAGGATGATTACATGGATGCCGGTGATGGACCCTACCGCAGGTTTTGTTTGTTACAGAAAGGAAGTACTGGAAGCGATAAATCTGTCAGCGATTCATTTTGTTGGATATGCCTTTCAGATTGAGATGAAATTTGCTGCATGGAAACTTGGCTTTACCATAAAAGAAGTGCCCATCACTTTTAAAGATCGTAAATTGGGCGACAGTAAAATGAATAAGGGTATCATTAAAGAAGGCGTTTTAGGTGTGCTTAAACTACGTTGGATGAGTCTTTTCAAAAACTACCGCAACAATGTAAAAAATACTTTCACAGATAATTCCTTAAGCTTTCAACAGGCAGAAGTTGCAGTATTGGAGGGGAATAATTTTATTGAATAATACCCAGAAGATAAGCCCGGTAATCAATTCCATTATAATATAACCATCTTTATTAATGAAATGTAAGCAAGGGGTTTAATTACAATTTTGTTTTATCTAACCCCGTATTTATCATCTCTATGTAACTCTGTGGTTCTTTTCTCTGTGCAACTCTGCGGTAAAAATTTCTGTAACGCTTGGTAAAAAAATTAGCATCAATGCAACGTGTAGCATTTAAAATGAAACTCTTTAAAGGTTGTGAGGCAGAATACAAAAAGCGGCATGATATTTTGTGGCCCGAGCTGGAGGTTCTGTTGAAGCAAACTGGTATAAAAGATTATTCAATTTTTTTAGATGAACAAACAAATTATTTGTTTGGCTATCTTATCATTGATGATACAACCAAACTGGATGAATTGCCTAAGCAACCCGTGATGCAAAAATGGTGGACTTATATGAAAGACATCATGGAAACAAACGATGATAATTCACCGGTTAATATCCCTTTAAAAGAAGTATTTTATTTACCATAAACTATATACAATGAAAATAAAATTTACTGCCTTTGCTTGTTTATTGATTTCAATAACAACCTATGCACAAAAAGTTATACAACTTACCTAAACTAACTATAAACTTCTGATAGCCTTATGATCTGCAAGATATCCCAATTAATAACACGTAAATTTTGTACTGTTTATTTGAGCCATTTAGCTTCAAAATCTCCAAAATCTATTTTCATTTTGTCAAATACTTTTCTAAAATCATAATAGCGGCTTTTTAATACCTCATGATTATCTGTCTGGTAAGTTTTGCTATCAATGCTTTCACCTGCTTTTGAATAAGCAGCCAGCTTCATTTTAAGCAGGTGCATTTCATGCTTTAATTCATCATTCTCTTTTCTTAAGCTGATGAATTGCTGTTGAAAACCCTCAATACCCTTTTGAACCTGTGGCTCTCCCTTTTTTGACAACAGTTCTTCAAGGTAATCATCAAAGATCCTCAAAATGGTAATATCTGAATTCAGTTCTGCAATCCATAATCTGTAGCGAAGGTGCAGCCCCATGATAGAAGGGATGGTTGGCATGTTAAACAATTTTATAAGGTAAATTTATAGAATGATAATGAAGATAGCTAAACCATTGAGGTAAATTTTATTACTATGGATTACCCACAGTCTCCTTTGGGAACTATGCCGGGAATAGTGCCTTAATTCCGATGGATGAATGAGCCCCGGTGATAGACGTAAAAACTCAATTTTTTTAACAGGTATAGGCGTTTAAGCATTCCATTTTTCTGACTGTGATTATAAAGCCGAAATTTAAAAGTCCAATATTGAAATCATTATTTCATTTACTTTTTTATTTTATTAGGCTTTATAACGCTAATAATAGCAGTAAGCTTAAAATAAATATCATTGCTTCAGATTCTAACAGGGACAACTAAACGCCGATACCAATTTTTTAATACTATAATAAGCAATATACTATACTACACCAGCAGGTATGGTTTTGTGAGGTATATTTCCCAAAGCAGTTCGCCAAAAATTGTATTGGCCCATGCAAACCATTTTCGAGTAAATTTAGTGGCATCATCTTTATGAAAAGATTCGTGCATAAAACCTGTATCGCCATGAGTTTTTTGTAACAGTTGAATACATTTTTTTATTTCAGCATCGTTATTACTGGTTAATCCAATCATAATAATACTCAGTGGCCAAATCATATCCATGCCTGCATGCGGACCGCCAATTCCTTCCGCTGCTTTTCCTTTAAAGAAAAATGGATTATTTGAGGAAAGCAGCAGCTTACGTGTATTGATATAAATTGGATCAGTACTTTTTACCGCATTTAAATAGGGCAGCGATAACAGACTGGGTACATTGGCATCGTCCATTAAATTGTAACTGCCAAAGCCATTTACTTCGTAAGCATATATTTTGCCGTATTGTGAGTGATTGATAATAGCAAATTGCTGCAGCGCATTATTTACTTCGTTTGCCAAAGCTGTTAACCCGGCGGCAAGCGCATCATCTTTTAAAATTTGCTTTACCATGGTAGCAGCCTGGTGCAGACTTACAACTGCAAAAAAATTAGATGGCACCAGGAATGGGAAGACAGTGGCATCATCACTTGGCCGAAACATCGAGCAGATAAGGCCCACAGGCTTTACCGGGTAACCATATCCGCCAAGAGGAATACCATCGGTTGCCCAGGCTGTTGTTCGTTGAAAAGAGTAGGGGCCGTTGCCATCTTTTCGTTGCTGTTGCCTGAATGTTTGCAGCGTTGCTTTAACGGCATTTTTCCATTGACTGTCAAAAGGAGCTGTATCGTTTGTTTGTTTCCAGTAATTATACGCCAGTCTTATTGGATAACAAAGCGAGTCAATTTCCCACTTACGTTCATGGGTACCCGGCTGCATATTGGTTAAATCACTTTTCCACTCGCTTATCTTGTTTTCATCTTTGTAAAATGCATTTGCATAAGGGTCTTTTAAAATGCATTTTGTTTGCCGGTTTATAACACCTGCAATCAGTTGTTGCAGTTCAGCATCTTTTTTTATCAATGGCAAATATGGCCACACTTGTGCAGTACTGTCCCTTAACCACATGGCATCAATATCACCAGTAATTACATAAGTATCGGGCCTGTTATTGATAATAGTAAAATCAACAGTAGTATCCAGCGTGTTGGGAAAACAGTTGTTAAACAACCAGCCCAGTTCTTTGTTTTTTACATTGGCCTGGAACTCAATGATGGATGCTTCTACCGCTTTGCCATGAAATTTTCTTTTATCATACGGTACACGAACCACAGGAAATTCTTCGGGGTATTGTGCCAGCGCAATATCTTTTAATAATAAACCGGCGCTTAATAAGCTGGCATTTTTAATAAATTCATTTCGGTTCATACTTTAAATTTTATGGATAAGCATTTTCGTTATTCAAATGTTATGATGTGCAATGTAAATAAAAAATCTATCAGTCGGTATGTCTCTTGCATGGCTGGTTATTAATACTTACTTTGAATTTCGGATTCTGTCAGTACAGCGATTTGGGCAAAAAAGAAAACTTCAATCGTGGCCCAAATCAAAAAATCAATCGCTAAATTTGACTCGTAACCCAATGTGTTGATTTTGAAAATATCTTTTCTACAACAACAGCCTCGGGCCTTAGTCAGCATATTCTTATAACCCGGGTCAACCTAAATATTATTATGAGAAAATTTAGTTATGTATTTATCACCTTGTTCCTGTTAGCATCATCATTGCTTTTTGCCCAAACTGGCAAAGTGTATGATGACCTTTCTCTTACCAGTAAAATACTTAAAAGCGAACGAAAATATGCCGTTTACCTGCCGCCGGATTATGAATCTTCTAACCGCAGCTACCCTGTACTTTACCTGTTGCATGGCGGTGGTGATGACCAAACCGGCTGGGTGCAATTTGGAGAAGTATTGAATATTGCAGATAAAGCCGTCATCAGTGGCCTTGCCACACCAATGATTATTATTATGCCCGACGCCTTTACCGCCCGCCGTGGTTTTAATAATGATATAAAGGGCGACTGGAACTACGAAGATTTCTTTTTTAATGAACTGGTTCCATTTGTAGAAAAAAAATACCGCATTAAAAGTGAAAAAAGGTTCCGTGCTGTTGCCGGCTTATCTATGGGTGGCGGCGGAAGTTTTATTTATGCACTGCACCATCCCGAAATGTTTTCTTCATCATGCCCTATAAGTGGAGGTATTGGCCCTGTCACCATTGATGATGCCCGTAAACAAATAGGCAGGGATAATCCCAACTTGCCCGATTCTGTCATTAGTAATTATTACAACCGGTATAGTGTTTTGGCTTTAATAAATAACATGCCTGACGCTTCTAAAAAAGCAGTGCGTTGGTATATTGATGATGGTGATGATGATGAATACAATTTAGCAGAGGGAGTTGCCTGGTACATATAGCCATGCGTAAAAAAGAAATACCACATGAGTTCCGTATCCGCGATGGGGGCCATAACTGGACTTACTGGCGAGCCTCGCTGCCAGCTGTGTTAGAATTTGTATCGCAGGCTTTTCATCAGTATTGATATTTTAAAAGAAAAATATCATTTGTCGGCCAGTATATTCCTGGCCGCTTTTTCTTCCGGGAGATGATTTTTATCATAGAGTTGACTAACCGGCATCATCAAATGATTGATGAAGAAAAATAACTTTGAGTGTTTTATAACAATAGGTCATTAAAATATGGAACAGCTTCCTACTGTACACATCAGTAAACGTTCATTGGCATTTTGTGCATCAGCATTGCCGTAATTTATATTTGGTTTCGGGTACTTAAATTCTTTCATGGCTATAGCCCGGCAGAAGACCTTGCTATCAATACCATCAATATGCTTAGTTTTGGGTTAATACTGGGGCCGGTGAGTATTATTTTACTGGCTTTTTGGGAATGTGCAGTGGGGATTCTCCTTTTGTTTGGAAAATGGATGGGGATAACATTGGTATTTTTATTTGTACATATGATTTGTACGTTCACACCTTTATTACTCTTTCCTTCAGTATCCTTTAAATATGCGCCATATGGATTTACACTGGTAGGCCAGTACATCATGAAAAATATCATTATCATTTGTGCAGCCACAGTTATATTGCCCAGGGAAAATATAAGTGCAAAAGTTGAATAGGTGTTTTAAACTATCGTTGTATACCATCAACCTTTAATTTCAATTGTAAAAACGGTAGTTTTAGGCCTGCGACGTAAAATGCTTACTGGTAAGGCTTTGGCATTAAACTTCAGCGAAGGTTCAACTATGCGCTGAGACAATCACAAATATTTTTTGTTTATGGGCTTACTATAAGTGTACCTGACATTGAAATTCCATGAATTGTACAATGGTATTCATAAGTGCCGGACACAGTTGCAGTATATACAAATTTACCACCACCGGCAATACTACCACTGCTAAAACTGCTGCCGTCATTAGAGGTTACTGTGTGTGGATAGTTATCTCCATTTCTCCAGGTAACTACCGTGCCATTAGCAACTGTTTTTGAAGTTGGGGAAAAGGCCATATGATACATGGTAATTTCAACACCCGTGCTGCCGGAAGGTGGTGGCGGGGTGGTATTGTTATACGAAGAACCGCCCTTACTGCAGGAAATTTGTATAACACAAATAATCGTAATGAAGGTGATTGCTAGAAAAATATATTTCTTTTTCATGGAATGATGTTTAGGTGATAATTAGTTATCCTGTTACAAATCGGGATAGAAAAGAAATAGGTTGCCTGGGGACTAATTTTTTTGTACTAATAAAATATAATTGGAGAAGTTCTGCCATTGAGTAGTTTTTGCACTCACAGATTTAAGTTATTCTAATCACCTCAAAGTGTAGCACACTATCCAGTAACGTTTGTAGCATGATTAAACCTGTCGGAAAATAAATAAAGAAAATCACTTAATAATGGAAAATGGTTACAATTTATTATGTGACGAGGCAACTTTCCATGATTTGATTCGAAGCAGCCTGGCCAAATATTTTTGTTCACTTTGCCCTTCATCTTAACAGAATAATATTGTATGGAATATTATTCTGTTTGAAATAACCAGGTTAATTTTTGGAAAATTGCATTTTGGGCTTATGGTTTAATACCCTAAATATTTAAACCGGCCACTATCTATAAATGAATACCGGAACACCAGAAACAGCAGGAATAAGTACCATAAAAATATCAAAATATTTGCATACTTTTTTGCCATTACTTTTGTCAACAGATTGTACATGGTTTATCTTTTTAAAAACAATAATGTTTGTAATAAATTAAATGATTGGCTTAAGGAATTTTCACTGATCAATACAAAACTCAGCATAACAAAATTAAGTGTTACTATAACCCCTGTTACATTTTGAAATACAGGGTACTTGCTTAATTTTTTATGCCATGCTGTACTTTCATATCTATGCCATATGTTAATGGCCAGTGCGTGTAAAATGCCCCACAAAAGATAACGGATTGATATTTCATGCCAGATTCCTAAAACTATCATTGAAATAATAATACTGATTGTTGCATTGCGGGTGATACCTAAAAATGGAAAAAATACATACTCCCTGCACCATGAAGAAAGCGAAATATGCCATCGTTTCCAAAAGTCTGCAATGTTTTTGGCAAGAAACGGGAAGTTGAAATTTTCAATGATTTTGAACCCAAATAACATGGAAAGCCCCACTGCAACATCTGAATATCCTGCAAATTGAACATAAGCATTTGCTGTAAATTTAAACATCTGAAGATACGTAGTAAGCCATACCTGGCTGTCGGCATTTTCAGTACAAAACAAATTTAATTTATAGGTCAGTAAATAATTTCCTATAACGTTGATTTTTACTAAACCATATAAAATCCGTTCTAATCCCTGGGAAAACAATACACTATTCCACCTGCGTTTACGAAGGTCTTTTACAAAGGGTTGAAAAAGATTTATAGGCCCGATTAATATGGTGGGTAGAAAAAAAAGATAACTATAATATTCTAAAATGGAGTGCGCAGGAAGCTTCCTTTTGTAGGCTTCCATTGCATAATGAATTTGACGAAATGAATAATAGGAAATACCTAACGGCAATATTTTATTTTCGGTGATACTAAAATTTAATACACTTTGTAATTTAAATAACAACAAAACACTACTTACAATGATAATAACAACCAAAGTTGCTGCAGTCTTGGAACTTTGGATATGTAGAATATAAAAATTAATCAATGAAGTCGCAGTTAAAATTAGCAACGACACCGGCGAAACAAAACCCAAAAAAACAGCCGTGGAAAATGCAATCGGAAACATCTGCCATTTTTCCGGTAAAAGCCAGGATAATAAAAGTAATGGCACGCAAACAATTAAAACAATAATTAATAAACTCATTTTTTATTACCAGTTTCATTAATAATTTTCTCTAAAAGATCATTTGTAAAAAGATGCCTTCCTCCTTTATTTAAATGCCCCCCATCATGAAAATCTTTGAAATACATGGGTCTTGTAATATATCTCCAATGCTCAATGCCAAATTTTTGCCGGTACATGTCAAAAAGTAAATTAAGCTCTTTGGAAAATGTTTGGGTATACATTATTTTCTCAACCTGTTGTGGTCTTGGAATATCAACCAGAACTATTTTAATACCAGCGTTAGTCAATTTATTTAAACCCTCAAAAGCAAATTGAATTTCTTCTTTTTTTTTGCAATACCTTTTTGCAGGGAGATAATTCAGGGAATCAGTCAGCACTTCATAATCAATAAAATTATCTTCACATATGATGGGTTTTAATTTTTCATTAATAAAAAGATATTTGAAAATAGTTGAATTTTCTGTGGTAAGATTTTGCAGATAATCTTGAAAATCGGTATAAAAAAATTTTTCTGTTTCCTCGTATCGTATAGCCGCCAATTCGGTTTGTATACAAACCAAATCGGGTTTAATTAATAACAGTTCATTAATTAAGTTTTTATTACTGATAAAATATTGAAATTGATCATGTGGTTGCCAGATTTTTTTTAGTAAAATATTTCTTGTTTTGTAATTTGCTAATGTGCGCACTATTTCATCCGGACATTCCACGGCATTGCCGACCAATGAGGAACCAATAATGATTACATTATAGGTAGTTTTGGTTTTATTAATAAAATCACCTTTAATATCCTGTAATTGACTGGAAAACCAACTATCCCCTTCGCTACTTTTTTTGTGTTTTGTGTAGTAAACAATCAAAAAAAGCTGAAACAATAAAAAAGAAACACCTACCCAAATCCATAGCTTAAGAGACGGTACAGTTACTTTCATATTTAAACCGCTTTTAGCTTTTCATTTATAATCCGATCTACTGAAGTCAGCACATTCATATTCATCATTTCGGCAGTTGAAAACCGAACCTTAAGACGATCTTCTAAAATAGTAATAAAAACCAGGTGAGCCATTGAGTCCCACCCATCTAAAGTATGTGACGTATCGCTCATTTTAATTTGTGATACATCCATTCCAAAAGCTTCTGCTGCAGCTTCCATAATAGTTGTTTTTGATGTAGATGCAATAACCTTAGTACCATTATTCTCTTTTGATAGAATTAATTCCTTCACAGCATTAATCTGAATTTTACCGGAAAGCCCCTTAGGTAAATAGTGAAAGAAATAATAATTTTTGGGAAGTTGACTTTGCTCTAATAAAGGCCTTAAAAAAATAATCAGCTCATTTTTATTTAAACTTTCGTTGGCCTTAATTACTATAGCACTAACCAGCTTTTCCTGAAAATTTTCATCTGGCACCCCCAGGCAAATACTTTCCAAAACCTTGGGATGTGTGTTAATTATTTCTGTAACCTGCTCTGGATAGATATTGATGCCCCCGGTATTGATAGTATTTTTTTCCCTGCCCGTAATATAAAAAAAGCCTTCTTCATCTTTGATAGCAATATCGCCGCTATTTAACCATTCATTCACTAAAACAGTTTGTGTATCAATTGGACTATTTAAATACCCTTTAAAAATGTGTGCCCCTTTTAACCATAATATACCGGTTTCATTTGCCTGTGCAATTTCACCATCTTCTTTAATAATTTTTGCTTCGCAATCTACCGGTACACCAACGGTCCCAATTTTTCGGGGAAGTTCATTTACGCCGCAAAACAATGAACCTGCAACAGTCTCCGTTAGTCCATATACATTTACTAACTGGGTATGAAATTTCTGTTCAAAGTCTTGCCAAAGTTTTAGTTCTAATTTTGAAGCAACTGAAATAATAAATTTAAAGTTGTCAGTTTGAAAGCTATCCTCGTACCCCTCATGAAATTTATTCATAAAAGATAAAACGGTGGGCACTGTAATAAAATGGGTAATTCTGTATTTGTAAATACTATTGAAAAGATCTCCAATATTTGACAGATCAAAACGAAAAGGACGTATCCAGGTTGCCTGATTAAAGGCAGTTAATAATGGCCCCTGAATAATTCCATCTGCATGATAAAGCATAAGAATGTTCAGTAAGCGGTCGTTTTCATTTATACCATACACTTTTTTCAATGTATGCAAATGAGCGAAAAGATTACCATAAGAAATCATCACTCCTCTTGGATCTGAAGTGGTTCCGGAAGTAAACAATATATAAGCTACATCATCATCGTCAATTATATCAATTGCCTGGGGAACTGCAAAAGACGCATTCATGATTGCCGGGAAAATTAATTCATCGGCTGCCGGGGTTACATTTTTATTTTTTAATAACCGCTCAAATAACTTTCCTTTTTTTTGAGTGGCTGCCTGTATTTTTAAATGAAAAGCTGTTGAATTTGTATCAATTAATCTTGTAACAAACAACTCCTCATCCATTACAAAAATATCGGCTCCGGTTTTTTCAATGATTGCCATTGCACGTTTGGGAGGTACATCCGGATCAATAAAAACCGTAACAATTCCATAACGCAAAAATGCCAGAAAAAACAATGCTGTATAATAATCATCATTGGCAGATAGTACTACTTTATCTCCCTTCGTTAATCCATTTTTTTGAAAAATTGACCAAAGCTTTTCCATTTCTTCCTGCAACTGCCCATAGGTTATTTTTTTGTCACCAATCTGAGCAAATAACCGATTGCGTAAAGCTGATAGTTGTAAGGTTTCAAACAGGCTGTTGATGTTAGTATAAGTCATTAATTAATTGATTGATTAATAATTTTCCACTGTCGTTATAACGCAGTTCTGATAAAAATTTAATTTGGTTAGGGATTTTATTTTCCCCGAGGTGTAATAATATTTCATTTTTGATTGCTTGTTTTATCTGCAACTCATTTAATGAAAGGGCATTTTTTAAAACAATGAATGCCGCAATTTTTTCTGCATCTTCCTTTTGAAATGAGCACACAAACGAATCTTCAACAAAAGCAAGACCACTAATAAATTGCTGAATTTCATTTAGGTAAACCAATTCGTCGGTTGAAGTTTTTAGGATATCTCTTTTTCTACCTATTAGGTGAATGTTTCCATCCGCTGTGTATTTAGCCAGGTCAAGTGTATAAAACCAACCATCCCGTATCACCGAATCAGGTTGACTCTTATTTTTAAAATAGCCCTGCATCAGGTTTTCGCTAAAAATCCTTAGTTCACCTTCGGCACCAAGTGGCACCACCTCCCCATGTTCATCTACAATTTGAGCAATACAATCAATGGGTTTTCCAATAGTGTCTGCATCTGATTCAATATCCAAAATGCTTTGAGAGATACAAATGCCGGTTGTTTCTGTTAATCCATAATAATTTAAAACAGTTAAATCATAACTGTTCTTAACGTCTGCCCTTAATGAATTACTTAATCTGTTGCCGGTACAAATAAGGGTTTTGATTGTTTTTAATTGACTGCCAATTTTATCTTTATGTTTTACCAGTTGACGAAGCATTGCCGGGTTACAGCCTAATATGGTAATTTTATTTTCAGCTATTGCCTCAGCAATGGTAAATAAGTTACTCAAAGAAATTTCATCAGGAATTATTACGCCTGATCCTGCATGAACCGGTGCAATGGTGGCATTACGCAAACCACTCATACTATCTAAACCTCCCAATGCAAAAAAGCGGTCCTCCGTTTCCCAAAGAAATGTTTCTGTTATCAACCGGCCACTTCTAAATAAGTTACCATGTGATAGTTCCACCCCTTTGGGTACACCGGTTGAACCTGACGTAAATAAAATAACTGCTCCATCATTGTGTGAAATAGTGTCTTCGTGAAAATTGCCAGCTTCTTCTTCTTCAACCAACCAATCTGCAAAATAACGGTTGCCTGCTATCTCCTCTGATTCATCAAACAGGATGGTTTGAATATTTTCAAAATTGTATTTACCTTCTTTAAAAAAGCTTTGATTGGTAAAGCACAGGCTGGCTCCGGTTTGTTTAAGAATATAAGAAAAAGTAGCCTCCGTTAAATGTGCTCCAATTGGAACCACCACAATGCCTGCCTGCATACAGGCCCAAAATAATAAGATAGCTTCTGTATGAATTTTAGAACATATAATTATTTTATCACCCTTTTTTAAACCATTTTTCTGTAACGCTGAAAGAATGTTATGTACAATGTCATCACAATCTTTATAAGTAAATTCGCTCTGGTCCATTAAGGAAATAAGTGCAATATTATCAGGAAAAATTTTTACTGATTTCTGCCATAATGCTTGTAAGTTTTGTTTTGATTTAGGAATAATATACTGTTGTGTCATCAGGTGATTCTGCAAACGAAATCCATCAAACGAAACAGGCAGCACCTGCAATAACCCCAGGCGTTCCAGTATTTCCAATTCTTTAATCAGGATATTTATACCGGCATTTAATATGCTGCAAATCTCTTTAATAGTATTTCCCTTATTAGCCAGAAAAATGGTTTTTGCTGCTAATGCTGTCAGTTGATATTGTTCTAAATCTTTAACCCGTTCTACATAAACGGGATGACGTTTTAATAAAGACCCTGTGGCTCCATTTAAATGACCGAAATCTATAAAAACCTTTTGTTGATTCAGGTCGGTACGCAATAATGTATTTACTAAAATATATGCGTCTTCTACATTTGGAATATCTTTTAAAGTAAAAGCACTTAACGTTTCATTTTCCCATGATTTTGGCAGGAGTGCAATCAATGCATTGTAATCGGAAGTATTGGGGTTAGATATCACTGGAATGGAAGAAGAACAATCTATATCATTAGCCTTAAACATGTTGGGTTCAGAAAAAACAAATCCTTTCCAATGGGTGTTTTCAGTTAGATGCTGAAAAGCAAGGTCATAGTCTTTTCCATGCATTTGCTTTCCACCTCTTTCAAAAAAGGGGTCTGGCTCGGTGTTACTTAAATGTACATGCGGAAAAATAATGGCGCCATCTTCTTTCACAACTCTTATAAGTTCATTCAATAAAATATGCTGGTTGAAACGATGAAAGGCATCTAACCCAATTGAAAAAGCAATACTTTTTTCCTTTAATGGTAATGGAGCATTTAAATCGCAAAATAAAATAGTTACATTTTTATTCTCCTGCATCCAAAAAGAAAAACCTTTATACCCCAATATATCCTTATTGCCTTCCCAGGTAGCAATGATGTGCTGTTGCGGAAATAACCCTGAAAGAAGAGTAGTTAACCAACCCGATCTGTCCCACAAATTCAATATAACATCTCCCGCTTTAACCTCCAGCTGAAGTTTTTTTAAAAAAGGATAAAGGGCTTTTATAGCCTCATTAAATGGTTGAAAGCAGGCATAGGCGTCATAATTTGGACGGCGGGCCTTCTGCTGCAAAAACAATTCATACCGTTGGGTTTCCTGGATAATTTTTCTGATAGTATTGGTTTTATTTTCCAAAATCTTACCTGGAAAAATATCTATTTCATTATAGAAAAACAGATTGTTTATTGTGGGCACTAAATGAAGTTTCGAAGCTTTGAATATTTTAGTTATATCAATACTCATCTGTGGTACAAAAGTTTTGTTGTATGAAAATGGACGATTTAATTAACAATTGTGGCATTATAGAAATTATTTAAGCGCTTTACGTTTAAGCATACAATATGCCATAAAGAACAAGCAGGCCTGCAACATCAGCAATATCCTATTTCAGAAACGTTGAAATATATAATTTATTACTATAGCAATTTTAAAGAAAAAAGTTGGAAATAGAAAAAGCTGATGGACTTTAAGCGATAATCGGTCATTCTTTTGCATGCAATATTCTTTCAATTGCTTTGTGCAAAAACAAATGACGATGCGATTTATTGAATCATGGAAAAGGTTGTTGCGGAGAAGAAGGCTTAGATTGCCATACATTTTACACAGCCAGATTTACCACTTCTAATTAATGATGGCTTTTCCAAAATCATTATTTGTACGCCAGAAACAGTGAATATGATTATCGTAGTTTTCATATTCTATTATCTGGTTTCCGTTTTCAAAACGATAATAATGCGGTTTCCCCTTTTCACGGCTGTCAACATAAAAGAACCGGAGTTTTTTATTACAAAAAGTATCAACAGAAGGCACTTCGCCTGCATTGAAATTATTAAAGTATTCTGTTACCAGTTGCTTTAAAAGGCTTTGCTGATCTTTATTTAGCTCACCAAAATAGATACCTTCGTCCGGTACAGTGATGTTATTTTTATCCTGTTCACTATAAACAATGGCTGTTTTTTTACGGCTGTTATATCCTTTTTTTAACTGTTCCGGCGTTAATGAATTTACCAACTGCCTGCCCATTTCTTCCTCCTTATATAAAATTACCAATCCTGCCCTTGTGCTGTCTGTTAAAGAATTCGCCGGGTTGGTCGACATAAGGTAGGGGCTGTTTGAAATCATGCGGCTACCCTGAAATGTAAAATTCAGCGAAAGATGATGCCCTTCCAGTTTCCAGCTCCAAAAACCATCAGTAGACGGGTTGCCAAATACCTCAACCCAATATTCATTTCGGCCCAGATTGGGTTCAAATTTTTGTTGTATGTCTTCATTAAACATTACGGCTGTAACGGTTAAATATCCTTGGGTACTGAGGCAACTGCGTAACAATTCGTGAAGGGCAATTTTTTGTGCTTCCTTAAAATGCGATAATTTTAAACCAAGCCGTTGCCCCGGCAACCTTTCCCAATGAGTGCGGAGGCTGTCATTAAAGGGCAGTTGTAATATTTGCAGTGTATCTTTTTGAAAAGTGGAAAGTAATTTATTTGCCCGTTCAGTATAAGTTGGAGCAGTTATGGTTTGGGCAAATATTGGCCATGAAAAAGCAAAAGCAAAAAAAATAAGGAGTGAATTTTTTTTCATAATAGCAATTGTTTATAGATCTGTTATACAATGATAACTAAAAGAATAATTATGTAGGCAATAAAATTTATCTGCTTTCGCCCGGTAAATAGGCTGTTCATACTGTTTTAAGTTACAGATGAAATTTTTCTCCCTTTTTTAACATCTCAAAAATTACCTTCATCCGCTTATTTTTTGTTTCAGGTTTTTTGGCGGTTTGAAGTCGCCATACAATGGCGTAGGTATTAGTTTTGTTAAGTGTTTTGAAAAAAGTTTCTGCCTTTTTATTTGTAGCCAATTCTTTTAGAAAGTCCGCAGGCACAACCATGTTGCTTGACGAATCATAGGCTTGTTCCCACCTGCCATCTGTTTTGGCTGCCTCTACTTGTTTAATACCTGCTGCTTTTATTTTCCCTGATTTTTCAAGCCGAGCTATATGCTCCCGATTTCTTTTAGACCAAATGCTTTTGGGTCTTCGGGGTGTGAATTTCTGAAGCCATGATTCCGTATCATACGGTTTTTTTTGTCCATCAATCCATCCATAACATAACGCCACATCAAGTGCCTCTGAATAGGTGATTGTTGTAACATCAGATTGTTTTTTGAAAAGCTGTATCCAAATGCCTGTTGATACTGCATGATATTTTGCCAACCATGAAGTGAACGCCTTTGTAGTGGTGAATGAGAGAATGGGTGAATCAGGCTTTACTCCTTTGTTTTGAATTTTATTTTCCATTTTTACTTTTGAAGTTGTCAAATGTAATATTTAGGATTGTCAATTTCAAGTTTTCATTGTTCTCCCCAGGTTTGATTAGAACCACATCGGCATCCTTTAACAAGGCACCTTTTAAAAAACTAAGCGCACAGTATTCTTTAAATCAAACTATTACAACTATGTTGTTTTTCCAAAATGTGTAACAAGGAACAACCCAATCACGGTGTGTGCAAAATTTATACACTTAGCAAGCCTCGGAACCCTCTGGCGGCATAGTAAGATTCCGCACCGTTGTGGTACACAAAGACTGTGTTGTAGCGACGATCTGCAAAGAGAGCACCCCCGAGTTTTCGAATATCAGCAGGTGTTATTATCCAGCTCGACGTCTTCGTATCAAAATTCCCAAGTTGTTGCAACTCCCGGTATTGCTCTTCCGTTAAAATTTCAATGCCCATAGCGGTAGCCATATTGATAGCGCTTTCTTTAGGTTTATTTTCTTTCCTTGACTCCAGCGCTTCATGGTCGTAACAAATACTTCTGCGGCCGTTAGGACTTTCTGCTGAACAATCATAAAAAATGTATTCGCCCGTCTTTTTATCATGCCCAACAACATCCGGTTCACCGCCGGTGCTTTCCATTTCATTGAGCGACCAAAGTTTTTCTCCGCCAGCTGGCGGATCCAACTTTGCTTTTATTAGCCCCCATTCAACACCTTTATGGCGGTTCCTGTTTTTCTCAAAACGGTCTTGCAATATGCTGAGTAGTTCTTCACGTTGTTCTGGTGACAACTTCTTTTTATTGCTATTAAGCTTGTTCATAATTTTATACTCATTTATTGATTAACTGAAGTGATTTTCTAAAACAGCAGTCTTCTCATCGGATTATTAATCATTTAATCCCTTTCCATCAAGTATTTGCGGTACACATTTTTCAACCCTCGACTCACGGGTTTTGGATTGTTTGGGTACAGAAAAATACAACATGTATCCTCTTTGCCGTCCCGGGGTTAATGCATCAAATGCTTTTTTTAAGACAGGTTTTTTATCTAATTGCTTTTGAAATTCTTCAGGCATGGTGTATGCTGTGGTCTTTTTTAACTCCACTTTCAAGCCTGCTTCTTCCACTTCAACAGCTTCATAAATGTAGGCTTTCAGGATGGGTTCAAGCTTTACTATTTGCTGAAGATTGGTGAAGCGAACCTGGCGTGCCGACTGTACATTCTCCGTTTGCTGAATGAGGATACCCCTGGTATCTTTCAACAACGCACCTTTGAAAAACAAAAGGGCACAGTATTCTTTAAACACATGTATTAAAACTATATTATTTTTTTCAAACGTGTAACATGGACAACCCCACTTCAATTCTTCGGCTAGGTTGCAGTCAAGAATGATCATTCTCAATTTCTTGATTTCTTTCTGCCAGTTTAGTGCTTTACTAAAATAAAAATCAACTTTGGGGTTCATGCTATTCTTTTATTGATTAACTGTACCGATATTTCTGGGATTCTTTCAGCAGGCTTGAAATACCAAGATACAACAGTCAGGATTATTAATAAGTACTGAACTCCTCTTGTATTTCATTCTACTTTTTTGCATTATACTTCTGTTTATTTTGTAGGCAACCTATTTCCGGACGAGACATTACAACTGCTGAAGATAACAAGGTCAAGCCCGTATTTTGCCAAACCTTTCGCGGATCGCTGCATTTGAACTCATTTGATATAAAAATTAAAGCACGGGTAATGAACTAAAATCGATGAGAGGAAATATTGCGGTTGGGTTAAAATCATATTCAGATTTCCGACGAATTAATGCCTTTATTGTTTGTAGTATCCAAGATGATTCAGCATCTCTAAGTGGAATTAAAGTCGAAGTCTTATCTAACTTTCTTGCTTCTGCCTTATTACCTCTTTCGGAAGTTAGCTCTCCAAGCTTATCCAAAACAGCTATATCAATATTATAAATTCTGGCTGCTTCTTTTCTGCCATTTATCTTAGATTGAATTAAACTAAGACAAAAGTATGCCATACTTAGAATTGGCTCTTTGCCATCAAGATAACCCTCATATCTTTTTGAAAGACTCTCGACGTCAGGGGAGTATAAAAGTGTATGGGGCGGGCGGGGATAATTTTTCCTTGTAATATGGACAGTAATATGATCCGTCAAAATCAATAATTCTCCAACCTGAGTTTCAATAATTTTTGAGCCATCTGAAGGAGGGGGATTTTTGTCAACTATTATTGAATTTACGAATTCAAACTGAAATTCTTTTCGTCCTCTTTCAATTAAATTATCTAATTCCCAGACTCTTAAATATGGTTCAACAAAATTCCTAGCATCATTTTCTGTTTTATACTCAGCTATCATTTGAACAATAAGATTATTATTTTTTAACTCTAATTTAAATGAACCGAAATCTTCAACAATTATAGGGGGGTTATCAAAAAATATTTCTTCAGACAATTTAAGAGTATAATATAATCGGTCAACGAAAGATTTATTCATTTCAATAAAGGTAACAAATTAAATAAGCAGTGCCCGCTAAGGTGTGTATTTACGCTAATATACGCTACTCTGGTTGCAAAACAATTTTTTCAACTCCCTGTATTTTAAATCATTATTTAAAAAAACGCGGATGCCTTTATATAGCGCAAATACAATTTATAAAAATAATTTTTTACCTGTTCGTGTTGCCCATTTAATGCTATCTACTATCACGAACGCCCCGGTTGTGTCTTCTTGACCAACCGGCGAAACGCTGTGATTGAATACTTGATAAGTTAATAATATTTCCACGAAAATAATGGTGTACACTTCGGCCGTTATTCAAGAAAAAACAACGACGGCTTACGAGGATAGCGTATTGCTTTAATTTCATAACAGCATTACCAACAGCGGCAAAATATTGCCAAGCCGCCTGTTGAACTAAACCTTCGGTAGCCTTTCGATCACAGTCCTTAAATTTATAGTTCATTTAAAACTACTACAATTATGGTTACTAAAAAAAATCAGCCG